>NZ_BATQ01000042.1 GCF_000739635.1 Verrucomicrobium sp. BvORR034 | reverse complement strand
GCGCGAAGTCACGCAGACCAGAGACCACCTCAGGGTTCAAGGAGATATCCGCAGAGTTGATGGCCACACCGATCACGCCACCGGCCGCCGCCACGGTCAGGGCCTCGGCATCCAGGTTCCCGTCGGTGTCGAGCGTGAGATTCCGCGCCTTGATGCGCCCGCCCACGTCGGTCTTTACGTTGCCGTTGACGGTGGCATTGGTTTGGACAAAGCCGACCGCCAGAGCCCCGATGGTGATGCCCAGCCCCGTGGAGTCCGCCAGGCCTTCCGCCAGCGCGCGAACCGTGACGTCGCCAGTCACTTCGATTTCCGTGCCGTCACTCAGTCCGGCAAAAACATCCGGTGAGTAGGTGGTGGTGGCCTGCACCCCCACCCCGGCGCCGATGCCGCCAGCCCCTGCAAACGCCAGAGACTGGACGCCTTCACCACCGAAGATCAATCCATTGATGAACGCTGCCGCAGCGCCCAGGCCGGATCCGGACAGGAAGCTCAAGGAAATATTGCGTCCGACCGTGTCCGACTTCGCATCGAGCAGCACGTCACTGCCCGAGATGATGACGTCACCCCGGGTGTTGGCGATCACTGTGGGCGTGAGCTTCGACTCAATCGTCGTCACGCCAACGGCGATGAGGCCTGCAGAAGCGCCCAGACCGGTGGACTGCACCGTGCCGGAATGACTCGCTGTCACGTTCACATCACCGCCGGCGGCGCTGATGGTTGTTTCATCGCCCAGATAGGCTTGTACATCAGGCGACGCAGAAGCCTTGCTGGAGACGACTGTTCCCGCCACCACGCCGAAGCCGGCCGCTACGTTCAGGGTGCTGATGTAGGTCTGGCCCCGAGCCCGCACCGTCACGCCGATGGCCGGATCCGTCGTTGTCACCGTCGTGCCGGTGATGTAGGCCAGAACGCTGGATGAATCATCAATCGTCGCCGCGATCACCGAGGCGGAGAGCATCCCGCCGCTTACGCTCACGAGCGTGGCATTGGCATCCGTGCGGTGATCGGCATTGACCGTCAGCGCGCGGGTGGAAAGAGATCCGCCTTGCACATAGGCGCGCGTCGCCCCGCTGATCTCCACGCTGGAGCGGATGACGCTCACCGCGGCCCCCAGCCCGGAGGAACCTGCCGCACTCACGAACGCGGGCGTCACATTGACGGTGGATCGCGCATCAAACGTGACGGTCCCTTGGGTGGCCGACAAGTCAGAATCGCTGGCGTAGGACTGCACGGTGTTGTTGACCACCGCGTCAGAGCCAATCCCGGCTCCGGCCACCGCCACGATGCCCATGGCGAGCGCCGCAGCGTGAGCCTGCACCGTGATCGCCGGTGTGGACGTAGCCTCGGCCGAGATGCTGCCGTTGGTCACCAGCACAGAACTCTGCTCGATGGCGTTCCAGACGTCGTTGTTCGTTTCGTTGGTCGCAAAGGTGCCGGCGAAGGAGATCGCCGCACTGTAGGGGGCAAGCGCCGCCGACACGGCTGCCGAGCCTGCGATGGCGTCGATGCTGGAGCGGTCGTGCGCATCCATATCCACCCCCAAGGCCGCCTGCACCGACGACTCGAGAATCTGGGACGACACGTCCGTCTCGATGAGGTTGGTCGCAAAGGTGCCCGCCGCCGAAGCGGCCACGGCAAACGCAGCCCCAAGCGAGAAGGAGACCTTCGCCACCTGGGCATTGGAATCGATGTTCTGCTGCGAGAGGGCCGTCACTTCCAGGCTGCCCGCTGAATTGATCTCGGCGTCTGAAACGAAGGCACTCACCTTGAGCGAAGCCTTGTCCATATTCGCCGTCGTCACATTGCCGTTCGCATCAATGTCCCGGTATGTGCCTCCACCAATCAGGTTGGTGGCCACGGATGCCCCCAGGGCCACCGCGACGCCCGTGGCACCGCCGATGGCAACCGAGGCTGAAACCGCATGCACCTGCGCGTCGATGACTGAGGTATTGATGGCATCCAGGTTCACGTCACCGGTGGCGGTCACATCGCTGTTGTCGATGGATGCCTGGGTATCGCCATAGATGGCGTTCAGGGCAACCGCACCGCCGCCGCTGACCGAGATGGAAGGTCCAAAGGACACGCCAGCTGCCAGGGATGCCGAATAGACATCTGCCTCAATGCTGGCGTTCTGTGTCGCGCTGATGGTCACCGCCCCATTCGTGGCCTCCGCCTCATCGACATTCGAGAGGTAAGCCTGGACGTTGCCCACAATGGTGTTCTGCGCCACGCTGGCGGAGAGGGCGACGGAAACGGCCGCTCCGGTGGGTCCGACTGAAACCGTGGCTGCCAGTGCCCCGGCACCTGTGGATGAATCAATCTCAGACTGGTCTGCGGCAATGATGTCGATCGTCCTGCCCTTCAAAAGCTCACCGTTTTCGGCGAAGGCCTTCACATTGGTAAGGACACGGTTCGTGCTGGAAGCTCCGGCCCCGGCCACGCCGACGCCCGTGCCGCCGGATACTGCCGCAGCCATGGCGGCAGCCACCACGACAGCGTCGATGTCTTGATCCGAGAGTGCGCGAAGGCTGATGCCCTGCACGGCCTCCACGGCTGAATCCGTGATGCGGGCGATCACATCCAGCGGTGAATCTCCGCCATTCTCCGAGCCACCAATGATGTTCTGGGCAACGGAAACACCGATGCCAATGCCGACCCCGGTGCCGGCACCGACGGAGGCACTCATGGCCGCAGCCGCAAGGGTTGCATCAATGGAGGACACGTTGGTGGCGGTGAGGTCCACGCCACCGGCACTGTTCACATCCGCGTCATCCACATAGGCTTGCACGCCACCCGTAATTTCGTTCTGGGCCACGGCTCCAGCACCGGCCAGAGAGACGCTCATCCCAGCAGACAGAGCGGCGGCAAGTGATGCCGCATAAGCGACCGCATCAATCTGCGCCGCCTGCCCGGCGGCGATGGTGAGCCCACCCGTCTCCGTGGTGACCCCACCAGCCACATCGGAGATGCCCGCACTGACCGTGGTGTTGATGATGTTGTTGGCAATGGAGCCCGCCAGGCTGACCGACACGCCCGAGCCACCGGCCAGGGCCAGTGAGAGCGAAGCGGCACCGGCCGAGGCATCAATGATCGATGCATCCATGGCTAGCAGGCTGATGCTGTCCGCCTGGACGCTGTCGCCTCCGTCGATGAAGGCGGCGATGTTGGCCCCGATCTCGTTCGTGGCCACCGTGCCAGAGCCGGAAACACCAATGCCGGTGCCGCCGGAACCTGTGACAGCCGCCGAAAGCCCCATGACGTCCGCGTTGATCCGCTGCGTGGAGTTCGCTGAAATATTCAGCGCACCTCCGGCGCTGACACTGCTGTCCTTCAGATAGGCCAGGATGGAAAACGGTGCGGACTTGCCGAGCTTGTTGACCGCCACGGATGCGCCAAGGGAGACGCCGACTCCGGCACCTGAGGCACCGCCCACCGAGGTGGAGAGCGCCAGAATGAACGCGTCAATGGAGGCCGAGGAGGAGGCTGCCACAGTCACGCCTTCCTCCACGATGATGTCGGCGGAGTCCACATAGGCCTGAGCACCGCCTGAGATGTCGTTGAGAGCCACGGCCCCGGCACCAGAGACAGCCACGCCGGTTCCACCACCACCCACAGCGGCGGCCAGGGAGGCCGCCCAGGTTTCTGCCTCAATCTGCGCGGCCTGGCTGGCGATGACCGAAAGACCGCCTGATTCCGCCGTCACACCGCCATCCACATCCGTGATACTCGCTCTGACGGTAGAGTCGATGCTGTTTTCAGCAACGGAAACGCCAAGGCTGACCGACACGCCTGAACCACCGGCCAGGGCCAGTGAGAGCGAAGCCGCCCCGGCCGAGGCGTCGATGCTGGAGGCATCCACCGCCAGCAGGCTGATGTCGCTGGCGATGATGCTGTCCCCGCCTTCAATAAAGGCAGCAATATTGGCCCCAATTTCGTTGGTGGCCCCGGTTCCAGAACCGGAGACGCCGACCCCAGTGCCGCCTGAACCCGTGACCGCGGCCGACAATGCCATGACCGTGGCACTGATGTGTTGCACCGAGTTCGCTGAAATATCCAATGCGCCGCCTGCGCTCACACTGCTGTCCTTCAGGTAGGCCAGGATCGAGAACGGCTGGGACTCGCCCATCTTGTTGATCGCCACGGAAGCACCGAGGGACACCCCGACGCCCGTGCCCGAGCCTCCACCCACGGACGCAGAAAGCGCCAGGATGAGAGCTTCAATGGAGGCTGAGGAGGAGGCCGCAACGGTCACCCCTTCCTCCACGACAATGTCACTGGAATCCACGTAGGCCAGCGCCCCACCAGAGATGTCGTTGATGGCCACCGCCCCGGCACCAGAGACCGCAATGCCGCTGCCACCGGCTCCGATCCCAGCGGCCAGGGAGGCCGCCCAGGTTTTCGCCTCAATCTGCGCCGCCTGGCTGGCGGACACGGAGAGCCCGCCCGCTTCTGCGGTGACTCCCCCCGCCACATCCGTGATGCTGGCGTTGACGTTGGTTTCAATGGTGTTCTGGGCGATGGATACACCCAGGCTGACCGACACGCCCGATCCACCCGCCAAGGCGGCTGAGATCGACGCGGTGCCGGCCGATGCATCGATGCGAGACGCATCGGAGGCCTGAAGACTGATGTCGCTGGCCGTGATGCTGTCGCCCCCTTCAATGGAGGCGGTGATGTTGGCCTTGATCTCGTTCGTGGCACCCGTGCCCGAGCCAGACACACCGATGCCGGTCCCCGCCGAGGCCGTGACGGCGGCTGAGACTGCCAGCACCGCAGCGCTGATGTCTTGCGTGGAGTTCGCTGAAACATCCAGTGCGCCGCCTGCGCTCACACTGCTGTCCTTCAGATACGCCTGGATGGAGAACGGATCAGACGTTCCCAGTTCATTGACAGCGACCGACGCCCCGAGCGAGACGCCCGTGCCTGAACCGGAGGATCCTCCCACAGCGGAGGAAACGCCGACAATGACCGCATCGATGGTCGTGGCGGAGGAGGCCGCCAGGGTCACATCGCCGCCCGCCACCATGTCGCTGGATTCTGCAAAGGCGACCACGTCGCCCGAGATGTCGTTGATGGACACCGCCCCCGCCCCGGAGACGGTGGTGCTGCTGCCGCCGAGCCCGACGCCGACTGCCAGAGAAGCCGCCACCGCCGTGGAGGTGATGCTGCCATCACGGTTCGCGGAAAGTTCAATCGCCCCCTCCGTCGCTTCCACGGAGTCCACATCTTTGATGTAGGCCCGCACGTTGCTGTGGATGTCGTTGTCTGCCACCGAAAGGCCGACCGAAATGGTCGTGGCAGAAGCACCGCTGACGTTGATGCTGGCGGCGGCGCCAACCGTGTTGGCGTCAATGATCGCGGTGTCAGAAGCGGTGACGGCAATGTCGCCGGTGGCCGCGGTGAGCTGGTCACCGTTCTGCACATAAGCGGCGATGTCACGGGCGATGCTGTTGTCAGCAACCGCTGCGCCGACTGAGGCGGCCGTGCTGCCAGCCGCAGAGAGACCCACGCCCGCCGCAATGCCGAGGACATCGGCATCCACCGTGCCGGATGCGGTGGCGGAGACCGTGATCGGCCCGCCAGCTTCCACGGAGGTGTTCGTCAGTGAGGCATGCACGTCGCTGACGTCATCCGCACCGCTGCCCAGAATCTGGTTCTGCGCAATGGATCCGCCGACCGCGAAGTTCTTCCCACCCTGGCCCGAGGCGCTGAAGCCTGCGGCCACCGCGCGTACCAGTGCATCCACAGTGGCATCGCTTTCCACCGTGGCGCTCACTGCGCCTTCCGCGGTGAGCGTGGCATTGTTCACGGAGACGTTCGAGTCCGTGACAATGTTGTTGAAGGCGATCGCGCCACCGCCGGCCACCGAGGTGCCGGACTGGCCGCCCACCGTGACACTCACGCCAGTGGCCGTGGTGTCGGAGATGATGCTGCTCGAATCCACCCCGGACACCGTCACATCGCCTGTAGCGCTGATGTCCACATGGTCCGCATCATTGATCGTCGCTTCCAGCGAGCTCTTGACGTCGTTGCGAGCCAGGGCCGCGCCGATGGACACGGACTTCCCGCCTGCGGTGGAGCCGCTGATGGAGATGCTCGTGGCACTGACGTCTGCCTCCACGCTGGAGGTGTTCTCCGCATTGACGGTGACGTTCGCTCCTTCGATCACTCCGGCGTTCTCGATCGAAGCGATCACGTCAGACACGATTTTGTTCATCGCCACCACCGCTCCCACAGTGGTCGCATTGGACTGTTCGCCCGAAGTGCTGAACTTCATGCCCAGAATAGACACAGGCACCTCAGCAGTGATGGAGGAGTCGGAGAGGGCCTCGACGGTGATGTCTCCACCTGCGTGGATTTCCGCGTTGCGAATGGTCGCCTCAATCGGGGCCACCTTGTCAGCGATCTCAGTGCCGATCAGGCCGTCGATGGTATTGAACAACAGGTTCTGCGGTTCGAGACCAATCGTGTTGAAGGCGAGTGTCACGCCCACGCCCACCCCTGCAGTCTGGATCGAGTTGTCGATCGTGGCATCCAGGGAAGCCACGTTCTCGGCGGTCACTGAAACATCACCTTCCGTGGTGATGGAACCACCCTCCACCATGGCCTTAGAGGCCGTGATGACGTTGTTCGTGGCAATGGTGCCGTTGACCGCCAGATTCGTGCCGCCACCGGAGGCGAACGCGCTGCCGCCATCCGCCTCGGTCCGGCTGGTGACAGAGGCCTCCATGGCCGCAGCTTCCGTGGCAGAGACGGTGAGCGATCCTGCCTCCGTGGTGGCCTGCAGCAAGCTGGCCTCCACACTGCTTCTGAGGTCATTCCGGATGACCTGACCGCCAACAGCCTGGGCCGTACCGGCCTCCATGTTGGAGAACTGGTTCAACGGCAGCGCGGTGAAGACGGTGTCCTCTGTGATCTCCTGCCAGTCAGGCGAGGTGTAGTCCACCGTGGCGAGATCCAGCTCGACACGTTCTCCCACCGCCGGTCGGTTCACCGGTACATAGCGGTACTTGGAGCCCGCATTGGCCCCGCCTTCGTAGTCGTCGGCAATATAAACTTCATCCCCCACACCGATGAGCTTGGTGCCGGAGCGGGTCGTGAAATTGTAGTCCGCCACAATGGCGGCCGTGGCGCTCTCCACGAGCGGACGGACACCCACATCCCCGGCCTCAGCCGAGGCGATGGACGCCATTTCCGACTCCGCAGTGATGGAGGCCTCGTCGCTGGCAGCGATCGTCACATCGCCATCGGCATTGAGCGTCTTGTCCGCAGCGCTGGTCATATCCACCACCGCAGTGGCCTTGCTGTTGACCATGTTGCTGCCCAACAATCCGCCAACGGCAAGCCCGGTCGGGTTGGTTCCCGCAGCCGCAGCCGCGCTGGCCTCGGTGCTGATGATCGCCTGCAGAGAAGAGACGTTGTCCGCCGTGACATTCACGTTTCCGGCCGCACGAATGCTGGTGCCGGTGACTGTGGCCGAGGTCTCGGACGGATTGGCGTCTCCGATATCGGAACCCACCAGGGCATCCACCGTGCTGAACAGGATGTTCTGGGCCTCGTAGCCCACGATGTTAAACGCCGCCGTGACGCCCACGCCAGTACCGCCTGAGGAGGCAACGCTGTTCGTCTCTGCGGTCACTTCCGCCGTGTTCCGGGCGGTGACAGAGAAGTCTCCCTCCGTTGTTTCCACAGAACCACGAGACACCGAGGCCTCCGCACTTACCTGCAGGATGTTGGTGGCGATGACGCCGCTCACGGCCAGCGAACTTGCGCCACCTCCGGCTCCGCCCGTTCCACCGGCACCTCCAGTGCCCCCCGTTTCGCCTTCTGAACCTGCTCCGCCCTGGGAGGAGGAGGCAGCATCAGTCACTGCATCAAAGGTGGTGGCGTGTTCTGCCTTCACCTCTGCAGAGCCGGCCTTGAGATTGATGTCTTCCACCCAGGCCCTGGCGCCGCTGATCACATCATTGCGCACGATGATGGCACCCACTGAGGTGGACTTCTTGTCCTCGCCCTGCTCCCCTTCCAGGAACCCGCCAGGGATGAACTCTGAATCCGGCACAATGCGCCAGCTGCCCTTGTCCGTGAAGTCTTCCGAGGAGAGATCCACCAGCTGGGGATCACCGCCCACCATGTACTCGTAAACGCGTCCCACTTCGCCACCAAAGGCATGGCCATCGCTCACCCGCACGCGGGCACCGAAGCTGAGGGCAAACTCGCCTTCCTCGCTGTTGTAGGCGCTTTCCACATCACGGAGTGCACCGGTGATGACATCGATGCCGCCGGGCTCGGCGGTGATGCTGGCCGCCACGAGACGGCTGTTCGCGGACACAATGCCATCCTCCACTGCGGAGACGGTGACATCCCCTCCCACATTGATGTCGAGGAGCTGGTTGCCCGTGGTGCCGATGTAGGCCGTGGCACCGCTGTTCACCATGTTATTGGCAAGAGCCGTGCCCACACTGGTGCCGCCGCCGGAGGAGGTGTTGGTCAGCGTCGCATTGAAGCGGGTGCTGTTCTCCGCCACCACGCTGAGGTCGCCATCGACCTGCGCCGTGGTATCCTCGATGTACGCCAGGGCCTGGCTCGGATCAGCATCCGAAATGCTCGTGCCGATCAAGGCATCCACCGCGTCGAACAGGATGTTCTGCGGTTCATAACCAATCTTGTTGAAGGCCACGCTCAGGCCGAAGGCGTTGCCCGCGCCACCCACCGTCAGGGCTGTGGTGTTGGTGGCATCCATCTTGGCGGAGTTCACCGCCTCAACCTCCACATCGCCCTCGGTGATGACGAGATCACTGTTCTTGATGAAGGCTTCTGCGCTGCCCTGAAGATTGTTTGTCGCGATCACCCCGGCCACTCCCGGGAAGGTGCCCGCTTCCGCAGCCTCAATGGAGCCCTCGCTGGTCGCGATCAGCGTCGCGTCTTCCGAGGCTGCCACGCGCACGCCGCCCGCCTGCACGTTGGCGTGGTCAATGTAAGCCTGCGCACCGTGACCGCGCAGCTCATTGCGGACCACCAGGCCGCCCGCAGCGCTGGTCTTCTGCTCCTGCGCTTCAGCACCAGGCTCACCGCCTGTGCCAGGTTCACCGCCAGTTCCGCCTTCACCACCGGTGCCACCACCCGCTTCCTCCCCGCCGCCACCGCGAATCACATCGATGAAGTCATCCGTGAGGACATTGTCCACCGTCTGGACCACCCAGTCAGGGCTGTTCTTGAAGTCCACCTCGGCCAGGTCAAAGTCTGCCGTGGTGGAGCCCACATAGCGATAGATGCGGCCGTGGTCGCCCTTGAAGGGATCAAACTCGCTGTCCACCAGCACCCCCGTGCCGAAGTAAACCGTCTGCGCGCCGCTCTTGGTCGTGAAGGCATAGGAGTTAACCAGGGCGTCTGAGACCTTGCCCAGGGAGTCCGCGTCTTCATCGAAGGAGTCGGCCAGGGCGGAGGCCACGGATTCCGAGGAGAGGGCGCTTTCGTCACTGGCCTCCACGGTGATCTGGCCACCGGCATTCAGCTCGCCACGGGTGCCGGTGCTGGTGCCGCTGAAATCCACATACGCCCGGCTGCCGGAGCTGACCATGTTGCTGGCCAGGATGCCCGACACGGCGGTGGTGTTGCCTTCTGCGCTGGTCGCTTCCGCGCTGCTGCTGATCACGGCTTCCAGGGAGGCCGCGTTGGTGGCCGTGACCGTGACGTCACCGGCCGCATTGATCGGAGCGTCCTCGATGTAAGCCACCGTATCCGCGCTGTTCTCGTCGCCAATGCCGGTCCCCAGGAGTGAATCCAGCGTGTTGAAGAGGATGTTCTGGCTTTCGAAGCCCAGAGTGTTGAAGGCCAGCACCGCACCAACCGAAGTACCGCCGCCAGTCACGGCGTTTTCCGTGGTCGCGACGGCTTCAGCGGAGTTCTCCGCAGTGACGCTGACATCTCCGCCCGTGGTGGTCACGCTGCCGCCCTTGATGTGAGCGTCTGCCTTGGCCTGGATGGTGTTCGTGGCAATAACCCCGCCCACGGCGAGAGAGTTCTGCGCCTCTTCCGGTGCCGCGCCCCCTGCCGACACGTTGTTGACGGTATCGGCTTCAAAAACGGAGCTCTCCGTGGCGGACACCTCGATGGAATCGCCCGTCAGATCGATCTGCTCAATGACGGCCGTGGCCTTGCTGATGACGTCATTGCGCGTCACCAGACCGCCCACCACTGTACCGCCAGCGGCACCACCACCACCAGGTTCGCCCCCAGTCCCCTCCCCTTCCGCAGGGGTGGTACCGCTGGCTTCATCACCCGCTTCTTTCTTGTCGGCAAAGATGCCCGGCACATTGGCGGCCTCCAGCACATCCGTGCCCAGCAGCGGCTTCCAGTAGTCGGTATTGCTGTAGTCCTCCTCCTTGAGATCAATCAGCGTGGGATCCCAGCCGCCCATGTACTCATAGGTGCGGCCAGGCTCGCCTCCCGCCACATGGGTCGGGGCCACGAGCACGGTGATGCCATGATGCACCGGCACGCGGAAGTCCGTGCGCTTGAACTCCTCCTCCAGGTCACGGCTCACTTCCTGGGCGTCGCGATACTCTTGATCAGAGGTGTAGTCGTACTCGAAGGCACGGACCGTCTTCGTCAGCGGATCGACACCGTCGTCCCCTTCCGTGGAGATCGTGCTGATGCTGCTAAGTTTGCTGTTGGCGTAGATCTCGGCTGCGTCGCTGGCCGTGACGCTGATCGCACCGCCAGCCGTCACGGAGCGGGTGCCGCCCGTGGAGCGGATCCAGGCATCGGCCCCGGTGCTGACCATGTTGCTGGCAATGGCGAAACTGCCAACAAATTTTCCGTCCGCACCGTCGGTGGCGTTGGTGAGGGTCGCATTGAGCACCGCCTCATTCTCCGCGGCAACAGTGACATCACCCTCGGCATCCACCGGCGTGTCTTGAATGAAAGCCACGGCACGCGCGGGGTGCTGGTTCCCGATGTTGGAGCCAATCAGGGCATCCAGCGTGGCGAAGAGGATGTTCTGCGCCTCGTAGCCGAGGGTGTTAAAGGCTAGAACCGCACCGGCGGCACCGCCCTCGCCACTGCTGGTGGCCAGGCGTGTGGTGGCGTCAAAGGTGGCCGAGTTGGTGGCGCTGACTGCCACGCTGCCGTCGGGGCCGTCTTCCGCAGCATCTTCCGGCACCACGGTGGTGATGCTGGCCTGGTAAACTTCGGCCACAGCCGCGCCCTTCTCCTGCAAATGACGCCCCTCGGCGTTGGACACCAGGGAGTTGCTGATCGCCATGCCGTTGAAGGCGCTGAACGTGCCCCCGCCGGAGGATTCCACCTCCCCCTTCGCCATGGCGGCAAAGTTGGAAGTTTCCTCGGCCGTCACTTCCACCGCACCGGCGTTCACCACCACATTGTGCAGGGAGGCGACCGCGCCGCTGGTCAGTTCATTGCGCAACACCACGATACCAGCCGCAGTTCCGCCCTTCTCGGGTTCACCCGCGCCGGGCTCTTCACCGCCCGGCTCTTCCTCCGCCGGGAAGAGAGTGTCCAGCACCTCATCCGTGACGGCGTTGTTCGTGGACTGCAGCTCCCAGTCCGGGCTTGAGGCAAAGTCCACCTCAGAGAGATTGAGCGCCTGGGGATTGCTGCCGGTATAAACGTAGATCCGGCCGGGCGATCCCATGAGCGGATCATAGTCCCGGGCGACCCGCACGGAATCGCCATCCTTGAGGGTGCGCAGTCCGCTCAGGGTGGTGTAGTCATAGTGCCCCACATAGGCACTGGCGAGAGTCTTTTTCGGATCCGGATCGCCAGGGGTTTCGATCTTGCTGGTGACGGCGCTGATCTCCAGTTCCGACTCCAGATTGGCGCTGTCATTGGCGGTGATGGCAAGCTTGCCGCCGATGTCCACCGTGCCGGGGGCCCCAGTGTAATCGATGTAAGCCTCGGCCCCTGCATTCACGCGGTTCATGCCCAGCAGGGCGGAAACACTCAGCCCATTGCCGTTCTCAGACGCGCTGGCCACGTCGTTGCCCAGGGAGGCAGACAGGCTGGCTTCGTTAGTGGCTGAAACCGTGACGTCCCCGCCGGCCTCAATGTCGGCATCCAGGATGAACGCCTTCACATCGGCCGGGTTCTCATCGCCGATGCTGGTGCCCAGCAGGGCATCAATGGTGTTGAAAAGAACGTTCTGGGATTCGTAGCCGAGGGTGTTGAAGGCCATCACGGCCCCCACGCTGGTTCCATCCCCCTCCACCACGGCTTCCGTGACCGCCGTGATGCTGGAGTTGTTCTCCGCACTGACTTCGACGTTCTCATCCACCTTGATGCTGCCACCCGTGACGCTGGCCAGGGCCGAGGCCTGCACCGTGTTGGTGGTGATGACTCCATTGATCGCCAGAGAGTCGCTCTGCAACTCGCCGCCGGAGCCTTCCGTACCACCGGGCTCTGTCGCGCCGCCTTCTCCAGGCGTGCCACCGGGTTCCGTACCGCCGCCAGCACCACCACCGACCTGGGAGGCACCACCTTCCGCCGTTACTTCACTCGACGTCTCCGCGGTGAAGTCCATGCTGGCCGCCGCCGTCACAGACAGATTAGCTGCCGTGACGTTGATCTTGTCCACCACGGCGCTGGCACCGCTGATGGCATCGTTGCGGACGATGAGCATGCCGACTGAGGTCGAACTCTGCGCCGCGGGATCATTGCCGGCCTCCTCCTGCTGCTGGTCCGCCTCTTCATCCGCCAGCAGAGCGCCAACGGACTGGGCCACGTCATCCACCTGCACAAGCTGCCATAGGTCTTGATCGTCAAAGTCCTGGCCACCCAGGTCCACCAGATCCGCCTGACGCAAGCCGTTCTTGTTCTGGGAGGCTCCCATGTAGCGGTAGCTGCGCCCGGCCTCGCCACCCTTCGGATGGCCGGCCATCACCATGACCACATCCCCGAAGAAGAGCGGCACGCCCACCTCACTGGTGCGGTAGGCCACCTCGGGGGCAGGTTGCCCTTCCTCCACGATGATTGGGCGCCAGCGGGTGAGGTCCTCATCATACTCTTCCGCGGTGAGGCTCACAAACTGGGGCTCCGTGCGGGGCAGGAATTGGTAGTACCTTGAACCCTCCTCATCCACCACCTCCACGATGTCGCCCTCCTTCACCTCCACCTGGCCGTCCGTGCTGCGATAGTCGAACTGCAGTTCACGCACCAGGCCGGTGACGGTATCCAGGCCGTCATCACCCTCTTCCTCAGGAATCTTGGAATCGCTGACGAGCTTGCTGTTGGCGTGGAAGACGGCGGCATCCACGGCACTCACCACCACGTCGCCATCAGCCGTGAGATCACGGGTGACCGTGCCCCCCAGGATGGCTGCGCTGGCACCGCTGGAGACCATGTTGCTGGCCAGGGCCACGCCGATGGAGCTGCCACCACCACTGGCGGCATTGCTGAGCGTGGCGTTGAAGATGGCTTCATTCTGCGCCACCACCATCACCGAGCCCGAGGCGTCGATGACGGAACCTTCAATGGAAGCGGACGCTCCAGAGAAGTACTGGTCCCCGATGTTCGTTCCCAGCAGGGCATCGATCGTCTGGGTGAAAATGTCCTGGCTGCCATAGCCGACAGTGTTGTAGGCCAGCATCACGCCCAGGGCGCCGGATTCACCGGCCTCCAGCTTGACGCCGTTGGTCGCATCCAGGCGGGCACGGTTCTCTGCACCCACATACACATCACCGCTCTTCAGCTCAAGAACCTCGTCAATGGTCTCCGAGCCGTCGCCGACGGTGGTGATGCTGCTGTTGGTTATTTTGGCCTCGGCCCCGCCACGGAGGGAGTTCGTTGCAATAACTCCGCCCATGGCACCGAAACCGCCACCCGAGCCTTCACTGACAATCTCCCCGGAGGAATGGGCCACCAGGGACGTCTTCTGGTCGGACGTGACGATCACGCTACCCGCTTCCAGCTCCACATCACTGAGGCGGGCCGTGGAACCGCCATGCACATCATTGCGGACGATCAGGCCGCCGCCGGCCGTGGTCTTCCCAGGCTCCTCTTCAGGTGCGGGCGCCTCTTCCGTGGGGAAGAGCCGCTCCATGACCTTGGACGCGATTTCGCCATCTGTGGTCTGCAGGACCCAGTCACTGCTGTTGGCATAGTCCTGGGCTTCCAGGTCGAGCACATCAGACAGGCCGACGTAGCGGTAGATCTTGCCGCGGGCGGCGAGACCGGCATCGTAGTCGTCCGCAATCCGCACGCCCTGGCCGATGATGACCGTCTGCAGACCGCTTTTGGTGGTGTAGTCATACGATTCCACCAGGGCTCCGGCGATGATGTCGCGTGGAGCGGGATCCTCCTCCTCCTGCTCCAGTCCGGTCACGGCGCTGAAGTTGGCGGAGACGTCCAGGGCGGCAGCATCCGCGCTGCGCACGGCCACCGTGCCACCCGCCTGTACACTGCCCGGCGTGCCGCCAGTATAGTCAATGTGGGCATCCGCCTGGGTGCGCACCTTGTTGAGCCCGATGACGCCGGACACAGCTACGCCATTGCCTTCCGAGGCGCTTCGGGCGTCGTTGGTGAGCTCCACCGTCAGGCTGGCCTCGTTATTACCTGCAACGGTGACATTGCCGCCGGCGCTGATGGGGGCGTCTTCGATGAAGGCGCTGACTTCCGCAGGGTTCTCGTTGCCGATCCGGGTGCCCAACAGGGCGTCCAGGGTGTTGAAAAGGATGTTCTGGGACTCGTAGCCCAGCGTGTTGAAGGCCAGCATGGCCCCCACCGACGTGCCATCGCTCTCCACCTCGGCCGCATTGGTGGCCGTGGCTTCGATGCGGTTCGTCGCTGTAACGGTGATGTCTTCAGCCGCCGTGAGCGAGCCGCCGGTGATGGAGGCATGCGCACTGGCCTGGATGGTGTTCATTGAGATCACGGCATTGATGGCCAGCGAGTCGCTGGACAGCTCCGTGGGCTCTGCGGCAGGATCGGTGCCGCCCCCGCCGGGTTCGGTTTCCCCACCCGTGCCAGTCTCGCCGCCAGTCCCTGCGCCGCCACCAGCATCAGGCGTGGTGGCCCCGCCACCTGCTGCCTGGGTGCCGCCCTCAGCCTTCACCACGCTCTCATTGTCGGCCTCAAATACCATCGCCTCATCAGCGCTCACTGTGATATTGGCAGCATCCAGATGCGTGTCCTGCACCACCGCCCGCGCTCCCGCGGTCGCATCATTGCGCACCACGAGAATGCCCACCGCAGTGGACGAGGCCGGTGCTGGCGGCTCGCCGGGCTGTTCCTCTGCCTGCACCTCTTCCCCGTAGAGACTGCTCACCGCACCCACGACTTCCGAGGTGACAACGGGCTTCCAGAAGTTGAGATCTTCAAAGTCCGTGTTGGCCAGGTCCACCAGTGTCACCTTGTTGGGGCCCAGCCAGCGGTAGGTCTTGCCCACCTCGCCACCGACCATGTTCTGCTCGTTTTGCGGCAGTTCATTGCTCTGCTCCGGCTCGACCCGCACGGTCATGCCGTAGGTTAGCGGCACCACGCTGTCGGTGCTTTCCAGGTCTGCCTCCACCACCTCCCAGAGGGTGGCATCCGTGTAGTCCGCCGCAGAGAGGTCCAGCGTGGCAGCGTCCTGGCCAAGATACTTGTAAGTGATGCCAGGATCACCGCCTGCGGCGTGAGCCTCCGCCACCAGCACGGTCTGGCCGTTCTCTATTTCAATCCCTCCTTCGTCGCTGGTGTGGTCCGCCTCGACGAGTTCCCAGAACTCCACGTTGGCGTAGTTGGTGGAGGCCAGGCTGAACTCCGTAGGCTCATCCCCCACGAAGCGGTAGGTGGCTCCGGGAATGCCCCCGCGCTCATGATCTTCCGCCACCTTCACCGTGGTGCCATAGTCCAGTTCCACCCGACCGTCTGAGCTGCGATAGTCAAACTCCAGGGCCCGCACCAGCCCGGTCACGGGATCCACGCCATCATCGGCCTCCTCGGCCTCAATGACGGACTTGCTCACCAGCTTGGTGTTGGCATACAGCTCCGTCGCATCCACCGCGTTGACGGTGAAATCTCCTTCGGAGATGATGCTCTGGGTGCCAGTGGTGGCTCGCACGATGGCCTCCGCCCCGCCCAGCAGCATGTTGCTGGCGAGAACCACACCCGCCGACGTGCCGCCTGCCGTGGACGCATTGCTGATGGTGGCGTTGAAGATGGATTCGTTCTCCGCGCTGAC
Organism: Verrucomicrobium sp. BvORR034; assembly: GCF_000739635.1. Classification (GTDB taxonomy): domain Bacteria; phylum Verrucomicrobiota; class Verrucomicrobiia; order Verrucomicrobiales; family Verrucomicrobiaceae; genus Verrucomicrobium. Next base: position 8,850 of record NZ_BATQ01000042.1, on the reverse strand, counting down.
CGTCACATCGCCCACCGCATCAATGGTGACATCCGTCACGGTGGCCACCGCCTTGGAGCCGCTCCCATCGTTGATGTTCGTGCCCAGCAGAGCGTCAATGGCCCCGGTGATCACGTCCTTGGAATCATAGCCAAGGGTATTGAAGGCCAGCATGACCCCCACGGACGTGCCGTCGGACTGGGCCTCAATCTTGTTGGTGGCATCAAAGGCCCCGGCATTGACGGCTTCCACCGTCACCCCGTCATCACCTGCGACGATCGCGGCATTCGTCAGACTGGCAGTGGCACCGCCCTGCATCTGGTTCGTGACCACAACACCGCTCACCGCCGTGCTGCCGTCCTCCGCACCCTCCACGATCACCCGGCCCGTGGTGTCGGACACCAGGGTGACGGACTCATCCGCCGTGACCGCCAGTCCACCGACGTTGGCATCCACATTCGTGACCGAGGCACTGGCGGAGCTGCGCACCTCATTGCGCACGACCAGCACGCCCACAGCGGTGCCGTTCTTCTGCGGCTCTTCCGTCCCCGGCTCGGTTGGTTCCTCGCCTCCCGTTCCCGGTTCTTCACCCCCGGTGCCGGGTTCTTCACCGCCTGCCGCCGGCTCTTCCTGTTCATCAAAGAACTTCGCGAGGTCCTCGGTGATGGTGTTGTCGATCGTCTGGAGATTCCACCGGCTCGTGTCGGTGAAGTCCTCCGTGCCCAGGTCCACTGTCTCGGGCAGACCCACGAAGCGGTACACCTTGTTGCGGGCACCCTTCATCGGGTCGTACTCCTTGCTCACCAGCACGGAGTCACCCGTGATCAGAAGCTTTTCGCCGCTCTCGGTGGAGTAGTCATAATCGCTGACCAGAATGTCAAAAGCCTGGGCGCGAGGATCCGCCTTCTCTTCCGCAGAGAGGAAGGAGGCCGTGGACTCCAGCGTGGTGCTGGCTTCCAGAGTCGCCTCGTCTGACGCGTTCACGGTGACGGTGCCCTCCGCCTCCAGCGTACCCCTCCCGGAGGTAAAGCCAAGGGAGGCCCTGGCCTCGGCGTTGACCATGTTGGTCGCCACCATGGCCCCGGCCGCCGTGGAACTGGCCTCACCCGCGCTGGTAGTCAGGTTGTTGAGCAGGGCCTCGAGAGCCGCGTGATTTTCCGCATTCACGGTCACGCCGCCGGCCGCATGAATCTCCGTGTCTAGCACGGTCGCCGTCACGCCAGAAGGATCGCCTTCCGTCAGATGAGAGCCGATGAAGGCCTCGATCGTCTTCGAGAAGATGTTGGAGGGCTCATACCCTACCGTGTTGAAGGCCATCACGACCCCGGCAGAGGTGTCACCACCACCCACGGAGCTCTGGGTTTGAGCCAGCAACCGGGAGGCATTCTCCGCGAGCACCGTCACATCGCCCTCCTCCGTGGTGAGCTTGCTGCCCGTCACCGAGGCAGAAGCGCTGCTCTGCATGGAGTTTGAGGCAATAACTCCCCCCACCGCCAGGCCGCTCCCCTCCGCATCCCTGCCGAGGGTGGCCGTGACATCGGTCTTGGCCTCAAGCAGGGCGTTCTCCGCCGCCTCCACCGCGATGCTCGCGGCGGTGATGTCCATGTTGTCAATAAACGCCCGGGCTCCGCCCTCCACGGCGTTGCGCACGGCCAGTCCGCCAAACGCCACGGAGTCCGCCTGGGGCGCCTCTTCCTCCGTCATCTCCCCTTCTTCCTCAAACAGCGGGAAGAGATTCACCTCCGGCACCACCTTCCAGAGATGGGGCTCGGTATAGTTCTGGGTGCGCAGGTCCAGGTTGGCCTCCGTGCCCATGTACTGGTAGATGGCCCCTTCCGTCGCGGGCACTTTGCGCCAGTAGGCGGGCCGGGTGAAGTCCACCGTGGCCAGGTCAATCTCATCCCCCGTTCCCAGATACTCGTAGATGGCCCCGACCTCGCCCTTGTCCTCATCAAAACCGGGGTCATCCACCAGGATGCGCGTGCCTTGCTTGATGGCGCGGAAGCCATCGGTCACCGCATAGGTGGCCTCGGCTGCCGGCACGAAGACGGTGTCACCGAAATTCACGTTCTGCAGGCCGTCGCCCTTGCGATAGGTGCTGAGCAGCGCCCGGGCCACATTGCCCAGAAGCAGAGCTCCGCCATCATCCGCGGTGGTGATGGCGGTGCTGGTGACCTTCGTGTTCGCGAAGGCCTGGATCTCGTCCTGCGCCACCACGGACACTTCTCCGCCAGCCTCCAGGGTCCCCTGGGTGCCGGTGGTGTTCCGAATCCAGGCCTCTGCCCCGGCATTCACAACGTTGGTCGCCACGACCATGCTGGCGGCGTTGCTGGACGAGCCATAGCCGATGCTGCCGGTGGACTCCATGGCATTGCTCACGGTGGCATTCATCTGAATGCCACTGTCCGCCTTCACCACCACATCGCCCGACACCGTGATTTCTGAATCCTCCACATAGGCGACCACCTTGGCCGTCTTTTCCGTGCCCAGACCTGTTCCCAGCAGGGCATCGATGTTGATGCCCAGGAAGTCAGGGACATCATACCCAATGGTGTTGACGGCAGCGGTGAAGCCCAGTGCCAAACCGCCCGTGCCGGAGAGTTCCGCGAAGTCGAGCCCCTCAAGCGAGGTCGAGGGTCCAACTTCCGTGGTGGAGTCGAGAATGGTCCGGTCTTCCGCCGTCACTGAAACGCCGCCATCGGCCACGGTGATGGTGGATCCCTTGATGAAGGCGGAGACACCGCCGGTCATCTCATTCGAAGCCAGGGTGATGCCGATCTGCAGGCCGGTCGTGGGCGGTTGCCCAATGCTGCTGTTCACCGTGGTGACGCCCACGCTGGTGATGAACTCACTGCTCTTCCGGGCATCCACGGTCACTGAGCCCGTCTCGGTGATCTCAATATCCGCATCCGTGATGGAAGCCTCAACACTGCGGTCCAGATTGTTGTTCGCAATGGCCGCGCCAATGGAGACGCCCGTGAAGTCCGTAAGGCTGAACTCCTGATTGGGCGATTCCGACGTCAGCTTGCTCGCATCCTCTGCCACCACCACGAGGTCGGAAGTGAGGTGAGCCTCCGTGCCGTCCAATCTGGCACGGGTGATGCCGTCCACGTCATTGATGCTGGCGCGCCCTTTGGCAGTGTATTCACCGGCCGTCCGTGCCGTGAGTTGCAGACCGGCTGCAGTGATGACCGCCGAACCAATGTCCACCGTGGCCGACTCATCGTAGCTGATGGTCACGCCCAGTGGCGACCAGGCTTCAATCTCACCCTTGGTGTTCGCCAGCGCAGAGACCGTGCCTTCCGCCGTGATCACGGCAGAGTCCTCTACGACGATGCTCGCCATGGAGGATCCTGAAACTACTGCCCAGACAGGATTGATGGTATAGACATTCCGTTCCACCAGTGCCTCAAGAAGGATGTCTCCCGTGGAGATCAGCTCTCCTGCCACCACGATGGAGGCATCCTTGTCCCCAAGCGTCAGCAGGGAAAGCTCCGTGTCATCGCGATCCGTGGCGCTCAGACGGATGTTGGAGGCATTCAGCGAGGCCCCGGCAGCCACCGTAATGGACTCCGACTCGATGGTGAAGCTGCCGTCCAGCCCCAGGGTCACCCCGGTGCCCACCAGCACGCTGTCATACCCGCCGCCACCGATGATGGTGAGCGAGTTGAGGGACGTGTTAAAATTGATCAGCTCAAAGCTGTTGTTCAGTGAACGCAGGCTTAGCTTGCCCTGCGCATTCACCTCCAGGATCGCCTGGTCGTTTCCACCCGTGAGATGGATGATGGCGTCCGAAGTGCCGCTGTAGTCAATCGGCTCCAGCCCCCGATAGGCCAGCGTGGACAGGTCTGTTTCAATCAGACCAGAATCGGGACCAAAGGCCCGGAAAACAGCGGTCGAGGAACTACCTCCGTCGAGCACTACTGTATCAAACCCGCCGGCACCCCCGTCAATCAATCCATCCAGCCGCCCGGCTGTCTCAAACACAAAGCGGTCTTCGTTGTTCGCCGCTCCCTCGAGATTCTCCACTCCCCGGAAACGCACTCCATAAACGCTTCCCTCATTGTGACCCGTCACCATCCAGGTCGTGTCTGCACCAGAACCTATGATGCGGTCGTTCCCTGTGCCGCCATCAAAGGTGAAGCTCCCGCCGGAGACCGGTGGAGGGAGATTGTTGGTTCCAAGAACCAAGGTGTCATCGCCTTCACCGGTCATGATCTTCAGCTCACGCAGGCCACGGGCGCGCAGGTCCGTGGCAACTGTCACCACATCCGCGCTTTCGCCCGGAGCATCGTTGGACATGGCGTCCACGATCACCTGCTCCACATTGGAGAAGACCAGCTCTTCAAAGGCTTCGCCGCCACTGGTACCGCGGATGCGGCTCCAGCCATCCGCCGGACTGTCCAGCACCAGGTCATCCACGCCGTGCGGGGTGGTGAAGGTGAAGCTGGAGCCATCGCCGGTGCCCTCGATGATGACCGGCTCCACGCCGGAGAACTGGATGCGGTGATTTCCGAAAACCAGCACCCCCTCACCAGCCTGCGCCCCGGGAGTGTAGCCGCCGGACGTCACTCCCGTGATCTTCAATACATCGAAGCCACCCGCCCCACCGTCAAAGTAGAGGTCCAGCGACGAGGAGAACTGACTCAGATCCAGCGTAAGGCTGTCATCGCTGTGGTCACTGCCGCGGATGATGAAGGTACCCTGTTCGTCCGTGGACAGGCCCAGCTCGCTCCAGTCCAGGTGCCCCTGAATCTGAAGTTCCACACCGAGGTTTGTGGTGGCGAGAGACTGCACCTCTCCGGCGGGGAGATCCTCCACTTGCTGGAGGATGGTGGCCAGCTCCTCGCTGCCAGGGGTTTCAGAAGCCTCAGCATCCACCGGCGGGGTCTGGTCCTGGGTGACAGGGGCGGGGCCGCCTCCTTCTCCACCGCCCTGGCTGCCAGCATCAGGTCCCTGCTGCTGCGTCACCGGAGGAGCGTCCGGCACCGGCGGCGGCTCTTCCAGCGGACTGGCCGAATACAAAATGCGCGGCTCCAGGGTCTCGTGTCGCACCCGGTCCTCGCCAGCCTCCCCCCCAAAAAACCAGTCGGCGACGCGCTTGGACAGCTTGGAGCTTCCCTTTTTGCGACGGTTGGGGGACCCGGAAGAGGAGTTTGAGGGGATCATGGCCAATTAAAAATTGGCCAATGCTAGTTATTATAGTTTCTACGTCAAGTTAATGATATTTACTGATGCAAATTATATATACACCTTTGTTCTTACTATCATCAGGTTTGACCTGTCATTGTACTGACAACAAGGGTCCCCACTCACTTTAGAGATCAACCCGCAACTTATTTGCGTCGATTTCTAATTTCTACAAGCAAACTTTAGGCCATGGTAGTCGCCCCATGTCAGCTCTTGAGCGCATTCTCAAACGTTCCCTGGCCCAGGAAAAGACCGTATCCGCCCTTACGGATGAGGCCCTCGAGCAGCAGTGGGGGCAGTGGAGCTTCGACCTCCTACGCCAGCGCACGACGCTGGATCAGGTCCTGCCGGAAGCGCTCGCCTTTGTGAAGGAGGCCGCCTTTCGTGCCGGAGGCCTCCGCGCCTACCCCTGCCAGACCCGGGCTATCATCGCTCTGCTGGAGCCCGCCATCACGGAGGTGGCCACCGGGGAGGGAAAAACGCTTATCACCGCTCTGGCCGCCTGCCTGCGGGCCCTGCCCAAGCGGGGCGTCCACGTCGCCACGGTGAATGCGTACCTCTCGGAACGCGACTTTGAGTTCGCCACTCCCATTGCCGCCCGTCTCGGCCTCACCGTGGGCTTCCTCAAGCAGGAACAGAGCCACGCGGAAAAGCGCGCCGCCTACCAGTGCGACATCACCTACGGCACAGGGTACGACTTCGGCTTCGACTACCTGCGCGACCAACTGGCCCTGCTCAAGCACGCACAGCATGGTCCCAGCTTCCGTCTGCGCAATCTCCTCACGGGCCGGAAACACCCGGAGGCGGAGGTGGTGCAGCGCCCTCTGGCCAGTGCCATTGTGGATGAGATCGACAGCGTGCTTATTGACGAGGCCGCCTCCCCGCTCGTCATCGCGCAGCCTTCCACGGAACGCACCGTGCCCGAGGCCTACCTCACGGCTCACGAGGCAGCTCAGGGATTGCACGAAGGCCACGACTTCATCCTCGATGCCCGCGGACGCAATGCCCGCCTCACCGAAGAAGGACGCTCCGCCGCCAACCAACTTCCCGGCATTCCCTGGGATGCTCTGGTGCGGCCCTGGCACCAATACCTGACGAATGCGCTGAACGCCCATCACGCCTTTCACCACGGTGAGCACTATATTCTGCAGGAGGGCAAGGTGGTGATCGTGGATGAGTTCACCGGACGAGCCCATGAGGAGCGCTCCTGGCAGCAGGGCCTGCACCAGGCGGTGGCCGCGAAGGAGGGTGTGGATATCCCGCCGGAGAGCCACACAGCCGCCAGCATCACCCGCCAGCGCTACTTCCGCCTGTATGACAGCCTCTCCGGCCTGACGGGTACCGGATCGGAAAGCCGCAAGGAGTTCCAGCACTTCTTCCAGCTCCCGGTGCGCCCCATCGCACCCAACAAGCCCAGCCGCCGCCAGTCCCTGCCAGACCGCGTATATCGTAACCGGGACACGATGCTCCATGCGGTGGCGGAGGAGGTGAAGCAACGCTGGCTTACCCAGCAACCCGTGCTCGTGGGCACCCGCACCATCAAGATCAGCGAGGATCTCGCCGCTATCCTCACCGGAATCGGTGTGCCTCACCGCGTGCTCAATGCCCGCCAGGACTCGGAGGAGAACGACATCATTGCCCAGGCCGGGCAGCCAGGCAGCGTGGTGGTGGCTACTAATATGGCCGGCCGTGGCACCCACATCTCCCTTCCTCCAGAAGCCCTCGCTCTGGGTGGGCTGCACGTCGTGGGCGTGGAGCGCAGCGAGTCCATCCGTGTCGATCGCCAGCTCGCGGGTCGCTGTGCCCGCCAGGGCCAGCCTGGCACCTCCCTCTTCTTCCTCAGCGCCGAGGACAACCTCATCGAACAGTTCGCTCCAGACACCGGCAAACAGCTCGCCCGCATGGCCGCTGATCCCGACGGACGTTTGCCAGATGCCGCCGCCCGTCTATTCTCCACGCTGCAAAGTCGCGTGCAAAAACTCCGCTACGCCCAACGCATCCAGATGGAACAACGCGACCGCTGGATGGACCAGACCCGCAAAAGCCTCGCATGAAATCCGCCCCACATTTTCTAAGGTCAGTCTCGATGGCAGCCGCACTTGGTCTGTCTTCGATGATCGGCAGCACCCACGCAGCGGACAGCCAGGTCCTCACCTTTCTGCGCCCCATCCATGAGATCGACCTCGCCTCTGCAGAGAGTGGCGTGGTGAGCTCCATTCTGGTGAAACCCGGCGACAAGGTGAAGAAAGGCCAGGAGATCCTGCGACTGAACTCCACGGTGATCGAGGCCCAGCTTGCCCAGGCAGAAGCGCAGGCCCTCAACGAGGGGAGGCTCAAGTCCGCCGAGGCAGAGTACCAGATTTCCAAACAACGCCTCTCCATCCTGGAGACCCTGCGCAGCAGTGGCAGCACGAATCAAGCGGAGTGGGACAAGGCCAAGGCCACCGTCGCTGTCGCTGAGGGCCAGTACAAAGCCGCTCAGGAAGAGAGCGAGAACCTGAAGCATCAGGCCGCGACCATTCGCGCCCAGTTTGAGCAGCGCATCCTGCGCAGCCCCATCGACGGCATCGTCACCGAAATCACCCGCGACGCCGGCGAGGCCGTGGAAGCACGCCGGGCCGACACCCCTGACTATGTGGCGAAGATCGTGGACCTCTCCCAGCTCATCGCCCGGGTTCACATGCCAGCCAGCTTCACCGAGAACCTGCGCTCCGGCCAGAAACTCAAGCTTCAACTCGACTCCCCTGCTGGCATCACCCTGGAGGGCGCAATCCACTTCGTCTCTCCCACCGTGGATGCCGCCACCGGCCTCGCCGAGGTGCACCTTCTCTTCGAGAATCCCGATCAAAAAATCCGTAGTGGCATCCCGGGTACACTCCTCGTACCAAGCGCCAACTAAACATCTTTGGCCCTGTTGCAAGACCGCAAATTCAATACTCGTCACGAGACGAGCATGCGCCGAGCCGCATCGACATAAAGCATCCTACGGCTCACCCGCCTCAGCCTGAACCGCCACAAGTTGGGCCTCGACAGTGCGGTAGAAGGATTGAGCTGGAATCACCTATCGGGCGGTCCAGCCAAGCACATCGTTGCCATTCAACAAGGAACGATACTCAATCGTTATACGCGGGCACCCCCTCTTTAGTGCAACCCGGGGCACTCCTCAGTCCTGAGCCGTTCGTTGGTGCGACATGTTCTCAACTGGATAGACTGGAAGTTACACACAAGCGTCATTCCTTGGGTTCTGGACGCAATATGCGCAGCCCATACACTCGACTGATTCACCCGCCGCGTATCAGAGGCTCAAGGAGCCTGCCATGAAAGCGGACAAGGAGCCCAGCCCTCACACGGGGAATGAACACCCGAAAGGTGCCAGCAAACTTTCGCGTCGTGACTTCATCTCACACTTTGGAACGTCTGGCATCGCCGCGAGTTCCGTGACGTTGACTTCCCCACTCGCAGAGGCCGCTGACGCGAAAACTGCCGCCGGAAAACCCATTGAAGGGCTGGTGGAAGTGCAACTCACTGTGAATGGCACCAAGCACACGGTGCAGATCGATCCACGCAGCACGTTGTTGGACACCCTCCGTGAAACGCTCCATCTCACCGGCACAAAGAAAGGGTGTGACCACGGTCAGTGCGGCGCCTGCACGGTGCATGTGAATGGCGAACGCGCCAACT
>NZ_BATQ01000043.1 GCF_000739635.1 Verrucomicrobium sp. BvORR034 | reverse complement strand
TTCTCCTGATGGCGACCATCCCGGCCGCCACAGGCGAGACGTGCAACAACCAGACAACAACCAAGTCTAAATGAAACTCACACCCTCCCTGGCCTCCGTCCTTGCCGTCTTCACGGCAGGAGCGGCTATGGCTGCACAACCCTCCGCCACGCTTCCCACCGTGGTGGTAAATGCCCCTCCCACCCAAACCTCCACCGGCTCCTCCCTGGCCGAAGAGGCCCTCGTGGGCCCCTACAACCAGCCCGAGTGGACCGGTCACCGCCGGTTCAGCACCACACGCGTTTACCTCCAGCGTCAGCCGTGGGAAGTCGGATTTGAGCAGTGGTGGCGCGTCCGTCAGTATGACGACGCCCCTGAGAAGCACCTCTTCATTGAAGAGATCGAGATCGGCCTGCCCTACCGCATGCAGCTGGACCTCTACTATGACTGGGTGCATGAAGAGGGCGAGACCCTGAACAAGGACTTTGCCGTCGAGCTCCGCTGGGCGCTCGCCGACTGGGGTGTCATTCCCTTGAACCCCACCCTGTACGGGGAGTACAAGTTCACCGATGACGACTACGGCAGCGATGTCTATGAGTTCAAGCTCCTCCTCGGTGACGACTTCGGCCCGCGGCTCCACTGGGGTTTGAACCTCGTCTATGAGCGTGAGACCAGCGGCGAAGAGGCGCAGGAGTTCGCGGTCACTCAGGGTATCAGCTACACCATCATCGACCAGGTGCTCTCAGCTGGCCTCGAAATGCAGTTCAAATACGAAAACGTGGCCGGTGAGCGCGACAATGGCGAACACAAGTTCCAGATCGGACCTTCGGTTCAATGGCGTCCCTCACACAACACTCACATTGACCTCGTCGGCCTCTTTGGCTGCACGGACGAGTCTCCGGACTTCGAAGGCTTTGTAGTGTTCGGCATCGACTTCGGCTCCCTCAAGGGCGGCGAAGACCACCACTACAAGCCGGTGTCTGGCTTGCGGAATTGACCAGCGGTTTTCTCAGTAGAGTGAACCACATGCAGTAGTGCGCGCCGCACCCCAATGCAGGGGGGTGCGGCGTTTTTTTCAGGCTGTCTCGCAGATGGCAGGTTTCCATCAATACAAATTGATCGCGACCGCTACTACCGTCACCAGTCCCGCTATCAGGAGAAGGCATCGCCCCCACAGACCTTCCCTCTTCGCCTTCCCCATCAAACCGAACAAAATGTGAGTCATGAGTGCAGCAGCAGATGCCGCCACCAGTACGCCCAGGATCCCGAAACCGAAATGCACGTGAAAGCCGGGAAGCCTCGATATCTCTACACCCACCAAAAAGAACAGGTAGTTTACCAGATAGCCTGCGGCGAGCGCCCCGAAGAGGCCAACAAAGCCAATCAACAGGCTCGGGAAGTCAGGCTCAGATTGAAAGCTCCCGTCGATTTCCGTCTCCCTCATCTCAGGGGACTGATCAGCGGCCGGATCGGAATTGAGAACACCGGGAGTGGCTGCCAGGATCTCCAGCGCATCTTCCGTGTCATCCTGCTCCACCCACAAGGTTCCCATCAAAACTGAGCCTGGGCCATAAAAGCACATGGCATTTTCACCACATAGGTGGGAGTCGATTCCGTGTTCCGCGAGGACACCCCTCACAATGTGAGCGCGCCAGGGTGCACAAAAGTATGCCAATGAGATCAGCATGATTCAATCGGGATGAAACGCGAAAACTCAACGCGCATCCACCATGCTTCGACACAAGAGGCTCCGTTTGGCCCCTTGATCCGCTCCGAGAAAAAGGGGCTCAATACGTAAACAGCTGCTTCAGCGCAAACTGGCGGTCCAGGGTGCGATCACGGAGGAGGCCGTTGAGGGCTTCTGTGATGCGGACTTTCATTTTGGGAGTGAGGCGGCGGCCTTTCCGGGCGCGTTGCACCGCCTTGTGAGTCAGCGGCTCTGGGCAGGCGGCCACGAGGTCATGATTGCTGATCGTCAGTTCTGTGAGAATGGCGTCCAGTGGCTGGGGGCCATTGTCGAGCTGCTTTTCCATATAAAGATGTTAGATTTTCAGGATTCCGGGAATGTGCCAGAGGGGTGGAGAAGTTACTCGTTTTCCCTCCGCTGTCCATCGACTGATCCCGGCCCTGCCATCTTGCTGGACTCTCGCGGAGCTTCTGCTATGTCCCCCACTCCGCCTTTTTTGCCCAGCCCATGACCCGAGTCCTCCTCACCACCACCTCGTACCAGGACACTCCTGGCGACCACCACGCCCTGCTCGAATCCCAGGGCTTCGAGATCCACCGTGAGCGCGGGCCTCTCCCAGAGAGCCGCATGCTGGAACTCGCTGGTGAGTTCGACGCCTTCCTCTGCGGGGACGACGAAATCACCCAGGCTGTTTTGGAGAAATCCCTGCCCCGCCTCAAGGTCATCAGCAAATACGGCATCGGCCTGGACAAGATCGATGTCACTGCCTGCACTGCCGCCAAGCTTCCGGTGCTCTTCACCCCCGGTGTGAACCACACCACGGTGGCCGAGCACACCTTCTGCCTCCTGCTGGCCCAGGTGCGCAACCTCGTGGACTCCGCCAATGCCGTCCGCAACGGCCAGTGGAAGCGCGTCACGGGACATGAGATCTGGAACAAGTCCATCGGCATCGTCGGCCTGGGCCGCATCGGCCAGGAAGTGGCCAAGCGCGCCATCGCCTTTGGCATGAAGGTGCACGCCCTGGATCCCTACTGGCCGGAGGCCTTCGCCACCGAAAACGGCGTGACTCGTCATGAGCAAATCGAGACCATGCTGCCGGAGATTGACGTGCTGAGCCTGCACGCCAACCTCAGCGAGTCCACTCGCCATCTGGTCAATGCCGAGCGCATCAAGCTCTGCCGCAAGGACCTGCTGGTGGTGAACACCTCCCGCGCCGAGCTGGTAAACATGCCCGACATGATCGCGGCGTTGAACGCTGGCACCGTAGGCGGCTACGCCACGGACGTGCTCGATGAAGAGCCCCCGCCGGCCGATCACCCGCTGCTCAAGCACCCCAAGGCCCTCATCACCCCGCACATTGGCTCCCGCACCTACGAGAGCGTGCCCCGCCAGGCCATGCGCGCCACCCTCAACCTCGTGAACTACCTGAAGGGCGAGAAGGACGTCATCCAGGCCAACAAGTTCTGAGTCGGCTGGAAAAATGGAGCACTGGAGTATTGGATTACTGAATCACTGGATTTCCGAGTTACCGAATTACTGACATGCCAACGTATCGCATTCTTCCCACCGCTGCGCACAACGATCTGGTGCGCAAAGCCTACACCCACCGCGGATACACCGCTGCTGAGGCGGAAGACGCCGCCCGCTTCTGTGAAATGGCCTCCGTGCATGGCATCCGCACGCACAATGCCATCAAGGCCCTCCATCTGGACCACCTGTTTGGTTCCGCCGTGGGCGGTTGCAAACCGGGTGCCGAGATCAAGGTCATTGAGAAGCCCTTCGCTGCCAGCCAGGTGTGGGACGCGCAGCTCAAGCTGGGCCAGAGCGTGGCCTTTGAGGCCATGGAGACCTGCATGAAGCTGGCCGACCAGTACGGTATCGGTCAGGTGAGCGTGGACAACGCCTTCCACTACCTCTGGGGCGGTGGCTACGTCATGGATGCCGCCAAGAAGGGGTACATCGCCTACACCAACTGCACCTCCACTCTCGGTGAGGTGGTGCCCTTTGGTGGCAAGTTCCCTGTGCTGGGCACCAACCCGCACTCCTGGGGTCTGCCGACCATGGATGCCTGCGGGTTCCCGATCGTGATCGACTGGGCCACCTCCACAGTAGCCATGGGTCGCGTGCAACAACTCCGTCGTGAGAACAAGCCCCTGCCTCCCGGCGCGGCTGTGGATGCTGAAGGCAACCCGACCGACGACCCGCACAAGGCTCAGTGGCTACTGCCCTTTGGTGCGCACAAGGGCTACGGCCTCTCCCTGCTAATCGAAGTGATGGGAGCCCTCATCGGCGGCTCTCTCCCGACCATCCGTGGCGGCGGCGGCCATCCCGACTTCAAGGACAAGCCTCTCGAAGCAGGCGAGAAGCGCACCAGCAGCTTCTACTTCCAGGTGATTCATCCAGATGCGATCGGCTCCGGTCTCTTCGCTAAGGGGCGCAACCAATCCCAGAACGTGAAGGCCGTCCTTCAGGACATCCTGGGTCACGGGAACGAAAAGTGCATGCTGCCCGGGCAACCCGAGGCGGACAACGCTAGCCACACCGCCAAGGCGGGCGGCCTGCTCTTCACGGATGCAGAAGTCGAGGCGCTCAACGAGATCGCCGAAGAGTGCGGCCTGCCGAAGTTCGACGTGGCGGCATTGCCAACGTACGAGGTGTAGGGTATCCTACTTGGCTATGCCAGGACTCACTTGGGATGAAGTTTGCGCAGATCGGTCTTTGGCCGATCTGCCTTACAAAATTGAGACCAATCGCTACGGGCAGATTGTCATGAGTCCTACGAAACACTGGCACAGCCAGCAGCAGTCCGACATTCATCTCCGACTGTCCCGGCTGACCAAATCTGGCTATCTCCTGCTGGAAGCGGCAATCGAGACGCCTGAAGGGGTGAAAGTAGCAGACGTGGCGTGGGGATCCGCAGCCTTTCAGAAGGCTCACGCGAAAGATGACACTTTGACCGCCGCGCCTGATCTCTGCGTGGAGATCCTTTCTCCGTCGAATTCCAAGGCAGAAATGCAGGAGAAGCTGACGCTCTATTTTGCTTACGGTGCCAAAGAGGTCTGGCTTTGCGATGTGAAGGGCAAGATGACCTTTCACAACTCTCCGTCTGCAACCGTCGCGACTTCAGTATTGTTTCCGAAGTTCCCAGCTAAGGTGATTGGGAAGCCGTAGTGCATCTCTTGGGTACTCGGGAGCTGCTAGGGGAGCGCACGCATCTTGCCGCGAACGTCAGGCAGCGCACGACATCACCTCCGATTGACCTGGAGGTGTTGAGGGCGGTGGGAAGAAAGGGAATTCTGTAGCATCCTCACCTGATCACCTTCTGCGGAGACACCCAGGGGGTCTCCGTCCACTTCGTGGCCTTTGCCCCTGGGCTGGGCTCTGTGGGCCTTTCAGGCCCAAATCCGCTCTGGAGACTATCAACTGAGAACCGACCCGCCAGGGAACCACCTGGAAGCGTCCGTCTCAGTTCGAAGTTGATCCCCAGCGGGGATCTCTAACACAGCCCAACGTTGGACGAGCCCTAGGCGAGTCAACGTTGGGTACCTCCAAAGAGGAGGATCAGGTGGGGAGGCCGACAGCACCTGCTTTTCCCCAACTGCCATCAACGCCTCCACGTCAGACAGATGCGATGTCCATGGAATTTGCGACACCATCGACATCCTATTTCCAAGTTACGCCAAAAAAACCTCCCCTTCCCTACTTCGGTGAACTTACCAAAAGGGTGTCGATGGTGTCGCAAAGATGGGCGTGATAGACCTCACGCGCCTAACAGTCCCGTTTTCTCCTTGCTTGCAAGGACTCAATTGCCAGCTCCATTGCTGCGACAGTCCTTCTCAAATCATGGCACACGGACGCAAACGATGCTTCATCGGCGGAGTTCTTCTGGGCGGCATTTCCGCCGTAGCAGGACTCGTGATTCTGGCACTGGGTGTCGGCATCACACCCGGGCCGCCCGGCTACCCTTATTTCACAGAACCCAGCGCCCGTGCTGCGACCTTGGAATGGGCCCGTCTGAGCCCTTTCCCCACGGACGTGGAAGGATTCACCATCACCACCAGCGGCAGCATGTTCACCCGTGGATTCAGGGTGACGTTCTTCGGGAATCCATCTGACATCTCGAAATGGGTGGAGAGTTGCCCAGGCATCGTCGACCCCGAGACCAAGAAGACGACGGACAGGGATGGAACGGTTACCTACGACATACCCGCCGGAGACGGCGCCACGTTTGCTCGAATGATTTATCATCCAGACCGGGGCACAGTCATCATCCGAACCCACTGGAGCTAGCGGGTGAATTCCAACACCACGATGACACCACCCAGCCCCGTTCGTCGCAGACTGGCCACTCACTCGCATGAGGGGCTGATCGCCTCTCTGATCCTCGGAATCGGCACCTTCCAGCAGCTTGTGTTCAATTTCACATGGTCGTGGGCAGAAGCCCTCGGAGTGGCTCTGGCGGCAGCAACTGGGGTGTGGCTGCTCTACCGTCCCCGCCGCCGATTCATCGCAACGGAGGGTGAGGCTTTGATTCTCACGGACCGAGTCCAGACGATTACCCTTCAAGCGCAAGAGATCGAGAGCTACTCGATCGAAAGCCGGACCCGCCACGAACTCGTCGTGCATCTGCGAGGGGCTGAATCCCCTGTCAGATTTCCGATCCACGGGTTCTACAACCAAAGAAAAATCGAGCGCCTTTTGAAAAACCTTGCCCACTGACGCACCGACGCACCGCCCACTGGATACTTGCGCCCCGTCTCTCGCTCGCTTAGCTGACGGGGCTCATGTCCGCTCCGTCCACCGCCTCTCTCGATCTCCTCGCCCTGGGTGAAGTCCTTTTGCGTCTCGACCCGGGCGAGTCCCGCGTCCGCACGTCCCGCCAGTTCACCGCTTGGGAAGGCGGCGGCGAGTACAATGTGGCGCGTGGATTGCGCCGTTGCTTTGGTCTGCGCACAGGCGTGCTGACGGCCTTTGCCGACAACGAGATCGGTCGCCTGCTGGAAGATTTCATCCTGCAGGGCGGTGTGGACACCTCCTACGTGAAGTGGGTACCATACGACGGCATCGGTCGCGCCGTGCGCAATCCCATCAATTTCACCGAACGCGGTTTCGGCATTCGCGGAGCCAAGGGCTGCGTGGATCGTGGCCACAGCGCTGCCTCCCAGCTCAAGCCCAGCGACTACAACTGGGATGAGATCTTTGCCAACGGCGCGGTGCGCTGGCTGCATACAGGCGGCATCTTCGCCGGCCTTTCCGAGACCACGGCCCAGCTCACCATCGAGGCCTGCGAGGCGGCCAAGCGCCACGGCGTGACGGTCTCCTACGACCTCAACTACCGTCCCTCTCTTTGGCAGTCCAGGGGCGGCTTCCCCACGGCCCAAGCTCTGAACCACCGCCTTGCTCCGCATGTGGATGTCATGTTCGGCGTGCTGACGGACGACGAGCCAGCGGCGATTGCCGGTAACGATGATCCCAATGACATCTTCGCGGCCCAATCCGCCGCCTTGCAAAAGGGCATCACCGGCATGTTGGAGCGCTATCCCAACATCAAAGTGGCGGCAGCAACGCTCCGCCGCGTGCACACCGCCTCCCGCAATGACTGGGGCGCGCTGGCTTGGATCGATGGAGCCTTCCATCGGGCCAAGAATTACCCCAACCTCGATCTGATGGATCGCATTGGCGGGGGCGACGGTTTTGTGGCAGGGCTCGTCTATGGCATGCTCACCGGCCAGACGCCACAGCTGAGCCTCGATCTGGGTGCGGCCCACGGCGCGCTCGCCATGAGCACTCCGGGAGACACCAGCATGGCCACGCTGGCCGAGGTGCTGAAGCTGGCTCAAGGCGGCGATGCCAAGGTGCAGCGATAAGCTGCAGCAGCCATTCTTTGAAACGGGGAGTCGCCTACGGGTGCTCCCCGTTTTCCATTTTCAGCAGGCCGGGTGCCGCACCCTTGGTCATGACCCGGCCGCTGTAGAGCTCCACGGCGCGACGCGCCACAATATCCACGATGGCAGGCTGCAACGTCCGAGCCGCCACGTTTGAGACCGCCATGGAGGCCCATGTCAGGGGGCTGTTCCAGCGAAGAACCTGCCACACGGGCAGCAGCCGCTTGTACCACTTGTTCAGCTTCTGCACGGTCTCGTGCTGCATCATTTCCTTCCCCTTTTCCCAGGTCTTGTAGGCCGTGTGGGCACTTACATCCACCAGCTTGCCAACAGTGCGGGTTTGCAGGAAGTCGGTCACATCCGTGGCTGCAAGCTGAATGGCGCGCGTGAAATGGCTCAGCCCCGGTGCGAGCAACGGGTGCGGCGAATCCGGGTGGTACACCAGCGCGATCTCCTTCACCAGCCGGGGAATCTCGTCCACCAGCGGCGGGAACCACTCTGGATTGGGGTTTGTGTGCCAGCGCATGCGGTTCTTGCACGCCTCCACGACCGCCAGGGCTGCCCGGTCCCGCTCGCCCGGTTCATGGGTGAAAAGCTCCGCTGCCGAGGCATGGCGGGCCGTCTTGAGATCCGACATGAAACGGAGGCCATACCATATAAACAGGCCACCCATCCCGCAGACGAGGCCCGCCAAAAATATGAGTATCTCTTTCCACATTGCCGTTGATGCAACCTTGGTCGGACATGCGGGTCCGGTCAAGGGACAGGCAACGACCCCACAGTCTCCAAAAGGAATACGGGGCCTCCTACCATGGAGGTCGTGAAATGAGCACGGAGAGCCCCCCGCTAGACCATGAGCGCCCGGGAGACATGCAGGAGCTCCACCACGGACTGGGCCCCCAGCTTGTCCATCAGATGCGCGCGATGAAATTTGACGGTGCGTTGGGCGATTCCCAGACGATCCGCAATTTCCTTGTTCATCAACCCCTCCACGACCAGTTGGAGCACCTCCCGCTCTCTGGGCGTGAGCGACTCAAACACCTTCCGGAAACGCTGCGCCTCCCGGTCTTTTCTCAAGGCCTGCCTCACCGTCTCGATCAGCTCCGTCCCCTTGAGCGGCTTCATCAGAAAGTCGAACGCCCCCGCTTTCATGGCCACAACCGAGTCGGGCACGGTCGCTTGTCCCGTGAGGAAGATGACAGGCCGGGTGGCGCAGCGGCGGACCAGTTCCTCCTGCAACTGGAGACCGTCCATCTCCGTCATCGCCAGGTCGAGCACCACGCAACCCGGCCGCTGCGGTTCATATGCTTCCAGGAAATCACGAGGGGAGGCGAAGGGTGCCACCTTGAACCCGGCCGCGCGAAGGAGGGATGCCGCTGCCTCAAGGAAATCCGGCTCGTCGTCGACGAGATAAATCAGGGCGTCGCGATCATCGGTCATGCAGCGGGTCAGGGGGTCAGAGGCAGGACGAGCCGGATGGTGGCACCTCCCCTCTCAGCGTTCAAGGCCTGAATGGAGCCGCCATGATCTTCGGCGATCTGTTTGCAGATGGACATCCCGATGCCCAGGCCCGTCCTCTTGGTGGTGAAAAAGGGCTCAAACAACTTCTCCCGCACTTCCGGGGTGAAACCGGGGCCTTGATCCCTCACCACCAGAGAGGCGGTGCCATTGCCCAAGGAGGTTGTTTCCACCTCCAGCCGCCGCTGACCAGCCGGGCTTGCTGCCATGGCCTCGACGCCATTGAGCATCAGGTTCACCAGCACCTGCTGGATCTGCACGGGATCGCCCTGGATCGCGAGGGGTGCCTCAGACAGGTTGGGGATCAGCATCACCTTGCGGGTCGAGAACTCGCCACGCATCAGTGCCAGCACCTCCCTAACAGACTCATTGAAGTCAAAGCTCCTTCTGGATGGAGGCTCCCGCCTGATCATGCTTCTCACCCGGTCGAGCAAACCACAGGCGCGGTCATTGGCCCGGGCGATATTCTGCAACAGCCGCCCCGTTTCCCCACCCTCTCCCTGAAGGCCGACATGCATCTGGGCCGCCTCCACCCCCAGCTTGATGGCCGCCAGGGGTTGGCTCAACTCATGACTCAAGGTGCCCGAGATTTCACCGAGCAGGGATACCCGGGTGAGGTGCGCCAATTCATCCCGCTTCACCGCGAGCTGTTCCTCAGCCCTTTGACGC
The DNA here is from genome assembly GCF_000739635.1 of Verrucomicrobium sp. BvORR034. Taxonomy (GTDB): domain Bacteria; phylum Verrucomicrobiota; class Verrucomicrobiia; order Verrucomicrobiales; family Verrucomicrobiaceae; genus Verrucomicrobium. The sequence goes on along the minus strand of NZ_BATQ01000043.1, from coordinate 59,318 downwards.
CGTCGCCACTGGATGAGCAGAGCGGTGATGAACGCGCTCTGCACCAAAATGATGACAACGGCTGTCAGCGCCCGCCCCCAGTAGGCCTCCAGGAAGGTGGGCACCCGGTTCACGATCACACTCTGTGGGGGAAGCTGACTTTCCTGAATCCCCCAACGCTTGAGCTGGGGCCAGTTGAACCAAGCGCGTGAGGGTGCCATCCCTCCGGACAAGAGCACCGGCTGCCCGGCCGCAGCCAGGGCCAGAAGGCGGGCGGCGCGAGGTCCCATCTGGCTGTAGTCGGGCCCGATGCCACCAAACGCCCCTACCTCCACGGCTCGCTGGGCGAAGACGGAGTACACAGGCCGCGGGCTCACCTCCGCGATCTTCTCCAGCGCCTCGCCTCCGATCATCCATTCCCCAGCACCGTCGCTGAGCAGGCTGGGTGATAGCACCACCGAATCCTCCCCCAACCCAGCAAGACGCTGGCGGATCTCCGCCATGGACAAACCCGCCCAGAAATCGAACTGCACACGGCCCTCCAGTTGCCCAGCCCGCATCCTGATGTAGCCCTCCCAAAGCCGGTCAAAAGGAGCTGTTCCGGTGATGACGACCACACGCTTCAAACCGGGATGCACCTCGAGGGCAAATTTGATCGTCGGTACAGGATCATAGTCCACCGCCTCGCCGTAGATGCCGGGCACCTTGTTCCAGCGGGTGGCCTCGCTCTCACGCACGGCCACATGCACAACCGGAGTTCCGGGAAACAGCCGCTCGCGATGCGCAGCGGCAAACCGCAGTGACATCTCCGTCACGGCCACCACCCCGGCAAGGCTCTGCCCGTCATATTTACGGGCCAAAAACTCCACAAGCTGTCCCTCGTACTCCTTGGAATGGAAGCGGCTGAGATCAAGCCATTCCACGAAGACCTCTGTGTCACGGCCAAATTCTGTCTTGATCGCCTCCACCACATCGCGGTTGAGTTGGGAGATCAAGGGGAGCAGTGAGCCCTCACTGTTCAGTACCAGAATCTGGCGTTGCTTCAACGGGCGAGGGCTCTCAGAAACTCTGGCAGGGGCAGACGGCAAGGAAGGCGGTGCAAAGTCCGACTCCCCCGCAGCCCTGCACGGAGAGAGGAGACAAGCCAAGCAGACGAATCCCAACACCGGCTTCGACCACATCAATGGTTTTTGTTGCGAGTGAACGACCACGCGCCCCATCGTCGAGAGGATGCCCCGTTCGTCAAGGCTCGCCACCCGCAAGCATGCCACAGACCTGCACCCAGGGACAGGTTGTTCCACATGCGACAGGCTGCTATTCAAATAACGCATCCAGCAATTTGTCTTACTCGTCCAACGGCCCCCGGTCACTCCAGGCCCGACAGGCCACCATTTTGGCAACCCATCATCCGCGCGGCGTTTCCAGCTGCCTCACAAAAGCAAACTGCCATGAAATCAGTCCTTCCGCTCATTTGCTCGGTCGTGGCCCTGCACAGCAGCGTGTTCGCTCAGTCAGATCTCGAACCCTCGAAAGTGCAGAGCCTGGCCCGCGAAGCCTACCACTACGCCTATCCGCTCGTCCTCATGGACGTCACCCTGAAGCAGACGACCAACGTGCCCAACGCCACCTCCGTGGAAGGGCGGGCACCCATCAACCAGTTCGCCCTGTTCAGGACGTACCCGGACGCGAATGCGAAGGATGTCGTACGATTCAACTTCGACACCTTGTACTCGTTCGCATGGCTGGATCTCTCCCAAGGGCCCATCATCCTGACCGTCCCTGACAGCGGAGGGAGATACTACCTCATTCCGTCATTGGACATGTGGTCGGACATCTTCTCTTCGCTTGGCTCACGCACCACCGGAACGAAGGCGGGCCATTATGCCTACGTTCCTCCCGGCTGGAAGGGCAGCCTTCCCGCGAACGTGGAAAGGCTGGAGTCCCCCACCCCGATTGTCTGGGTGATGGGCCGCACGCAGACGAACGGTCCATCTGACTATGCGAATGTCCACAAGTTCCAAGACGGCTTGAAGCTGACTCCTTTGGATCACTGGGGCAAGGAAGACTACACGCCAGCAGCATCGCCCGTCGATCCGGCAATCGACAATACAACGCCCCCTCTGGTGCAAGTAAGCAAGATGAATGGCGTCCAGTTTTTCACGCTATTTTCCCAATTGTTAAAGGTTCATCCCCCGCACCTCACTGACTATCCCATCCTGCAGCGCATGCGAGCCCTAGGGTTGCAGCCTGGCAAAGACTGGGACTCCAGCAAGCTGAACGCCGCCACAGTCGATGCGATCAACGCCGGGGCCAAACAAGCGATGGATGACATGGTCACCCGCATCAAAAACATGGGCAAACGAATCGATGGCTGGAACAACCTTTCCGAGTTCATGGGCGTGTACGGTTCATCCTACCTGCACCGTGCAGCAGTCGCTCTGGGCGGCTTGGGGGCCAACCTGCAAGAGGATGCCATTTACCCGACCGCTTTTTCAGACGCTGAAGGCAAGCCGCTCATGGCCACGAACCACTACGTGCTGCACTTTGCCAAAGGCAACACGCCGCCCGCAAATGCCTTCTGGTCCCTCACCATGTACGATGAGGAGGGCTTTCAAGTCCCCAATCCCATCAACAGATTCGCCATCGGCGACCGCGATCCGCTGAAGTTCAACCCGGACGGTTCGCTCGACATCTACATCCAGTCCGAATCCCCGGGTTCTGAGAAAGAACCCAACTGGCTGCCTGCACCCAAGAGCGGTGGCATCCAGCCCACCTTGCGCATCTACTCGCCACGACCAGAAGCCCTGGACGGAAGCTGGACCCCTCCTGCCGTCAACCGCGTGAAATAGAACCTCCCCTTAGCATGAAGCCTTGTTTTTTCCTCGCTGTCGTTCTCTTCCACTCTGCACTGGTCGCCCAACCGTCGGAGAAAGAAAAACCTCTGCCTGTCACGGTGGACAACTTCGGTCGTGCCGAGTCAGACCTGTACTTTGCCTCCATGGTGAAACTGGGTGGCTTTGCCAAGTTCAACCACAACCGTGCCGTGACCCCAATCACGGAACAGAACATCGTACGGATGAACCGGGACACGCTCTACTCTGCCGCCGTGTTCGATCTGGAGGCCGGCCCCGTCACCGTGACGCTGCCGGAGCCGTCCGGACGCTTCATCTCCATGCAGGTCTTTGACCAGGACCAGTACACACACGGCGTCATCTACTCTCCAGGTGAATACACGTTTTCCCGTGAGAAGATCGGCACCCGCTACGTCGCACTGGCATTGCGCATCCTGGTGGACCCGGCGAATCCATCAGACTTGAAAGCGGTGCACGCGCTGCAGGACCGCGTGAAAGCACGGCAGGAGAAGCCTGGAACATTCGAGGTGCCGGTGTGGGATGCGGCAAGCCAGAAGAAGGTGCGTGATGCCCTCTGTGTGCTGGCAGACACCCTGCCGGACAAGAACAAGATGTTCGGCACGAAGGCAGAAGTGGAGCCGGTGCGTCGCCTGCTGGGCGTGGCCTCAGGCTGGGGAGGCAATCCCGAACAGGACGCCACCTATCTCAATATCGTGCCCTCCCAGAATGATGGCATCACCCCCTATGTCCTGAAGATCAAAGACGTGCCAGTGGACGGGTTCTGGTCCATCAGCGTGTACAACGGAGAAGGCTTCTTCGAGGCCAACAAAGAGGATGCCTACACGGTCAACAACCTGACCGCGGTAAAAGCCACAGACGGCACCATCACGGTTCAATTCGGCGGGACAAAAGCTCCCGGCGCAAACTACCTGCCCATCGTGAAGGGCTGGAACTACATGGTGCGGCTCTACCGGCCGCGCCCGGAGATCCTCAACGGCACCTGGTCTTTCCCCGAGGCCCAAGCAGCCAGGTAATTTCCAACATCCCCACCTCAACCTCAATCATCTGCCATGGCTGTGTTTACCAGTCCCTTCCCCTCATTGTGCCTGTGCGCCGCGCTCGGCCTGCTGGCTCCCGCCCAGCTGCAGGCTGCTGATGCTGATGCCGATCTGGCCAAACAACTGGCCAATCCCGTGGCCAGCCTGATCTCCGTGCCTCTCCAGGCCAACTGGGACACCGGCATCGGCGTGAACGATGCCTCCCGCTTCACCCTGAATGTGCAGCCGGTCATCCCGTTTGACCTGAATGAGGATTGGAACCTCATCGTCCGCACGATTCTGCCAATAATCGATGCCGAATCCCCGGCTCCCGGGATCGACGATGCCACCGGGCTGGGCGACACGCTCCAGAGCTTTTTCTTCTCCCCCAAACAACCGGTGGGCGGGTGGACTCTGGCGGCGGGACCGGCCTTGCTCTGGCCCACAGGCACAGATGACCTCCTGGGCTCCGGCAAATGGGGAGCGGGACCGACGGCGCTGGCATTGAAGCAATCTGGCCCGTGGACCTGGGGTGTGCTTGCGAACCATGTCTGGTCCTATGCTGGTGAAGATGACCGCGGCGAAGTCAATGCCACCTTCATTCAGCCCTTTGCTGCTTACGTGGCGAAGACCGGCACCACCCTCTCACTGAGTGCCGAGTCCACCTACGACTGGGAGGCACGCCAGTGGACGGTGCCGCTGAACGTCGTGCTGTCCCAGCTCTTCAAGGTCGGCTCACAGCCCGTGCAAGCCTTTGTCGGTGGCCGCTGGTATGCCGAGGGGCCCACCGGTGGCCCCGAGTGGGGGCTGCGCGCTGGTGTCACTTTCTTATTTCCTCTATAACCACCCACCCATCCCATGACGAAACTCAACCTTCTCACCTTTGGCTCTGCCACCATCCTGATCCTGCTCTCCTCCTGCGCCGCCGGCCATGTTGATCGCGTCGAAGACCGTGTGGACCGCCGTGAAGACCGGCATGACCGCAGGCACTACCACGGCCCGGGAGACCGGGCGGAGGACTACTGGGACAAACGGGAAAACGTGAATGACAAAGTTCGCGGCCGCCGCGGCCTGCTCTACTGAACCGACATTCCCCCTGATAGCCCAATCGATCTATGAAATTGATTCCGCTCTTACTGACACTCGGCTTCACCAGCACCACCTACACCGTGCTCGGAGGCACCGTTGACGCCAAAGCAGTCACCCCACTGCAAACTCAAGATGCTGTGGAGGGCGACGAGTGGTGGTTCCGAATCGCCCCGTACAGCTGGCTCGCCGCCATGGAGGGAGACGTCAGCATTGGCCGGCTCTCCACCCCGGTGGACATCAGCATGGGAGATACGCTCGACAGTCTCGACATGGCCTACATGGGCGTGGTGGAGGCCGGAGTGGGACGGTGGTCCGCAGGGCTGGATGTCGTCTATGCCAAGACCTCCCAAGACTTCGCTGGCGGAGGATTCCTCTTTAACAGTTTCCGGTTCGAGCAGAAGCAATGGTTGCTGACGCCGTTCATCGCCTTTCGCGCCATTGCCACGGACCGGTGTTACCTCGACCTTCTGGCCGGAGCCCGTGTCACCTTGCTGGAGTCAGGACTGACCGGAAGGCTTGTCGGCGGCGGCGAGGTGTCCGCAGAACAAGAGGTGGATTTTGCGGATCCCATCATCGGATTGCGGGGGCAGGTCTCGCTGACGGACAAGCTCTTCATTCGCTACAGCGGTGACATCGGAGGATTCGGGGCCAGTTCCCGTCTTGTCTGGCAGGGATTCTGCGGCCTCGGCGTTCGAGTCAGCGAGAACGTGAGCGTGGCCGCCGGGTACCGGGGGCTGGGCATGGACTACCGCAAGGGAGGCTTCACTCTGGACACGGTGTCCCACGGACCGGTGCTGGGCCTCGAAGCCCGCTTCTGACGCGCTGCCAGTAAAATTTGCGGACGGGTTCCGCTTCGGGAACCTCTTGCCCGAAGCGGGGACATCCTTCAGGGTGCGGTGTGTCGTTCGCACAAAAAACTCCCACTCCCGCAGCTTCCACCGCCCGTCCGCATCACTGGCTGCAAGTGATCCTTGCCGGAGGATGTTTTTCCCTGGCATTCGCTCCGCTGAACTGGCGTTGGGCGGTGGTGCCCGCCCTTTTTCTTCTGCTGAAAGCGCTGCAAGGGCGGTCACCGAAGGCTGCTGCCAGGCTGGGATTTGTCTTCGGCATGGCAGCCTATGGGATCACACTCTCGTGGTTGTGGCTGGTCTTTGGAGCCTTCAGCCTGGCGCTCTTTGCCATCCTTGCCCTATTCACTGCGACCTTTGGCTGGTTGTGCGCGATCGTCTCGGCCCACACCTCCCACCCGCGGACAAAGGGATGGCTCATCGCCGCCAGTTGGCTGACTTGCGAGTACATACGGTCCGAGTACTTCTGGCTGGAGTTCCCGTGGGCCACGCCGGGGCTGGCCATTGGCCCCAATCCCCTAACACCTTGGATTGGAGTCTACGGCGTGAGTTTTGCGGTAGTGGTAGGGGCAGCTTTCCTGATGGACAAAGCCACGCGACCGAGCGGCGTTGGCCTGTTTGTCATGCTCGGGCTGGGGGCGTGGAACTGGCACGACCAATCACCCCCAGAGCCGAAGTCACCCGTGAAGATCATGCTCGTTCAGGACGAATCTTCACAATTCGACCGCTATCTCGCAGCAAGCACCCAGGCGGAGAAGGGAACACAGCTCATCGTGTGGCCAGAGCTGAGCTCTTCCATCGACCTGCGACAGCATCCGACCGCATGGGACCGGCTGCGCAAAATGGCAATCCTCAAGGACAGCGTATTCGTGCTCGGGATGTACGCCAAAACAGCCGATGGGAAGGGCTCGCACAACACCGCTCTCGCCATGGACCAAAACGGGACGCTAGGCACCCACGCCAAGCGCCATCTGGTCCATTTCTTCAATGAAGGAGTGCCCGGAACGGGTTCCTATCCCGTAGAAACGCCACTGGGGCGGATTGGCACCTCCATTTGCTTCGACAACGACTTCGAAGATGTGCCGCGTCACATGACCCGGTCGGGCGCGGAGTTTTTTGCCGTGCCCAGCATGGATCCCGCCGGGTGGGGACAAACTCAGCATGAACAACACTCCGAGCTGGTGCGCATGAGAGCGGCGGAGAATCATCGCTGGTTTGCCGTGGCCTCCTCCTCTGGAGTGACCCAGATCGTCAGTCCCAAGGGGAAGGTCACCGCCCGCCTCCCCACGCTCACGGAAGGCACTCTCCAGGGAGTCGTCGGTCGGGAGCAGCAACTCACCTTCTACACCCGCTGGGGGTGGATGTTCCCCGGGGTCGTGATCACGGCGGCAGGGATCTGGATGCTCTGGGGCTGCCTTTCCCGACCAAGAAGCTGACACTGGGGGTTGCTCTCTCCGGCCATCCCGCCATGTTTGACCGCCCTTCGAGGCTCAATTCCATCCCTCCCAACGATCCGTTCCATGTCCACTTCCCTCTTCGATCTGTCTGGCAAAACCGCTGTTGTGATTGGCGGCACCGGCGAACTCTGCGGTGCCATTTCTGAAGGTTTCGCTTCTGCCGGGGCGCATGTGGTGCTGGTGGGCCGGGATGCAGCCAAGGCGGAAAAGCGGCTGGCCGCGATCGCTGAAGCCGGTGGCAAGGGCAGCTTCATCGCTGCGGATGCCGCCAAGCGTGCCGATCTGGAAGGCTTGCTAGCCAAGGTGGTGGCAGACCACGGTGGTGTGGACATCCTCGTCAACGGCGCTGGGGTGAACTCCCCCACCCCGTTCCTCGACATCCCGGAGGAGGAGTATGACCGCATCATGAACATCAACACCAAGGCCGTCGTGATCGCCTGCCAGGTGTTCGGCCGCTACTTCGTGGACAACAAGGTGGAAGCCTCCATCATCAACCTGGGCTCCATGTCCGGCCTCCTGCCTCTGAGCCGCGTGTTCACGTACTCCATGAGCAAGGCAGCGGTGCACAACCTGAGCAAGAACCTCGCCCGCGAGTGGGCCCCTCTGGGCATCCGGGTGAACACGTTGGTCCCGGGCTTCTTCCCCGCCGAGCAGAACAAGAAGGTGCTCGTGCCCGAGCGCATCGCCAAGATCATGTCGCACACGCCAGCCGCCCGCTTTGGCGAGGCCAGGGAACTCGTGGGTGCCGCTCTGCTGCTCGCGAGCAATGCCGCCGGTTCCTTCATCACCGGCCACGAGATGGTGGTGGACGGCGGCTACTCGTCCATGACGATCTAGTCCAGTCATCCCGCGCGCTCGCAAACCGCACCCTCCTACCGCATGCTCAAGCACACCGTCAACTCATCGAGGTCCAGCGCACCCATGGGGCCGGGCATGCGGTTTTTCTTCACCATCATCTTCCCGTGGATCTTCATCCTGGTGGGAGGCGGCATCATGTATGCCGGGGTGACAAACCTACGAAACGCCTCCGCCAGCAAGAACTGGCCGACCGTGCCGGGCAAGGTGGTGATCTCAGAGGTGGACCGTCGCCGCAGTGACAAGGGATCCACCACCTACAGCGCGAACGTGGTGTATGACTACCTCGTAGAAGGGACCACCTACTCTGCGAAGCGAGTCTCGTTTGGCTCCGGCAGTTCCAGCAATCCCGCCGGAGCCAGGACCACGCAGAACAAGTACAAGGTGGGCACAGAAGTGAATGTGCACTACTCGCCCAAGGATCCCTCCCTGGCGGTACTGGAACCCGGCGTGACGGGTGTCACCCTGTTGCTTCCGGGGATCGGGGCTGTGTTCTTCCTCGTCGGCTGTGCCATGGCGTTCTTCCTGCCATCCGCAGTCAAAAAGGATGAGACATCTCGAGTTAACGCCTAGAACTTTGCGCCGGTTCCCGTCCGCATGCTGACCTCAGACTTCGACTATCAGCTCCCCGAGGAGCTCATCGCCAGTGAACCCCTGGCAGACCGCTCCGCTTCGCGGATGCTGGTGGTGCATCGCGAATCCGGGACGATTGAACATCGCTCCTTCACGGATCTGCCGAAGTATCTGCGGCCTGACGATCTCCTGGTGCTCAACGACACCCGGGTGCTTCCCGCCCGGTATTTCTCCAACGACGGTTCAAAAGAGCTCCTCAGGCTCACCTTTGCCACGCCCACCCAGTGGCGCTGCATGGTGAAGCCTGGCAAGAAACTGCGTGTGGGGCACACCATCACCATTGGCACCGCCACCGGCACGGTGAAGGAGATTTACGAGAATGGTGACCGCTTCATTGAGTTCGATCAAGTAGTGGATGAGACCGCCTTCGGGCACCTGGCCCTGCCTCCGTACATGGAGCGTGAGGAGCGCACCGAGGACAAGGAGCGCTATCAGACCGTCTTTGCCAAACACGAGGGCTCCATCGCCGCTCCCACCGCCGGCCTTCACTTCACGCCTGAGCTGCTGGCCACGCTGCCACACACGTTTGTGACGCTGCATGTGGGTGTGGGCACTTTCCAGCCGGTGAAGGCGGACCGCATCACCGACCATGTGATGCATTCCGAGCGTTATTTCCTCAATGAAGAGTCTGCCCGGCGCATCAACGAAGCCGGCCGGGTGATTGCCGTCGGCACCACCGCGACCCGCGTGCTGGAATCCATCGCGCAGAAGCACGGCGAACTGAAGGCGGCTGACGGGGAGACCAGCATCTTCATCTATCCCCCTTACGAGTTCAAAGTGGTGGACGCCCTGGTGACGAACTTCCACCTGCCCAAGTCCACCCTCATGATGCTGGTGAGCGCCCTGGCAGGGAAGGACCTGATCTTCCGTGCCTATGAGGAGGCCATCCACGAGCGCTACCGCTTCTACAGCTATGGCGACTGCATGCTGATTCTGTGAAGATCGCTGGGAGAACTACTCCACCATCTCCACCCGGATTTGACAAGACGAGGACTGTCCCCGGTCATCCATGACCTGGACCGTCCACTTTCCAGCCCGAGGCTCCCAAGACAGTGGCTTGGCAGGCTCTGAGGCACCGAGAAACTGCTGACCCGCAAACCAGAAGACCTTGCGCACGCCGGCCGACGTCTCCGCGAGCAACGAGATGGTGCGATGGCTGGGATCACTGGCACGGATGGTGTACACCAGCGCCGTGCGGGGTGAGACGATACGGGGCGCAGCCCGGCTGTCTCCGCCTGCCAAGGAAGGGGCAGACCCCGGCTCTAGGGCAGGCGCTTCCCGGCGGGGAACGCCCGCCTGTCGGAACAACTCGAGAAGGTCAGGCGTCCAGAATTCATGCACCTCTCTTTGCAGTTCCCGGGTTCCATCGTCCCGTAGCACCCGCAGATGCGTCAAAGGATCCACCAGGATCTCGCGATGGATATCGCACGGCGTGACCGGTGAGACGCCGGGGATGAACCAGCCGTGCAGGCGGTGCTGGCAATGGGGCGTGGGCATCTGGCCCGACACGGCACACAATTCAATGCGTTCCACTCCGGCGGGCGGAGACGATTCCTTCAAAGGCAGACGCAGGCGGCGATAAGTCTCAAACAAGAGAGGCGCGGCACACTCTCTGGCCACGAAGGCGGGATTGGCCCGGCCGTCAAAGTTGCCGATCCAGACCACCAGCACGTAGTCGCCCCGCATGCCCGCCGCCCAGGCGTCCCGAAAGCGGTGGGAGGTCCCGGTCTTCCAGTGCACGTTGGGATCGTCGAAGGCAGCGTCGTCTCCCTCACGCAGGGTGAGCATGTCTCGAACGAGGAAACAAGCTTCCGGGGTGAGCAGCGGCTCAGCAGCTTGTTGCGGAGCGCCCTCCTTCAGATTTTCATGCAGATACCGGAGCGGGCGAGGCTTGCCATCGTCGAGAAGCAGTGAGTACAGGCCCGCCAGTTCCTCCATGGTCACCTCTCCCCCTCCGAGCGGCAGCGAGAGCCCGTAGTGATCCGCCGACTTCGGCAGGGCCACACCCGCTTGTTTCATGAAGCCGTACAGCCCTGGAGCAGCCAATCGCTGGGTCAGGGACACTGCCGGGATGTTCCGGCTCCGGTAGAGCGCCTCCGAAGCAGAAATGGGACCGGCAAATCCGCGGTCGAAGTTTTCCGGATTGTACTCACCGAAGCTCGCCTTGGAGTCCCGCAGCAGAGTACGCGGATGGATCAAGCCCTGGTCGAGAGCGAGGCCGTAGATGAAGGGTTTGAGCGCAGAACCAGGGGAACGCCGGGCCACTACCCCATCCACCTGACCTTGAATGGAATCATTGAGGAATCCACCAGATCCCACATAGGCCAGCACCTCCCGTGAGGGGGCATGCACGAGGATCGCGCAGGCATTGCGGATGCCCAGTTCCCGCTTGCGGCCGAGGTAGTCGGCGAGAGCCGCTTCCACCGTCCTTTGCCTGTCGGCGTCGAGCGTGCTCTGCACGAGGTCGTTGCGGGTCTCCTCTAGCAAACGCCGCGACAGGTGTGGAGCATCACGTGGCACGGTGCGATCAGGCCGCAGGGTAAAAGTGCCATCCAGCGGATCTGCCCGGAGTCCACGAGCGGTCTGCACCTTTTGGAACAGACGGTACTGGGCCGCCGCCAGCTTTGCATTGTCCTCCTTGGTCTTGGGCGTGCGGCGGGAGGGGCTCTGCGGAATGACACTCAGCGCCACCGCCTCGCGCAGGGAAATTTCATGAACCGGCTTGCCACACCAGAGCAGACTGGCTGCGCCTGCTCCTTCTACATTCCCGCCATAGGGTGCCAGGTTGAGATAAGCTTCCAGGAGTTGTGGCTTGGAATAGTGGCGCTCCAGCTGCAGGGCGCGGAAGACCTGAACGAGTTTGCCGCTGATGGAGCGCGTTTCCAGATCATAGCGCAGACGCGCGAACTGCATGGTGATGGTAGACCCGCCGCCGCGGGGCGTGCGCGATACCATGCCCCAGAGGCCGCGTAGAAGGGAGACGGGGTTCACACCCGGGTGGGTGTAGAAGTGGCGGTCCTCGTGCTGGAGCGTGGCCGCAATGAGATCCGGACTGAACTCGTGCAGGGCCAGGCGAACGCGGTATTTGCCATCTGCCGTGAGCGTGAGGTTCAGGAGTTGACCATGGCGGTCGTAGACCTGGCGGGAGAAAGTGGTGTTGGGCGGGTAGAGATCTGGTTTGGGGAGGAGGAGGTAGAAGAGGGTGAGGGTGGCGGTGGTGATGAGCCCCGCACGGAGTATCCGCCTCGCCACTGAGCCGACTAAAGTCGGTACTCCAACCCGGCTTCCGAACCTCCCAAATATGTTCAACCTCGACAGCATTGTTGGAGTACCGACTTTAGTCGGCGGTGATTGACGATCATTCATCCCAGCCCGCTCCATATTCATGAATGGGAAACTTCTTCCATATCAACGCCGCCTCAGTCTCCCCTACCTCACTCAGATAATTGGACGCACTGCTGAAAGGCCACTCTGTCCACTTCCTCACATACCCGTGCTTCACAGGGTTGTGGTGCACATAGTTCGTTGTCGCCCAAAAGTGAGCTTCGCTCTTCATCAGGGTTTCCGCACACCTGAACCACACCTGCCGGCCACGTGTGTTGTCTTCGCCATTCCACTTGTGAGCGGTTCTGCCATGCACTCTGCCAATCGATGCAAGCACCGCCCGGATATCGGCCGTCTGCACAAGCGCATGGTAGTGATTCGGAAGGACCACCCAGGCCATCACGGAATCGCAACACCCCTGCAGTGCCTGAACCAACTCCGACTCAAATTCCCCCATCCTGTCGACGCTCGCCCCGATCCACGGCTGATGTTCGAAGCAAGCCCCAGTCAACATCCATAGTCCGGGTCCAAAACTCCTTCGATGCGGAGGGCCATGCTGCGGCAGCTTTAACTGCTGCCGCAGCCGCAGCGTCTCGCCACGCTGCAGTTCATTCATGCTTCTCCAAGAGTACATCGCCATCCCCCCCTCACTCCACCACCACCTTCCCCGACGCCCCGCGTCCTTTCAGACCGCGATCATACATCGCTTCGGCGAAGACGGGAGGCACGGTGTAGGAACCTGCGGCCACGGGCTTGATGCGGTAGGCAAAGGTCTTGACCGCACCCTTGTCCAGGGAGCAGAAGAACACGTTGCGGTCCTCACGGACATCCACATAGACGGCACCCGGAACGGTGCCGAGACCGGGGCGGAGGGCGTTGGGTTCCACCTCGAACCCACCGGGCATGAGGTCCAGCACGGCGATGTTCTCCAGGTTGCCTTCGCTCACGTTCCGGACGCGCACACGAACGACCGCGCCTTCTCCCACTTTGAGCTGGGTCACAGGCTGGCCGTCCTTGTCGATGAACTCGCGGTAAACTTCGAGACCATCGGTGATCGCGGCTTTGGCTTCGCCAGCATCAAAGCCTTCCTCCACCACCTGATAGAAGGCCCCGAGATCGGACTTGCCGCCCTGGTCCAGTTGGAAGCGGACCGTGCCGGCATCGGGTGAGAAGGGCGTAGAGAGCAGACCGGTGGATCCAGGAATGAGCATCCTCAGGGCTCCGCCGCTGCGTGCCAGTTCCGCGATGGAGACCTTCACGTCCGCCTTTTGGGCGAGCTGTGAATAGGCCTTCAGCGCCAGGATGGTGCTGGCAGCACTGATGGTGTTGAAACGACCCTGGGTAATGGGGTCGGTGATCACCGCCAGGTCATCGTAGCCAATCTCACCCGCGAGTTCCGGGAAGTGGCGGCAGACCAGGGCAAACACCAGGGCATTGTTCACCTGCGGATCATCGTAGTACATGCCCAGCCAGCGTGCCGAAGGGGTCTTGGCCTTGGCCAGCTTGCGGTACTGGGTGATCAGGGCGAGACCTTCCTTGGGCTGCTTGAGCAGCGCATAGGTGGCGGCCAGGTAGGGAGCGGTGAGATCTCTGCCCCACTGATCCTTGTATTTGCTCTCCAGGGTATCGCGCAGGTTCAGGACATAATTCGTCGTCACCTCCCCCTGACGGGTCAGCAGGTAAATGGCAGCCGCCTGGAGATAGGTCTCGTTCAGGCCGGAGGGTTTCCCCTTGGCCATCTGCAACAGACGTTTCTTGGCACCGTCGAGCAGGTCTGCCGGCACGGCGAATCCGGCGTCTTTGGCCTCGGTGAGGAACTGGCTCACATAGATGGTGAGGAAGTCGAAGCCGCCCGAGCAGGCATCACTCCAGTAACCAAAGCCACCGTTGTTGTTCTGCCGGGCCTGGAGCAGGCCAAAGGCGCTGTCGAGCTGTTTTACGGCCTCCGCCTTGTCGAAGCCAAAATCGACTTCGGTGGAAACCAGGAGACGGGAGACGGCCTTGCTGGTGATCTGCTCCGAGCATCCATGCGGATAGCCGGAGAGATAGGCCTCCAGACCGCGGGCCAGGCCCATGGGGACGCTGCTGGCCGTGGCCTGATGCTTCTGGAACTGGGGATACATGTCCCGTTCCACCGGTACATCCTGCTTGGCGAGGCGGAAGTAACCGCTCTGCACATGAGTGAGGAACGGAGCTGCCGGACGCACACTCAGGGTGGCACGGCGCTCCATGAGCTCTCCACCCCCGCTGGCCTTGAAGACCAGCTCTGCACCACCCAGATTGTTCTTCACCCGCACACGAAACCGGGCTGTCCCCTCCGCGCCCACCGCCACCTCAAGGTCACGGTCAGCACCGTCCACGATCTCTACGCGATCGTCGCCGGCGGCAGAGATCTTGATGGCGGGACCTGCTTGAGCCCCTTCCAGGTTGTTCGCCACCGTGAGGCTGGCGGTGAACTCATCGCCAGGTGCGGCAAAGACGGGCACATTGGGGCTGAGCACAAACGGGCCACGCACGGTGCAGGCCGTTTCCGCCGTGCCCACCGCATCGGGAGCCACGGCCACCGCCATGATCTTGAGGCGACCGGCAAAGTAGTCCGGCACGGTATAGGAAACTTCCTTCCGCTCCGGACCGGCTTCCACCAACCCACTCCAGAACACCACCGGCGGCTCTTTCTTCCGCTTGAAGGGGTTCAGGTGCATCTTGATCTTCGTGCCGTCATCACCGCCGAAGGCGCTGGACTGCGTGAGCAGGGAGAACTCCGGCAGGATGAGGTCCATCAACTGGGAAGACTCCACTTCCAGCGAACGCTTGCGCATGAAATGCGGCAGCGGCTGGGGCAGCTTGTACGCAGTGATCTGGTGGATGCCTTCATCCACCGCATACACCACCAGACGGCAGGGTTTGGATGCCTTGAAGCCGATCTTCAACTCCTGGTTGGGCTTCACTAGAGCAGGTGCATCCAGTTCCACCGCCATCTTGCGTTGATCGGTGTTCACCGCGAACGACTGCACCGCGTAGCTCAGCGGAGACATGAAGATCTCCTTCGAGTCCAGAGCGCGCACGAATGAGACATTCACATACGCATTCCCCTCAATGCCGGCAGGCACAGGGATCTGCTGGGTGCTTCCCGTGGTGGGGGATTTGAACCACTGCCAGCCCAGCACCTTTTCCCGCTCCACGGTGATCAGCCCGGCTCCGGTGTAGGGGGCATTCAGGCTGAGTTCTAGGTTTTCACCCGTGTTCCAGGAGCCCTTGGCCAGCTTCAGATCCAGTTCGGCATTGCGGTCAAGACTGCGATTGCTCTCGCCCTTGCCCACCACCGTGAAGGGGCAGACACAGACCACCTGGTTGTCACCATCCAGGAGTTCATAGCGGAACTCGCCGGGCTGCTGGGAAGGCAGCGCAACCGTCAATCCATCGGCAGGCAGGCTGAAATCCACCTCTGACACCGTCTTGTCGCGTGCCGTGGACTCATACGCATAGCTGCCGTTGGGCTGCTTTGTGAGGACGGACACATGCCGCACCTCCACAATGCGCTGCTTGAGCCCGGCCTGCGCCACCTGGGCCAGGTTGGGGGCCAGGGAAATCAGGTGCAGGTTGCGCTGGCTGTCCTTCGAGATGTAAGACAGGTCGCCATCCGCCTTGTAACCCACCACAAACGGCTGGGGGGAAACCAACATGGACTGGGCGGTGCGCACGCTGCGACCTCCGTCCTTCTCAAACCCTTCAGCAAGGAAGTTCAGGAAGAAGCTGCCCTCAGCAAAGCGCTCCAGCGCCAGATTAAAGGTCGCCTCGCCGCGGGCATCCGTCACCTGCTCACCCAGGTCCACCGTCTTGGCGGCATCCGACCCCTCCTCTGCATCCTCTTCATTGAGGTTGCTCTTGGCCCAGGTGTGGAAGGTGTAGTCTGGGAACTTGTCAAAAGCGAACCAAGCCGGATTAAGCTCCAGCCGCGCCTTGATGGTGCGGTCTGCGGCGGGGAAGCCAAACAGCGATTGCAGTGAGAGAGACGCTTTCACCTCACGAGGTTGCACCCAGCCAGCTCCGACATCGGAATTGAAAGACACCGCCAGCTTCATGCGATCGGGCTGGAAGTCCTCCAGACGGAACGTGGTACGACCGAGGAGAATCTTGCGCTCCTCATCCTCACCCTGCATGAGATAGAGGCGGGCCTGGAACGTGCCCGTGGGGTCGGCCTCGTCCGTGGGCAGTTCCATGTCAAAGAAGCCGTCTTCCGGCAGAGCCACTTCCTCCGAGCCGGTCTGATTGCCCTTGGCATCGAAGAACAACATCTTCACCGGCAGTCCATCCAGCTCACCACCCCAGTCCCGGCGACGCACCACGCCGCTGACGTGCACAGTGTCCCCAGGACGATAGACGCCGCGCTCCGTAAAGAGGAAGGCATCCAGCGCCTCATTCTGCGAGGCCTGCACCCCGCCGGTGTCAAACCGGGAGAAGTCCACCAGCCGGTCCGGACGGTTAAAGGGAATAAACGAAACATCGTTGCCCAGGCGGGCAATGATGGCCACGGGGGTCTTTTCACGCTTCAGGTGCTCCACTGCATCCGCATGCCAGTGTCCGTCGGCGGTGGTGGTGCCTTCACTGATGAACTCGCCATTCTTGGCCAGCACAATGATCTTGGCGCCTTCCACCGGTTCCCCCTTCTGAATGCTCTGCACGAAAACTTCGCGAGAACCGTCGGCATTGCGCTTCACCAGCAGGCCAAGGTCCGTCACCAGGATGAAGCGGCGGGCATGGCAATCCTCCTCCACACGCACCCAGGCATCCTCAGGATCGCTCCCCTGCTCATCGGAATCTGCCTCCTCCTTCTCGTCATCGGAACGCTGCCGGACGCCTTCCACATCCAGGAAGAAAAGTCCACGGGAGGCATCGGGATCGGCCGGATCCGCGGCGGCAAGAGCCTCGGCAAAGTCAAAGGTCAGGTAGTTGGCCTGATACTCATTGCGCATCGTGGTCGGTTTGATCTCACGCTTGATGCGGGAGATGTTCTCCTCATCCACGTCTCCCGACCAGTAGGGATCCTGGAAGTCGCCTTTGGCAAAGCGGGCCACGTGATTCACCTGGCTAAAGGGAACGCGCGCCAGCGTGTAGCGCACATGCCCCACGCCGCGGGACTTGATGGAGATCTTGCGCTCGCCATTGAGCGCCAACAACCCGCCCTCACCGAGAATGTCCACCTCATTGGGGAACTCCGGCACATCTGCCACGGCGGCAAAGTCTTTGCCCAACTTGAATCCGCCCAGAGCTTCGACGCCCTTGGTCAGGCGCACATAGAGACGGCCTGCCTCTTCCACCAGGAGTTTAAAGGCGTGAGAAGTGCTCAAGGGCTCTCCTTCCTCCACTTCCGTTTCCACCCGCGTGAGTTTCACCGGCTTGGCCAGCTTCAGCACCTCTGGCGTCACCTCACCGGTGTTCGGCCAGTCGTAATCCTCCGCCACCTTGCCGTCTTTGTCCGCAGGTTTGTCCTTGGGGAGCAACCAGACCTCGATGTGCTTCTCCATCTCCTCTCCACGGGCATAGCCGCTCGCCTCGACGAACAGATATTGCTCGGGCTCGCCTTCATCCGTACGGATGATGCGGGTGTCGGCGCTTTCCACGTTGAAACCGCTGTAGATGTCTGGAACGCGAATGCTTGACCCGACTGGCTTGCCGGTGCCCTCGCCACCGTTGGTGGTCTTCAGGCCGGGTTCGAGGGTCAACTTGATGAAGTCCTCTTTCTCGGGAATGCTGACCCGGTTGGTGCGCACCCAGAACTGCCGCTGATGAGCGCCTTCCACCACGGTAAAGAGAGGCCCAGCACTGTCACGCTTGCCGAATACGGGGGTCTTTCCGAGCACTTCCACCCGCACCAGCTTCTCCAGATCCGTCCGTTCCACCGGGTGGCTGAACTTCAACTCCATCACCGCCTGATGCAGGGTGGGGTCTTTGGGATCGGTATAGAACTCAGACTTCACCACGGCAGGCTGGAGCGGTGGTGTCTGGAACTTGAAGACGGACTCCTTCAGCTTCGCCTCTTTGGCAAAGGCCGCCGTATCCAGCTTCACCTCATAGTCCATCCCGGCAGGCCAGTCGCGCCCAGGTTCAAAGATCAGGTGCTTGTCGTCCAGCCATCTCCAGGCACCCGGCAGGGGCGGATCCAGCACCATGCCCTTGGCTCCCGCTTTGTCGAGTTCATCCAGTTGCGCCAGGGACTGGTCAAAGTCCAGGCGCAGGGGTTGGGGTTGGGCTTTGCCTTTCACCACCGGAGTCACCGGAGGGGCGGTCAGCTTGCCGATGACCTCGCGCTGCACGGTCAGCACGCGAGGACGGGGCTTGTGAGCCTCCCACCAGTGGTAGCCATGCCAGCTGCCGATGCTCAGCAGACCGGCGGCTACGATGGTGCCTGCCCAGACGCCAGGGCGTCGGGACATGCTCTCAAACGTGGCTTGGAATGCCGCAACACCCCATGCCGGGGGACGGTATTTAAACTCTCCGACAACCGCACGGGGCAACTTCCCCCAATTGCGCGGCACCAAAATTCCTGACCAGCGGGACATATAGGTGTGCTTCGCACTATGTTAAAGATTGTGACGCGGAATTACAAGACAGTGCGGAGTAAGAACTGTTGGGCGATATTTTTGAATCCTCGCAGATTCTCCAAGACTGTTTGACTCCCCCCTTGAAAAGTCCTTTCCTGACCGGCGTTTCTTCCTTTCCCCGGATTTTATCCGGGGCGGATTTTTTCCTCCTCCCTCCATGAAAGCACTGACCCTTGTCGCCCCCTCTACTTTTGAATTTGGTGATGCTCCCGCCCCCCAGCCCCAGCAGGGTGAAGTGCTGGTGGACATCAAGGCCTGCGGCATCTGCGGCAGTGACCTGCACGGCATGGACGGCCGCAGCGGCCGCCGCATTCCTCCCATCATCATGGGCCATGAAGCTGCCGGTGAAATCTCCGCCGTGGGTGAAGGCGTGACCGACTGGAAAGTGGGCGACCGCGTGACCTTCGACTCCACCGAATACTGTGGAAACTGCCCGGACTGCAAGGCGGGCAACGTGAACCTGTGCAAGAACCGCAAGGTGCTGGGAGTCTCCTGCGGCGACTACCGCCGCCACGGCTGCTTCGCCGATCAGGTGGCCCTGCCCCAGCACATCCTCTACCGCCTGCCGGACGGCCTCGCCTATGAGAAGGCGGCCTTTGCCGAGCCGGTGAGCATCGCCCTGCATGCAGTGAACTTGGCCCCCCGGCCGAATGCCCACTCCCCCGCCCTGACCACCCGTCAGGAGATGGCGGTTGTGGTGGGCGCGGGCCTGATTGGCCTGCTGGTGCTCCAGGCGCTGAAAGCGCGCGGGTGGAACCGCGTGTACGCCGTGGATCTGGACGACTCCCGCCTGGCTCTGGCCAAACAACTGGGCGCTGAGGATGCATTCAACGCCAAAGAAGAAGGTCTGGCTGCCAAACTGCGTGAACTGGGTGGCGGCGATGGTGTGGATGCCAGCTTTGAAGTCGTGGGCGCCGCCGCACCGGTGGACCTCGCCATCCGCAGTGTGCGCAAAGGCGGCACGGTGGTGCTGGTGGGAAATCTCCAGCCAAACGTTCCCTTCCCGCTCCAGGAAGTGGTGACGCGCCAGATCACGCTGCGCGGATCCTGCGCCTGCGCCGGGGAGTATCCCGAGGCCATTGAGCGCATTGAGGACGGCACCATCCAGGTGCTGCCGCTGCTCAGTGTGGTGGCCCCGCTCAGCGAGGGCGGCGACTGGTTCCACAAGGGCGTGCAGCCCGGCAACGGCCTTCTCAAGGTGGTATTGACGCCGGAAGCCTGATCAACTGGCCGCCTGCGGCGGGGAGTGTGAGCGCATTCTTTGCACCTCCCCACGCAGCTCTTCCGTCAGTTTCTCACTCAACTCCGGCCGACCGTGATAGGCGGCCGGAGTGTTCTGGAAAAGCGCGATTCTCCACACGCCTGATGGCAGGCGCACGGCCACCAGACTCTGGATGGCATTCAGCGCCGGATTGATGTCCGCCAGATCCCGCGGCACCATCCCCACCTCCGCACGCAGCAGTACGCCTTCCGTCCCCAGGGAACGAATCTCCCGGATCAGCCCGACAAACGTGGCGGTGGGATACTTGGCAAAGATGTCTCCCAGTTCCGCAGAAATCGCAGCCCGTCCGTTCATCTGGCTGCCATCGAAGCCCACCACGCTGCCGTCATCGTGGAAGAGCGCCGCCATGCCGCTCGCGTCACGGGCGTTCCATGCTGCCAGGAGGTGACGGTAGAGATCCGTGATCTCCTTGTCCACGTCTACGTCGGCAGGTTCGGCAGCCATGCGACCATCGAAGCAGGATTGGCGGGAGAAGGCAAGCCAGAGCGCCAGGAGTCCGTTGGACCAATCTGACCATACAATGAGTCCGTGGCCATTTACCCCCTTCTGGTGTGCGTCCAAGAACCGATGCCGGGAAAAACACGCAGGATGCATGCGCTCCCGAGTGTCCCGTTGAAGGTCGATCCTTATGATCCTGGGGAGCGCAGTCGGCTCGACTGCTGTCCCCGGCGGCCCGCCGGGAACTCGGGATCGGAGTGACAGAGCGACGATCTCGCGATGAACCGAGCTACGGGCGAGCCGCCCTTGCAGCAGGCGGGCCGCCTGCGCTCCCCAGGACCTCTGCCCCGAGCAGCTCAGGAGTCACCCGCCCACAACCCTCATCACCTACGCTATGCTTTCTTCAACGCGCTGCCGTAGTTACTTCCGGTTTGACGAGCGTTGCTGGCCGCACCGTGGCGCCCTGCAAAAGGGAGTCTGGCGGGTTCAAGATCACACGGTCAGCCACGGTCACACCATCCAGGATCTCCACATTGGGACCGAAGTCACGCCCCAGCTTGAGCGTGCGGAGTTGCACCTTGTTGTTGGCGTCAATCACCCCCGCCTGAATGCCCTCTGCACGGAAGAGCAAGGTGTTGGCAGGCAGCGTCAGCGCCACATTCTCCTGGGCATGCGCCAGGCGTACGCGGGCATAGCTCCCAGCGAGAATCTCGCCCTTGGAGTTGTCGATTTCCAGCTCGGTCAGCAGTGTGCGGGAGGCCGCATCGATCGCACCAGCAGTGCGCACGACTTTGGCCTCGAACGTACGTCCCTGAGCTTCCGGGAGAGCGATCTCTGCAATCTGCCCCAGCGTCACCGCACGAGACTGGCTCTGGGGAACACGGATGTAGGCGCGCAAGCGGTCCGTGCGAGCGAGACGGAAAAGTTCATGACTGCTGCCCGCACTCACAAGCTGCCCCACATCCACCTGGCGGGCCGTGATGGTGCCGGCGAAGGGCGCGGTGATCTTGGAAAAGTCCACCAGCTGCTCCAGCCGCTGCACGCGAGCGCGTTCCGCATTTACAGCGGCCGTCTTCAGCGTGAGGTCAGCGCGTTTTTCATCCACCTCCTGTGTGCTCACCAGGCGGGTTTCCGCCAGGGTCGCCCACCGCTTGGCGGTGGTCTCTGCCAGGGCACGAGCGGCCTCGGCCTGCTGCAAGGTAGCATGGGCTTCGGCCACTTCACGATCCAGCTCCGGCGTCTCCAGTTCAGCCAGCAGGTCGCCAGCCTTCACCACCGCGCCGAGGTCCACCGACCAGGCTCGAACGTAGCCGCTTGCACGGGCGTACACTGGCGTTTCGATAATCGGCTTGAGCTCGGCAGACAGAGTCAGTCCTTCCGGCACCTTGCCTGGGCCGGGGCTGACGGTATCAAACGTGGGTGTGGAGAGCTCCTGAGTCTCTGCGGCCACGAGCGCTTTCTGTTGCAAGCGGGGGACCATGCCAAAGTACACCCCGGCTCCCACCAGGACGAGAGTCCCCATGAAATAGAGGCTCAGCCGGGGCCGACGGCCCGCAGGCACGATGAGAGTTTCAGGCGGACTGGCCGTCGCGGGAGCGCCGGGGGTGGCGGGAATGTCAGCGTTCATGTTCTGAAAAGGGCGATGGGGTTTGATGAAAATACCTTACGAATGAAATGGACTAGGAAGCTGCGGACTTCATGGCTGCGGCGGGCAGGACCTCGTCATCCGCATCCATCAGGAGCGGATCCAAGACGGTCACCTTGCGACGATGCAGCAGGGAGAACACTGCCGGCACAAAGAAGAGGGTGGCGAGAGTGGCCAGCGTCAGGCCACCGATCACCGCCCGGGCCAGCGGGGCGTTCTGTTCGCCCCCCTCACCGACGCCCAGGCTCATGGGCACCATGCCAATGACCATGGCGAGGGCTGTCATGAGCACGGCGCGGATGCGTGTGCTGCCGGCATTGAAGGCCGCTTGCAGCGGTGTCGCCCCCTGTAGCACATTGTCACGGGCAAAGCTCACGATGAGCACCGAGTTTGCGGTGGCCACACCGAGGCTCATGATCGCGCCCATGAGAGCGGGCACGTTCAATGTGGTCTGGGTGAGGAACAAGCCCCACACCACCCCGGCGATGGCTCCCACCAGCGCGGTGATGATGATGAAAGGATCCACCCAGCTCTGGAAGTTCACCACCAGCAGCATGTAGATGAGGGCGATGGCCATGATCATGCCCATGCCCAGACCGTGGAAGCTGCTCTGCATGGTCTCTGCCTGCCCCCGCATCATGATGTAGGTGCCCTTGGGCAGCTCGTGCTGCATCTCATCCACCAGCTTTTGAACATCCCTCACCACACCGCCAAGGTCCCGGCCGCTCACGCCGCCAAAGATGTCGATCACCGGCTGTACGTTGAAGTGCGAGATCACACCCGGCCCCTGACCACGCTTGAGGGTGGCGAGGTTGGAGAGCAACTGCCCATCCCCCTCCCCAGCCTGGCTACGGCTTACTGGAATGGCCTCCAGATTGGCCAGGGAGTCCATCTCACGCTCCGGCGTTCGCGCGTTGATGAGGTACTGAATGCCATTGGTGGGATTCAGCCAGTAGAGAGGCTGCACCTGACCGCTGCCGCTCAGGCTGAGCAGCACGGAGTTGGCCACGTCACGCTCCGTGAGGCCGATCTCGGCCGCCTTCTCGCGATCCACCTCCACAGTGAACTGCGGCTGATCCGCGGGCTGCTGCACACGCACGTCCACCGCACCGGGGATGGTCCGGATCTTGTCCGCCAGCCGGGCGGCCAGTTCGCGGTTGGCGGTCTGGTTGCGCCCGTAGATCTGGACGTCAAAGGGGGCGGGCAAGCCGAAGTTGAGCGTCTGGCTCACAATATCTGCCGGCAGGAAGTAGAAGGTGGTTCCTGGAAACTCCTTGTTCAGGCGCAGGCGCAGACGGCGCACGTGCTCCTCCGTGGGCTGGTGCCCATGTTTCAGAGACACCAGAACATCCGCATCCCCTGTGCCGTAGAGGCCGTTGTTGGAATACGAAAGGCTGATGCCGGAGTTGGGAATCCCGATGTTGTCCAGGATACCGGCAATCTCATGGGAGGGGATCTCCTTGCGGATGGTCTGCTCCACGGCATCCACCAGCCGGGCGGTTTCCTCGATCCGCGTCCCGCTGCGGGCACGGAGGTGAAGCTTGATCTGCCCTGCATCCACCTGCGGGAAGAAGTCCTGCCCGAGCTGCGGCACCAGGGCCAGGGACCCTGCTGCCATGGCCAGGAAGAGGATGACGAAGGCCACCCGCTGCTGCAACACCGCGCCCAGCAGCCGCTGATAGCCTGCGTGGAAAGTGGCAAAGGCGTGCTCGAAGCCACGCTGGAAAGCCACGAAGGGACGAACCAGAAGGAACGGCTTCTTCCCGGGGGCATCATGGCCATGTCCGCCGTGGGCCGCATCTTCCGGTGCGTGATGAGGCACGTTCTTGTAGAACCAGGCGATCAGCGTGGGCACCAGCGTACGGGAGATGAAGTAGCTCGCCATCATGGCGAACACCACCGCCTCCGCCAGCGGCACGAAGAGGTACCGGGCCACCCCTGTCAGGAAGAACATGGGCACGAACACGATACAGATACAAATGGTGGACACGAAGGCCGGGAGGGCAATTTCCTTGGACCCGTCCAGAATGGCCTGCACGAAGGACTTCCCCATGCTCATGTGCCTGTGCACGTTTTCAATCTCCACGGTGGCGTCATCCACCAGGATGCCCACGGCCAGGGCCAGACCGCCCAGAGTCATGAGGTTGATCGTCTCTCCCAGCGCACTGAGAATGGCGATGGAAGCCAGCACCGACAGAGGGATGGATACCGCAATGATGACGGTGCTACGCCACGAGCCAAGGAAGAGGAGGATCATCAAGGCCGTCAGCGCCGCGGCGATGATACCCTCATGCACCACGCCGTTCACCGCCGCCCGCACGAAGAGGGACTGGTCCGCGAATTCTTCCACCTTCAGGTCGGCAGGCAGACCCGAAAGCAGTCGCGGCAGCTCCCCTTTCACGCTGTCCACCACTTGGAGGGTGGAGGCCATGCCGCTCTTCATGATGGTGAGCAACACCCCGCGCACGCCGTCTTTGCGCACCACGTTCTGCTGCGGTTGGTAACCATCGCGCACCTGGGCCACGTCCCGGACATAGATGGTGGCCCCGTTCACGGTCTTCACCGGCAGGTTGTTCAGTTCATCCAGCACCCGTGGGCTGCTGTTCACACCCACGTTGTATTCCGTCTCTTTGATCTTGGCCGTACCGGCTGGCAGAATAAGGTTCTGCGCATCCATGGCATTCACCACGTCGCGAGCGGTCAGGTTCTTGGACTTGAGCGCTGTGAGGTCAAGGTCCACAGACACCACTCGCGTCTTGCCGCCATAGGGCCATGGGATCTGTGCCCCCTGCACACTGGCCAGGCCCACGCGCACCTGGTTCTGCACGGTGTCATAGATCTCCTGCTCGGACATCTTGTTGCTGGTAAACGCATACTGCAGGATCGGCACTGTGGAGGCGTTGTACCGGATCACCAGTGGAGGCGTCTGGCCCGGTGGCATCTGTCTTAGGATGGTCTGTGCCACTGCCGTGAGCTGAGCCACCCCAGCATCCACAGAGGCACCTGGACGAAGGAACACCTTGATAATCCCTACACCGTTATAGGAGTTTGACTCAATGTGTTCGATGTCATTCACCGTCGCGCTCAGCGATCGCTCGTGAATATAAAGGATGCGTTGCTCAACCTCCTGAGGGCTCAATCCGGCATACTGCCAGATGATGGAGATCACCGGAATGTTGATCGACGGGAAGATGTCCGTCGGCGTCCGCAGAAGCATGACCGGTGTGGACAAAAGCAACACCAATGCCAGCACGATAAAGGTGTAGGGGCGACGAAGCGCGAGACGGACAATCCACATGGCGGGTTTTTCCTTTCAAAAATTATTGGGCGGCAGATAACCGAAATCTGCACATTTTCCCAATACAAGGTTGGTCCCGCACTGATAGGTGCGACGTATCAATGCGCATGGAACTGCGACATCTTCGTTACTTTACTGCGGTGGCAGACACTTTGAACTTCCACCGGGCAGCGGAGATTCTTCATGTCGCGCAGCCCGCTTTGAGCTCGCAGATCAAATCTCTTGAGGAAGAGCTTAACGTGCAGCTCTTCATTCGCAACACGCGATCTGTGAATCTCACACACGCGGGCAGAGTCTTCCTTGAGGAAGCTCGCACGGTGTTGTCCGCCGCCAACCAGGCGGAGAAACGGGCACGCCATGCGGACCAGGGGCTGGTGGGCACCTTGAGAGTGGGCATCATTGCGCCCACGGCCAATGCGTGGCTGGCCAAGATACTTCGTTGCTTCCATCAGAAGTTCCCAGGCGTACAGCTGTCCCTCTTCGACCTCACGAGCACCGAACAAATCCATCGTCTTCGTGCCGGGGAACTCGATGCAGGCCTGCTGCGTCCACCGGTGGGTTTTGCGGAACTGGACTCCATGCACGTGGAGGAATCCAGCCAGATCCTGGCCATGCCTGCGGGCCATCGATTGTCCCGCAAAGAGAAGCTGACCTGGGCCGACTTTGACGGCGAGGGTCTCGTGATGATGGACCCGCGGGTGCAGCACGGATACTATGACTCTTTCCTCGCCGAGTGCGCCAAAGTGGGAGCCACGCCACGAGCAGTCCAATACGCTCATGATATCCAAACCAAGATGTGGCTTATCTCTGCGGGATTCGGCATCGCACCTACGACGGCGACCCTGGCCCAGGTCAAACGACCTGGCCTGATCTTCCGCCCGCTCCCCAAAGGGCTGCCCAAGGTGCAAACCGTGCTGGTCTGGCGGAAGCAGGATGAGTCGCCGATTCTGGCGAACTTCCGGGGTTGTTTCAAAGAGCTGGCGGCGGAGTCGTGAAAGGGGTGGTGGAGTGACGGAGGAATGGAAATCGACTCTGCAAGCACCAGCGCGCCAATATCTCCCAGCGCATCCAGCACCTGATCCCGCGAAGCGGGATTTTGGAGTGCGTGCGGGAACCGCCGCTTTCGGGAGTCCTGTGAGTCCCCTTTGCCCTTCGCTTTCCAGCAAGGCCACAGACCATAGATTTGGTGTGCCAGCCTCCGACATCACGTGCGGCCCAATGAAGGAGGCACCTCACGATGTCCTCCACCTCCAGGCAATCACAGGATCGGCTGAGAGAGTTCCGCGTCCCCCTGCCAAACGGGTTCAAAATCCAGCCCCTTGAAGCCTGCCTCATCATAGATATACTTGAATTCATCGCCGGGCACATCAGTGCCTTCCAGACAAAACAGGTCCGTTAGAGGCTGGCCCGTGATCCTGAACAATCGAGTCGAGTGCGTGAGGTCGCAAAACTCGCCGTCGTGTCTCGCAGGAGGTAAGATTTGCAAGACATTCACGATCCTCAATGCGCACCCTTCAGCGACGATCGGAGGAATCTCGGTATCGCCATATTCGAGAAGATAGGCTGAGTCTCAGGAAAACGAGAGCCTGCTGATGTCGAAGGAGACACGCCACCAGCAGGCGAACCAACATCACATTACTTCACCGCACCGGCCACTGTGGCCTGCAGCATCTCAGCGATCACCGCGTCCACAGACTTCTTCTGTTTCGCGGCGTAGGCTTCCAGGGCCTCCATCTGTTTCAGGCTGAGCTTGGCCTTCGCGGTCACGGTCACCGCATCGGGAATGGTCTGCCAGCTTGCTTCTGCCTTGGCGAGATCGGCGCTGCTGAGACCAAAACTCTTCAAAACCCCTTTGGCCATCATGAGATTGCCCAGGTAGTTCATGTGCACGCCGTCGGTGGTGACATTGACCTTGCCGCCGCCAGGAGCATCCTTGGACTGCGCTTCGATCATGTCGGCGTTGAGGTCTGCAACCGGCAGCTTGCGCTCCTTGGCCAGGTTGCGGAGGAACTCGTTGTAGGCCTTGGCCTTGGTGTTGTTGGCGTCATCCAGCTTGGGGCCGATGAGGGTGGAGGTGAGGATGACCACCTGGATGCCGGCTTTCTGAGCGCGATCCACAATCTCCGTGATATTCTTCTTGTAGGCATCCAGCTCCACACCGCGAGGACCGTGCCACACGTCGTTGACGCCGCAGCTCAGCGTCATGACGTCCGGCTTCTTGCTGATCACATCCTTGTCCAGACGGGCCAGCATGTCGTTTGACTTGTGCCCGCTGATGCCGGCCGGGAGGGCCACGATGTTGATGCCAGCGGCTTTGAGTCCGCTCTCGACCAGACGCACATAGCCACCGGGATGGCTGGCTCCGCCTTGGGTGATGGAATCGCCAAGGAAAGCGACCTTCGTGCCGGTTTTGACGAGGGGGGCATCGGCGGCCGACAATGTGGTGGCACAGAATGACAGGGCGGCGAACGCCAGTGCGAGGTGGGAGAAGGAGTGTTTGAACTTCATGGTAGCAAATGAACAAGGTTCGAGTGAGGAGCACGCCGGCGAACAGACCGGCTTGGTATTAACGCGCCGCTTCGATCAAAATTAGTGACACGGCGCGTTCACAGCAATGGGGAGTTAAATTGCGCAGAACCGTTATTCACCACCCGTGGCTGGGGGCATTCCCGAGAACCTCAATTCCCACAGATCCTTTGCGGCCCCCTTCACTACCAAACCAACCCGATAGGGGACATAACCCACATTGTAGCTGCGGAAGAAGATCTGGTTCCACCCCTTCTTCAGACGGACCGAACGACTCGCCGTCATGAGTTGCTTCGCCCCCGCTTCCTGATATTCCTTGGCCGGAACCTCCAGAGCTTCGCCATTCAGCGACCAGCGGAGATAGGTCATGCGGTGCCCTTGAAACTCCAGGATCAGAGGTTTTTCTTCCGGCACATGCACCCAGGTCACTCCATAGTTCACCTGCGCCCCCTCCCCACAAATGATTCGGGTATCGAGGTCCGCTGCTTTCGCAGGCTTCCAGGTCAACCGTTTCTGATCGGGCCAGTAGCCTTTGATTTGCGGCCCTTCATAGGCGGTCTTCAAATCCACCTTGGCGTCATCAGGTGGAAAGGTTGCCGATTCATAGAATTTTTGCACTTCCTGTTTGTTCTGGGGATCGCGGGTGAACTTCTCTGCCCCAGGACCGCCGAACGGACCCAGCAGCTGCCAATGCTGTACCACGACGCCGCGTTCCAGTCCTTCAAACGTCAGGGGTGCCCAAGATCCAGGGTAAAGCCGCGCCTCACTGGGCTCGTCATACGTCTCCACGCTGGCAGAGCCATCGGTGTTGGCCCACCAGACTTTTTGATGCCCGCCCAGGTTGGCATCAAAGTTGACCTGCGTCCGCAGTGTTCCATCGAACCCGGATTTCAAAGCCGGAAACGCGCTGCGGGGGATGGAGGCGACGATGACAAAGCCTTTGCCATCGGCATCGACTGCGTGGCCGAGTCTCAGACCGTCCACCGCCCCGACGTGCTCAAAGGCAGCCTCGCCCACCGGAGTCCGGTACACCTGGCGTTTGCCATGGTTTCCCTCCCACTTGGGATACAAGCCGACTGCCGCAGGGATGAGCTTCTCGCCGTTTTTGAAGAGGCCAAAGACCAACCGCACATCCCCTGAACGCCCCGCTGCAGGCCCCTTGGCTGGGGCATTGACATCCCCCTGGAAATAGAGGCTCACCGTTTCCGCCGACTGGTCATGCGTGAACAACCGCTCCAATGGCGGGGTGGACCTTGGCGCGAACGTGGCGCCCAAGCGTACATGCCACCGGAGATAGAGGTGATCCGGATCATAGAGTCCGCGAACCTCCACGGTGCGATCTTTACCCGGCCCGATGACGACCGGAGCCACATTCTCCCATCCTGTCAAAGAGCCATCCAGCACCGCGCCGCCCAGCGCAGGGGCAAAACGGGCCACGCGAGCCTTTCCCGCGCCGCCGCGCAGACTGAGTGCGATTTCCGGAGGGGAGGCCGTTTCACTAGAACGGATGACGACAGCCTTGGGCAGCGTGGCGAGACGGTGGACGGGATTGTCCTGCAAAGACCAGCCCTGCATCTCATAGAGCAGGGGCGTGTACTTCCCTGAACCGTAGTAGATCTTGCCGCTTGCCCCATCGGCAAAGACGGTCCCAGCAAAGAACTCGCCCGGCTGCTGATACACGCCTGTGCCCTTCCTCTCGCCCGGTGGGAACAACGTGTCCACATACAGCCCGTCATCGGTATAGAGGAAGAGTCCGCTCCGGCTCTGGTCCACCACCGTGAGCAGCCCGTTCAGCGGTTTAAAGATGCGCATGCCACCGGTTAGTTCGCCACGCCGGGCTTCTCCGCCCAACACGCTCCGCCCCACCCGCCACCTCAGCTGAAAGCCTCCCTTCCCGTCCGGCACATAGCGGGAAATCTTGTGTTGCGGCCCGCGATTTGCGTCAAAGTTTCGCCCACCTCTGGCCTGGATGTAGAACCCCTCTTTCATCGAACCATCCACCTGCATCCAGTCACTGGAGAAGTTGTCCGCCAGTTCGTTGCCTCCATGCAGGGCGTCTGCCGTGCCAGCGGCACGAGAGGCAAACACGGAGTCCGTAAGCACTCTCTCCCAGGACTGGAACACCGGATTGCCATGCTCATCAAAGGATACCGGGGCGAGACGCCACACATCCTGCCCGCCCATGGCCGGGGCCACATAGCTGAGGTCTGACAGCCAGCGCTGGCCGTGATAGGTAAGGACGCCCTTGGGCACGTCGGTGGGGCGCAACTCCTCCGCGTCAGCCGTCCCGTTGTGGTTGGCGTCATTCCAGAAGAGGTACTTTTTCTCCTGCTGGACCAGCCCTGCGGAGCGCATCCATCGGTTGCCCTCAAGCCGGTAGATGGAGAGATTTTGCTCGCTGGCAAGATAGAGGCGGTCCTGCACTCGCACCGCCACCGGCTTGTCCAGGCCCTTGCGTTGCCCGGCTTCCACATCCGGCCAGACTGCATCCACCTGCCACTCCCGGCTGCTTGGGTGAATCTTGAACCTGGTCAACCAGCCTCCGTGACCCGGGAGATAGACCAGGGAGGAGTCGGCGGGATCGATGGCATAACCATTGTTGCACTTGGTCTGGTGGGAGGGAAAATCCCGGATGAGCCGGCCGTTGTCTGCGCTCCATTCGCTCACACGGTTGGGCCCCTCCTGGTCCACGACCAACAAACGGTCCTGACCTGCGGCATCTCGCCACGTTGCGAGCTTGCCGGGGGCCATGAAGGTCTCCCGGTCATACTTCCCTGGCTCCTGCCGGGCGGCACGGCCAAAGGTCCGCAGCACCCGTCCTTTGGCATCGCACTGGTACACCTTGTTGGCAGGAGCATCACTGAGATAGTACCGGCCGGACGCATCGCACTCCAGGTCTCCGGGCGTCATGCCAGCAGGCACTTCAAACGCCAGCTCCCAGCCTTCCGTCGGCAGACCGTCTTTCAAGGTCATCGTGCTTACCACGAACCCTCCTGCCCGCTTGTGAAGCGCATGCAGCCGGCCACCTTGAATCACGAGCCCCAACGGTCGCTCCAGCTTCAAGGTCTGAAGCACCTTGCCATCGTCACCATCGTGCACGGTGATCTGGTCCACGGCTTCGGTCTTGCTTTCCACGTACCGATGCGAATAAGAAGATTGCCCCGCAGTGGATTCGGTCACAATCCTGCCCCGCTGGGCCACATAGACCACGGGACGAGCTGCGGGCGTCTCCCGGGCGACCGCCATGGCCGTCACCCAGCCTTCCGGAAGATAGCCATTGCGACGATTCGCTCCGGGGCTCTGACCAAACGACTTCTGGTCTGCACGATACACAAACTTGGGCCCGCCATCGGTGCTGAAGGCCCAGACCGTCTCCCCATCGGTGGCGACCGCAGGCCCGCCACCCGCGCCACCTGAAGAGAAGGCTTTCAGGAACTGCTCGTAGCCCACAGGCTTGTTCAGGTCGAACATCGGACAGTTCGTGCCATTCTCCAGGTACTGGTAGTAGAAGACCGCCACACCATTCGGCCCCACGGCCACATCTTGAAGGGGCGCATTGACAGGATCCCCGCCAAAGGGCACGGGAAGCTCCCAGCGATCTGGTGACGGCAGCCAAGGCGACGCTCCACCCGCAAAGCGGGGGACAATGGCGTGCATCTCCCCATCCACCGGCCAGGACTGGGCCTCCGTGTAGATGCCCTTCAGTCCATAGCTCCCTGGAGGCACGGGCATGAAGTTCTCGTCCAACCCGTCCCATCTTACCGTGAACCGGCCTTTATTCTCCTCTGTGACGGTGAACGGTTCTCCCGCGACAAAGGTGCTGACGATCCAGTCCGGCCGGGATTCCTCAACGGTGGCCAGCGTCACCAAATAGCTGCGCCCTGGAGTATTGGGCAGCTCGAAGGTGACGGGCACTCCTTCACTTGGAGCAGGTGCCGCAGATGCGAACAGGCTGAACAAGCCAGCCGCGACAATGAGGATGGAGATCGTAAGATTGAATCGCATGGGAGGAAAGATGGTTCAAGGGAGGAGCCAGAACAGATCCATTCCTGGGTATCGAGAATGGAAGCGGCATCAGGCATGGGCCCTCCGTTCTTCAAATAACTCCGTAGCCCCCTCGTTCCTGCGATTTTTTTTGGCCGACCTGCGCCGCGCCACGACGCAGAGGCCCTTCTACCTGCGGCGGCTATCGTCTCTTCCACATCCGCCAGACGGAGGGCACTGATCTCCCCCTCAACGAAAGGCTCTTTGTTCTCCACCCCAGCCGGACCCCTGCGGCCAAGCAGGTTCACTCCTTCACCAAATCAGGCGGGGCCTGGGAAGCCAACGCCGTGAAGCCCACCCGCGGAATCGTCAACGGCGTGGCGTCCCCAGAAAGCGTCCTGCCTGACTTCATCCTGGACCCACCCCAGCCGGACTACAGCGCCAACAAACCTTTCTCTTATCCTTATTCCCTCAATCCCACATTCACCCGGGACTGGGGCAATGGAACCGGCATCGCCCCGGACGACGCCTACTGCAACAAGCCGGACGACGTGGCCAAGGCATGGGACGGCACCATCGCCCTACTTCCAGACCAAGAACCGATGCCGGCCCCACGTACAAGGACTATGCCAGTGCCACCAGCAACGGCGACACCACCATTTCCGGGAACCGCGGCTGGCGTCATTTCATCGATGCCAAAAAGACGCTGCTCCAATGGGAGGACAAATTCAATGGGGCACTGTCTTCATTCATTGAGCAGGTTTCTACCGGCTGCAGGAGCCAGCACAATTAAAAAAAAGATTGAAGACGCCACGCGTGAATCCCGCAGTTCAAAACTGTTCTCCCGCTGTGAAAGCTTGCACCGTTGCCACGATTTCAGCAATTTCAGCAGGCTTGGCAATGTGTGATTGAAATCCTGCGCGCAAAGCTGTCACCCTGTCATCCATACGGTTGTAGGCAGTCAATGCAATCGCAGGTATTTTGCCGCCCTTCTCAGCGGGCAAAAGACGCACCTTGCGGATGAAATCATAGCCACTCTCACCTGGCATGCCTATATCGCTGATGATCACTTCAGGAATCGAATTCGACAGCATTTCCAGTGCCTGTGAAGAGGACGCCGCGGTAGCGACAGTCGCCCCCAAATCGGTAAGAGCTTTGGCGATAAGGCGACGAGAGTCTCCATCATCATCCACCAACAGCACCGAGATGCCGTCAAGGCGGCCTGGAGAGACTGGTGGTTTGGGTTCGGCTTGAACTGGTGAACGAGGCGGGGTGGAACGTGCGCTGAGAATGGTCACTGGGAGGCATACCTCAAACGTGGCCCCTTTCCCGATGCCAGCACTTTTCGCCCGAACAGTCCCACCGTGAAGCTCGACCAGATGTTTAACGATGGCCAGCCCCAGCCCCAATCCGCCTTGCGTTCGAGTACACGAAGCATCTGCCTGACGGAATCTGTCAAAAACATACGGTAGGAATTCATCCGCAATACCCATCCCGGTGTCACTCACGCTGACCTCGACGTGGGAACTAACGGGCTGGACCAAGATCTGTACCCGCCCCCCTTTAGGGGTAAACTTGACGGCGTTGCTGAGCAAATTCCAGAACACCTGCTGAAGCCTGTCGGGGTCACCGGAAATGAGCTTTGAATCCGAATCAAACACGGCTTGAATACGCACTCCTTTCGCGTCCGCAGCAGGTCGGGCGGTAGCAATGGCCGCTTCTATCAGAGGGGCCAGCACCACCTGCTGAACTTCAAGTCTGGCTTTGCCAGATAGAATCCGGTTCATATCCAGCAAGTCGTCGACGATCTTTTGCTGTGCCCGCGCATTGCGTTCGATGACTGCGAGACCTTCGCTCAACTCGGGGTCATCATGGTCCTTTGAACGCAAAAGCTGGACCCAGCCAAAGATGGATTGCAGGGGCGTTCTCAGCTCGTGCGACAGTGTGGCGAGGAACTCATCCTTCATTCGACTTTGTCGATCCATCTCTGCAGCAGCCTCAGCCAGAGCCCGAGTTGCCTGCTTTTGAGCTCCAACGTCACGAGCAATCTTTGAGGCCCCAACGATCGCCCCCTCCCGATTCCGGATGGGGGAAATGGTCAAGGAAACATCCACTAACTTTCCGTCTTTGCAGATTCTTTGGGTGGTGAAATGATCCACTCTTTCACCTCTGCGCAGTCTTTCGAGGATGGCGGGCTCTTCCAGGCTCCTCTCAGGCGGGATCAACTTAAGAATCGGTTGCCCGATCATTTCGCTTTCACTGTACCCAAAAAGCCTCTCCGCCCCCCGGTTCCAACTTGTCACAATGCCATTGAGGTCCTTTGAAACAATGGCATCGTCTGATGAGTCTACAATAGCGGACAAAAGCAGATCGGGAGCAAGGTGCGGATGAAGAACTACCGAATCTGATGTGTTCATAGGGAGACGAGACCAACCCTAGGATTCGTTCGGGTACTCCCATCCGGCCGTCGCTACTTTCGATATGCAAGTATTTGTCTTCCCTTCTGGAAGCAACCGTATGGGGGAGCTTTGCCCAGGACCGCCGCCTTTTCCCCTGCTGTCGTCGTGAATCCCACGGTCAGCTACGATCGTGGACTGTGGGGGTTTACATCCAGCAAAAAAACTGCGGTTCAATATGCTCGATCCACAATACAGGTTCAGCTTTCAACAAAACTGTTCCTCAGACGTCGCTCTTTGGACACCTTTCGCTACTCCAAGACCGCATGGCACCTCCCTCGTTCGGAATACCTACGGACCACACATCAATGGGCAGATTGTGCTATTTGAATGATTGGCATCGCCACCAACCTGTCGAAGCAGATCTAGTAAAGACCTTGCTCACGGGTTCATACAGACAATCTTTACCTTTCTATCAAGGAACGAGGAAAGGACAATCACAGGCAAAATACACCCAAAGTGTTGATGCCACGGATTGACAAAATAACTCGCTTCCTATAATGAGCATTCAGCAAAAAACCAAGGTTGTTTCTATGAGCGATACCAAAGCCAAGTCCGCGAAACCCGCCGCCGGTTCTGACGCCGCCGGAGATCAAGAAGAACTCAAAGCGATCAACAAACCCAATGTCCAGATCCTCTATGAGGAAACTGGCGCACTTTTCGCCAACCAGGTGATCGTGAACTCCGGGCGTGACCAGATCGTGCTGGACTTCTCCACGGGCATCATCTCCGACCACAACACCGGCCGCCATGTGCTGCCGATCCAGAAGCGCATCGCGCTGACGCCCGCCAATGCGTTGAAGCTCGTCCAAACGCTGTCCGGCGTGATTCAGAAGCAGGTGGACGCCAGCCGCCAAGGCAAGGCCTCTGCCTGATTCGGTGGTCCACTCCCTGCTTCCCTTTTGCTTGGGCTCCATCCTCCCGGATTGAGCCCTTCGCGTTTTACCCTCTGTCATGAAATCTGCCGAGGCCATTCGACTCCCCGCTCCGCCCGGAGGCTCGGCCACGCCGCAAGAGCTGAGATCGCTGCTCCAGGCCAAGGATGACAGCCAGTTTTACCGCGGGCTGGCTGCGCACGCCGCAGATCTGACGGGTGCCACGACGTTGATCTACGCGGAGCAATCCGGCACCCTGGCGTTGCTCGCCACGCGCATTCGCGTCTCCGTGCCACCGGGTTTGCTGGAGACTCCCGAGGTGAAGGCCACCCTGGCCGCAGGCTTGAAGTCCCGGACACGCGTCATGCTCAAGCTGAACCAGGTGGGACTCATTCTGTGGGCCACCAGCCTGGAGCAAGAAGGCTCCATAGGGGTGGCCTTGCTGCTGAGTGCGAACGCACTGGATCCCGCTCAGGAGACGCGTCTTGCGCAGGTGCTGATCATTCCGCAATCTCTGTACGGGCAGCGCCGGCTGCTGCAGGAGAGCGAGTCTCTGCGTCACGGACTGGACCAGACGTGCTTGTTTCTTGATACCATCTATCGTTCTGCCTCTGCGCCCACCTTCCGTCGTGGCATGCAGGTGCTGGCGGAGGACCTGCGCTCCTTTGTGGGGGCGGAGTACGTGGCCGTGGGTCTGGGTTCGCGCCTCAACTGCCGGGTGGAAGCCCTGGCTCCAGGGAGCAAGTTTGACCACCGCAGCCAGGTCATGCAGCGGGCCGCCCAGCTCATGCGGGAGTCCATCGCCGTGGGCAGCGCCATCGGCTGGCCGCTGGAGATGCTGGCCGCCCTTCCTGGTCTGAATCTGGCCAGTGATCAGGACGGGCTGCTGGATCAACTCAAGGCAAAGGCCGTCACGGCGCATCCCCTAAAGACGGCAGACGGAGAAATCTTTGGCGTTTGGATCTGCTGGTGGCCGGAACGTCCTGCGGCAGAGAAGCTCCAGTTGGCCGATGCGGTGACATCCCATGTAGGGGCGACGGCGAAGACCATCCGCCTGGCACGACCGGCAGGCCTGCTGGGCTTTTACCAGCAGCATGTGGCGGAGGCCCGCTGGTCCCGCCGATCCGTGGTACTGGGGTTGCTGCTGTTTTTCACCGCGTTGATGTGTGTGCCCATCCCCTACAAGCTGGGCGTGCCGTGCTGGAGTGATCCCGAACTGCGACGGCAGGTGGCGGTACCGTTTGATGGCATCCTGGCAGTGGCTCACGTGGAGCCGGGCCAACAAATCAAGCAGGGCCAGGTGCTGGCCGAGCTGGATGGCAAGGAGATTGGCTGGAAACTGGCAGAGGTGCAGGCCCGGCTCAACTCTCTCTCCAAACGCCGCGACCAGGTGCTGGCGGCGGAGAACATGTCAGAGGCACAGCTTGCCTCGCTGGAGATGGCCTCGCTGGACGCAGAGCGCCGCCTGCTCCAATACCAGAGTGAGAACCTCCAGATCCGCTCACCGCTGGACGGGGTGGTTATTTCCGGAGACCTGGCACAATCTGAGGGGGTGCCCGTACAGCGCGGGCAACGTCTCTTTGATGTCGCCCCCATCGAGAGCTTCACTGTGCAACTGGCCGTGCCGGCCTCGGAGATCCGCCACATCGCCCCTGGCATGCCCGTCTCCATTCGCCTGGAGTCAGAGGCGGAGTTCCGCCAGACCGGTGTGGTGAACACCCTGGAGCCGGTGTCCCGCATTCATGAGGGCAAGAACGTCTTTCTGGGCACGACCACCCTGGAAAACCACAGTGGCCGGCTCCGCCCCGGCATGCAGGGCAAGGCCCGCATCACAAGCGGCCGCAAGAGCCTGGGGTGGATACTTTTCCATCGACCGCTGGAGTTCATCCGCCTGAACCTGCCCTGGTGAAGCCATGTCTCTGATCGATCACGCCGTCGTAACATGGGACACAGCACGACCCCGGCTGCGGCAGGACCTGCAGTTCCACTTCCAGATCGTGGAAGGGCGTGCCATGTATGTGGTGGAGGACCGCGCGAACCGCAGCTACCACCAGCTTGGCGTGCCAGAGTATCGTTTCCTGCGCTCACTCAATGGGACCAAGCCCGCAGCAAAGCTGGTGGCAGAATGTTCTGCCGGAAAAAACGAGCTCACGGAGACAGAGGCGGAGTCTCTGCTGAGATGGGCAATTGATCATCATCTGCTGCAGACCACCCGGTCAGACCAGGCAGACCGCAGGCTGGCTCATGCCGAGGACCATGTGCCCAAGTCAATGATGCAGCAGTGGCAGAAGTTCTTTTCCTTCAAGCTCCCGCTGGGCTCACCAGATTCGTTCCTCCGCCCTTTCACCCGCGCGCTGGGATGGACGTTGGATCCATGGGCCATGGTGCTCGCCTTGGGAGTGGCCAGCTACGGAGGCTACCTGGCACTGTCCAACTACGTGGAGCTCATGGAGGCTTCCTCACGCGCTTTCCTGCCGCAGAACTGGTTCTGGCTTCTTGGAGTGACCGTGATGCTCAAGCTGGTGCATGAGTTGTGGCACGGCATCGCCACGCAGAAATACGGTGGCGTCGTGCCGGAATGGGGGGTGCAGGTTATTGCCTGGATCTCCCCCATGACCTATGTGGATGCGAGCTCGAGCTGGCGCTTTCCCAGCCGTTGGCACCGCATCAAGGTGGCTGCAGCCGGCATGTATGTGGAGCTGTTGCTGGCGGTGACCGCTCTGCACGTGTGGACCATCACGGAGCCAGGGCTGCTTAGGGAGCTATGCTTCAATGTGCTGGTCTCGGCCTCCATGATCACGTTGCTGTTCAACGCCAATCCGTTGATGCGTTTTGACGGCTATTACATCTTCTCTGACCTGCTGGACCTGCGGAATCTGGGTCAACGCGGGCAGCAAGCCTTCACCTGGCTGAACCGGCGCATCTTTCTGGGAGCGAAAAGTGCCTCCCTGCCTCCCGTGGTACGGAAGCGCTTCTTCACCTACCTCACTTATGGAGCAGCCTCCTGGTGCTGGCGCATTTTGGTCACCATCGGCCTCATGGCGCTGGCTGCCCATATGTTTCACGGGATGGGCCTGCTGCCGTTGTTGATCGCCGGCGTGCTCGGCGTGGCGGGTCTTCTGCACTCACTCATTTCCTTTTTCAAGCCCACGGAACGCACCGGGCACATCCCCTGGGCCACCGCATGGTGGCGTATCGGTCTGGCCGTGCTGGCCGTGGCGACGGCCCTGGTGTTCATCCAGATCAATCCCACCTCGGCCGGTCTGGCGGTGGTGGAGTATCCAGGCAAGTCTGTGGTGCGGGCGGAAGTGCCCGGCTTCGTGGCCAGGCAATATGTGACGGATGGCCAGCGCGTGGAAAAAGGGCAGATACTCGTGGATCTGGCCAATGAGGCAGAGGTCACGCAACTGGAGATGTATCACGCCCAGCTCGCTCTTTCGGAAACGAAGGCGCGCATCTTTTACCTGACGGAGAGGTTCGAGGAATGGCAGACCGAACAGCAAAAATCCACCGGGCTTAAAGAGAAGCTGATGGTCCAGCAAAAGCGCGTGCGTGCCATGGAGGTGCGGGCCCCTATTTCAGGCCGGGTGCATGCGCCCGGCCTGCCGCAGCAGCGGGGCTCGTTCTTTGACACCGGTCATCCCCTGCTCACGGTCATTCCGGATGAGGCACCGGAGTTTCTCATCTCCATGCGGCAGCAGGACTTCCAGCGCATTGCACCAGAGCTGACCTCTGCGCCGCGGCCCTTCCGCATCCGGTTGCTGGGCCGGCCTGTCGAGTTCCGTGCTGAGTTGCGGCGGACTGAAACCAAGGCCACGCTGGCCGTGCCCAGCCAGGTGCTGGCGTCATCGGCCGGGGGGCCACTCGCCGTGCGCAGCATCAGCCAGCGGGAAACTGCCACCAACAAAGAAGGCTTGGCCCGTGGGGCGGACCGCTCAGAGTCGGTCACCTACTACGACTCCATCAAACCGGAGGCCCAAAGGGAGAACATGGAGCTGCTGCAGCCCCGGTTCACATTGTACGCCTCTGCCCGGGAGGCGGCGGACTTGAAGGAGGGCGAATGGGGCCGGTCATTTTATGAAGGCGAGACTGAGGAGGCTCTAGGCATGTACCTGTACCGTGCGGTCCGTACCTACCTGGAAAAAGCCTTCCTCAGTCCCGAGTCATGATACCTACTTGGTGGATTTGAGGTTCAGCCCGACGGGCAGCCTCGGGTTGGCGGCATCCGGACTGCTCTGCGGACCATAGTGCAGGGGCACCACGTCCTTGACCTTCATCAGCACACCCTGGGCGCGCTGGAGCTGGGCGATGCACGTGTTGTATGCCACCACTGCCACAAGGAACTCCTCCTCCGCCACTTGATTGCGATCAATCGCGTCCAACAGCAGCTGGATTTGATAGGCCACGGTTTTACCTGGATCCTGATCCGCCAGCTTCATGCGATCCTGAAGCTGCTGAATCTCACGACGGGAGGCCAGGGCTGACTGGTACTTCCCAGCCATGTCCTGGTAGGCGGTGAGCAGGTCCTGGTAGGCCACCACGGTCTGGAGGAGCACGTTCTCCCCCTGGATGCGATAGTCATCCAATGTCTGCTGGTACTCGATCTCGCGACGGTCCAGACGGGCCTTGGCCGCATCGTTGCCCAGTGGGTAGCTGAAGCGCAGACCCACACTCCAGTCCAATCCGCTGTTGGTCTGGTCGTCAATGGCGTTGCCCAGATTCCGCCCGCCGCTGATCCCCGCGGAACCCACCTCGCCCACGAGATCAAGCTGGGGGCGCAACTCGGAAATAACCTGGCTGCGACGCACGGCCGCGGCACGCACCTTGGAGGAAGCCTGGGCCATTTCAGAACGGTTCAGGAGTGCTTCCTTGGAAATGGACTGGATGTCCACCTGCGGCCTGGCAAGGTGGGGACGGGAAATGGGGATGATCTCCCCGCTGGCTCCCATGGGGGCCGCAGGGTCCTTCACCATCGCGCGGAGCCGCTGCTCTGCCGTACGCACCGCCATGCGGGTGCGACGAAGATCCGCCTCGCGACGGTTCATGGTGGCGGTCGCCCGGAAGAGCTCGCTCTTCGTGGCTGACTCGTCCAGTTTCTGACGCTCTTCCAGCATCTTGAGCAGCTCAGAGGTCTGCTTCGTCAGTTGCAGACGTTGGGCCAGGGCCGCGCGGGAGAGGTACACGCCCCAATAGGCACGGTTCACCTCCAGGATGTATTCCTCCAGCAGGCGCACCGTTTCTCCGCGGGCCATGCTGCGATCCAGCTCGGCCAGCCGGATCTCGCTGTGGACGTAGGTCGAGCCAGCACCGCGCAGCAGCGGCTGGGCCACGGAGAGCACCAGTTCACTGCCTGTCTGCGGATTGGGATCGAGGAATTCAGAATTGTTCCGCAGCGTGCTCATGCGGTGCGAGAGGGAGATCTCCCCACCCGTGCCGATGCGCTGGCGCAAGCCATACTCCCCTTCCAGACTGTCCTGCAGGAAGCGTCCCGTCTTGCCCGTGGTGAGGATGGAGCCCGTGGGCTGGTCTCCATGAGCATAGTCCAGCTCCGCAAAGAGCTGGGGGGAAAAGATCCCCTTGTTCTCGCGAATCAAGGTCTCACGAATCTTCGGAATGCGAAGGAAGGTGCGGACGTTGGGCGAGTTGTTCAGCGCCGTGGCATAAGCCTTGTCCACACCGTAGCGCAGGGGTGTCTGGTTCTCCCAGACCTGCTCCCGGATCTGTGTCTTCCAGCTTGCGTCAAAGTCTTCCGGCACCGGCGGCAGCTTGGCAATGCTGGAGAGTTCCAGCTCTGGGGCGTTGAACTGCTGGGTCTCGCGTACGATCTCGCCAAAGATGCCAGCCACCGCCTCGTTGCCAAACTGTTCGTGTTTGGAGATTTTCACGGAGCCGTCCCCGCCATCGGGGAAGTAGGCCTTCAGCTTGTCGTCATGCTGCTGTGCCACTGTTGTCGGGGCGGCTGCGGCTGCCTGTTTCTTGTCATCGTCGTCATCGGTGAACATACGGGAGAACCAGCCCCGCTTCTTCTTCACTGGAGCAGGTGCGGCAACTTCTGGCGCGGGTGCAGAAGCAACACTCGGAGAGGTCGCGGGCCGTTCGGAAGCTTTGGTCGATTTCGCGACCTGAGCCTTCTTGGCAACGCCAGTCGGATGCTTTTTCACCGACACGGGCTTCTCACTTGTCTTCTTCTCCTCGGAACTGTCGGTCGTGACCGCTCCCTCATCAAGATCCCCTTCACCAAGCTCCGGTGGCCGGGAGATCATCATCTGCGAGAGGGCTATCTGCGTCAGCGCGATCTGGGCGACGAGTTGCTGCTCAATCAGTTCGATCTCCGTGGCGTTTTTGGGCGCAGCTGTCACCTGCTTGGCCAGAGCGTCTGGGGTGGCGGGAACCTCTTGCCCAGATGCGGTCATGGTCGTCGCCAGGGCAACGAGAGGCACCCAGGTCAGATGGGTCCAGCCTTGGGTGGAGGCTGAGGTTCGTTCAGTCGGGAGGGGGTGTTGCATGTTGAGGTGTTGAGTAAAGTTGAGTCAGTCCGCGCACAGAGCTGAGCCCCAGTCGGCAGACTGCTGGGAGGAAGTCAGAAGTTCAGAGCCGCCTCCACGGGTGAGATGATGCGGCCACTGATGGTGTTGTTGCCGATGTCAAACGAGTGCCGGAGGGCATCCTCCACCACTCCATCAAGAGCGAAGTCGTACGTCATCGAGTTGCTCCTGCCGTCCAGGTAGGAAGGTGCCACGACCTGGATGCTGCGGACCGTGTGTCCATCCATCTGCAGGTCATCCGCCTCCAGTTGGGCCAGCCAATAGCCGTCCACATCCGCAATGAGTTCCTCCACACCGACCAGGTAACCCAGCTCATTGTAGAGGGACACGACCACAATACCTCCGGGCGAGGTGCGGCCCACGAAGAGCGCCAGACCATCATCACCCGAACCGAAGGCCAGGCCACCGAAGATGCCGGAGGCGTAGCGATCACCGAACATGCCGCTGCCGCCCACCAGGGCGCTGATGTCAAAGCCCAGTCGGGTAAGCGACTGCACCACATCCACCGGCCGGATGTGTTCGCGACTTCCAGAAGTCGGGCGGAAGCTGCTGTAGCGGGTCTCATCCGTGCCCACGGCGCCTTCCTCATCGGTGATGCTCACCTTGATGTTAAAGGTGCTCTCTGCCGTGTAGTGATGGGTCGCGTAGATCTGGCGAGCCGAGGCGTCGAGGATCGCATAGGACCCCGTCGTGCCTCCGGTGGCCGGGTCATGCAGTCTGGCCATGGCCCCGGTGAGCGGGTTCACGAGGCGGGCAAACTCCGCCTGACCCGTGATGGGATTCACCAGCGGCACCAGTTCCCCGGTCACCGGATCCACAAACTTCACTGTCTCCGTAGTACCAGGGTAGGTCGGTTCGATGAAGCGACCCGTTGTCGTGTCAAACTGCAGGACGATGGCATCCACCACCGTGCCGTCGCCGAACTCCACCTTCGCCGTGTGAATGTCGCCGGAGGAGTCCACAAACTTGCTGATCACCGTGACGGTGTTCAGGTCGCTGGTGACAGGGATGGTGACGAGGCTCTCGATGATCGGAGGTCCGTTGGTCACCTCGATCTCCCCTGCCGAGACGCTGGCGACGCCGCCATCATCATCCTCCACGGTCACCTTGATCTGGTGCGGGGTTCCAGGAGCCGACTCCTCGAGGTAGCGGTGGTTGACGGTGAACTCCCGCACCGGCTCCACATCCTGGTACACCAGCTTGGCGATGGCGCCGTCACCGGCCATGGTCACGACCATGCGGCTGGCCTCAAACGGGGATCCGTCAGGCTGGCCCTTGATGAAGACGGTTTGCAGGGTGTTTTCTCCCACTGCCGGAATCACCGTCGTAGAAAGCAGGCGTCCTGCGGCATCAAAGATCTGGATGGTGCCGCCCTTCTCATTGATGTCGATGATATCCAGGCTCTCCAGGTAAACCGGGCTCTTGAAGTCAAAGATGAGCTTGCCGCCCGCCTCATCGTCATTGGGATTGGAGGCA
The DNA here is from genome assembly GCF_000739635.1 of Verrucomicrobium sp. BvORR034. GTDB lineage: Bacteria > Verrucomicrobiota > Verrucomicrobiia > Verrucomicrobiales > Verrucomicrobiaceae > Verrucomicrobium. Next base: position 16,117 of record NZ_BATQ01000043.1, on the reverse strand, counting down.
TCACCATCCTTGGAGATGATGAGCACCTTGCCCAGGGCGATGTCGTTCCGGCCTTCCTCCACCGTGGTGGAACCGCCTTCAATGCGGAGGGACTCGTCGGAAACGATCACATTGGCCACTTCCGTGCCGATGAGCGGCAGGGTGCCTTGATGGGGATTGGCAATGCCGTTGGCCGTGGTCGCCACGGCGGGATCGCCGCTGGACCGTGCCACCACGATGTCCAGGGTGGCCCGGAGGCCGTTGGTCAAAGTGTAGTGGAAGGTTTCTGTGAGCGTCTGGCCGGCAGACAACTGCATCAGAGAAGGGCTGTTGCTGTTCACCACATAGGTGTAGCTACCGTCCTCCAGCATGCTGAAGCTGCCGTACTTGCCCTCCACCACGGTGCCCGGTGCCACCACCGTGGCGTGCTGACCCAGACCACCGTAGTGGATGTTGGGCGTGGCGATATCAAAATCGCCTCCGGTCGGGTTCGCGGAATCAAAGATCATCGGAGGCCGCGACGGATCCCCGGTGGAGATGGTGAAGCCGCGACCGCCTGTCTGGTCAAGGTAGGCATTGCCAGCCAGATCACCCGACTGAAGCGGGTCGAGCTGGCCATCACGCTCGAAGTCGATGACCGTGTTTCCGCCAAAGGTGATCACATCACTGGTGCCATCACCCCAGTCAATGGTGACGGTGTGGGTGTCTTCAGGGCTGAGGTCCTCGAAGGACCCGTTCAGACTCACCACCGTACCGCCGGTGACCGTCGGGTTGCCGCTGCCGTCGGTGGGCAATGCGTCGCCGTTGTTCACCGTGATGGTGGGAGTGCCGAGGGTAGGCGCCTCATTCACCACCGTGGCGTCAACCGTGGCGGAGCCGCTGCCGTTGTCGTCATCGGTCGCTGTGACCTTGATGTTATACACATCCGTGCCCTGACCACCAGGGAGAAGGGCGTCATCATTGTAGGTGTGTTTCAGGGCAAATTCGGTCGTCGTGCCAGAGCGGAGAGCCACCAGGGTGAAGCTGGCATTGCCAATGCTGAGCACGTCTCCTGCGCGGTAGCCCGTGCCGATGTTCACTACCTGAACCGCGGCCAGACTGCCGTCTTCGCCTGCCAGGAAGTTCACCACCATGCCGGTGCCAGAGCCGCCTGAGACGGACGCATTCACCGTGTTCACAAAGCCGCTGCCCCCGTCAGCAACGGCAAAGCTGGCCGGATTTTGCGCCGTGATCGTGAGGGTCTCACTGGAGCCATCAGCCCAGTCGATGACCAGCGAGTGGTCATCGCCCGTGCCAGGATCGGTGAAATTACCCGTCAGGGTGACCTCACCGGTCTCCAGGATCGGGCCGCTCACCAGCAGGTCATGAACCGTCGGGCTCACGTTTAGGATGGTGACCTTTTGCGACACCTTGCCAGCGCCGCCGTCCTTGTCGATGACGCGCCCCTGGATGATCAGCTCACCATCGTCGTTAACCACAGTGGAAGGCACCTGCTGCACCACAGAACCTGGCACGAAGCCTTGCCCGTCACCATAGTTGTAGGAGTAGGTGAACTCCCCGTTGTTGTCAGCGCTGGAGGGATCCACCGCACCGCCCAGATCAAGGGTGAGTTCATCCCCTTCATTGATGACGATGGGATCCAGATCCACGGTCGGCCCCACATTGATGATCTGGAGCTCGAACGAGGTCTGGGAAGGTGTCCCCAGCGGATTGAGCTGGGAGATGTCCTGATCGTAGGCCGTGAGGATGACCTTCTTTTGGGAGTCAATCGGGCCGTCATCCAGGTTGTGAGTCCACGTCCAGGTACCGTTGCCCTGGGCATCCGGCTCGCTGAAGGTCACCGTGCCAAAGGTCTCCCCATCGGCCATGCCTTCGTATTGGGCGATCATGTCCCGCAGCGGCAGTCCGCCCGGGTTGTAGTAGGTGCCTGTGACCATGGCCACAGAGCCTTCATTGGCCACCACAATGGTCTGGTTGAAGTCGATCGCCAGAAGCGGCGCTTCATTCACCACGGTCACCTTGGTCTGCACCTCACGATAGCCCACACCATCAAAGATGCGGCCCACCACGGTGTACACGCCGGACCGGGCCGTGAGGCTGGTCGGCAGGGTGAAAGTCTGGGCGGCTTCCTTGAAGACGAGCGCGTTGCTCTGCTCCACCAGCGCAGCGATCTGCTGCGTGAAGTTCGTGACAATCACGCTCACGGCATCCACCTGGACCCCAAGGGCGGCAATGGCCTGCACTTCGGTGTTGAAGGTGGTGCTCGCCGGATCAAGGCGCCCCAGGTTGGTCACCAGCCTGCTGATGGCATCTCTGCCCTCAGGAGTGGCACCGGCGATTCCATCCGCATCCGCGAGCTGTTGCACCAGGGATTGCAGAGCCTGCTCAAACGGGGACTGTGTGTCGGCGCTGCCATCACTGAACCGAATGGCGTTCGTGGAGGCCTGCAAGACGATGCTGGTATCGGCACCGGCCAGCAGAGCATCACCCAAGGCGGAGAGCAGCGTGGTGTCAGCTCCGCGTTGGACATCCATCTTGAGTTCATCAATGGCGGCGATGCGAGCCAAGGCATCCGCCAGACCCGAGGACTCAAGAAGAGCACGGTTCACATCCAGCTTCATGAGAGCCGCCACCTGCCCGGCGTAGTTCGGGCTGGTGGCATCCAGCGGGGCCGGGTCCGGCTTCACAAAGTCCGGATCCTTGGGCACGTAAATCTGATACCCAAACTCCGTATCCGCCGGGTCCGAGACATTGACAAACTTCACCTCTGGGGAGCTGCCTTGCGGCCATTGCCCCACGTTCACAAGATCGCCGGATGGCAGGACGTTGTTCACCTGCAGCGGAGCCACCTTGGAGGTGACCACCTCTGCACCGTTGTTGTAAGAGACCGTCAGCGTGACGTCGTAGGTGCCGTCATTGTTGACGCCCACAGCCACCAACTCGGCCCAGGTAAGGTTGAGATTCTGACCGCTGCCAACGACATGACCGTTGACCCGCCACACGAAGGAGCCTGCGTCAGGCGTGCCTGCAGCCGCCCCTTGCAGGTTGATGCCGGCACCCTCCTGGGTGGTATAGACACCGTTGGTGACTTCAGACCCCAGAAGGGCCTTGTTCGCCGCGACGGAATCGGGGCCATAGCTCACCGTCACCTGCACCGTCTGCTGGGAGATGACGTTGCCGTCATCATCTACGGCAACCACGCTGGTCTGGTACACGCCCGGAAGCTCATACTGGTGGATGGCGTTGGGCTCACTGCGGTAGGTGCTGGAGGTGCCGTCACCCCAGTTCACCGTCCATGTCTTGATGATGTCACCGCCTGGATCAGAGTACTTGAGATCCAACTTGTACGGCTTCTTCACCAAGCTGACTTCGTACTGCTCGGGGCCAGTCACGTTTAGCGTGGGCAGGGCATCCGTCACCTTGATGGTGACCTCGTCATCGCTCTCCTGAATGGTGCGGGTCTGCTCGTCCTGAAGAATGAGCTGGCCCTCGACATCGAAATGCTGCTCCACACGGGTGATGCGCAGCGGCAGGCGCTTCTCAATGTCACCCACGATGTCTCCGTTGGTGAAGCCAAAGTCCGCCAGGTCCTCCCAGCTCAGCTCGATGACCGGAGACTTGTTCACCAGCACGGTGCGAGCGATGAGGTTGAACGCCTCCAGGCTCGGGTCCAAAAGATCTGTCCCCGCACCCGGCTCGGCATTGGATTCGAGGAAACTCAGGAAGTCCTCGTTCACCTGTGCACTCACCACATAGTCCAGGAACACCTGCTCATACTCGCTGTAGTCGCCGTCCCCGTTGAGATCCCAGGCAAAGCTGTAGGTCACCCGCTTGCTGGCGAGGCCATCCTTGGCCTCACCATACGTGATGACCGGGTCTTCCGGCAGTCTGGTCTGGCTGGCATCCAGAACGATCCCCTCCCCTTCCGCGATGGTGATGGAAGTGCCGGAGCCGCCCGTGCTGCCAGCGGCACCCACCGTGCCTTGAGCATAGAGCGAATTCGGATCGTTGGCGTTCTCCACACGAGCCCCAATCGCGGCCAGGGCCGCCTGGCTGCCGGACACGGAGTTGTGCGTGAAAATCACGTTCTCACCGGCATTGCTGCCGGACATGTTCACCTGGCCATTGCCCTGGATGTTTGAAGTGTCGACCTGGGCCTTGTTGATGCCGGAGATATTGAGCACGGTGCCGTCGGAAATAAACTCCACGACTGCCTTGTCCGTGCCGTCACCGGCCGCGATGTCGATGACCGGGTCACGCTTGCTGCGCACGGTGACCGTGTCGTCCCCGCCCTGCAGGTCCGCATTGATGGCCGCAGCAGCATCATTGATGGTGAGAGAATCAAACCCGTCGCCCGTCGTCACCGTGATGACGATGGCGTTGGTTTGGATGATCTCGCCGCTGGCATCCTTCACCAACGTGGTCTCAACGTTGCGGTCCCGGTCATTGGGAGCCTCGTTGATGGTGATGAAGTCATCTCCGGAACCCGTTGTGATGGACAGCCCGCGCATGTTGGCAAAGTCCACATGAAGCTCGGAGTTGGGCACCGAGATGCTGTCCACCTTGTTGTTGTGCAGGGTGACAAAGCCGCCCGGCGCCTGGTCAACCAGGGGATCAAAGGAGCTGCCCACGAAGACCGTCGCGGGATCCGAGGGATCCACATAGATGCTGTTCGGGTTGAACAGGCCTTCGTTTGCACCGCTGGTCATGTTCCCCACCCGGTTGCGAATGACCTGGGTGAAGGTGAGCTGGCCCACGGAATTGCTCACGGGGTCCATGTCGCGACGGAAGACCGCCACCGAGTTCTCGCCAAGGGCGTAGAGGAAAGCCCCCTCCGGCACCGAGGTGTGGAGCTTGAAGTCTCCCAGTCCGGAAACGGCCACCAAGCCCTGCACGGTGCCCGTACCGCCCGCCACCTGGTCAGCACCTGCGCCGCGGGCGGCGTCGGCCGTCTCAGCAAGCTGGAAGTGGAAACGATCCACCACGCGCACGTAGTACTCCACCCCGGCAGTGACTCCGGCCGGAGCTTCACCGGGCTCGAACCAGACCTTCTGTCCGGTGGTCAGACCGTGGTCACGTTCTGTTGTGATGGTACGGTTGGTCACGTCAATGTCCACCCCGCGGAAGTCGAGGGTGGTGTCGGGCACTGCCACGCTGAACACGATGGCCTTGGTCCCGGCAATGCCGCGCACGCCATCCACGCCCTCACGAAGGAGCTGGCGGAACTCGAGCTGACCGTCAATGGCCTGGTCGGTGCCGTCGGTGCTGAACTGGTCAAAGACGACCAGCGCATTGTTGTCCTCGCTGGCCACGTAGATGAAGCGCCCCTTCGCGATGTTCGTGGAGGTGGAGCCCGACTGCTGGACGATCTCCGGCCCGATCACCACCGACCGGGCATTGCTCAAGCGGGCATCCGCGCTGCCGAGCATCGTCAGCGTGCCATCCTCAGGGTTCACGGAGTAAACGCGAAGCTGGGAGACAGCACTGGAGCCCTGTGTGGCCGGCACGTTGTGCAGGCCATAGGCCTGGACGGAGCCATCTGGCAGGGTCAGGAACTCCAGATCGGAGAAACGCTCCGTCATGGTGGCCCTGGATGTCAGCACTCCGGTATCCGGGTTAAAGGAAAACACCTGAGTCCCGTTGACACCGCTCACATAGACGAACTGACCGGACGGATCGACAGCGATGTTGGCCACCGGATTGGTCTGGTTGACCCCGGTTTGGAAGGCGATCGTGTCAAAGACGGCATTGGTCACCGGACGCAGGCCGTCCACGGTCTCGATTTCGAGCAGGCCCGTGGTCTCGCTGGTCACCTCACGGGTGAAGGAGGCCCGTTCGTACACGGTGATCTTGCCCGTGCCGGTGCCTTCCTGGGTCGCGCCCACGAAGATATAACGACCGTCTGGCGACACCGCGATGGTCTTGGCTCCAGAGAGCCCCTGGTCAGAGACGCCGAATTCACCAGTGATGTCATCCTTGAGCAACTGCACCACCCGGATGCTGTTGTCCGCCTGTTGCTCCAGAACATACAGCGCGTTGTCCACATCGGACACGGCATAGAAGGTGAGACCGGAGGCGTCAGAGGAACGCACCGGGTTGCCCGTCATCATGGAGAGCGAGGTCGCCCGGCTGGTGGGATCCTGGTCCTTCAGACCGTTCAAGCCATTCGGGTTCGGGCCCTGGTTGAAGGTCAGCGGATTGCCCGCGAGGATTTCAAAGGCCATCAAAGAAGAGTCGCCGCTGGCTGCGGTGACGATGAACCGGTGCGTGACGTTGTCATCCGTGGTGAAGGTCGCGGGTTCTCCCATGGCGTCGGTGGCTCCTGAGAGACCATTGGCCACATCGCCCGCTCCTTCCTCCGCAGTATCGAGGCGGACGAGGGTCTTGCCGCCGTTCAGAACGTCATAGACGCTGATTGCGTTGTTGTTGTTGCCCACGAGGTCGGAGGCCGTGACATAGAGGCGGCTGCCATCCCCGCTGAGGTACAGGCCCGAGGCCCCGGTAAGGCGGTTGCCATTTTCATTATCCACCAGGGTGAAGATGGCCTGGTCATAGCCCGAGCCGGTGAGGCCTTGAACCTTGATGGTCGCAGTCCGCTGCAAGGTAGCGCCGTTGCTGTCGGTCACGGTGTAGGTCAGCGTGACCAGCGCCTCCTCTCCAGTGTTCAGGCTGCGGAACACCGCATGGTTGGGATCCACGGTGACGGTCCCCACCGACTCGTTGATCTGCACCGCACCCGCATACTGGGAGGTGGTGACGACCACACTGCCCGGCTGCACGGTCACCACATCACCTGCGTCGCTGTCAGTCACGTTGGCCAGCAGATCCACCACGATGGGCACGCCGCCTTCGTTGACAGTTCCACTCGCCGTGGGGGTGCCGCTGAGGTCGTCATTGCTGCCAGTGATGCGAATCACCGCCGTCTGCCAGGTGGAGAGACCGTCTGCATTCTCCAGGCGGTAGCGGTAGGAAAGATCCACATACTCACCAGCGGAGAGGCTCTGGTAGGCGGTGGCCGAGATGGTGACTTCGCCGGTTGCCGGATCAATCGTCACCCCGGACTGGTCGCCGCCCAGCGTCGTGAGATTCTTCAGTGTGAGCGCGGAGTTGCTGGTCGCCCCCTCAAGCAGGGACGCCGTTCCGCCCTCCTCGGTGAGTTCCACCACCAGCGGTCCATGCACCTTCGGTGCTGCAGCGGCTCCGGTGATGTTGAAGATCAGGGTGCGGAGCACCGTGCCATTGGTGGGAGTCTGCACCTCATAGGTCAGCGTCAGCGTCCTGACCTCACCAGCAGGGATGTTCAGCAGGGATTCCACTCGTGGATCCAGGGTCAACTCTCCGTCCTCAGTCACCAGGATAGCGCCGGCGGGGTTCGATCCGTCACTGGTCAACACCTCCAGCGTTTCAGGGTCGAGGGTTGATCCGGCCTCTTCGCTGGCGAGAAGGTTCCCGGTATAACTGGGGGCATTCTGGTGGATGTTCACCACCGGATCGCCGGAGGCGTTTGTGGTGGTGGACGTGACCACTTCATTCTGGCCGTCCACCGTGAGGGTGAAGGTGGCGGTGCTTGAACCCCCTGCTCCATCCGCCACGCGATAGGTGACAGTGAAGGTCACGGACTCCCCGTCCACCAGATCGCGCAGCGATTCGCCGGGCTGGAAGACCAGCCGCTGGCCGTTGATGGCAAAGAGTTCCGCAGGATCCGTCACGGTCACCGTGGTGCCGTTCTGTTCATAGGTGACGGACTCGATGGCATCGAGGTTCAACCGGGCCGGCACGTCAGTCCGGTCGCTGTCTGTGTCATTGCCCAGCACATCAAAGGTGACCGTCTGCACTTCGTTCGTTGTCGCCGTGTCGTTCACCGCCACCGGAGCTTCGTTCACTCCGGTTACGGTGAATTCGAGACGCGCCGTGGCCTGCGCTCCCGAGTGATCCGCCATCGTGTAATACACGTGGAAGGTGATCGACTCGTCGGCCCCCAGGCTTTGCAATGCCGTGCCAGGGTTGAACACCACTTCCCGGCCGTTACTCACCGTGAAGAGGCTCGCCGGATTGGCCAGACCAGGCATGCCCGTGACCGTGACCGCATCAATGGTCTGCACCACGAAGTTCGCCGGGACATCAGGGTCACGGTCATTCTGCAACACATCGATTGATGCCTCCTGATCGGCCGTGCCGCTGGCGAAGTCATTCTCCGCCACAGGCGCGTCATTGATGCCATCGGAAGCTGGGCTGGATCCCTCCAGTTCTCCAAGCCCCTTTCGTTTGGCCTCAAGATTGTTCAACGCGTAAACCTTGCCCGCGCCGCCGTCAGCCACATAGAGCACCCCAGAATCATTCAATGCCAAATCCGTGATGGCCGTTCCCATATAGGTGGCAGCCTGGTAGGTTTGGTCGGAGAAGAAACGGACTCCTGAGCTACTGCCCACGCCCGTGAGCCCCCCGAGGGAGTCCACGAAATGGGACGAAACCCGGGTGTCTTCACCAGGATCATTCAGAATAACTTTATAGTAGATCCAGGCGTCCGTCTCACCGGCGTTGCTTCCCTTGGTGCCGTCATGCACGCCAATCCCATCCCCGGTGGCAAGGGTGATCGGGGCGGACCACTCGTCCCCGCCTCCGTCATCCTCACGGAACTGCACTGTTACCGTACCCCCCCTGTAATCGTATTCGTAGTTCCTGTTAACCCTAAAATCCGAATTGGCATTGTCGTCCACACCGGTGGTGCGGAATACATCCTGCCAGCCCGTGTTGTTGTAATTTGCCGAGTAGATGATCTCAGCGGAGCCGAGCCCGTCGCTTGGCACCCAAAGGGCTGCGTAGTCGACGTGAATCGTGTAGGTAAGGTTGCGTGCCTCATCCCTGACTTGGTAGGTGCGGTTCGTGATGGAGGCAGCCTGCCTGTGCTCCAGGCTCCACTGTCCCGCGCTCTTTTCGCGATAACTGAGCACCTCCGTGGATTTGAAAACACGCGCCACGTCTCCGTCGAGGGTAACATCCAGGCCTGCCTCAAGATTTGCCACCGTGGCCCAGGAGCCGCTCTGGCGGCTGTAGATTCTGGTGAACGTGCTGGAACCAGCAATGATGTGATCCCCATCCACATCCACCTTCAGACGCGTGCTGCCCACCATGCTCTCCGTGAAGACGAGCGTTTCGTTCTGATAGACAGCGAGAGTACTCCGTCCTTCGGCCTGGCCGACAACGGCGAGCACGTCCCCGTCAGCAACCAGGGTCATGCCAAAGTTGTCTTCCACACCAAACGGGGTGCGAATGTGCCTGAGATAGTCACCATTCAAGTTGAAGACAAGGACCACCCCCTGGTCGCCATTCTCCTTTACCGTATTGGCATTGTGGTCGTTGTGGTCCGCCTGTGGGACACCCACATAGACCTGAGTGCCATTGGTGGCCACGGACACCGGAGGATTGCCCTCCAGGATGATCTCACCACCCGCGATGGAGGAGGGCAACGTGATCAACTGGTCCCCAAAGTAGAGCTTCCCATTGACGATGGCGATGCGTGTCTCGCCAGCATAGGTAACCGTGCCATTGTTCACCGTCCCCACACCAATCTGGGTGCCATCATCGCTCCTGAGAGACACAGAGTCCGCCTCGCCGGTGGGTGCCGTGTCGAACTCGCGAATCTCATCGGCCTTCACCGCGCCGTACTTTCCGGCTGCGGCATCCCATTCAAAGGCAGCCACGGCCCCTGCCTTGTCGCCCACATAGATGCGGCTGAGGTCGTTGGCCACCACCAGGGCCGTCGGATCACTGATGCCCTTGACGGCCTCGATCTCAAAGCTGGCCTCCATGGAGAAACGGACGCCGTTCTTGAAGCTGATGGAATCACCGTTCGAGGCAACAACAAACGAATCGGCTGCCGTACCGGTCTCGTGACCCACCACGGCCCCACCGCTGGTGGACCAGCCGAAGTACAGGCCTTCCACACCATCGAAGACGGTGCCGGTCTCGTCGGTCGAGAGGTCAAAGCTGAACTCGTTGATGCCAGTGTTCTCAATGGTGCGGGTGGTGCCCGTCGCCACGATTTCAAAGCTGGAGACAACGTTGCCGTTCAGGTCGAGCTCGCTGGTGACGCGCATCACATAAGGGGTGATGGTCTGCCCCAAAGAGCTGTCCACCGCATTGAAGCGGTAGGTGACCCGGTCTGAGGTGAGCTGCAAGCCGGCCTGGGTGGAGTTCGCCAGGGGCTGATCCATCACGACAATCCGGTCAGAGCCTTCCAGATTGGAGGCTGTGGAACTTGGCGTGGCTCCGCTGGAGAAGTCAAAGCCCACATCCAGGCTGCGGCCCAGGTCGGTGAGGCGGGTGATCTTCTGCTCAAAGCGGGTCAGCAAGCCGGTTGCGACATCGCGGGAGAAGACGAGGACACCGTCCGCATCATCGCTGGCGGAGGCATTGGAACCCTGGTCTGCAATGAAGACTTTGGTGCCGTCTGGACTGATCCAGATGTCTGAGGGACGATGCAGCGCATCCGTGCCGGTCGGGCTAAGGAGGTCATTCACCCCACGGGCCACATCCGTGCCAGCCGCGTCAATGTTCTTGAGATCGGTCTGGTAGGTGGCCACATGCGTGAGAGTCGGCAACCCGCTGAAGGTGACGCCGATGGCGAACTGGCTGATGGCCGTATCGCCGAGCACATAGAGATAACGCTCATCCGGGCTGAGCGTGATGGTGTGCGGACGATCCGGCACGATCTGCACGCCATCCACCATGGTCGGCACGTAGCCCACATAGCGCAGGTAGGAACGCGTCGGATCCGTCGCATCCTGCGTGCGGACAAACATGGCCAGCTCATCCTCCGCCGTACCCGCCGCGAACACTGCCGGCAGGCTGGTGATGGGACGATAGACTCCCAACGCATCCTGGACGAGGAAGGTCGTGGTGCCACTGGTGGACACCAGGCTCTCCACACCCTGCAAGCCATCCACCCGCAGAGAGGGGAAGCTCGCCTGATAGAGGCTGTCCTCGTGGTCGAGCACGCGGGAGCCTTCCACGATGTTCAAGCTGTTGCCGTTGACATCAATGGTGCTCGAGAGCGGCGAGAGCACGTGCAGCGTGTGCGTGGCCTGGCCATCGTGGTCGGGACGGCCGTCACCAGTGATGTCCTCACGGCCACCGATGATTTCAGATTTCTTCGCGCCTTCAAGACCGACAAGGAGGGCCACGCGAGTGATGTTCACCGCGCCCGCACCGGCATTCACGATATCCAATGAAACACCAGCCATGGCGTCCTCCAGCGTCTGGGCCAGCTCAAAGCGGCCGCCGCTGATATTCGTCACATAGTAGAACTGCCCCTGATCCAGCAGAATGTCGCTGGGCGGCGTGCCGGTGGTGCGATAAGTGGGCAGAGCTCCGCCACGGGTCACGTTGAGCCCGTCAGCAGCGTTCTGGTTGTCCGTGATGGCCACGGTCACGGTGCTGATCAGGACCCGATCCCCCACGGCCAACGGGGTGGTGCCGTCGAAGTCGCCAGAAGTGAAGGAGTCATCCGTGCTCACGGTGGCAGTGCCCTTGCCGTCGCCAAAATAGAGATGGCCCTGGGAGATGTACCAGTCCACCGCATTGGCGTTGTCAGAGTTGTCCACAGACAGGCGCTCCATGCCAGCTCCCACCACCAGGCGGGCAAACTGGTCCTCCTGCGGATCGCCATTCACAATGACCCGCAGCGTGTCATCTTCACCCTGATCCCCCTGGATCACAGTGTTGTTGCCCATGCGGAACAGCACCACCTCATCATCGCTGGGGCCGCCGCGCACCTCCACCTGGAGGTTGTCGTTGTCATTGTCTAGAACCCAGGTGTCCTTGCCGAGTCCCAGCAGGACGTTGAGCTTCTCCACATTGGTGAAGTCCACTGTGCCCAGCACGGTCACAAACGTGGTGCCGACGGTGGTGAAGCCGGTGAGGTCGAGGATCGCGCCTTCCTCAGCGAGCGGATCAGGATCCAGGAGCTGGAAGGTACCCGCCGCGACGTCGAGATTGACGACGGTGTAGAAGATCTCCCCCTTCAGTCCGGAGGGCAGGTCCGCCTCGGCAAAGAAGGCCACTTTCTTGCCCTCCTCCAGTCCGGTGACATCTGCCACCGTGAAGGTGTTCGTGGTGGCATTGATGCCGACCGCCTTACCGCTGTCAGGGTTGTTGAAAACAAGCCGTGAAGGATTGCCGTTTTCGCCATCGATCAGGCCGCCGACCGTCTGGTCCAGAAGTGGCGTGCCGTTCTCAGCCAGTGTGAGTTGGTGATTGCCGCGACCGCCATCCAGGATGGTGATGAGGTTTTCATTCAGCCCGGTGTCGGGAAGTGTGAAGTTCCGCAGGTAGGCGGCCAGTTCCTCCGCCTTCTCCTTGGACTCAGCGAGGCGGATGATATCGCGCCCCTGGCGGACCACGTAGTACACGCCGCCGTTCTGAAGCGTGGACCGGGTGCCGTCACCGAGCAGGATGGCCGGGCCGGTGCCGTCGGTGGTAAAGATGACCTGGTCACCCGTTTCCCATCCGGTACCGAAGAGCTTGATGGCGTTCTGCGCATCCAGCACATTGACCACGTTGCCGTCAAAGTAGCGCGTGGCCCCGTAGCGAATTCGGTCACCTCCGGTGGGCAGATCAAGGGACTTGTCATGCTCGCCGCCGTTGATCACCAGGTGGCCTGGACCCGTGCCGATGATGTTGAAGTCATCATCGCCACCTTCACCGTTGATGGTGAGATCGGCCGTGATCTTGAAGACGTTGATCACGTCGTTGCCGTAGCCGTTGTCGGTGTCACCCGCCACATCCTCGTCCGCATCAAGATTGACCACGGTCGGAACGACGGTGTCTTCGACGACGAAAATGCCATCGGTCTCACCGAGGTTCACCGTGAGACTTTCGAACTCCTGGAAGATGATGGCCTTCTCCGTGGTGGGAGCGCCTTCAATTTCGTAGTTGGCAATCAGGCCATCGCCGTCCTCCGTCACGCCGAGGCGACCGTAGGGCACGGCATCTCCGGTGCGCGGATCTTCCAGCAGGAAGTGGTCATTGCCGTCACCCGCATTCACGGTGAGGAACTGGGACACCTGGAACGGGGCAACCTCCGCCCGCGGCGGGGAGTCTCCCGGACCGGCCTGACGGATGCCGCCGACCTTGAGCATGTCATCGCCACCCAGCAGGTGGACGTTCACAATGTGGTCAAGCTGCAGCACATCCAGGCGCTCCGCACCGTCGGTGAAGGAGTAGTCCGCCACCATGGCCTTGAAGGCGTCAGCGTTGGAGTGGGTGTTCTGCACCACCTTGATGCCGCCGGATTCGAGGAAAGAATTTTCCACCGTGATGGTTGGCCCGGGCGCGGGCAGACCGGAGAGAATGTCCCAGCCAAAGAGCTCGTACTGCTGCGCGATCTGCGTGGTGTCGATGAGCCAGTCCGCGGTGACCTGCGTGGTGAAGGTGATGTCCTCCACGTCCACGTTCCGCAGGGTGGTGCGGTTGCTCGGCGGGTCCACCAGATGCACGCGGATGGTGTCAAAGTCCGCCCCGCCCTCGAACCGGGTGGGGATGTACAGATCCGGGATGACGATGGTGTCTCGGTCCGGGCCGGTGACGATGAGCAGTTCGTTGGCCTGCATCACGTCCCGGTTCAAGTGGTCTGGAGTCGTGAAGGTGACGCCCACGCCGCCGTCCACGTTCCCCTGGTCCATCGCGATGGTCAGGAGGCCCGCGGCCTTGAGGCGATGCGTGGAGTTGTAGATGAAGACATCCCCGTTGAGCAATGTCACATCAGCGGTCTGGCTTTGGATGGTGATGCCATCCACCATGAGCACGGAGTCTTGTGTGTCCTCCACGTCGAAGGCGCCAAGGATGACGTTGTCACCGGCGATCACATCCTCCAGCAGGTGCATGATGCCGGGCAACTGCACGTCCACCACTCCGGTGGCGAGGATGCCGACATTCGTGTCCTCCACACCGCCCACTTCCATATCATGGCTGTTGCGCAGGTAGAGGCTGCCCACATTGGCCTCGAGGGCGTTGATGTTCGCCTCGAAAGCATTGTAGCTGTGGATGATCGCGCCGTTGGGCTTCACCACATAGTGGCCCACCGAACCCGTGGTCTGGAGGTACACAGAGTCTGCCACAAGATCGAACTCGCCTTCAAAGGCGTCGATCATGTTGTTGATCACCGTCATCTCCACATGGCCGAGAGCACTGATGATGTCCGTGACCAGCAGATCGAATCCGCCAAATGAGGTGAAGATGTCACCTGTCAGCGAGGTGAGACCGGCCAGCTCAAGTTGAGTGAGGATCGGCGTGCCGGCACGATCAATGTCCATGCCGATTTCGCCGTAGGCATGAATCTCCAGCCGGGCTTCTGGCAGCAATCCCGCATCCTGCAGGATGGTCACCTCGATACGTTCCTCGTCCTCGCCGACGCGGCCTTTCGCCGTCTCAATGTAGAGCGAGCCCGTGGTCACGCCGCCATCTTCATTGGGCTGCACCACTGATCCCCCGTTGGCCACGATCTTCGTGGAGCCAGTGGGGTTGTAGATGACGCCGTCGATGATGAAGTCACCTGCACCCACCGTGGCGTGGTGGGATTCCATCTCGATGCGAGTGCCGTTGAAGCGCTGGGGCCCCGTCTGCGTGAAAGCACCCACGACCTGCCCCGCCAGAAGCGTGATCACCGGGCCCGGCAGTCCGTCGTACAAGACGTTCATGTCCAGGATGCGGACATCAAGCGTGGAGCTGTTCACCACGTCCACAGAGTTGAAGCGGTCAGCCTGGGAGATGCTGGCATTGCTGCCGATGGTCACCTTGCCATGCTGCTCGTTGGTGTCCGGGCCATAGGGATCGCCCGTGGGGATGCCGAGGAAGGTCGGACGGTGGTCTGGGTCATCAAAGACATTGATGCTGGGATTGAGCGCCAGCAGCGTGACCGAAGTCGGGATGGCCCCGGCGTTGAGCTGGTCGATGATAATCTCGTTGCCCGCACGACGGGCATCCACAAAATCCCTGTTGGTGATGTTTCCAGCAGCGTCGATGAAGAGCTTGGCGTTGCGCACGCCCGCACCGATCTTGCCGAAGAAGTTCACCTCAGCGATGGAGATGACATTGAGCTCGTAGTCGTCGGAGGCGAAGTCGATGCCCACCGCATTGTTGGAGGTGTTCTGCCGCACGCGGTCGCCGGAGTCGCCGCCGTCAGCCACCACACGGATGACATTGCCCAGGATGGCCGCACCTTCTTCCACGGTCACGTAGGTGCCGAGGTTCACGTTGTCGAACACCTGACCGTCGTGGCTCACTGAGAGACCGAAGCCGGCACCGCGAGCCTCGCTGTTCACGTCGATGTTGCCCTGGCTGGCGGTGACGTTCACCGTGCCACCAATCAGCGTGCTGTTGCGTGCCTGCAGCACTTGGACGTCGGAACGGATGTCAATGTCAGACGTGGTCTTGATGTAGCCGCCCACCGAATACTGCTCACCGGAGGTGTCATTGTGGGTGACCTTCAGCTTGCTGACATCGGCCGCAACATTGACCGTCGACCCCTCCACGATGGCTCCCTGCCCGATGGTGGTGCGGGCAAGGGTGGAACCATCCACGCCGGTCACGTCTGTTTCAGAACGGGCAAAGTTGAGGCTGCCCACCCCGTAGAACTCGGTGCCGGTGATGTTGTCCACATCGATCTGGTTGTCCGCATCGATGGTCACCACGCCCTTCGAGAAGATCGTGGTCGCTACGCCCACGTCCGTAGAGACCGTGGAACGTATGTTCTCACTGGCCTCCGCGTTCTGGCCGGAGAGGCCGCCCACCACAAAGACTTGGGCGTCGGCCCGGCTGGTAGTCTTGCCTGCGGCCAGGATGGACACCCCGGCCATGCCGAGGATCTGGCTGTTGGCACCAATGCCAGCACTCACATCTTCCACAAACGTCTGCGCGATCTCAAGCCCCGTCATGCCGATGAGCTTGCCGGAGGAGGCGGTGACCTTGGTTTCAGACTGGTTTTGGGCCACGGCCGCCTGCACCAGGATGGTGCCCTCTGCGTTGACCAGCACGTTGTTTCCGATGGTGCTGGAGACAGTGGGTGTCATGGACACATCCACCTCAGATGAACCCACTGACACGAGGCCGGCGTCCACCCCGACGGAATTGGCCTTCACGA
>NZ_BATQ01000044.1 GCF_000739635.1 Verrucomicrobium sp. BvORR034 | reverse complement strand
CATCGCCCCAGCTTTCAAGATCCTCAGCTCACTCGAGTCCTAATTCATCTCCATCATGGCCGGAGCCGCGGGCGGAGCAGCAGGCTTGGGGGCCATTTCGGACATGGCACCCTCTCCACTCATGGCGGGGGCCATGTTGGACATGGGGGCGTCTCCATTCATCATGGAAGGCGCGGCGGGTGCAGGGGCCGGCTTGGCTGGAGCGCTGGCATCAGGGGCCGGAACTGGAGCTGGCGTAGGAGCCGCAGGAGCTTTCCCCTCCTCCTTGGTGGCGGGAGCGGCATCTTTCTCCACTCCGTCACTGGCCTTGTCGCGCACCTTCTTGATGACATCGCCAATCAAGAAACCACCGGTTTCCACCCCGTGCCGGACGTGCAAGCCCACGACAAACGCGAGGATCAGAAACAGCAGGAAGGTCAAAAAGCCTGCGCAACCGGAGGATTCCTCATATTGCTGGACCGGGCGCGCTGAGCGACGTGGGCCGGGTGCGATCGGCACCGAGCGGCTCGTGGCGTACTTGGACGCCACCGGGGCGGTGGCAGCCAGGGGACCGGGATGGGTACCGGGGCCGTGGGCACGCCACGGGTGATCGGGGCCACAGAAAGGTGCACCACGGCAGGAATGTCGCCGAACGTCAGCTGATCTCCGTCCTCCAAACGGGCCTCTTCCACCTCCACACCATTCAGGCGGGTGCCATTGGTCGTACCCAAATCCTGCACGTAGTAACTGTCCCCGCGCTGCCGGATGGTCGCGTGGTGACTGGACACTGAAGAACTCGGCAGCACCACGATGCTGTCGGCGTGACGGCCGATCGTGATGACTTCTGCATCAAGCTCGATTTCAATTTCCGTGCCGTCTTCCAGGGTGAAAACTATCCGCGCCATGGTGGTGCTATAAGGTCAATGTTGGGGTGAGAGGCGTTTTCGTTTGAACAATCGGATGCAATCCAGAGCATATTCTCTATACTTTGCGGAAAGCGGCGGATACTAGCCCTGTTTTTCATGAGCGCGAATGCTATCTTTACAAAGCGCCTGCCCGCAGCAGGCCGGTCATCGGTGATGGAGTTTTTCAAGGCAGCCACCTTGGTGGTTGCCGTCTTGACCCTGTTCGCCGGTGGCGAAACCAGGGCCGATGAGGCAGATGACTCCGAGGCCGCCATAATAAAACTCGCAGAGCAACAGGAGAAACTCGGATTCGATTTCCGGGCAGACATCTGGCAAAGGGAGTTGAAGCCCGATCTGGGCAAGGCGGTACGCATCCAGCTCTTTAAGGGCAACGAATACCGGGTGTGCGTGGCCGTCCCGCCGAAAAGTGGTGTCCAGATCGCCGCCCATGTCCTGGACGCGGAGGGCAACCCCGTCGAATCCAAGGTGGAGGCCTCTGAGGGCGGCTGGGGCGTGACCCTGCACGTCACCCCCAAGCGCACGGGCGTCTTCATGGTGGCCATCCGCCGCTCCGGCGGCAAGGAAAAGGCGACCATCTGCGCCATGATCAGCGGGTACAAGTGATTCTTCCCGCCAAAAACTTGGATCGCGTGCTTGACAATTGTTCAGGCACGAACTAAACACTTCCCCCTTCATTTTAGCTCCCTATGGCCAACATCCGCTCTTCAGAGAAAGACATCCGCAGAACGCAGACCCGCACACTGCGCAATCAGGCGAACAAAAGCCGGATCCGTACCCTGCGTAAGAAGGTGCTTGGAGCCGTGGCCAAAGGTGACGCGACCGCAGCCCAGACCGCGTACAATGAGTTCGCCTCCGCTGCCGACAAGGCCGCCAAGACCAAGGTGCTTCACAAGAACACCGCTTCCCGTCTGAAGAGTCGCGTTGCCGCCCAGCTTGCCAAGGTTGGCGCTGCCAAGTAATCTCCGGGAGTCGCTGGCACATCTTTTGTTTGCAAAAGGCGCGGTGCATGCCGCGCCTTTTTTTTGGCTCGCATGCAATCTTTAGTGCCTTGACGTCGCAGGTAACGTAATACTCAGCACAACCCATGAGTTCCCCAAGCGAATCCCATCGTGAGCGTCTGAAGCAGGCTCAAAAAATCATGGAGCAGCCGTTGGACTACAAAGTGTGCGAAGGCTGCGGCTCCATCGTGACGGTGAGAACCACGGCGTGCCCCAGTTGCCACGCCTACAAATTCGATGAGACGGAGGTCCGGGTCGTAGCCCAGGCAAAAGCCTTGGCCAAGCGCCAGGCCAACTCCGTCCTGTCCTCAGATCTCGCCTAATTCCCCTTTGAGCGAGTAACGGACCTTCATCCAACAAGGTCGCAGATCAGCATCGCCCCCTTCAGCCCGCCAGGAGCATGAAGGGGCTTCAGGGATCATCCCTTCTCAAATCGGGCTGCCATTTTCCCTCTCCCGCCCGCCAGCGCTTGCCTCAACAGCGCACGAAATGAATTGCGGAAGGAAGCTTCGCAAAGTCAGCCCCTCAGGACTGCAGCTCGCAACACGAGCTTTCTAGTCGGGCAAAATTTCCCCGTCTATCGAGGGAAATTCTCAATACCGCCCTTACCTTCTCAATATCAACCGGTAAGTAGGCACATTGTGTGGGCCAAAGAGTGTTCAATCTTGGGCAAAAAAAACACAAAAACACTTCACAGCCCAGAGTTTACTGCTAATTTCGGGCATCCAAATACAGCAATTTCCCACACCACTGCTCATCACAGCGTTGCGGGATGTTGATGCGATTCGGATGCCCAAACAACAACCAAACACAACAAACTGCATGAAATTGAATACCTTGCTCATCCCTGCATTGAGCGCGGCGTTCGCAGCCTCGGCTTACGCCGGCGCTCCCGCCAAAGCTCCCGCCCAGGTTCAGCCCCCGATCGTCGAGGAAGACACCTCCCTTGGTTTCTCCCTGACCGCTGGCTATGACACCGACTACGTCTATCGTGGTGTGCGTTTCGCCCAGAACCTTGTGACGGTCGCTGTGGACGGCAACATCCCCTTCACCGACGTTCTCTCCCTGAACGTGGGCGCCTGGTTCGGCACCTCCGCTGACGACTCCTATGTCGGCACCGGTGACTCCTACCATGAACTCGACCTCTACGCCGCCCTTCTGGCCGACCTCGGCCCGGTGACCGTGGGTCTGAAGTACCAGTATTACCTCTTCGAAGGTGACGCTGGCGACGTGCTCGACGACATCAACGAAGTCGGCGTGCTCATCTCCTCCACCGTCGGCCCTGTCGACGTGATTGGCGGCGCTTACTACGACGAATCCGCTGATGGCTTCTACTTCGAAGCTGGCGTTTCCAAGAACATCGCCATCACCGATCGCATCAGCCTCGTTCCTGCGGCGCTCGTGTCCTACGCCATCGACTACTACGGCGTGGACGGCTTCAACCACATCAAAGTTAGCCTGGCCGCTCCGATCAAGCTGACGAAGACCGCTACCCTCACCCCCTACATCGCTGGCAACATTCCGATCGACGCCCTCGATGACCTTGGTGAAGAAGACCGCGTCTACGGCGGCGTGAGCCTCAGCGTCAGCTTCTAATCGAAGCCTGACCCAGAGAAAACGCTTCCAACTCCTTTGGAGTTATCCAGCCCCCCGGTGCAAGCCGGGGGGCTTTTTTGTGTCGGGTTGAGAGTCTGATGGAACTGACCAAGGAGCGGGCGTTGCGCCTTAACCATCCCGCAATGCGCAGGGTTGTCAGGTTAAGATCCTGATGCGCCCATTCGCCGATTCAAGGTCGTGACGCCAAAGGATCCAAGGAGCGGCGAGATCACCTGCAGACGACCGCTCTGCATACGACGGACAACTCAGGGACGCGGCCACGGTTTGTAGAACTCACTTCGGAGTTCCAGTTCATCTGCCCATGTACCCAGGGTGGCGGCTCGTACCTCGCCCGACCCTGGGCTATTTTGTATGACGCCCGTGGCGTCAGGGCGCTCGCGTGTGGAACCGATGAGCCTCTCAACCAGCGCAGCGTCTCAACTAGGCGAAGCCGTCTCAACCATCCCGCTTGCGGCCCACCCCCAGCGAGGCATGATGCTCCCTCCCCGCATGAACGAATCCGCCAGCTCTCCACGCAACGAACAACCTCAGTTGTTCGCAGAGCTTGCGGGGTCGGGACCAGAGAAGGTGGCCCCGCCTTCTCGCGGCGTTGCGCGCGTGCTGCTCGAAGAGACCGCGCTGGAACTGGACTACTTGATCCCTGAAGCTCTCGCCCATCGGGTCAGCTTGGGATCGAGGGTCCACATCCCCCTTCAGGGGCGCAAGGCGGTGGCCGTGGTGGTGCAATTGCTCGATTCCTCCCCATTTGGCGGCAAACTGCGCCCCATTTCGGACACCATCACCTCCCGGCCCATGTTCACCGGGCCGCTTCTCAAGATGGCCAACTGGATGGCCACTTATTACCTGTGCCCAGTGCGGCAGATTCTGCGCACCATGCTGCCCGAGGCCGTGCGGAGCAAACCAGAGAGCTTCCTCTCTGACAGCCATATCACCCTGGTGGGGAAACCCTCCGCGGACGAAATAGCCAAGCTTCACAAGGCAGCCCCCGTGCAGGCCCGAATCATCGACCTGCTCCAGGCGAATGGCAACGAATCCACACTGAGCTACCTGCGTAAGCAACTGCCCCGCGCCACTCAAGTAATCCATGTCCTGGTCAACAAAGGCCTCGTCACCCGCAGCGAAGTCCGGGTGGAGCGCGATCCGTTTCAAGAAGAGGAGTTCCTTCCCTCTGCCCCACTCACGCTCACCGAAGAGCAGGCAGTTGTCTTTGCCGGTGTGCTCAAAGCATTGGAACAGCCTTTGGAAGCGCGCCCCATCCTGTTGCACGGGGTGACCGGCAGCGGCAAGACGGAGGTGTATCTCCAGGCCATCGGAAGAGTGTTGGAGAAGAGCAAAACCGCGCTGGTTTTGGTCCCGGAAATCAGCCTCACCCCCCAGACGATCGAGCGCTTCAAATGCCGGTTCGCAGAGAGAAAACAGCGCATCGCGGTGCTCCACAGCCACCTCTCGGACGGCGAGCGACATGACGAATGGTTCAAGATCCACGAGGGGCGCGCCGACATCGTCATCGGTGCCCGCAGCGCGATCTTCGCCCCGCTGGAGAACCTTGGCATCATCATCGTGGATGAGGAGCATGAGCCCAGCTACAAGCAGGAGGAAGCGCCCCGCTACAACGCAAGGGACCTCGCCGTGGTTCGCGGAAAGATGGAAAACTGTGTCGTCCTGCTCGGCAGCGCCACTCCCTGTCTTGAGACCTTTGAAAACGCCCGGAACGGCAAGTATGACCTGCTGAGCATGATCCGCCGGACTGATGGCAAGGAGTTGCCTCTGATCCGCATTGTGGACATGCGTCTGGAAAAGCGGAAGACCAAGGACGGCTTCAGCATCCTGAGCGAGAAGCTGCGTCTCGCCATCCAGGGCCGCCTGGACAAGGGAGAGCAGACCATTCTTTTCCTGAACCGCCGCGGCTTTCACACTGCCCTCTCCTGCATGGAGTGCGGGGTGGTCTGCCAGTGCGAAGACTGTGCCGTGCCCTTCACCTTCCACAAGAAGGAAGGCCGGCTGGTCTGCCACATCTGCGGCATGCGACGGCTCGCCCCCCGCAAATGCGAAGCCTGTGGTGAAGCCAAGCTAAGCTACACCGGCTATGGTACGGAGCGCGCCGAGGAAACCATCCGCACGGTATTTCCTCAAGCCCGGCTCGCCCGCGTGGACACAGACACTATGCAGCGCAAGAACCAGCTCCGCGATACGCTGCGGGCCTTTCGCAGCCAGAAGCTGGACATCCTCATCGGCACCCAGATGATCGCCAAGGGGCTCGACTTCCCCAATGTCACCCTCGTGGGCGTGCTCAATGCCGACCTCGCCCTGAGCATGCCGGATTTTCGTGCGGCGGAGCGTACCTTCCAGCTGCTCACCCAGGTGGCGGGTCGCGCCGGCCGTGGCGAACGCAAGGGGGAGGTTTACATCCAGACCAGCACCCCGCACAGTCCCGCAGTGCAGTTCGCCCGTCATGGGGACTATGTCGGATTCACTGAGCAGGAACTGGAGCAACGCCAACAGTGGCACTACCCCCCCTACACCCATGTGGTCTTGATCGGATCCCGCGGCAAGCAGGCCAACCACGCGGAATTCGCCCTGCAGACCCTCGCCGGACGACTCAAGCAAAATCTGCCCGCTGACACACGCATGGGTGAGCCCTGCCCCAGCCCTCTAGAAAAGGCCCACGGTCAGTACCGGTTCCAACTTATGCTCCGGACGGAGAAGATCCGGCCTCTGGTCGCCCATCTCCAGCGTACCCTTTCCGAACTGACTTTTCCTGAGGACGTCATTGTCACCTGGGATGTGGATGCCATGTCTCTCCTGTAACGCCCTGACACTCGCATGCCCCTCAGGCTCAAGCTTCCCGCTTGCTATGCCTTCCACGATTTGCTAATTCTTGACTATGCAGACCGCAAAAACCGACCTGCGCCATTTGCTCAAGCTGCTGGATGACGACACCCCTGTCGTCCGGGAGGCAGTGCGCACGCGGCTGGCCTCGCTTCGGCGGGAGCTGCCCGAACAGCTCCTCGCTTTGGGCGAGCCGCTGGATGAAGAGCAGGAGCGGTTGCTGAGCGAGATCTTCGCCCCGGTCTGCCGGGAAGAGCTGGAGGACACCTGGTTGTCCTGGCGCTGGCTCTCCACACCTCAGGCTCGTCTTGAGGAGGCCCTGGCGCACCTCTCCGCTTTCTTGAGCGGCTGGCAGGCACGTGCTGATGAATTGGGGCGCAAGCTCGACTCCCTTGCTGAGCAGGCGGTGAAAAAGGGCAATGCCTACGATGCCCGCAAGCTGGCCGAATATCTCTTCGGTGGTCGCGGTCAGGAAGCCTGTCTCCGCGGCAACAGCAAGGACTACTACGCCGCCAACAACAGCAACCTGCTCTGGGTGTTGGCCAACGGGCAGGGCAATCCCCTTTCCCTCTCCTGTATCTACATCCTGGTGGGCAAACGCCTCGGCATCAAGGTCGAAGGCTGCAACTTCCCCGGCCACTTCCTGGCCCGGGTGGAGCACGACGGTCAAACCTGGCTGGTAGATTGCTTCAATCGGGGCCGCTTCATGCTGGCCGAGGATGTCGCCAAGCACCATCCGGCCGCCAACCCCTCCATGGAGGAGATTGTTCACGAATCCGCCACTGTGGAGACCGTTGTCGCCCGCGTGCTGCGCAATCTGGACGAGGCCTTCGAACGCGAAGGCAACATGACCCAGCGGCAGGTGGTGCGCCGTCTGATGCTCAAGCTGATGGAAGAATAAGCCATTCGCACGGCGCTGGCTTCGTTGACTTGATGCACCCGCAGACCATGGTGCTCTTCCCTCTGCTGCGCCCATGGCTTCCGTCCCCAAACAACTGACCCAGCACCGCATTGCCATCCGTACGGTGGTCAGAAGCATCCTCACCAACGCCACCCTGGCGGCGGTGAAGATCACCACTGGTGTAGTCGGGCACTCCTATGCACTGGTGGCGGACGGGATTGAGTCGGTCAACGACATCATCTCCTCCATCATGGTCCTCATCGGTCTGAAGGTGGCCCAGATCCCCCCCGATGCCGACCACCCCTACGGCCATGGTCGCGCCGAGCAACTCGCCGGGTTGTTTTCTGCCCTGTCGCTCCTCTCGGCTGGCGGCGTGATCGCCTGGGAGAGCATCCACAACATCTTCCACCGCCACACGTCCCCTGCATGGTTCACCCTCCCCGTATTGATCCTGGTGATCATCGTCAAGGAGTCCATGTCCCGCTATGCTCTGAAGAAGAGCAAGCTGGCTGGCAGCACCGCCTTGCACGGTGATGCCTGGCATCACCGGGCCGATGCCATCACCTCGGCAGCAGCCGTGATCGGCATCACCATCTCCCTCATCGGAGGCGATGGTTATGAGATGGCGGATGATATCGCCGCGCTCGTTGGATGCAGCATCATTTGGGTAAACGGCTTCATGCTTCTCAAGACCGCACTCCATGAAACCATGGACGGCGTACCTCCGCAGGAGTTGCAGGACGAAGCCCGTGCCATCGCCTCTTCTGTACCCGGTGTGGAGATGATCGAAAAGCTTCGCATGAAAAAGTCCGGCCTGGGCTATCTCATGGACATTCATGTGCAGGTGGAAGGCACTCTGTCCGTCGCCGAAGGGCATCGCATTGGTCATGAAGTGCAACGCACCCTGGTGGACTCCGAATGCCACATTCTGGATGTGGTGGTGCATGTGGAGCCGTATTCGGGAAGTGCGCAGGGAGCACCCGTGGCCCAAGGTGCGGCGCGGTGATGGTGAAAATTCGACTCGACACCCTGTCGGGAAAATGGCACCGTCTTCTGACTGTCACATTGGCAGTCACGACCTTGCTCCGGGGTAGTTCAGTGGTAGAACGCCCGGCTTGTTACCGGGTGGGCGCTGGTTCAAATCCGGCCCCCGGACCCTTCATTCCTAGTGATGCCCCCGAACCCCCTTTCAGAGTCAGATAGCGAGTCCGTTGGCGATGGTTACGCTGCTTGGCAGCTCGCCAAAGCGCTGAAAGCCCTTGATGCCAGCTCCGATGAAACCGCGCATACCCAGGCAGCACGGCGTGTGGCGAAGTGGGAGCAGGTGCTACGCGGCAAGTTGGACGCAAGCCTTCTCCATGGCTCCAGAGCCCCCCTGCAAGGCACTCCAGTCTGGGCGACGCTGGAAGTTGTCACTGGAGGTTTCGCCACCGGCGGACTCTGTGCGGGAGGGCCGCTGCTGGAGCACGAAAATGCGTTGCTTGCGAACATCCCGGAAGCTCTCCACGGCAGCGGAAGACTGGCGCTGAACCATTGGTTCCTCACGGAGGCCGGATGGGGCCAGCTTCAAGAATGGCTGGACTCCGGCGCCTACCACGTTCGCCATCCGGAGGAGGCCGCCCTCCTCACTGTGGCATGGTTGACTGGGAACAACCAGGGTCATGCAGCCCATGCCATCCTCGAGGAAATCGCCCCCTGGTTCGACCAGTTGCGTTTCTACCCAGAGCCCGCTCCCATCCCTTCCCGTTCCGCGGTGGAGTTCAGCTTTCAGGATGTCAAGAGTACCA
Organism: Verrucomicrobium sp. BvORR034; assembly: GCF_000739635.1. Classification (GTDB taxonomy): domain Bacteria; phylum Verrucomicrobiota; class Verrucomicrobiia; order Verrucomicrobiales; family Verrucomicrobiaceae; genus Verrucomicrobium. The sequence continues at coordinate 52,099 of NZ_BATQ01000044.1, read as the reverse complement.
TCACCAAGCTGCTGGCGGTCCGCCCTCACCGTGCCATCCTCGCCCAACGGGAGGCGGTTCAGGTCTGGGCACCGTTCTATGACCAAATGATGGGGCTGTTACAAGAGACTGTGGTGGAAGACTGGCCCTGCCGTCACTACCCGGCCGGATGGACCGATCGTGTCCGCCACCTGCTGCAATCCTACTCCGCCCTGAGACTGAATCACACTCTTTGCGGCCGTCCGGAGGACGCTGGAGGGTCGTTCGCCCAGGCCCGTCATTTCCTCGAACGTAGTAGCACGGTCCCGGAACAGCTCACTGGAAGGGAGGTAGGACGGCTCCGCCTGCTACTCAAGCGTTATGTGACGAAGCATGGACTGCCGAACTCAGAAACTGTCCGACTACAGCGTGAGCGCCAGATGCTCGATGTCAGCGCTCCATTGTACCACGATCTGGCAAAAATTGTGGCCGGGCGGCTGGGTCCTTACGCGACCGACGACGGGATGGAAGACATCTCTTCGCTCAAGCTTCCAGCCACCCCGGCGGAAGCATCACAACATGACGTTCCTCCCGGAACCGAAATCCCGGTTCCGGTCCAGCGCCGGCTGGCAAGGTGCGAAATCAATACGCTGGATTCCTTCGTACAGCAGGGATTGATCAGTTCTGCAGACATGCTGGCGGAGTATCTTCCGCGTTTCACAGCAGAGCTTCAGGCTGCAGAAATGACCTCGCCGTCATTGCGGCGACTGTATTCCCGCCTCTACCGGGCGTTCCGGAAACGCCGTTCGCTGCTCCTTCTCAATTTTCAACATCAAGTTCAACTCGATGAGCTCCCCTGGGCAGCGAGCCTCGGGTCAAACCGTACCTGCTCGTCTTCAGAGCCGTCAGCGCGCAATCAGCCCATGCGGGAGCTGGCCGCGCTTACCATCTCGTTCTTTCCTCACACCATCCTTCCCAACAAGCTCCTCAAAGAATTCTCGGCCCTCGCCAAGACCGCAGGCCTGGACCTGCCGCTGGTGGAAGAAGTCGCCGCGGACATCTTCATGGGTGACTTCACTCACAAGTATCTCCAGGCAGCCAAGATTGCAGCCTTCCTGCTGAAAGGCACGCTCTATGAAGCTTACTACGATATTGACTACGCCGCAGTCTTGTCGATTTCCGATGCCAAACCTTCTCTCATGAGCAGATGGCTGAGAAGAAACGCGGTCACAAATGACGGGACGTTTGCCAGCTTGTGCTACGCGAGGGGGGCGGGCAACTCCTCCGCGTCGCACTCCGTGGCGGCAAATGGCGTGGTCATTGAGCAGCAACAGATCCTCACCACGCAGAATCTTGCCGTACTCTTTAGCCGCCTGGACTTGATGGATGTGTTGGTTGAAAAACTCCCGCAGCTTGCGAGGCAGAGCTTCACCTGGATCTGTCAGCGGCAGCAGATGAAGATCTCTCATCATCATGCCGGACTCATCATGCTGAAGAACACCGCTTACGCCTGGCGACAGATGCTGTTCTATCTCGCATTGACACCCCGTGATCAGTTGAAGTCTTTTTCCTTATGGATGGATGAGACGATGAAACAGCAGAGCGACGAGTTTCAAACGCGTTTTCATCCGGTTGCCGCCGGATTTAAGCACGTAGTGGAAGGCGGCAGACTGAATTCCAATCCTCACGATGGCCCGGCGACGGGTGACCCTCGAGTTTTCCTGGGATGGTCAGCCACACCCCACTGGCTGATGCCGACGACGGCGGCAAGGAAAGACAAGTCATGAAACAATGGCGAATGGTACATCTCTAGCATCCCTTCAGGATGCAAAACTTTTCGATCTAGCCAGGGACAGGGCTCGTCAAACTCGCCCGGTCCCTGGCTACCTTCTGGGATGCCTTCGGCATAGAGCAGCCGTTGGGAGGTTTTCCCATCCCGCTTCATTGCCTCATGCTCACGATGCCTGCAGTATAAGCGCAACGAGGAGCGGACTGAATTCTTCAGCAAGAACAGAGCATAGCACCTCGTTGAGAGCGATGGGCTCGCCAACCTGAATCGTCAAGCCGCGACACGCGCTGGAGCCATGCACTGCATCTAGCCTCTTCATTTGAATTCAGCATGCCGAAGGCATTCCACAAGGTAGCCAGTGGCTGGGCGAGTTCAGCGAGCCCCGCCACTGGGAAGCGCGAGAGAAATTTGCACCCTGAAGGGGTGCCAGAAAATGCCAACTCACTCGCTGGCCTTCAATCGATAGCGAGCCCATCCGCTCATCTTCGGTGGTGGTACGCAAGGCGCAAAACCTCGCTTGTTGGGTAGGGCGAGATAGCGTTTGGTTGGCCGCGCGATTGCGACCAAGCTCCCCCCCGAGCATATTCGGAGGCCATGCCGAGGGCATCACAGAGGGTAGCCAGGGACCGGGTGAGTTCTACGAACCCATGCCCCTGGAAGGCAGAGAAATATTTGCATCCTGAAGGGATGCCAGCAAGGTGGTTTCTCGATCAAATCAACCACCATGCCCGGCACCTTTACGTCGTTGCACTACCACTTGGTCTTCAGCACCAAGAACCGAGAACCTTTCATTTCAAACGTATGGATTTCCCGCCTCCATGAATATCTGGGTGGCACAGTGCACGGACTCGGTGGCATTCCTGCAGGTATTGGTGGCGTCTCTGATCATGTACACCTTCTCGTGGGCCTGAAGGCAACACATTGCCTCTCGTTCATGCGAGACCTCAAAAAGGCATCGTCGATTTGGGTTCACCAGGAAATTACCATGCGCGACTTCTCCTGGCAGGAGGGATATGCGGCTTTTTCAATCAGTGCAACCTCTCGGGAAGCTGTGTTGAAGTATATCGCCCAACAGGAAGATCACCATCGTACCCGGTCATTCAGAGAGGAACTGGCCCAAATGTTGGTGAAGGCTGGAGTTCGGTTCGAAGACCGGTTTTTGGACTGAGGAATCGAAGAGACTGCCACCTTGCTGGCACCCCTTCAGGGTGCAAATCTCTTTCCGCACTTTCCAGGGACAGAGCTCGTTACCTTCGCCCAGTCCCTGGTTACCTTGCGAAATGCCTTCGGCATGGCCCATGAGAACGCGCAAGCAAGGTGATAGGGCTGGATTCTATCGATCATCGCGCAATGCACGCCTGCCTCACACAAGGAGCGGCGGTTTGTGCTTTGAGCACAACCGCCGATGATCGCCGAAGATTGGGAGCGTGCGAGATAGAAAGGTCGCACTCAAGAGCGTGGCATTCTGGCACCCCTTCAGGGTGCAATTCTCTTTCCACACTTTCCAGGGACAGAGCTCGTTAGCCTCGCCCAGTCCCTGGTTACCTTGCGAAATGCCTTCGGCATAGAGCGCCCGCCGGAAACCCCCAACCGCCAGATCGGGAAGCCTTCCTGCCCCAGAAAGCGGAATCACTCCCCGCCTAAACGTTTCTTCATTTGAGCCCCTCACTAAGCGCGACATCATGACAAAAATGCAAGCAACCACTTGCACTCCTTTTTGACATGCCGACTGCGATCAAAACGTCCAGACGCACCACCATTCCTGCCCGGGAGAAGCTCCTGCGCGCGGCTGCGGTAGTCTTTGCGCGGGACGGATTGCAAGCCGCCACCACCCGTGGCATTGCCCAGGAGGCTGGGGTGAACGAGGTCACGCTTTTCCGCCTCTTCGAGACCAAAGAGCGGCTGCTGGCAGAGGTTCTCAAGAACGAATGCCTGACCCAGCAGAACATGATGGCAGCACGCACGTCCTGGACGACTGATTTGCGCAAGGACCTGCGAGCCCACGCCAAGGCACTCAACACTGCCCTGGAAAAGGGGGAGGCCATGATCCGCACCCTCATCGGCGAGGCCCGCCGCCAGCCAGCCCACGCGAAGGAGATCATCCAGAACTCGATCCGCCCGGCCCGGGAGGGATTCATCGACTACCTCAAACAAGCCTGCGATGAGGGGCGCATTCGTGCGGATCTCAATCTGTCTGCAGCGGTGGACATGTTCACCGGCATGCTCCTGGCAGGCATGCTGCGACGCACCTCGCACGGCATCACGGAGTACCCTGCCTCCACCTATCTGGACACCAGTGTGGAGATCTTTGTCTCCGGCATCACGCCGGTCACCCCCGACCGTCCCCGACGCCGTTCATGATCGTCACCGACCCGTCCCGGCTTTCGCCCCTTGCCGCCCTCGCCGCCCGCCAGGGGTGGCTGCCCTGGGCCGTGCTCATCACCGCCTCGCTCGGAGCCATCCTGGAGGTGATCGATGTCAGCATCGTGAATGTGGCCCTCACCCATATGCAGGGGAACCTCGGAGCCACCCTCTCTGAAATCAGCTGGGTGGTCACAGGCTACTCCGTGGCGAACGTCATCATCATTCCTCTCACCGCCTGGCTGGGGCGGAGGTTTGGCCGGAAGACTTATTTCCTCTTTTCCCTCGTTCTCTTCATCGCCTCCTCCATGCTTTGCGGCCTGGCGACTTCACTGCCCATGCTCGTCGCGGCCCGCATTCTGCAGGGGCTGGGCGGCGGAGTGCTCCTGGCCAATGCCCAGTCAGTGATTTTTGAGTCGTTCCCACCGGAACGGCGCAGTCTGGCTCAGGCGGTGTTTGGTCTTGGGGTCATCACGGGCCCTGCGATCGGCCCTATCCTGGGAGGCTACCTGACCGACACCCTCGGCTGGCGGTGGATCTTCTTCATCAACCTGCCCGTTGGGATTGTTTCCGTGATCCTCGCCATCACCTTCCTGCCCAAGGACGACCCCTCCCAAAAAAAGACCGGAGAAGGCGTGGACTGGCTGGGCATCATTCTGCTCACCGTTGGTCTGGGCAGTTTGCAGACCCTGCTGGAGGAAGGCCAGCAGGATGACTGGTTTGCCTCCCGGTTCATCAGTGCCCTGGCGGTGACCAGCGTGGTGGCCGCGGCGCTCTTTGTCTGGCGGCAACTCACGGTGAGCCATCCCGTGGTGGATCTTCGGGTACTGCGCCACAGGTCTGTCGCAGCAGGCAGCCTCTACTCCATGGTGCTCGGAGCGGGCCTCTATGGTGTGATCTTCGCCGTGCCGGTGTTCGCGCAGAACTACCTTCACTTCAATGCCATGCAGACGGGCAATCTCCTCGGCCCCGGTGCGATCACTTCAGCCGTGGTCATGATCATGCTGGCCCGGGTCACGAAGTTTGTGGATCCCCGCGCGCTGGTCGCCATGGGAGGCATGCTCACTGCCCTGGTGGCGTTTCAACTTTCCCACATCACCACCCAGTCGGGAGCCAGTGAACTCTTCTGGCCGCTGGTGCTGCGCGGAGGAAGCAGTGTGTTGATGTTTCTGCCACTAAGCCTGGCCACGCTAGGCCCCGTCCCCACGCGGGACATTGCAGCCAGCGCTGGATTCTACAATCTCACCCGCCAGTTGGGAGGCAGCATCGGCATCGCGCTCATCACCACGGTGCTGGCCCGTCGCCAGGCGCTTCATGAAAGCATCCTCGCAGAAAAAGTCAGCCTCTTCAACCAGGCCACACAAGAGCGGCTGGAGATGCTCACGGCCGGATTCCAGACGCATGCCTCCAGCGTGGTCAATGCCCAGCAGCAAGCATTGGCCGTGGTAAAAGGCACCCTCCAGGCCCAGGCAGGTGTGCTCAGCTACGCCGACATCTTCCGCTACGTCGCACTCGCCTTCATTCTCACCCTGCCACTTCTGCTGCTCCTCGGCAAAGGCGGCAAACAAGCCCCGGTGGACGCCCACTAGTCCGACTGCCTGCTTCCCATCTCTTTCCTCAATCCCCACCACATGAGCACCCAGACTGCCGTTGTCCCAACCAAAGACGATGCCGCGACTCCGGCCTCCGTTGCACCGCGAACCCGGCCCCGCATCATAAGAATGCTCATGCTGGGGATCGTCTTGCCGGTCGCCTTGCTCGCCTCCGGCAGGGTGATCTATCACATGCTCACTCATGAGGAGACGGATGACGCCTATGTCACCGGCTCCATCCACACCCTTAGCTCCCGCCTGGCAGGCGTGGTGGATCAGATCCTCGTGCAGGAGAACACCCAGGTAATGGCGGGACAGCCCATCATCAAGCTCGACACCCGCGATCTCGCCCTGGAGTGTGACAAGGCTCGCGTGGCCCTGCAACAGGCCCAGTCCCAACTGGCCCAGGCGGAAGCGAGAGTCTCCGATGCCACCTCCCAGGATGATCTGGTACGCGCCGGCATCAAACTGGCCAGGGCCAATGTCTCGCGAGATGAAGCGACGGTGGCCAAAGCCAGGCTCGATTTCGAACGCGCCGAGACCTTGAAGACCAGGGACCAACTCTCCGCCATCTCCCAGGCGGACTACGATACCGCGAAGACCACGCTGGCCACAGCCACGGCGGGGTTGGAGGCCACTCATGCCTCGCTTGAGGCTGCCCAGGCCTACATCGCCAGCATCGCCGCCAAGAAGAAAGCGACCGAAGCTGAGCGTGACGCCGCCAAAGCCCAGGTCCGCGCTGCTGAGTACGCCCTGAGCTTCACCGAGCTGCAGCTTTCCTACACCACGATCACCGCACCTTCCGACGGCATCATCAGCCGTAAGAATGTGGAAGTGGGCAATCGTGTCCAACCGGGCCAGGCCCTCTTTGCCGTGGTGGACCAGGAGGTGTGGATCCAGGCCAACTTCAAAGAGACCCAACTCTCCCACCTTCACCCCGGCCAGGCTGTGGAAGTCACCGTGGACGCCCTCCCCGGGCACGTCCTCACCGGGCACATCGACAGCTTTGCCCCCGCCAGCGGAGCCCAGTTCGCTCTGCTTCCTCCTGACAACGCCTCAGGCAACTTCACCAAGGTCGTCCAGCGTGTGCCAGTGAAGATCACTTTCGATCCCGCCTCCCTCTCCGGCATCAGCCAGCAAGTCCGGCCCGGACTGTCGGCCATCGTAAGCATCGCGGTGGACTAGGAAATTACGAACTAGGAATGAGGAATTATGAATGAGCTGTCCGATGCCGCCGATTCACGCCCACGTGACCGGGGAGTCATGGCTCATTCATAATTCCTAATTCATCATTCCTAATTTTCTTTTCCCAGTTCTCGCAGGATGAACGCATACCGCCGCGCCACATCCTCCAACTGGGCGTAGCGGCCGGTGGCACCGCCGTGGCCGGCGTCGAAGTTGGTTTCCAGCAGCACGGGGTTCTTTCCTTGATGCACGGCACGGATCTTGGCCACCCACTTGGCAGGCTCCCAGTAGGCCACGCGGGGGTCATTCCAGCCAGTGGTCACGTAGAGTGAGGGATAGGTCTGAGGTTTGACATTCTCATACGGCACATAGCGCCGCATGACATCAAACACCGCACGGTCCTCCGGATTGCCCCACTCTTCATACTCGCCGGTCACGAGCGGGATGGTGGGATCGAACTGGGTGTTGAGCGCATCCACAAACGGCACATCGGCCACCACAGCCCGGAAGAGTTCAGGCGCTTGATTCAGGACATAACCCATGATCAGTCCCCCGGCACTGGCGCCATAGGCGCACAGCCCTGAGGGAGAAGTGTACTTGAGCTCCACCAGGCGCTTCGCGCAGGCGATGTAGTCCGTGAAGGTCACCTCCTTCTTCAGCACCCGGCCGGCTTCGTACCAAGTCCGGCCGAACTCGCCGCCGCCACGCACTTGCGCTGTCGCCAACGTCACACCGCGATCCAAAAGGCTCAGCCCACCGGCGTCGAACCACGGATCACTGCAAGACCCGTAGGAACCGTAGCCATCCAGCACCAACCCGGCACTGCCATCCAGCGGCAGATCCTTCCGGCGCACCAGCCAGACAGGCAAAACGACACTGTCGGCAGCCTTGGCCTCCACCTTCTCCACCACATACTTGGTGGAATCGAAGCCCGAAGGCACTTTCTTCTGCTTCAGAATCTTCATGGTGCCGTCCGCAAGATTAAGATCGGCAACCGTGAAGGGCGTGACATAGGAGGTGTACATCACCCTCTGCGCGGTGGCATGGTAGTCAGGAGTCTCATCTGAATCGAACGAGCCTCCCTCCACCGGGGCAGGCACCCAGCGACGCTCCCTGACCTTGTCCTTGGTTTCAGGGTCCAACAAGAACACGCCAGGCACGCCTTCATTGCGGGCGCCCACCACAATGTGCGAAGCAAAGGCATCCACCCATTGCAACGCCAGCTTTTCCTCGTAGGGCCAGAATTCCTCCCACTCGCCCAACTTGCCACCCGCATCGACCGCAGTGAGCAGGCAGCCGTTCGTGCCACCCAGATTGCTCACGGAGTACCAGCGGCCATCCCGATGAGCGACATTGTGCCGGATGCCCTGCTTCCGGGGAATCAACACGGTGGCCGCCTCCTCCGGACGATCCAGGGGTACCACCCGCGTCTCCGTGGTGTTGGAGCTGCCGCTCTCAATCATGAGGTACTTGCGGTCCTTGGTGGGAAACGCCCGTACATCGAACTGCCGGTCGGTTTCCTGGTATACGATCACGTCGTCCCCTGGCTTCCCGCCCAGCACATGCCTCATGACCCGGTAGGATCTCTGGGCCTCATCCGGCGTGGTGTAAAAGAGGGTGCGGTTGTCGTTGCCCCACACCGGCCCCATGTGAAAGGCGGTGCCCGCAATCTCGTCTGGCAACAGCTTGCCAGTGGCGAGTTCAAGGAAATGCAGGGTGTACATGTCCGTCCCATCGTGATTCTCCTTCCAGGCCAGCAGCCGGTCATCCGGGCTGACTGACGCACCTCCCCCGAGGAACACCGGGTGACCTTTGGCACGCTGGTTGAAGTCCAACATGATTTCCTCGACACCACCTGCCGCCTTCTTCCGGCACAAGGTCTCGTACTCACTGCCCGCCACGTATTTCTCGTAGTACAGGTAAGCACCACGCTGGACGGGCACGCCCACATCCTCATCCACCACGCGTGACCGCAACTCTTTGAGCAGGGTGGAATAGAGAGGCTTGAGCGGCTGGAAGTAAGCGCTGGTGTACGCATTCTCCGCCTCCAGGTACTTCCGCACTGCGGGATCATCCCGATTCTTCAGCCAGGAGTAGTCATCCGGGCGGGATTCCCCATGCTCCTGATGCAAAAAGGGCCGGCGTTCAGCCTTGGGAGTCGACTCTTGACCGACAAGAGGGGTCACCAACACGAGGGAAGCGAGGATACTCCGGAGCATGCCCGCTCATAACCCGCTCAGCCGAAACGTCAACCACCTCCCCAGCGGCTCGGCAACGGCAGGCAATTGCCTATTGCATTTGAGACCTAGACGCAATATCTCTAACCCTTCCGTTCCAACCCTCACCCCTCCCACATCACCACATCGGCGCTCCCGCCTGCCTCTCGCAGCCCTGCAACCAGACGCCCTTTAGCATTCCATGAAGCGCTTCCTCTTCAACCTTCACTCCTGGATGGGCCTGATCGCCGCTCTGGGACTCATCGTCATCGGCCTGACGGGCAGCATCCTTGTTTTCAATGAGGAGATTGACCGGAACATCGCCCCCGCAGAAGTGATCGTAAGCCCCACCCCAGCGGGCAGACTCCCTTACGACACACTCCTGGGCAGTGTGCGCAAAGCCGTTCCAGGATACGTGGTCACCGGGTGGTCGGTGGCAGATTCCCCCACCAAAGCAGACCAGTTCTACGTGGTGCAGGAGGGCACCAGCGTGTGGCGATTTGTGCGGGTGAACCAGTACACGGGTGAAGTCCGGGGAACGCCGACCGAGTCCAGCAAGACGCTGACCGGGTGGCTCCTCGAACTGCACTACACCTTGTTCGCCGACCACGCGGGACTTCTCATCGCGGGCCTGTTTGCCGCGCTGCTTTTCCTGCTGGGCATCACGGGGGTCTGGCTCTACCGCGGCTTCTGGAAGACGCTCTTCCTGCTCCGCTGGGGCCGCAGCGCCCGCATCTTCTTCTCAGACACTCACAAGATGGTGGGCATCACCACCGTGGGCTTCAATCTGATCCTGGGCTTCACCGGTGCGTGGTGGAACATCAGCCACATCCTGCATCACGCGATGGAAGAGGAGCACGTCGAGGAGGACCCGCCGATTCATCGGACCTTCGAAGCTCCGGGCACCTCCATCGACGCGCTAATCGCCAAGGCAGAAGCCAAAGCCGCTGGCTACATCCCGGGTTATATCTCCCTGCCCACGACTGAGAAAGACGACCTTGTTTCCTACGGGAAGCTGGAGTCCTATGGCCCCTTCCGCAGCAACTATGGGTGCGTCGCCACCTTTGATGCCCAGTCAGGTGAACTCAAAGACTTCACCAACGTGAGCCAGTCGGGTGCCTGGGACCAGTTTCTGGACAGCTTCACCCCCTTGCACTACGGCACCTTTGGCGGCCTGCCGGTGAAGATCCTCTGGAGCCTCGGTGGCCTCGCCCCCGGCATCCTTTCCATCACCGGCTTCCTCATGTGGTACAAGCGCAAGTTTCCGAAGCGCCGGAAGCAAACCGTGGGCGAACAGGTGAGCACCCGCGAGAAGAGCGGCCTGGAACCGGCCAACTGAGCCACGGCTCTGCCACAGTAAGTTCCTAAAGCCCGTGTCTGGTCTGCGTGACCGGTCACGGGCTTTTCATTGGATCACTTCAGATAGCTCTGCCACGCTTTGGCACTGGCTTCACCCGGGAACCAGCAGGCGATACGCTTGTTTCCTTTGAAGTCCTTGTAGGGCGCGACCTCCTTGGTCCCCAGATCCCCCAGCCAGCCATCTTGATCCTTGATCTTGGTCAGGCTCGGTCCGCTCCCGCCCGTGCTTCGGGTGGGACGCTGCCCCAGCGCTGGGCGCCCAGTTTCTGCGGCAGGAGATGCGGCCCCCAGACGGAGCGCAATGGCATCGTCCATGAACGGCCGGATCGCCTCCAGCGTTTTCCCCGCCTCGTGGCCCTCATTGGGATGATCGCCGATGGCCCAGACCGCTCCGCTTTTCCGCGCCTGGGTCCAGGAGTCCTGGTTGCTCTTGCGCCAGTCTGGCTTTTCCTTCGCCCCCGTAGTGAGGAGCACCGGCACTTCCAGAGCGTCGCGCACCTCAGAGGGCCCCCCTGCGGTGGCTTTCGTCACCGCCATCACCACCACCCGCTTGGAGTGCAGGCCCGTGAAGACCCGGCTCAGATTCGCTCCTGCAGAGTGCCCCCAAAAGGCAAGCGGCCCCGTCGCGATCTCTGGATGCTGTGCGACCTTCGCCGCCTCCGTCAATGCCTTCTCCAGGAGTTCCACGGTGGCCGGCATCATCTGATAGCCTGCCTCCTGGTCGTCGTCCTTCAGATTGCAGGCCAGCAACGCAAAGCCGTTCTTGGTCGCCCAGGCCTGCCAGTTCGCATCGCCCGCCAGACCACGACCGTCCCCGTTTTTGCCGGGAATGAGGAAGAGCGTTCCCCGCAAAGTCTTGGCATCATCCGGGAACCAAACTCGAAACTGCGCCGCCTCCAGATCCAAGGAAGTCTGCGGGCCGAGGTCGATTTCACCCCCGCCAGCGACCAGTTTGGGGGCCATCGATACCGCGAGCGAAACGGCGGCAATCGACGCGAGTCGCTGGAAGGGCAGAATTTGTGTCAATTTCATATTGGTATTTTCTCGACACCAAAGCAGAAACCAGGGGATTCACCAAGCCAAATCAGGGAACACTAATTGACCAAGGGCGGGCTAAAAAGGTGACAAACGGAACAGAAACGAGATTGACTATTTGTTGCGACTGCGTCTTGATTGCGCCGCAATTGAGACCCAATCGCGCCTTCTCCCCTCAGAGGCCGGTCATAATCTCTCTTGCTCTCTCACAACAACCCGTTCCGTCCGGCGCCAACCGGCGGAAGTCCCGCACATAAATGAAGCAACGCAACCCATCCAAGACCAAGCGTCAGCGCATCGCCCGTGAAAGCGTGGCGGTCACGACGCTCCTCGCCACCGCCAGTTCTCTGACGGCCCAGACAGCCCCGGCTCCCGCTCCGGCAGCTGCTCCTACCGGCACCCAGCAGCTTCCTGAAGTCGTCGTCTCCGGCGCTCAGGTGCCGCTCTACAAGCCCCAGGCAGTGTCTTCGCCGAAGTACACCGGCCCTCTTCGCGACGTTCCCCAGACCATCACGGTCATCCCTCAGGAACTCATGAAGGAACAGGGTGCCACGTCCCTGCGTGACGTGCTCCGCAACGTCCCCGGCATCAGCATCCAGGCGGGTGAAGGCGGCGGCGGCCCTGCCGGTGACAACCTGTCCATCCGTGGCTTCAACGCCAAAACGGACCTCTTCATCGATGGCGTGCGCGACTTCGGCGGTTATTCCCGCGACCCCTTCAACATCGAGCAGGTGGAAGTGGTGAAAGGCCCGTCCTCCACCAATGCCGGCCGTGGATCCACGGGTGGCTCCATCAACCTCTCCACGAAGCAGGCCAAGCTTGACCCCTTCTACAGCGGTGAGTTCACCGGCGGCTCGGACAACCTGTTCCGCAGCACGATCGACATCAACCAGCCGCTCTGGGTGAACGAAGGCAACCCCGGCGTGCAAGGCACCGTCGGTGGCAAAGGCGCCAAGGCCGTCCAGCCCGTCGCTCCTACGCCGACCACCGGCTCCGCCCTCCGCATCAACGGCTTGTACCACACCCAGGACCTTCCTGGCCGTGACTACGTGGAAAACGAGCGCTGGGGCGCTGCCGCCTCCCTCGTCTTCGGTCTGGGCACAGACACCCGTCTGTCCCTGAACTACCTGTATCTGGAGCAGCACAACGTGCCGGACTACGGTATCCCCTGGATTCCTGACACCGTCACTGACCCCCGCCTCACGAAGTACCACAACAAGGCGGCCCCGGTCTCCTACAGCAACTTCTACGGCATCCTTGACCGCGACTACGAAGATATCGTGACCCACATCGCCACGGCGATCCTTGAGCACGACTTCTCCTCCGACCTCAAGCTGCGCAACGTGACCCGCGCCGGTCTCACCACGCGTGACTCCGTGACCACGGCTCCTCGCTTCGCTGGCACCGGTTCTATCCTGAACCGCCAGTTCCAGTCCCGCGACCAGGAAGACGGCATCCTCTCCAACCAGACCAACTTGATCGCTGAGTTCGATACCGGCGCCCTCAAGCACACGCTGACGACAGGATTGGAATTCTCCTGGGAGCAGTCGGAAAACAAAGCCCGTGTGGCGGACGCAGCTCCCCAGACGGACCTGTTCCACCCGAACGCCCTCGACCCCTACACCGGCACCATCCGCTACAACGGCGCCCGCCAGGAAGCTGACGTGTTCTCCGCTGCTGTTTACCTCTTCGACAAAGTCGAGCTGGGCGAACACTGGGAAATCAACGGCGGTCTCCGCTATGACTACATCGACACGGACTACACCTCCGTGGACGACCATGGTTCCAGCACCGACCTCAACCGCGAAGACAACCTTCTCAGCTGGAGAGCCGCCCTCGTGTTCAAGCCCGCTGACAATGGCAGCGTGTACTTCGCCTACGGCACCTCCTTCAACCCGGCTACCGAACTGCTTGTGAGCAGCTCCGCCTCGGCCGTCATCAACCAGTTCGACACCGATCCGGAAGAGAACCGCAGCTATGAACTCGGCACCAAGTGGGATCTCCTCGACGAGAAGCTCTCCTTCACCGCAGCCCTGTTCCGCACGGAGAAATCCAACGCCCGCACCGCAGACCCGGCCGATCCGACCGAGTTTGAACTGAGCGGCGAGCAGGTGGTTCAAGGCTTCGAAGTGGGCTTTGCCGGTACCGTCACCGACAACTGGCGCATTTTCGCGGGGTACACCTACCTCGACAGCGAGATCGAATCCTCCCTCAACCCGGAAGAAGTGGGCAAAGACGTGTCCAACACGCCGAAGCACTCCTTCAACCTGTGGACGGTGTATGACCTTCCCGCTGGCTTCCAGATCGGTGCAGGCGCCCAGTTCGTGGATGACCGCTTCAACAACAACATCAACCAGCGCATCGCCCCCAGCTACTGGGTCTTCGACGCCATGGTGGGTTACAAGGTCAATGAGAACGTCTCGCTGCGCGTGAACTTCTACAACCTGGCTGATGAAGAGTACATCGACCGCGTGGGCGGTGGCCACTTCGTCCCAGGCGCCGGCCGCTCCGTGGCCGTCTCCGCTGCGATCAAGTTCTAAGCTCCAGGCTCGCATCTATCCAGACATCTGTTAAGTAGCCTTCCTCCATGCTGATTCGCATCCCTGACGTTCTCACCCCTGAACAGGTAAAGCACGCCAGAGCGTTGCTGGACAAGGCGGAGTGGACTGATGGCCGGGCAACCACCGGCTATCAGTCCGCCAAAACAAAAAACAACATGCAGCTCCCTGAGGGACATCCCGTCGCCAAGGAGCTGGGTGGCACGATCCTGGAAGCACTGGGCCGGAACTCCCTGTTCATGGCCGCCGCGCTTCCCCTCCGGGTCCTGCCCCCCATGTTCAACAGTTATGCGGGAGGCCAGGCGTTTGGCACCCATGTGGACAATGCCATCCGGCAGATTCCCGGCACTGGCCAGCGCATCCGCACAGACATTTCGGCCACACTGTTTTTCAGCGAACCCGAAGACTATGACGGCGGCGAACTCACCATTGAGGACACCTACGGTGTCCAACAAGTGAAGCTGCCTGCGGGGCACATGGTCCTCTACCCTTCCACAAGCCTCCACCACGTTACCCCGGTCACTCGCGGGGCGCGTGTCAGTTCGTTCTTCTGGATCCAAAGTATGATCCGTGATGACGGCCAGCGGTCCCTCCTGTTTGACCTCGATCTCTCCATCCAACGGCTGGCACGGGATCTTGCAGGAAACCCTGCCGCGGACAAGACTGCGGTCCAACTTACCGGCGTGTATCACAACCTTCTGCGGCAGTGGGCGGAAATGTGATGACGGCGTGAGCCTCCAGTTGGAACTTCTCTTCGTGACGGCACTCCCAACAGGGTGCCGTCACTTCCTTTTTGCCCTGCTTCATTTGCCCGTTAGAAAAACCGTCTTCTTCCATGACCACCGTTGTTCGACTTCTTCGCAAATCCATCTTCTGGCTCCATCTGGTTGCGGGCTGCCTCGCGGGCATCGTCATTCTGCTGATGGCCCTTACCGGTACCATCCTGATGTACGAGCGCCAGATCCTGGAATGGGTGGACGGCTACAAGGTCACATTAACTGCCAACGCCAGCCGCCTGCCGCTGGAAGAGCTGGCCGCAAAGGCGACCGCCGCCAATCCCAAACAGGCGCTGACCGCATTGACAGTGGAGTCCGATACGAACGCCGCCGTGATGCTGTCCTTTGGTCGTGAAGCCACCCAGTATGCCAATCCCTACACGGGAGAACTCCTGGGTGAAGGCGCTGCGAAGGCGCGGAACTTCTTCCACTTCGTCACCGAACTACACCGCTGGCTGGCCCTGGGGGGTGAGTCGCGCGATACCGGCAAGGCCATCACGGGTGCCGCCTGCCTTGTCTTCCTGTTCCTCGTGATCAGCGGTCTCTATCTGTGGTTCCCCCGCCGCTTCACCTGGCACTTCATCAAACGGATCGTCGCCTTTGACCGTCGTCTCACGGGTCGTGCCCGGGATTGGAACTGGCACAACGTCTTTGGCTTCTGGGCCTGCGTTCCTCTCCTGCTCATCATCCTCACCGGACTCATCATGGCGTATCCATGGGCGAACAATGTTCTCTTCACCCTCACCGGCAATCCGCCACCCCCTCCTCGTGCCCAGCAAGCCCGGCCACAGGGCGGGAAACCCGAGCCTGTGGCGTTGACTGGTCTCAACCAAGCCTGGGACACCGCCGTGGCCAAGGTTCCCACCTGGCAGAGCATCACCGTCCGCCTTCCTGCCAACGCCAAGGCTCCCGCCATGCTCTTCATCAGTGAGAGCCATCAAGGCCGCCCCGACCTGAAGTCCCAGCTCAACGTCAATCTCGCCAGCGGCGAAGTCGTCACCTGGGAAACCTTCTCGACCTACAACCTCGGCAAGCAGTTGCGCTTCTGGGCTCGCTGGGTGCACACGGGTGAAGCTGGTGGATTCATTGGCCAGACGATTGCGGGTTTCGCTGCGATCTCCGCTGCCATTCTGGTGTGGACGGGGTTCGCAATGTCCTGGCAACGCTTCCGGCGTCGCAAGGGAGTGGCAGCGAAGTAGGGATGGGCCCGCCTGCTCTTGGAAGCGGTTTGTAGTTCAAACTTTAGTTTGCCTCAGTTTACGAAAAACCATCTGAGGCAGCCTCCTGTGTTGGTTATTGTTCGGAGTACAGACTTCAGACTGCTCAGAGCGTCTAAGGCGTACTGAGGCAAGCTAAAGTTTGAACTACAAACAGAGCCCCGCCAAAGCAACTGCTGGCGCGTAGCCCTTCCTCGAAGAGGATTCGGCCACAAGCCCAACGTTGGCGAGCTTCCAGCGAGTCTACGTTGGGTGGGTAACGAAAGCGGAACTACTCCGAAGGAGTTGCGGCGGTCTGGCACCCGCGGCGTCACTTCCGCGAACCTTGCCCAACATCTCATGAACCCCGCCTCCGTTCCTCCTTTATCGGTGCCAGCCTGACACAGGACTCCCAAAAGCGGCGGTTCCCGCACGCACTCCCAAAGCGACTTCGTCGCCAGGTGCTGGAGGAGTTGGAGTTGTTCAGAACCGGATTCGGCTTTCGATATCTCAGGGCTCCTCGGCCAGGCGGGGACCGTCGGACCAACTCCGTAGGCACCATTCCAAAACGAAAAGGGCCGGACTTCTGCAAGTCCGGCCCTTCAAACAATTTGTTGTCGCCAACCCGATCAGGCCGTCGGTGCCGCGCCATCCAGGCCGAAGGCCTCGTGCACCACTTTGGCAGCTTTTTCGATCTCGCGCTCTTCAACGGTCACGGCCGTCTTGATTTCGCTGGTGGAAATCATCTGGATGTTGATGCTGGCGTTGGCCAGGGCACCGAACATCTTGCTGGCGACGCCACTGTGGCTGCGCATGCCGATGCCGACGATGCTCAGCTTGGCCACGCCCGTCTGGGAGCGCAGTTGCACCTTGTCCCCCAGCTCAGCCAGCACGACCTGCAGGGCGGCCTCAGCCTTGGGAAGATCCGCAGCGCTCAGCGTGAAGCTGATGTCGGTCTCGTTGTCCCAGCTCACGTTCTGCACGATCATGTCGATCACAACGCCCGCCTTGTGAATGGCACCGAAAATCTTGGCAGCCACACCCGGACGGTCCGGCACATCATCAATCGTGATCTTCGCCTGATTGCGCTCAAGGCTCACACCACGGACGACGACGGATTCCATGCCAGGTTCTTCTTCTTTCACAAGGGTGCCAGGGTTGTTGTTCATGCTGTTGCGCACCTCAAAGCGTACGCCAAATTTCTTTGCAAACTCGACGGAACGGCTCTGCATCACCTTGCTGCCGCTGCTGGCCATCTCCAGCATTTCGTCATAGCTGATCACATCGATCTTCTGTGCGGTGGGAACCACACGGGGATCGCAGGTGTAAACGCCGTCCACGTCCGTGTAGATCTGGCAGAGGTCGGCTTTCACCGCAGCGGCCATGGCGATCGCCGTAAGGTCTGAACCGCCGCGACCAAGGGTCGTGATGAGGCCGTCGCGGGTCTGCCCCTGGAAGCCAGCCAGAATGACGATGTTGCCCTCATCGAGCATCTCGTGCACCTCAGTGGGGGTGATGTTGGCGATGCGGGCCTTGGTGTGCACGCCATCGGTCTGGATACCCGCTTGGGCACCCGTCAGAGACACAGCCTTGCCGCCCTGCGCATTGATCGCCATGGCGGTGAGCGCAATGGTTTGCTGCTCACCGGTGGAGAGGAGCACATCCAGCTCGCGTTCAGTCGGGCTCTCCGAGACATCTCTAGCCAGTTTCAGCAGGCTGTCGGTGACGCCGGACATCGCGGACACTACCGCGATCACCTGATGCCCGGACTTCTGAGTCTCCAAGACACGACGTGCCACATTGCGAATGCGCTCGGGCGTGCCCACCGAGGTGCCACCATATTTCTGAACGATCAATGCCATGTGCTTAGCGTGCGTGCGGAACGTAAAATCCAGCGAAAAGAGCGCGGATTCTGGCACAGACGAAGCAGGGTGCAAGTGAAGCTTTACGCGGAAGACACCTCCAGCTCACCCCAGATTGCCTTTTGCCCAGTGAGGTCGGCCAGTGCCTCCCTATCCACCCGCAGCGCCATATTAGTTTACACAACTGAACTATTTTATTGTATTTATGGTAAACAGGGTTATTATTGCACCATCTCCCCACGGTTATGGTCTTCTCTCCTGCACTCCCCATCTCCGGCTTCCGCCGCGTCACTTCATGGTGGCCGATTGCCCTGCTCATGGTCTTTCTCCCCTCCGCGTTCCAGTCCACCTGGGCGCGGGAGTACCTGGAGTACAACGGACGGCTCGCCTTTGCACCCGCGTCCGTACCCCAGGCTGTCCACCATGCGGTGGCCGCTGCCAATGCCCTCCAGCGCAAACCGTATAGGTACGGGGGAGGTCACCGTGTGCTGCATGATCGCGGCTACGACTGCTCCGGCACGGTCTCCTACGTCCTCTACCACGCGGGATTGCTGCGTGGACCTATGGCCTCCAACCAGTTCAGAAGCTACGGTGCCCCGGGGCCAGGCCGCTACATCACCCTCTTTGTGAAGGATGGCCACGTCTTCATGTCCGTCTGCGGCCTCCGTCTGGACACCAGCGATTTTGGAGCGGGACGAGGTGACGGCCCCCGCTGGCGCCCCACGGCGCGCTCCTTTAAGGGGTATCAAATGCGGCATCCACCAGGCCTGTAGTCTCCGCCCTGCCGTCTCCCCGAAAACAAAAACGGCCCGCCAGATCATGGCGAGCCGCACAGTAAAAAGAACAGGCTTACTTCACCCCGGCCTTGGCCTGAGCCTGACTCTCCGGGGAAAGCTTGCTGAGCGGGTAGTTGTACACCTGCCCATTGGCCATGCGCAGCACGACATTCTCCCCGTCCAGCTTGAGCATGGCCGCCTGAATGATCCGGCCTTCGGTATTGGTCCAGTTTTGGATCGCCGCAGGCGCGGGCATGGCTGCCGCCGTCGAGGCTGCGGCAGGCTTTTTGTTGCCGTCCAGAGAGGCGCCCTCTTCAATCCACTGTTTGATTTTGGCGATGCTCGCCTCTGGAAGATTCTTCTTGGGAGGCATGTGAGCGTCGTCATCCAGCTCCACCACCAGCGTGGTGTAGAGGTGGCTCTCCTTCAGATTGCCGGGCTCAATGGTGCGACCGGGTCCGATGTCCTTGGCAAAACGCTCCAAGTTGTCGAAGACGAATCCCCCCTTCTCCTTGCCCGACTCCTCCGAGTGGCACTTGTAGCATTCGGCTTTCAAAATGGGCTGGATGTCACGCTTGAAATCCACCGCATGGACGGCAGCGGCGGGGATAGCGACGAGGGCGGCAGGCAGAAGGAATTTCATGGACGGAACAAGAACGAAGGTCTGATTGGCCCCCTTAGCAAAAAATGGGTAAAGTTGGACAATTCGAGACCGATACAGCCCATGCCTCATTTGCCTGCATTTGCCATGACTTTCTGCAAGACAACCTCATCTCAAAACGGTTAAGACAAGGCGGTGCTCCGGTTCGTAAACGTAACTGCCGCTTCATCTCTCCTTTTTTCCGCCTGACTCCCCCGCCATGTCCACGGTCGCCGTCCGCTCCGCCCAGCTCCCGCCCGCAGTACCCATCACGGTGCGGCGCTTTCGCCAGCCAAAGAAGAACATCCCGCAGACGAAGGTCGAGCGGGATCACATCCTGGGCACCATCCGCAAGTATCTCGAGACCGCCAAGCTGGTCCCGCCAGCTCCCTTGGATGAGATGCGCCACCACGCGGAGAAGATCGTGGCGGACAACAACTTCAACCCGATTTACCGCGACTACATCGGAGTGCTCCTGAGCAATGAGCTCTGGCGTGAAACGCTAGCCACCATCCCCTACGAGAAACGGCTGCTCCTCATGCCCAAGTGCCTGCGGGTGGAGAGTAAGTGCCCAGCCCCGTTTGATGAATTCGGCCTGCTCTGCAAGCAGTGCGGCCTCTGCACCATCCAGGACTTTCAGAACGAGGCAGAGAAACTCGGCTATGCCGTTCTGGTGGCAGAAGGTTCCGCCATCGTCATGAGCCTCATCCAGACCGGCAAGATCGAGGCCATCGTGGGCATCTCCTGCCTTCCCGTGCTGGAGCGCACCTTCCCCTACGTGGAAGCCGCCGCCATCCCAGCCGTGGCGGTACCCCTGCTCCAGGACGACTGCATCGACACCACCGTGGACATCGACTGGGTGTGGGACTACATCCACCTCACCAGCGAGGACAAGACCCGCCGCCTGAACCTCAACAAGCTGCACGAGGATGTGCGCGAGTGGTTCACCCGCGAGAACCTCGATGCCCTCCTCGGGAAGCCCCATGATCGGACCGAGGAAATCGCCCGCGAGTGGCTGGCCCGCGCCGGCAACCGCTGGCGCCCCTTCCTCACCGTCGCCTCCTACCAGGCGCTTCGTGAGGATCCGGAAGGCACCCTCAGTGATGACCTCAAGAAAGCAGCCATTGCCGTGGAATGCTTCCACAAAGCCTCTCTCGTCCACGATGATATCGAGGACAACGATGCCCAGCGCTACGGTGAAGCCACCCTGCATGCCGAGCACGGGATGCCGGTGGCCCTGAACGTGGGTGACCTCCTCATCGGCGAAGGCTACCGCCTGCTCGCCGACTCCAACGTGCGTGCGGACTTCCGCACGGAGATGCTCAAGATTGCAGCTGTAGGCCAGCGCGAACTCTGCCGTGGCCAGGGTGCCGAACTCCTCTGGAACAATCATCCCGTGGCGCTGAGCAGCACCCAGGTGCTGGAAATTTTCCGCAGCAAGACCGCTCCCGCCTTTGAAGTGGCCCTTAAGATCGGCGCCGCCCTCAGCGGCCGCCTGGATGAGGTGGAAGAAGCCCTTCACGAGTACAGCGAGGCCCTCGGCATCGCCTACCAGATTCACGACGACCTCGACGACCTGGGCGACGATTCCGCCACGGACAACACCGTGGCCATCCGCCCCAGCATCGTGCTGGCCCTCATCCGCGAGCGCGGCAAAGGGGAGATCAAAGACACCATGGAAAAGCTCTGGAACGGCGAGCTCAAGGAATCTCCCGACAAGGCGACGATCCGCGCCTGGGCTGAATCCAGCACCGCTCATGAAAAGGCGATGCTGCTGCTCGAGAGCTACAAGGAGCAGGCCGTGCGCAGCCTTCAGGCCGTGGACAACGCCAACCTCAAGGGCCTCCTGCGTCGTGTGATCGGCAAGATCTTCAACGATCTGGAGATCAAAGGCTGGTGCCGCGAGTTCGAGGTGAAGAACGCCACCGCTGAGGCCAAGGAGGCGGGTGCCATCCCTACCACGGTCGCCACCCCTGCTCCGGCAGTCTGACGTAGGGCTCAGGCACCTTTTCTCTTTGCCATATCAGCCGCTGCCCTTACGAGTAGTGCCATGCACACGCGTAAGTGGCTTCGTCTGGTACTGGGCGCGGGTCTTGTGGCCCTGCAATTTGCGGCTCCTGTCCTCGGCAATGGGGGCGGCTACGTCAAAGGACTGGCTTCCAGCGGGGCTTTCAAGCCGCTGAACATCGAGCAGGTCCAGATGCTGTCGGAGAAGCTCGACATCGATCTCCACATCGAGCACGCAGAGATTCGCATCGAGTACGTGCTGCACAATCCGGGTCCCAAAGTCACGGTGGAGGCAGGGTTTCCCTCAGCCGTCGCGGTGGATCCCTATGGCGAGGTCGATGCGGAACCCATGACGATGAAGCAGCTCGCGACCAAGCTGCCGCTCGAGGAGTTTGAATTGAAAGCCGACGGCAAGACGGTGAAGACCACCATCAAGTCCGACGACCTGAAGCTCGACTCGGTGGAATCCCTTCCTTCCGACGGCGAGGATGGCGGCATCAAGATCAAAGCCTGGCACATCTTCAAACTGGACTTCGCCCAAGGCCAGACCCGCAAGGTCACGGTGAAGTACCGCAATCCGTACTTCGGCAGCTATGTGTACGTGTCAGAAGACAGCCGGATCAGCCCTCTCACATTGACCTATCTTTTCTCCAGCGCTGGAGCCTGGAATGGCCCCATCAAACAAGGCAGCGTGACCGTGAAGGCCGTGACAGCCAATCCTGACCTGGTCCACTTCAGCCATCCGAAGCGATTCGAAAAGGACGGCAACACCTGGCGCTGGCTCTTCACGGACTTCGAGCCCACTCTGGAAGACGATCTCGTCATCACCACGCGGCCCTCATGCTTCGGGCAGACGGTTTACAACCAGAACGCCAACGGCGAGGTCGAAGACTACAGCCGCACCGAGTATGTGGGATGGGGTGCGGTCAAGAACTACGAGGGCAAGATGGGCGGCAAGTGGGAACTGCATCGCTACGACTACAAGGCCACCGCCTCCTCCACGCTCGCCCCCGGAAGCGGGCTCCGCTATGACCCACAGCTTCTTGCGGAAGACGACTCCGACAGCGGGAGCACCGCCTGGGTTGAAGGAGCCAAAGGGGACGGGATCGGTGAATCCGTGACACTCACCCTGGCGCAACCCGCCAAGCTCAGCCGCATCGGGATCGCCAATGGCTACACCAAGTCGGAGGACATCTACCTCAAGAACAATCGCGTGGCCCGGCTGGACGTAAGCCTCAACGGCGGAAAGAGCTTTTCTGTGGAAGTCCCTGACGAGCGTCTCACCTCCGAGCTCTTCTACATTGATCTGCCAGCCCCCACCGAGCCCGTAGTTTCCGTGAAGCTCACCATCGCCGCCGTGTACAAGGGGACGAAGTACAGCGACACGGCCCTCTCGGAAGTGGTGCTGGTGTCGCCGCTGGAGAAAGAGCCGAAGATCCGGGCGTCGCGATGAGCAGCCATCAGTCCAAGAAGTCATGTCGATATCAAGACCCCTCTGCAAACCATGGATGATGGTGCTGGTGCTCCTTTGCACCACCGTCTCCATGACAGCACTCGGCAACATCGGTGGATATTCGACAGGAGTGCACACCACTGGTGCGTTCAAGCCGATCGGCATTGACCAAGTAGAGATGGTCTCCGAAAGACTCGAGATAGATCTCCACATCGAATATGCCGAGATCCGGATTGAGTATGTCCTCCACAATCCAGGCCCTAAAGTGGCTGTCCAAGCTGGCTTTCCGTCGATTGTGAAAATGGGCCCGTTCGGACCTATCCCTAACGTCTCATCGACGTCGCTCATGAGTTTGGAGGGCTTTCAACTCCAGGCTGATGATGAACCGGTCAAAACCTCCATCGTCCCTGATGACCTTCAGATCAGTGCCGACGATCTCAAGGCCCGCAGAGCATTGGGCCCCTGCATCAAAGGCTGGCACATGTCGCAATTGGCATTCAAGAAGGGACAGACACGACGGCTCAGCATTCAATATCGCCAGCCTTATGCAGTGAGCGTGATCAGCGGCGGAGTTGGGTCCGCTCGAAGCGCCCCGACACTAGGCTATATTTTCTCCAGCGCGGCAGCATGGAGCGGCACCATCAGACACGGCACCGTCATCATTCGGGCCATCTCGGTTAGTCCTGACAAGGTGCAACTCAGCCATCCCGCGAGATTCAAGCGTGAAGACAACAAGTGGACTTGGTCGTTTACCGATCTTGAGCCCACTCTGGAAGACGACCTGACCATCGTCGCAGCCCCCGCCTACCATTCCCCTTCCATGGAGGGTTTGCCAGAGTCCGATCCCCGCTCACAGCTGCACTATGTGCGGTGGGACAAAGGCCAGCCTGACGGGCGGGATCGTTGGGAACTGCACTCCAACCACTATTCGGTCAAAGCCTCATCCACTCTGGCTTCAGAAGGGACACTCAACTATTTCGCTGAAAACCTCATCATGCCTGGGCGGCACACCAGTTGGGCTGAAGGTGTACCCGGCGCTGGCATCGGAGAAACACTAACGCTGACCCTCACCAAGCCATCCCATGTTTCACGGATCGGCATCGTGAATGGCTATGCTGAAGACCAGGAAAAGTATGATGCCAACAACCGGGTGAAAAGGCTTGAGGTGCGCGTGAATGATGGGAAACCATTCACCGTCACAGTGCCTGACGAGCGTCTGACCCTGGAAACTTACTACTTTGACCTGCCAGAACCCCATCGGGACGTCAAGACGATCACGCTGACCATTGCGGAGGTCTATAAGGGAACCAAGTTCGATGACACCTGTCTTGCCTATCTGGTGCTGGTCACACCCCTCTCTAAAGAACCCAAGCTTCCGCCTGTAAGGTGAGCCGCCCCGTTCCACTCCCCGTGCGCAGAAAGTCGCTCGCGATCTGTCTGTTCTGGAGCGCATTCACATTCCTCCATTCCGCAGCCCCGCCCCTCCCTGTCTGGATCGAGGAATCCCATGCAGGCAGCTTCTATTTCCTCGCCCAGACGCTTCCGTTGAATGAACCGCACACCCTGGTGCTGTTCGATGCCCACAGCGATGCCTCGGCCATCGCCAAGTCCGACCGGATCCGTGAGGCCATTCGCAAGGTGCCTTCTGTGGAAGACAGAGCCGCCCGGCTGCAACGCTGGCGGGAGCAGGGTGCCATCCAGTGCTTCAACTGGATCGAGCCGCTGATGCCCGCCCCGATTGCGGAGGTGATCTGGGTTTCGGCACGCAGGCTGCCCACGGAGGAATGCGCGAGGCTGGAACAAGATGCCCGCGAATATCTGGATGCCCATGAAGAAGGTCTGCCTCGCGATGCCGGCCCGCTGGCCCCCAAGTTCCGGGCCCTGGACTTCGAGCAATGGAAGACGGAATCCGCCGCATGGTCCGCCGAACGCTCCTTCGTCGCCAGCATCGACCTGGATTACTTCGCCGCCCTTCCAGATGACAAGCTCGTGCCTGAGGTTCACGAGGTCTTGGCATCCGTTCTCGACAAACGCGGCCTCAAGGCACTCTGCTGGGCTCTCTCCACCCCCTGGCTCAAATCACCCGAGCAGGCGGACAAGCTGCTGCATGCAGCTCTGGACGAAAGCTGGCGCATCTCCAATGCCGATGTGCGATGGGAGCCTTTCGCCATTACTGGTCCGGATCGCTCGATGATGGCGAGACTCCGTGAGCGAAAGGGAGAGCAGATCCCTTCCTTCGACGTCAGCAAGGCCTCACTGGCGCTCCGCACGAAGGCTCTGCAACGGTGGCAAACCAATCACACCGAGTACGACCGGTCACGGATGGAAGGGATGCTGAGCGATTGGAGGGCTGACTCGTTTCTGCCTGACATTTCCATGAACGACCGGCCCCGCGAGCCGGACGGCAGCTACCGGCTTGAGGCAGGCAAACCAGCGGTTGTCACCATGAACCCGGTCCCCACCGGTGCGCGGGTGCGCTGGTGGGCACTGCAGGCAGAGAAATCCGTGTACCGCGTCACCGAGGTGGACTTTGGTTTTGCCAGCAAGGCCCCTCGCTGGATTCAGCAACAGCCCAGATTGATCGCTGAGGGCTCGGTCATGGGAGCGTTGGATGTCGCCGCCTTGAGGCCCTTCCTGGATCCGCACCATCACTGCGGCACCCTTCCCATCTACGCGGAGGTCATCCGCGATGGAGAATCGCGATTCAGCAACCTTCTGACTTTGCGCGTGAAAGCGGCCGGCACCACCGGCCTCCGAGCGGCCTGGAGCGAGCAGTTCGCCCTGCCTTACATCTTTGGCTCCACCTGGATACAAGATGGCCAGCTCTCAGGGCCCGAGACTGGCTGGGGAGCAGACTGCGCCAACTTCCTGATCGCAGGCTTTCGCGCTCAAGGCTGGCGTCTGCCCTGGGGCAGTCCGAGAGACCTTCGGCAATTCCTTGAACCCTGGCAGGGCTTCTTGGAGGCTGACAAGGGCTGCGTGATTGACTTCGGCGCCCATGCCGCGGCTCTGTGGCAGGATCTCCCGCCGCTTGGCGAGCTCACCGACGCCGACCTGGTGGTCCATCAACTGGAAGGCATCGCCGCCGTGGTTTCGCTGGGCGAATTGAAGCAGGGACGCCCTGTTCCGAAGATCCTGCAGTTGCGCCGTCCCCAAAAGACCCTCACGACCGTCTTCGGAGGAGACGTGATGATGGGCCGCAGAGTGGCAGCCCCCCTTCATCTAGGAAACAATCCCCTGGCCTCCCTGAACGCCACGCTGAGCGCTGCCGACCTCGCCGTGGTGAATCTTGAGTGCGCCTTGCTGCCCCAGGGCGCCACTTCTGATGCCAAAGCCCCGCTCTCTGCGCCTGCCCATGCTGCCAGGTTGCTCAAGGAGCTTGGCGTGGATGCTGTGACCCTGGCCAACAATCACTCCATGGACCGCGGCGCAGCTGGGCTCCAGACAACAGTTTCCCTTCTGGATGAAACCGGGCTGAAGCACTGCGGCGCGGGAGCATCGAGCGAAGCCTCCCTGCAACCGCTCATCCTGGAAGCCCAAGGACGGAAGATGGCTCTCTTCTCCGTGTATGATGATGAGGCCGCGCCTCTGCGCACTGAAGGACCGATGATCGCCACGACAGCCGCTTCCGACGCCATCGTAAGAGCCGTCGCGGCAGCACGCACCAAGGCGGACCTGATTGTCATGATGCCCCACTGGGGTCGGGAACACACTCAAACACCCACCGCTGAGCAGCGAGCCCTCACAGTAACCTGGCTGGATGCAGGGGCGCATCTGATTGTCGGCACAGGCCCACATGTGGTTCAGCCTTTGGAGCATCTGTGGGGCGGAAGCGTGGCATGGTCACTGGGCAATCTGGTGTTCGATGGCCCCGGCCCCACGCGTGAGTGGAGTCGCGGGGCCCTGTTGGAAGTGACGTGGGATGCCGAGACGTTGCGGATGATCCGGGCGAAGTTGCGGTCCGTTCAGATTGCGGATGATGGGACGGCGACGTTTGTGGATAAAGAGTGACGGGTGCAGAGGATGGTGATCAATCGCTAGTAGGCATCCGCCCAGCTTGCCAGCCCCCTTTCAGCTTGCCTACGCCCTCATTGGCTCCTTGATCCCCCTTCTGCCCAGACACTCCAAACACCGGCCGTAGTTGACGACGTGAGGAGGCACTTATTTCCACGTGTGCCATGCGTCCCTCGCTCAGCACGACCACTCACCCAACGCTCCCTCCCTCACCGCGAGGCAACGCCACAGACGCGTCAGTTAGTGCCTGCCAAGGAACCTGGGGTGGTGAAACGTGGTCTGGCCGTTTCTCAAAATGGCCTTTGCCTGGGAAGCTCGGGGAGCGCACGCATCCCTGCGTGCTGTTCGCGGCATCTTGCCGCGAATGTCAGGCAGTGCATGACATCGCATCCGCCTGACGTGGAGGCATTGATGGCAGAGGGGAGAAAGCGGTTGCTGTCGGCCTCCCCACCTGATCATCGTCTGCGGAGGTACCCAACGTTGACTCGCTTAGGGCTCGTCCAACGTTGGGCTGTGTTAGAGATCCCCGCTGGGGATCGACTTCGAACTGAGAAGGGCACCTCCAGGTGGTTCCTTGGCGGCCACCCCAAAACGCGCGCTATTGGTTCGTTCTCCTCACGTCGACAACTACATGGCCGCTGGGCGACCGACCACCAATCACCAGAGGGTGTCCGCCCCGGCCTCAGCCCTCGTCAGCTTGCCTACGGACGCATAGGCTCCTTGATGCCCCTTCTGCCCAGACACTCCCAACACCGACCGTAGCTGACGACGTAAGGAGGCACTTATTTCCACGCATGCCATGCGTCCCCCGCTCAGCACGACCACTCACCCAACGCCCCCTCCTCACCGCAAGGCCGACGCCCCGGAGACCGCCACAACTCCTTCGGAGTGGCATCCCGCCCCCTACGGCTTGCTCGTCAGAAACTTCAACAACTCAATCGCCTTGCGCTCGGGCAGCGCCTCCAGCAACCCTGGCGGCATCAGGGACTGCGCCATCTTGTCGTGCTTGGCGATGTCCTGCTTCGCCACCACGACAGCTTCCGTCACAGTCCGCAACGTCAGGGCCGAAGCCGACTCCTGCTCCACGACGCCTGAAATGACCGCGCCGTCTTTCTTGGTAACCAGATGCAACTGGAAGTTCTCTCCCACCACAGCATTGGGGTCCACGATGTTCTCCAGGAAATAATCCACCCCGTTGCGCCAGGAACCGCCGAGATCTGGCCCCAGTTTGCCACCTGCCCCATTGAACGCGTGACACACAGCACACAACTGGGTGTAGGTCTCCTTGCCCGCCCCGGCGTTGTAGGCCCAGAGAGGCGCGGCGGCATAGGCCTTCTTCAAGCGCTCCATGGACGATTTTGCCGCCTCTGAGGACTCATTCACCTTGCCCCAGGATTGATCGAGCAACTGGTCCACCGAGGCATCCCGCAGGTTGCGCATCTGACGTACTTGCAAGGCAGTGAGATACTCGCGCTTGAACTGACCCGCCTTGACCGCCTGAAGCAGGGGCACCGCCAGTTGCACCCGGCTCGTCAGCACGCCAAGCGCCGCGCTGCGGTCAACGGCATCGAATTTTTCGAAGCGATCCAGCAAGGCCCGGGATACAGTAGGATCCGCGGAACGAGAAAGCAGCGGGATGGCCAGGGAGCGAAAAGTCTCCGCATCCAACAAGCCCGCGAAGATGGGCGTCGCCAGGGGATCGTTGCTACGCTTCAACACGTCGAACGCCATCTTGCGCTGCGGCGGCGATTGCGTGGCATCTGCCAGGATGTCCCTCATCTTGGCGAGAACGGTCTTGTCACCGAAGAGTGCGGACAGTTGATCCGTGGCCCCGCTTGCGGGCACCCCTTTCTTTTGCAAGTCGGGCCATCCCTTGGGCATCGTCACCGATGCTTCATCTTTCAGCGCAAAGGCAAGGATACGGAGGTTCTTTGAGACAACCTCATCAGGCTGTGCCTGCATCCACGCAACCAGTGCCTCGCGACCAGATGGCGATCGCGCCGCCGACCACCGAATTGAGTCAGCCAGGCTGGTCAGCGGCGTTGTCGCAGCCAGGGAAAGCGCCCGCTCCCAATCCTGCCCAACTACCGATGCCAGTCCGAACCAGATCATCTTCGGCAGAAACCGATCCTGCTGGTCCTCTCCATGCGCCGCGAGAGCCTGCCCCAAACTCCAGATCTGGGCAGCGCCCAACTTCGGCAAGGCTGAAGCGATGGCCAACCGCACGGTGGCGGAAGCATCTCCTTGCGCCAGCTTCAACAGTTGCTCCTCACTCAACCGAGGGGCACCGGCTGACTCCGTTGCCAACTGCACCGCCCAAGCTCTGACCACATCGCTGGGATGCCGGGTCAGGGTTTGAAGAAGTTCGTCGCCGAGTGCACCGATGACGTGCAGCGTCCAGACTGCCCGCAGTACCTGCGGCACGGAAGGCGACGCCACCTGGGCACGCAGGGCGTTCAGGGCCTCTGGCTGAATTGGGCGCTTCACAGCCCGGGATTGGAGCAATCCCCTCGCCGTGCGCGAGTACCAGTCGTTCTTATGCAAGTGTCTTTTGGCAAGCTCCAAGTCTGTCTCGTTCCCCAGATCGACCTTCACCGGTTGGTAGGTCTTTTCCCAAGCCATGCGGTACATCCGCCCATTGCTCCGATCCCACTTTTCCTCGGCGGGATTGTGGCACTCCTGGGTGTCACTCCAGTCAATCATGTACACCGCCCCATCAGGACCCGTCTGCAGGTCCACGCCCATGTAGGTGGGATCGGGAGCGAAGACCATGTCGAACCCGCCGTGTCGGGTTTCATACCCCGAACCCTCCCGCTCGTTCACCTGATGATTCATCTGGTGGCCGTGCAGATTGTGGGTGAAAAGATGATTGCGATAGCTGTCCGGCCAGTTGTCCCCCAGATAGATCATCGTGCCCACATGGCTGTGTCCGCCGTAGATGGCCGTGCTGCCCGGCTTGCCCGCTCCTCCTTCCCCGCTGTCATACTTTGCGGAAGCCGGCAGGTAGTTCTTCAGATCCGGAGCGATGTCGAGTCCGGCATTGGAGATGAATGACGCATACCCGGAGTTCGCCTGGTTCCAGAAATGTCCGTTGCGGATGACATGCGTGGTGCCGCCCCCACCCCAGAAGCTGCGGCAGTGCGTCATGAAGAGGTGGCCGTTCTCATTGAAATCCAGTCCCCATTGGTTGCTGCCACCATGGGCGAATACCTCGAACTCGTGTCTCTGCGGATGAAAGCGCCAGACTCCGGCCCGAAGCTCCATACGCTGAGCTTCAGGCGTGCCGGGCTTCCCAACCAGAGAACGGGTAAACACCCCCTGATTGCCATAGAGCCAGCCGTCCGGCCCCCAGGTGAAGCTGTTGAGCGTCTCATGCGTGTCCTGATAGCCCCAACCATCCAGCAACACTTGAGGTTTTCCCGGACGGTCCGCTGCATCCCGCGGAATGAAAATCAACTCCGGGGCCGCCCCCACCCAGATCCCGTCTGGACTCACCTCCAGACCACTCACGAGATTCAGCCCCTCCACAAACACCGTGCGTTTCCTAAAACTCCCCTTCCCGGCCTCATCCTCCAGGATGACAATGCGGTCTTTTCCCTGTCCCTCCGGTTGCCGGGCGGGGTAACTGTAGGCCTCCACCACCCAGAGCCTGCCCCGCTCATCCCAGGCAAAAGCAATGGGCTGACGCACTTCCGGCTCTGAAGCGACCAGATCCACCTTAAACCCTGGCGTCACCATCATGCCTGCCACCAGTGTCTTTGCGCTGGCGGAGCCATACGCCTCGTCTGAGGTCTTGGGATTGGGAACCAGATGCCGCAGCACTGGGCTTTCCTTCTGCCGTGCCGCAAGCCCACCCTGGCCTCCCTTTTGGGTCGGAGGTTGAATCACGACAGGTTCTTTGTCGTGAAAGACAAAGTCATCGAAGTTCAAGTGACACCAACCTTCCGTTCCCTCATCCACGAGCCGGATGAAGATCTCCTGTCCTGCCAGACGACGGAGGTCGAGCACCTCCCGGCGCATATTCTCCAACGCCTGTCCGCTGGCTTGGTGGAAGATCTTGCCGGTCGCCGTCTCTACCACGTCCACCCGCACCTTATTGACCGCGCGTCCCGCACCGATCAGGAAGCTGGCCCACGGCTGAGTGACCTTGAAGGAGGCAGAAGTGAGTGTCCCTATGCCTTTGTCGCCAACCTTCTCATAACCGCCCATCCAGTACTGGCCAGCATGGTTGCTCTCCCCGCGACCCCTGAGCTTCACGGCATCGCCTTTCACGGGCTGCCCCTCCCAGGCCGAACCGACCGGGGTCCAGTCTTGCAAGGTGCCCGTCTCGAATCCCAAGTTGAGAGCCCGGCCGTCCGAAGCCACCACCGGAATGACCTTGGTTCCTGGAGCCAACAGCGCATTCACTGCCGCACCCGAGGATGGCGGCGGCTGGGGTTTCGGCGCGACAGGCTTCAACTTGGCCCGCTGTCCCGGTACACCGCCGAGCTTTTCCCAGGTGATGACATTGGGAGAGGCAGGAAGCTCCTCGATAAAGACCTCCTTCGCCTGCACCACGGCGTTGCCACCGCTGTGGAGTTGAATGGCGATGATCCCCTCCCCGGCGATATCCGGATCCTGCTCGACGTAGTCCACGCCCTGCACACCGTTGATCCACGTCTGGATCCGGGGCCCGTCGGCCTTGATGACGTAGTCATTCCAATCCCACAACTTCACCGCCGACCGCATCGTGCCCATGTCCGCCTTGACCAGCAACCGGTTGCGGCGCCCCTCGTCATAGATGCCGCCGTACCACTCCGGCTCACCATAGTCGCACTGGTAGCCACAAACCTCGTGGCCATCAGGATTGCGGCGAGTGCGGATTTGCACCCCGGAGTTGATGAATCCCGTCTTGGGATCGCCCGTGAGTTTGATTTTCAGATGCAGGACGAAGTTGCCGTAGGATTGCTTCGTCGCCAGAAATTCGTTGTAGGGCACCTTACTGACACCGTCACCTCCCGTGAGAGAACCGTCCTTCACCGCCCATCGAACGGGGGCCAGCGCCTCCCAACCTTCGAGGGATTGGCCGTCAAAAAAGGGCCGGGCTTTTTCGGAACGCAGCGGCACGGGCTCCGCAGCGGAGGCCATGACGGCAGACCAAAACACCGGGCCAAAGATCAAGAGCAAGCGGGCAGACCAGTTCCGTTTCATATGTCAGAGAGAGGAAGCGTCGGAAAATACGGCCCCTCACCCTGGGTCTCTGCGGACATGTTTTATGCGAAATCGGACAATCCGCAGGCTAATTTCAGCCTGACCGCCTAAAAGCGGAACTCCAACAATAACCCCCTCCACCAATGTCAAATATTCCTCGAACCCGAAACTGACGCACTGACGCACTGACGCACTGACGCACTGACGCACTGACGCACTGACGCACTGACCTACCGACTCCCCGCCGCTTTCACCGCCCGGGCCAAGTCCACATTGGCATCCAGCAGTTCCTGGGGCACCTTGTCCAGCGCATACGTCTCCTGCCCGCCAATGCGGTTGATGATGACGTTCTTGCCGCTGATGGAGAAGGAGAACGTGGTGGGCCGGCTCGCATCACTGACCGCCGAGGCTGCGACGGAACCCGCAGACGCTCCCAGTTCCTCCGCTTTGAAGCCCAGCAACGGGGCCATACGTGGATTCGTCCTGGCCAGTTCCTTGCGCTGGGCGTCAGGGAGTTTCTTCAGATCGTCCAGTTGCACGGTGGAGAAGCCGCCGTCGTGCATGAGCTTGATCTCCAGATCCTTCACGGCAGACATCCGCACGTTCTTGTAGGTCTTGCCCGCAATTTCCAGCATCGGCACGTAGTCCGCTTTGGCATTCGCATGCTGGCGCTGAAACTCCTGCAGCGGCATCCAACGACCGGCCACCACCACATTGCCCTGGCGGTGCTTGTCCATGGCCGCGACGATCTGGCCGATGAGCGGTTGCATCAGAGCCACTGCCTTGGGATACCGTCTGGCGGTCTCCTGGGCCTCCGCTCCGATTTTCTCCAACCCCTTCCAGTCCTCGTCACTCACCAGGGTCAGCTGACCGTAGATCGGGTAAGGCACCATTTTGCGCAGCACCGGTGGCTGGAGTTGTTTAGACGAACCATCTGCAAAAGTGAAGGTGCTGGTCATGCCAAACGTCTCCACGGACACAAACTCGTGCGCCGTGGCAAACTCGTCTCCGCTGCTGGCGGAACTGCCAATGACCACCACGCCACCCTTGGCGGGGATGGGGGCAGCGAAGAGATTCAGCGATCCAAGACTTAAAACAGCCGCAACCAGAGCGGCACTCCAAAGGCGGTGGGGGCGGCAGGTCTTCATGGGAGGTTTCTGTTGAATTTGACGGCTAGCGGGCTCCGCCGTTCACCCCTGCTCCGTAGGTGCGAAGCGCAGCCACGCTGCGCTCGAACTCGCCCTTCTGGTAGGCGATGTCCGCTTCCTTGTTCGGGGCCTTGAAGGGCGGAATCGGTTTGCCCTTTTTGGCCAGAGCTTCAAAGGCCGCCAGATCTTCCGCAGGCATCTTGTCGTAGCCCAGGTCCTTCAGGAACTCGGGTTTCTTGAATGGCAGCGGTTTGGCAAAGCCGGAGATGGTCTCAATATTGAGCGGAACGCCGGGGCAAAGCTCGGCAAACCGCTTGGTGTACGCTTTGAAGTCCACGATGCCCTCACCGATGGCCGTCCACTGCACCGTCGCCCCATTTTCGCTCTCCCAGATCATGGAGTCACGCACGCTGGAGCAGTTCACATAAGGCCCGAGTACCTCCAGGTGTCGCAGCGGATCTTCCATCACCCAGGTGGCGTTGCCAGGGTCAATATTGGCCCCCACCCAGTCTTTGCCCGCAGCCTCGATGAGCGCCTTCAGTTCGTGGGACTGCATGTCACCCGCGTGGTTTTCGATCGAAATGCGAATGCCGGCGTCATGAGCCCGGCTCTTGCAGCCCTGGAATACCTTCAGCAAAGACTCGATATGCCGCTGAATGCCGCCGTCACCCTTGCGGTCGTCGTTGCTGCCCAGGTAGCAGCGCGCTACGGGAGACCCCAGCGCCTTCGCCACCCGAATGCAGAGGGCAAGATGTTCCTCTGCCGTGCCAAACGTGTCTTTGAACCGCGCGGAGGTGGGGCACACACTGGAGGTCCCCACGTACAAAGCCAGCCCCGCCCGGTCCGCCTGCTCCTTCAACCCCTTCAGGTAAGCATCTTCGAAGCTCTCAAACGGCAGAAGTTCTGAAAGGAACAGGGTGTCCACCTTTTGAGCCCCGGCATACTCGATGAACTGGGGGGCCTTCCACCCGGTGGACCGCACCGCAAAGTGATCCAGGCCGATCCGCACCTTGAGCGGCCCACCTTGAGCGAAGGTGGATACGGCAGGCAAAGTGGCAGCAGCGGCAGCGGAGGTCTGGAGAAAGCGGCGGCGATTCATGGCCGCACATCTCACCGGAACTGCCGCATTTTGGCAACTGAATTCCGCCCACTCCGTAGGAGACAGAAGATTGGAAGACACAAGAAGAAAGACCTGAGGGGACGCTCACGGCAGGCGATGCGCCTGTCCTACATCTGCAAGAACTGATCAAATCGGCACACGATCAGATCATCCGGAGCAACGCCTCAACTTCTCGATAAGATGCAAGTCAAGAGGAGCCGGGCGATGGACGTTTTGCGGTTCATCCCGCTGTCGAAGACCCTAGGTTGCAGGAGGTTCCTCTACTCATGAGGATAAAAACTGAGATGCAGCAGAAACTCCCTCTGTAGCAGACTGGTGATGCCTTCCCCATCCGGCAACTGGCTCGCAATGCCAGCCCAATGTTCTGCCACATAGGCCGTCCAAGATTGAGGATCAACTTGTCTAGCGGGAATCTGCTGACTGACCAGCAAATAGCCATCCGCCTCGAGATCGTGACGCAACCTGGTCTGGGCTTCCTGTTCAGATCCCGCTCCCACGAGGGCGTACACTGTGGCCGCAGCATAGAAGGGGTGGGCTTTTCCGGTGGCATCCACCTCGGCACGAACTTCAAAGAGTTGTTTCATACGGCGCTCTGGTGATCGCTCCGGTTCACGCACTCCACCACAAAAAAGAGCCCCGTTCCAAGCGGAACGAGGCCCTGAAAATCGAACTCTGCGTGAGTCGGTGACAGTTTTGTCAGCTTACGGCTGCACCAGATCGGACTGCTTGCTCAGCCAGGCCAGGAAGGCCTTGCGGACGGAGTCAGGCTGAATGATGGCCTTGCTGGCCAGACCGGACAACCAGCGGTTGACGGCGTTGCGCCCCTGCTCGCTCTGGATGAATTTTTCGATCTGGGGACGGACTTTTTCCAGGGGCTCCATGTTGCCGGGCTGTTTGGCTTCGCAATAGATGATCATGTAGTTGCCACCGATCTCCACCACGCGGCTGACTCCACCAACTTTGAGGGCAAAGGCCACATCAGCGATCTCACGGCTCAGCGTGGCGCGCTCCTGCAGACCCCAGTCACCACCGGAGTCAGCACGGCTGTCTTGGGAGTAGGTTTTGGCCAGATTGGCAAAATCCGAACCGCTCGTCACTTTGCCGCGGATCTCTTCTGCAAGAGTCTTCTGCGATTCAGGAGAGGCACCGACGTTGCCGATCGGATACTTGGGGATCGTGATGGTGCTGAACTTGATGTAGTCCTTGTCGCGGAATTTGTCGGCGTTCTTGCGGTAGAACTCCTCCACCTGTGCCGGTGTGGGCGGCGCCAGATCCTTCGTCTGGCGGGCACGCAGCACGGAGACCACCATCATCTTCTGGCGCTGTTCGCGGAACTTCTTCAGCGTCATGCCGGTTTTGGCCAGCTCCATGAGGAACTTCTCGCGGTTCCCTTCGAAGTTGTCGCGCACGATGCCGTTGATGTCGTCATCGATGTACTGGGGCTTGATGGAGCCACCGAGTTTGTCGAACTCTGAGAGAACCAGCTGACGCTCGATCAGCGCATAGAGGGCGCCTTCGCGGAGTTGGGCAAGACGGGCATTCTGTTCATTGGGGTCACGCACCGTCATGCGGATGAGCTGCTCCTGGGCTTCCACAGCCTCCTTCACTTCGGATTTTGTGACGACCTTGCCGTTCACCACCACCGCAATGCCGTTGGAGCTTTGGGCCACGGCAGAGCTCACGGCAGACAGGGTGAGCGCCAGGGTCAGGCTCAATAGGAGGGGACGGTACTTCATGATCAAAAACTTCTCAGCAGGTGGAAAGACTCGCGCAATTGTAGGGTTGGGTCATTCGCTGTCAAACGGGGAAACTTGCCGCTCAGCAGGACATATTGACCATTTCGGGTAAGCATGAGCTTGCCCTCTTTGACCTCCACTGCGGAAATACTGGCGTGTGCAGCAGCAAGCTTGATGCCAGCGCAGACGAGGAGGTTCTCCACCGCAGGAGGAGGAGGGCCGTATTGGTCGCGCCAGTTGCGCTCCAGGGAATCCAACTCCTTGCGAGTCAACACCTCCCCCAACAGGCGGTAGGCGGTGATGCGGGAACGGGCATCCTCAATGTAACTCTGGGGAATAAAACAGGGTATGCGCCACTCGTTGATGGTGACCAGCTTCTGGCGATCGGGCGGCCGATGGGCCGTGGCGGCCGTCACCCGCTTTTGAGGAGTGCCATCTGCCTCCTGCAACCACTGCGCTTCACTCATGCACAGGAAGTCCACACGCAGACTCACCTCCATGGGCGGAGGGGTGCGTCGGCCCTGCAGGCGGGCGGTGGCAGACTTCAACATCTGACAGTATAGATCAAAGCCGATCGCAAAAATGTGCCCACTTTGCTCAGTTCCGAGCAAATTTCCCGCTCCGCGGATCTCCAGATCGCGCATGGCGATTTTGAACCCGCTGCCAAGCGCCGTGTACTGCTTGATGGCGGTCACCCGTTTTCGGGCATCTCCCACGGTCATGAGATCACGGGGCAGCATGAGGTAGGCATGAGCCCGCTCGCCCCCACGCCCCACCCGTCCACGCAGCTGATAGAGATCCGCCAGGCCAAACCGGTCCGCGCGGTCAATGATGATGGTGTTGGCGTTGGGGATGTCCACCCCGCTCTCGATGATGGTGGTGCAGAGCAGCACGTCCGCCTCCCCGGCGATGAAGCGACGCATCACGTCCTCCAGCAGCGTCTCATCCATCTGGCCATGGCCGATGACGACCCTGGCCTTGGGCGACAACGCCTCCAGCTTGGCCTTCATCTTCTCCATATCCATCACCCGGTTGTGGAGGAAAAAGACCTGCCCGCCTCGCTCGATCTCCTTGTTGATGGCGTCGCGAATGATCCTCTCGTCGTAACCACACACGCTGGTCTGCACGGCATGCCGGTTGGGCGGCGCGGTGTCCAGGGTGGACATGTCCCGCATGCCCACGAGGCCAAGGTACAGCGTCCGGGGAATGGGCGTCGCGCTGAGAGTGAGCACGTCCACGAGGCGGAACAGCTGCTTGAACCGTTCCTTGTGCTTCACGCCAAAGCGTTGCTCCTCATCGACCACCGCCAGTCCCAGCTGCTTGAACTGCACGTCCTTGGAAATCACGCGGTGGGTGCCGACCACGATGTCCACCGTCCCATCCTTCACCCCTTTGAGAATCTCCTTTTCCCGTTTCGCCGGCGTCAACCGGCTCAGCATCTCGACCGTCACGGGATAGTCAGACATGCGTTCCTTGAAGGTGGCCAGGTGCTGCTGGGCCAGCACGGTCGTCGGTACCAGTACCGCCACCTGTTTGCCCCCCATCACCGCCTTGAAGGCCGCCCGAATCGCCACCTCCGTCTTGCCGAAACCCACATCCCCGCAGAGCAGACGGTCCATGGGCTTCTCCTGCTCCATGTCCCGCTTGATCTCGGCGATGGATTTCAGCTGGTCCGGCGTTTCCCGGTAGAGGAAGGATTGCTCGAACTCCACCTGCCACTTGGTATCGGGCGGGTGGGCATAGCCTTTCAGCGTCTGGCGCTGCGCCGCGATGCTCAGCATGCCGGCGGCAAACTCCTCGACACTCTTCTCCGCTTGGGCCCGGGTCTTCACCCATCGGGCGTCTCCCAGCTTGTTGAGCGTGGGAGCCCTGCTTCCCACCCCGACATAGCGGGAAACCATGTGGGCCTGGGACACCGGAACGAAGACCTTCGCATCCTCCGCGTACCGGATGACCATCACTTCCTCACGCCGGGCACCTTCGCGCACTTCAATGCCGCCGTACTTCCCGATCCCATAATCCAGATGGACCACCAGATCCCCTTCCCGCAACTCCCGCAGGTGGTCCCGCGCCTGACGCAGCACCTGCGCCTCATCCAGCTTGGAGCCGCGGAAACGACGCGTGTTCTGATACCGACCGAAGACCTCCGCTCCCGTCAATACGGCCAGCTTGGCGGCAGGAATGGCAAACCCGCGATGCAACAAGCCCAGCGCCAGCTCCATGTCATGCTTCTGCAACCACTCGCCCCCCACCAGCTCCTCGAAGCGCTCCCGCTCGCCAGGATTGTGGAAGAACATGACCACCCGCCACTTCTGCTTGCGCCACTCCTCCACCTGTTTGGTGAACTGCTCGCGCCGGGCCTCCTGCACCACGAAGTCCCCTGCATGGAAGACACCCAGTGGATTCTCGAAGATGGCCGTGGAAAAGTCCTCCTCAGCCAGATCAGCACGGGCACCGGAGGTAATGGTAACGGTTGCAGGCGACAGAGTCTCCACCTCCAGGGCAATCACCGCATCCTGCTCCTGAATGAACTGCCGTACTGTGGTCGTCTCCCCAGTCGAGTCTGCAGCGTGCACCAGCAGTTGCATGCGCTGAAAGCGTTGCACTGAGGTCTGGGTGTGGATGTCGAAGCTCCTCAGCGACTCCAGTTCATCGTCAAAAAATTCCATCCGCAGAGGCTCCTCCGCCTGCCAGGAGAAAACGTCCACAATGCCGCCACGCCGCGCCACCTGACCACGCTCGGTCACCACTGGAACCCGCTCATAACCGGCGCTCCCCAGATCCTGGAGGAGGGCCTCTACATCCAGCTTCATGCCGGTTTGCAGGGACATCTTGCCCGCCTCCAGCTCATTCAGTGCCGGCACCTCCTCATCCAGACTGTCCGCGCAAATCACCAACACCCGTGGTTGGCCTTCGTCCCCGCCAGTCTCCTCGCCGCTGTCGCCAGCTCGGGCTTTGCCTTTACCCTTGCCAGACACGGACTCGGAAAATCGCGTCAAGGCCGTGATCCGCTCCGCCAGAGCGTCGGGGTCTGGCAATCCTGCGGCATCCCCCATCTGGGAAAGTCTGGGGAAGAATAACGCCGGCAATCCCCAGACCCTCAACTCCCCCTGGACCTGCTCCTGCACGCGGGCGTCTGGGCAGACCACCCACAGCCGCCGCTTGGGCAAGGCCTGGGCCGCGAGGGCCGTGGCGAAGGGCCAGGCCTCCTTTGCCACGTGATCCAGGATGATCCCGCCACTTTTCAGCGACTTCCAAAGGGTGCCGAACGGCTTGGCCCCATGGGCTACCTTCACCAGGCTTTCCGCCAGGTGGTGTTCGTCCACATGCAGCTCTTTTTCCTTGGCCATGAACACAATGGAGCAGAACCTGCTGGCCGGGAAGGCCACGCGGATTCTGCTGCTAAATCGACAAAAATGAGACGCAACGGCTCCAAGTGTCCGGCTTGCGCAACCAGACGCCTGTCACCCGGCTAGGACGCCTTGCGGGCCTTGGCCGCCTTGACGTCAGCGGGCTTGACCTCCGGCTTCTTTTCGTCCCCCACCCTCACGTCGGACTTGGCCAACGTGATCGCGGGAATGCCGAGAAGCTTGGCGGCCTCATCCACATCCTGATGGCAGTTACGCAGCGCCATCTTCTTCAGCTCGCGGTCCAGCCAGGGAATGAGCTCAAAGTCCGGCAGAGCCTGGGCACCGTGCAGCAGCGACTGCAGGGCATCCTGCATGCGCATCAGCGTGTGAATCGGTGTGGCGATGCGCTGGGTATTGCTGCCCAGCGGAATGTCACTGGGCAGGAGCACGTCTGTGTTGCAGAGGGCACAGGCGCGTTGCAGCGTATTTTCCAGCTCCCGGACGTTGCCCGGCCAGTCATAGGCCTCGAGTAATGCCAGAGCGTCCTCACTGAACCGCATCTGCGGGGTGCGCTTGCGCGCCGCCATGCGTTGCAAGAAAAACTCGGCCAGGATGCGCACGTCTTCGCGACGCTCACGAAGCGGCGGAATGTGGATGCGCACCACGTTGAGGCGGTAAAAGAGGTCTTCGCGGAAGCTGCCTTCCGTCACTTCCTTCTCCAGATCTTTGTTGGTGGCTGCCAGCACCCGGACGTCCGTCTTGAGGGTGGAGTTGCCGCCCACGCGGCTGAATTCGCCTTCCTGCAGCACACGCAGCAACTTGCTCTGAACGGTGAGCGGCATGTCGCCAATCTCATCCAGGAAAAGCGTTCCGCCATCGCACTGCTCAAAGCGCCCCATGCGCTGGGCGACAGCTCCGGTGAATGACCCCTTCTCGTGACCGAAAAGCTCGCTCTCCAGCAGGTTGTCAGGAATGGCGGTCACGTTGATCGCCACAAACTCCTTCTGCGTCCGCGGGCTGAACTTGTGCACGGCACGGGCCACA
This sequence comes from Verrucomicrobium sp. BvORR034, assembly GCF_000739635.1. Taxonomy (GTDB): domain Bacteria; phylum Verrucomicrobiota; class Verrucomicrobiia; order Verrucomicrobiales; family Verrucomicrobiaceae; genus Verrucomicrobium. The sequence goes on along the minus strand of NZ_BATQ01000044.1, from coordinate 11,734 downwards.
AGTTCCTTACCACAACCGCTTTCACCAGTGATCATCACTGCGGCATCCGAGCGTGAGACGCGACCGATCAGCTTGAAAACCTCCTGCATGGCGCCACTGCGCCCAATGATAGTTTCCTGAATGCTTTCAGAGGAAACCGGCTGTGCACTGGCGAGCGTGACCTTTCTGGCCTCCACTGCACGCAAGGCGCTTTCTACGATGGAGCGCAGGTCGTAAGGCATCTGTTCCTTCCGCAAAAAATCGTACGCACCAAGGCGCATCGATTCAATGACGGCACTCGTTCCCGCCAGGCCGCTGAAAAGCAGCACCATGGCGTTCGGGTCTTGCTGGCGCAGGCGCTTGAGAAGCTCGATGCCGCTCATCTGCGGCAGGCGGGCTTCGCTCAACACCAGATCCGCCCGCTGCTTCATATAGGCTGACAGCGCCTCTTCCCCACGCTCGAAGCTTTCGATCGTCACATTGGGGGACTTGAGGTGCGATACAGCCCAAGCAAGAAAGTCTGTGTCCGGATCCACGATGAACAGCCGCGTGGATTCGGGAGGTGTGTCGTTGGTCAGCATCGGAAAAGCACTTTCACACAATTGCGGAGATGCGCAAAGGTTACGTTCCTTTCTGCAACGCAGACGCAGAGTGTCAAGTGAAGGCAGAATGCCTCCCCCTTATGATGACTAGCCAATAGGCTAGTAGGCCGATCAGGCAACACCCCCAAAGCGCCGCTGCCGCCTGCCGAAGTCCCGCAGCGCCTCCACCAACTGCTCCCGCCGGAAGTCAGGCCAGAGCGTCTGGGTGATGTAAAACTCCGTGTAGCTGAGCTGCCACAGGAGGAAGTTGGAGAGACGCATCTCCCCGCTGGTGCGGATCAGCAGATCCGGATCGGGATAGTAGCGGGTGTACAGGTGCTTGCTGAACACTTCCGCATCGATCATGCCCTTGTCGAGGTGGCCTTTCTCCACGCTGTCGATCAGGCTCTTGATGCCATCAATGATCTCCTCGCGGGAGCCATAGCTGAGGGCAAAAATCAACGTCAGGCCGGTGTTGCCGGAAGTGGCCTCGATGGACTTGTGAAGCTGATCCTGGCAGGACTGGGGAAGATCGTGCAACCGGCCGATGGCCTGAAGGCGCACATTCTTTTTCACCATGTCTGGCGTCTTCTGCTTCAAGAAGCGCTCCAGCATTTTCATGAGCGAGTCCACCTCGCTCTTGGGCCGTTTCCAGTTCTCTGTGGAAAATGCGTACAGCGTGAGAAATTCAATGCCCAGATCTCCGCAGGACTCAACCGCCGCCTGCACAGACTCCGCTCCGCGGCGATGCCCCTCAGTGCGCGGCAGCCCCCGTTCTTTGGCCCAACGGCCGTTGCCATCCATGATGATGGCAACGTGACGGGGAATGACGAGATCTTCCGGCATGGGAGGAGCGCACTCTGATAGACGACCCCTGAGGGTTCAAGCGATTTGCAATCCCGCGTGTCGGGGACGACACCCATGGACACCGGGGCGGCTAGTTTCCCACCACCCCGGCTCAGGGTTCGCATTTACGGTCGCTTGCCCGTGGTCCAGGCCCAATCAATCCACCACAAGGGTCTGTTCACGTGCCGGGCCGATGCCGAGCAGGCTCACCCGCGCGCCGGCGAGTTCCGCCAGACGGTTGAGGTAGGTCTTGGCGAGCGGCGGCAGATCAGCGGCGTTGGTGAGGCCACTGAGATCCTGTTTCCAGCCCTGGTGAGTTTCATAAACCGGCTCACAACGCTCCAGCTCTGGAATGGTTGCTGGCGGGTGATTGATCTCCTTGCCATCCAGAAGGTAGGCACGGCAGATCTTGATCTCATCCAGCCCGTCGAGGCCGTCGAGGTTCGTGATCGCTATTTCATCGCATCCGTTCACCATGACGGCGTAGTTCAGCAGCACGGCATCCAGCCAGCCGCAGCGGCGGGCACGCCCCGTGGTGGCGCCATACTCACGCCCCATGTTGTGAAGCATGTCAGAGATGGCTTCATTCTCCGTGACGAACGGGCCGCCACCGACGCGGGTGGTGTAGGCCTTGGCCACGCCGATGACCTTGTCGATCTTGCGGGGAGACACGCCAGAACCCGTGCAGGCACCGCCTGCGGTGGTGTTCGAGGAAGTGACGAAGGGATAAGTGCCGTGGTCGATGTCCAGGTAGCTACCCTGGGCCCCTTCAAACAGGACCATCTTGCCCTCGGCAAGAGCCTCGTTCAGGTAAACCACGGTGTTGGCGATGTGCGGACGCAGCAATTCAGCGGCGGCCACGATCTGGGCCACCACTTCTTCCACGTTCACCTTCTCAAATCCGGCAGACTCCAGTTCCTGATTGTGCAGGGCGGCGCGCCAGGTGATCTCATGGGTGAGCTTGTCCGGATCGCGAAGATCGGTTACCCGGAGGCCCTGCCGCTCGATCTTGTCTGCGTAGGTGGGTCCGATGCCCCGGCCAGTGGTGCCGATGGCGTTCACGCCACGGCGGGCTTCCCGGGCCTTGTCCAGGGAGCAGTGGTAGGGCATGGTGAGGTGCGCATGCTCACTGATGAGCAGGTTCTCCGGGGAAATGTGCACTCCTTGGGAGCGGAGCTTTTCCATCTCCTTGAGCAGGCCGAGCGGGTCAATCACCACGCCGTTGCCGATCACGCACTTCTTCTCCGGCCAGAGGATGCCGCTGGGAATAAGGTGCAGGATGTACTTCGTGCCACCGCTGATCACCGTGTGGCCGGCATTGCTGCCACCTTGGGCGCGTGCGACCACGTCGCTACGCTCCGTAAGATAGTCCACGATTTTTCCTTTGCCTTCGTCCCCCCACTGGAGGCCGACGATGATGGTATTGCTCATGAGATGAAAATAAGAACTGACGGGAAGCGGCAAAAAGAGGGCTCAGCCCGCCCGCCCCAAAGAGCGCACGTCTGAACCCCAATTGGCCAGCCTGATTCCCTTGACCGGGACGCGAAAAAATCAAGCGCCCATCTTCAGAATCATGAAAACAGCCGCGCCACAGGCGGCGAGACCCACGAAAGCGAGGGCCATCAGGCCACCGCCGGCGTTCTTTGCCTTCGCCTTGGGGCCAAAACCACGGCGCTGACCGGTCGGGCAGGGTGTGGAGCCCAGGCCTGTCACCACTGGTGCGGCAGAGGCCGCAGGAGATTGGGACCAGGAGCGGGACGGGGCGGCCGGAGCCTCCTCCACCACTTCCTCCTCATAGGCAGGGGCCGCAGCCTCTTCGTATTCAGCAGGGGCTTCCGCCACCGCCTCACCTTCGACGTAGCCGGTCACATTGCCCAGGCGGAAGCTTTGCCCCGGGCCTACTTCAGCCTGGTCAACGCGAGCGCCATCAAAATGGGTGCCGTTCGTGGAGCCAAGGTCGCGCAGCTCAACGCCCTCGCCCTTGTTGATGATTTCACCATGGTAGCTGGAGACGGAACCGTCCGGGATGACAAAGTCATTGTCCTCAGCACGACCAACGCGGACGCGTTCAGTCGTCAGGTCCAGCTCCAGAGTGCCGCCATCAGGCGTGGTGAATTGAATTTTCGGCATATCGCGAGTTTTTTAGCAGGGCGCGAATGCCGAGGCAAGACCAATACCAATAATCCAATATTGGGAGCAGCAGTCAGGAAGCCGGGGGGTTTTCAGTGTCAAGTTTTCAGTATTCAGCCCCCTGCCGAAGGGGCCCAGCCTTTTCAACCACAGAGGGCACGGAGATTCACAGGGTTAACTTCTCATTCGCCCTTTCCGCTCTACACCCCGCCCATCGGCGACTACCCTCTGCAAACTCCATAGCCAGGACGGCTCTTCTACCCTTCCCCCCAGACGCAGGCCGACATTGTGGAAGAAGCGTCCCGCTTCTTGGGCCCGCTACAGCCCGGGCTGCCGAAGTCCGTCAAGAGGACGCCCACGCCTCAACGCCGCTGCGCAAAGAGCCGGGACGGCTCTTCTACTCTGCACAGCCGCAGGTTACTTGCCCTTGGTCGCGTCGATCAAGCTGGCAAACTCACGGAAGAAGTAGCTCGCGTCGTTCGGACCAGGAGCCGCCTCAGGGTGGTACTGGACGCTGAACACGGGCCATTCCTTGTGGCGCAGGCCTTCGACCGTCTGGTCATTGAGGTTGAGGTGGGTCACTTCCACATTCGAGGGCAGCGACTCCCCATCCACCGCGAAGCCATGGTTCTGGCTGGTGATGGAAACCTTGCCACTGCGCAGGTCTTTGACGGGCTGGTTGCCACCGCGGTGCCCAAACTTAAGCTTGAAAGTCTTGCCGCCGAACGCGTGTCCCAGGATCTGGTGACCCAGGCAGATGGCGAAGATGGGCTGGTGCGGGATCAGCTTGCGGATCTCCTCGTGAATGTAGTCCAGAGCCGCCGGATCCCCGGGGCCGTTGCTCAGGAAGACGCCGTCTGGCTTGAGCGCGAGCACGTCTTCCGCCTTGGCGGTGGAGGGAACGACCTGAACTTCAAAGCCTTCCTGCCGGAGACGGCGCAGGATATTGCGCTTGATGCCGAAATCATAGGCAACCACACGGTGCCGGGTCTCACTGAGAGGGTGGAAAACCCCCGTCTCTCCGCCAAGTGTTCCCTGGCTGGGGTTCGGGATGTCCCAGCGACAGCTGTCGGAATTGTCCGCATCCCAGTGATAGGGATTCACGGTGGAGACCTCTTTTACATAGTCGCTGCCTTCCATGGAAGGACTGGCCTGGGCCAGAGCCACGGCCTCCGCGACGGAGGAGACTTCGCTCGTAATGACGGCGCGCATGGCTCCCCGCGTGCGCAGATGCTTGGTCAGCGCCCGGGTATCGATGCCCTGAATGCCGGGAATCTCCCAGTGCTTTAGGTACTCATCGAGCGACTGCTGGCTGCGCCAGTTGCTGGGGATTTCACAAAGTTCTTCGATGATGAAGCCGCGCACATGAGGCTGATCGCTCTCTGTGTCCAGCGGGTTGACGCCGTAGTTGCCGATCAGCGGGTAGGTCATGGCCACCATCTGACCGCGGTAGGACGGGTCCGTCAGCACCTCCTGATATCCGGTCATTGAGGTGTTAAAGCAGATTTCCCCGGTGCGTGTGACCGGGGCTCCAAAAGCTTCCCCTTCAAAGTAACGTCCGTCTTCCAGTGCTAGAATGGCTTTCATCTATTGTGCGATGGGGCGACTTACCCGCATTTTCCAGGGGATGCAAGATGGGATTCCCGGCGGGCACCGCCCCACCACTCCCCGTATGTGAAAAAACCGTGACATCGCTTTGGCGAAGTCACGGTTTTTAGAATTTGGAATGGCTGAGTGCCGGTTATTTTTTGGAGGTATCAGCAGCCGCAGTCGCCGTGGCGGGGGCCGTGCCTGCCTTGGTCAGCACTTCATTGAGCTTGCTGGCGAAGGCCTCTGGCGAGTTGCCTCCCACCTGCTTGCCAACGGATTCCCCGGCGGCGTTCAGGAACTCAATGTGGGGAATGCCGCTCACGCCAAACTTCTTCATGTCTTTCTCGTTGCGCTTGTCATCCGCATCCAGGTAGGCCCAGTTGAATTTGTCATGAAGGGGCTTCACCGAATCACTGGGATAAACATTGTTCTTCATGGCCTGGCAGGGGCCGCACCAGACGGCGGAGTACACGGCCACAATGGGCTTGCCGTTCTTCTTGGCATCATTCAGGGCGGACCGGAGGCTGGATTCAAACTTGGGGCTCCCCTTCGGGAAGTCACCCGCGTGCACCAGGGCCGCGGAAGTCAGAAGAACGAGGGCGAGCGATTTGATGAGTGTTTTCATGGAGGGCAGGGTTGGTGAACAGGCGACCCTCACGGGTCACTGGAACTACGACTCCCGAAGGACCGGGAATATTCCAAAAAACTTATTTGGCCGTCTTGTCGAGGCTCAAGATTTGGTACTGGCTGGCACTCTCCCCGAGAGCGTTCACGGCATCTTGTTTGGTCAAAGTATCGGTGCTGGCGGCAAAAGTGACCTTCTGGGTGTTGGCTTCTGCGCCCTTGGTCACCTCCACTGCTGTCACCCCCGGCAGCTTTTTCAGCGCCTCCGTCACGTGGGCCTTGCAGGAAGCACAGACGATGCCCGAGACCGTGGCGGTGTACTCCGTCCCCTTCGCGACAGGATCCGCACCCAAGAGCGGAAGGGAGGCGGCAGCGAGAAGAAGGGAAAGGGATTGGGCAAAGCGCTTCATAGCGGGAAAAGAATGTGGGGTTCGAGGACGGCAGGGGCGAAACAAAAAATGCAGCCTGGCAGGGAAAAATCCAAGCCAGACTGCATTTCAATTCAAGATGAATTACTTCTCAGTCTTCTCGCCGGCCTGGAGCCAACCGGAGATGCCAGCGGAGAGGTGCTTCACGTTGGTGTAACCGAGTTCCTTGGCGGCTGTAGCGGCCTTGGCGTAGGCGCTGCAGGTAGGGCCACCACAATAGGCCACGACGAGGGAGCCTTTGTCAGCAGGAAGCTTGGAGGCAAGGGCTTCCTTGCTGGCGGTGTAGTCGATCGCCCCTGGGATGTGGCCTTTTTCGTAGGACTTGCTGCCGTTCACGTCGATGACTGTCACCTTCTTCTCGGAGATGGCCTTCTTCAGGTCCTCGATGCTGATATCGGGATACTCACCGGCGAACACGGCTGGGATGGCGAGGAATGCTGCGGCAAGGAATGCGAGTGCTTTCTTCATGATATCTGATGCAGGTTATGTTTGGTTTTTAGACGGAATGTCCGGCAGCCGGACCATGGGACGACGTCTTGTGCGACCTTTCCACCTTCAAGGTGAAAAGATCCCACGAGACACCGGTACGACTACGCATCTGAAACGACCCGTAGCCGCCACTTCTTTGTTTCTTGATTAACTTTTTCGTTAGTTTTCCTCCATACTGCTTGGGTCGCGCAGTTTTTTGCGGAGCGTGGCGCGGTTCATATCCATTTCCCGGGCTAAAACCGTTGGTTTATTCTCAAAACGCGGCAAGAGCGCAGCCAAAAGTCGCGATTCCAGCTCATCATGCAGGGCATCGTACTTCATCCCCTCGCGAAGTCTGGCCTCGATCCACTCGTGAAGCGCGGCATCCAGCCCGCTGATGAAGCCAGAAGTCTCTCCCGCTGGAGAGGTGGCCACATCCTTGGGAAGATGGGCGGGCAGGATGAGCGGGCCGGTACAAACGGCAGCGGCATGCTCGATCACGTTGCGCAATTCACGCACGTTGCCAGGCCAGTTGTGGCGAAGGAGGACGCTCAGCGCCTCTTCAGATACCGCCAGCTTCCGGTCACCAGCGACGGAGGCGAGGAGGTAGGAGCAGAGCCCGGGGATGTCACTCAGACGTTCCCGCAAAGGGGGCAACTGCACCTCCAACACCCGCAGGCGGTACAGCAGATCCTCGCGAAACCGCTTCTCAGCCGCTGCCTGCACGAGGTCCTGATTGGTGGCGGCGATGATTCGAAGGTCCACCTTCAGATCCTCCCGACCACCCACGCGGGAGAAGATCTTCTCCTCCACGAAACGGAGCAGCTTCACCTGTAGCGCGGGAGAGAGCTCACCGATTTCATCCAGAAACAAGGTCCCGCCTGCTGCGCGCTCAATATGGCCCGTCTTGGTGGCGAGTGCTCCTGTAAACGCCCCCTTCTCATGACCGAAGACCTCGCTTTCGAGCAGATTCTCCGGAAGGCTGGCGCACGAGAGTGTGACAAAGGGCCCGGCATGGCGACGGCTGTGCAAATGAATGACCCGGGCCGCCAGCGACTTGCCAATTCCGGTAGGCCCGGTGATCAGCACCGGAGCGTCCGAGGTGGTCGCATGCGCGATGGCGGCGAAGGCGGGCTGCATGGCCAGAGCGCTGCCAATCAGGAGCGCGGAATCCGAAGACGCGTCCTGGATCGCGGCTGCCACAGCACCATCCCCTTGAGACTGGAGAAGCACTTGCAGCGACTTCTCCAGATCGCGAAGGTCCAGGGGTTTCACTAAATAACCTGAGGCACCCCGCTTTTTCGCCTCCACGGCATTCTGCAGATGTCCGTGCGCGGTGATGATGAGCACAGGCAAGTCCGCGTCCACACCCCGAATTTCCTGCAACACCTCGAGGCCGCTGCGGTCCGGCAGCCCGATGTCCAGGACGACGAGGTTGGGAGGCTGGCGTCGCAGTTGCTCCAAACCCTGGGCGGCAGAGGCGGCCAGCACCGGCTCAAACCCCATGCGGCGAGTCAACTGCCCGATGGCGGAAGCCAGGGCGGCTTCATCTTCTATAATGAGTATGCGAGACATGGGACGAGACATTTGATGGATGATCTAATGGAGAGGATGAGAAGAGGGCGAAGCGGACGCGGAGGGAGCCGGGGAAAGTTCCACCGTGACCACCGCGCCGCGCGCAACATTCACCACGGAAAGAGTGCCCCCATGAGCTTTGACGATCTCATTGGCCACAGTGAGGCCGATGCCCATGCCCCCCTCCCGCTCTGAATAGAAAAATTCCGCGAACCGTGCCAGCGCCTCAGGAGAGAAGCCCTTGCCTTCGTCCGCAAAGGAGATTTTCACGATCCCCTGCTCCTGGACGGCCGTCACGATGGTCACGCCACCCAGAGGCATCGCCTGGGTGGCATTGATGAGCAGATTGCTGAAAACCTGCACCAGTCGTCTGCGATCCGCCATGATCTGGATGCTCCCCGGCACCTCCAGCTGAACCTGCACGCCCGCGTGTCGCATTTGCGGTCCGTGTGTGATTACCACCGCTTCCAACAAGGGTTTGAGTTCCACCAGTTGAAGCGCCGGCGGCTCAGGGCGGCTAAGAAACATCCATTGGTTTACGAGCCCTTCAATGCGAGCCGCCTCACTGGCGATCACCTCTGCAATGGGTGCATTCCCATCCAGGGCCGCAAGCTCGGCGTGCATCTTGATGGCGGAGACGGGATTCTGGATCTCATGGGCCAGAGCCGCCGTCATCCGCCCCAATACTGCCAGCTTCTCCGCCTGTTCCCGTTTGGCCCGCTCTTCATGCAGGGCTTCCCGGGTGCGCACAAAGGCCCGCGCCACATCGCCTATTTCATCGTTCCTTTCTGCCTCCGGGAGCACCAGCTCGCCGGGTTCTTCAATCTCAGGCAGACGCGAGGCGAGATTCCGCAGTGGCAGGACCAACCCCCGGGACACCAGCCAGCCCACTCCGAGAGCGAGCAGCCAGAACGCTCCCAGCACCGCAAAGGTCAGCGGCTGCCAGACTCCCCGCCAGGCAGGCCGCAGCGGCCGAATCAACAAGAGATCTCCACCAGCCGGAAGACCGACACCGACCACCTCCCAATGCGCTACCGCATGACAAAGGCCGTCTGCGGGAAAACTCTGTAGCTCCTCGACCGGCACGCCAGGCAGGGATTCAGGAATCAACTTGCCCTGTCGGCGGAAGGCCACCGCCATGTCCAGCACCTCCCCCAGCTGACGGGCCATCCGCTCCGTGGGCGGGAATCCTGCCTCCCCCATGAAACCAGCATTCGTGCGTGCCAGTGACTCGAACCGGGCCCGATCCTCCCGTCCCACCATCACCACCATCCAAACCAGGAGCGCCACGGACCCCGCCAGCACCAACCCGGCAAACGGGAGGACAATGCGCCAGGGAAGACGTTGAGCGGGCATGCAATAGTTATTGAAGCAGCGAAACTGATACAGAACCCGGCAGTTGCAAAGACGCAACACCATGAGAATTTTTCGATGGTCAAATTTCACCCATTACACATCGAATGTGAATGCTTTTTATCCCATTTACCCAAGGTTGCCATACCTGCCCGGAGCTGCCAAACCCTTATCCCACTAGGGCTTGGAGGATTTATGTAGGCGCTGGCATGTAACCTGCCAAGGGGAGGGACCCGCATGCAATCTCTCACACACTCCCTCAGACGAACGCTGTTCTCCGCCGCCACGAGCGTCTGCCTTTCCGCAGCAGGTGCGGAGCTGCCACCGGAAGAAACTGAGGAGCTGATCGTTACGGCAACACGTGGCAAAACCTCCGCAAAAAACGTCCCTTACAGTGTGAGTGAGGTGGATGCGCGCCGCATTCTAGAAATGCAGCCCCAAAGCTTCCCTGAAGCTCTGAAGGAGGTGCCGGGGGTGTTTATCCAGCAAACGGGGCATGGCCAAGGGTCACCCTTTATCCGTGGTTTCACAGGTTTCCGTACGCTGGGGCTGATCGACGGCGTCCGTCTTAACAACTCCGTCTTCCGGGACGGACCGAACCAATATTTCAGCACCATCGATCCGCTGGGTCTGAGTTCCATTGAGGTGGTCAAAGGACAGGGGTCGTTTCTCTACGGCAGCGATGCCATCGGTGGTATTGTCAATGCCTTGACAAAAGGCCCCGTTTACATGGAGCCCCCAATGGTGGCCACCACCATTTCCGGCAAGTCGCCCAAGGAAGTCGCCCCCGTTGCGCCACCTGCCCCCACCGGCCCCTACATCACTGGCGAAGCTTCTACACGCTGTGCCACCGCCGAGAACAGTTGGATGGGCCGGTTGGAAGGCAGCATCAGCGAGTATAACAAGTACGGCTTCCATATCGGGGTCACAGGTCGTACCTACGGGGATCTGCATGCTGCTGAAGTGGGAGACCTCTCCCATACCGGCTATGATGAACTGGGCATCGATGCCAAACTGGAGGTGTTCCTCGCCGACGATCTCAAGCTGACGGTGGCGCACAACCAGTTCATCCAGGATGACGTCTGGCGTACCCACCGCACCATCTATGCGGTGCCCTTTGCAGGCAGCGCAGTGGGCAATGAACTGGAACACTACTTCGATCAAGACCGGTACCTGAGCTACGTTCGGCTCGAAGGCACTCCTGACACTGGATTCGCCGACCGCTGGCAGTTCACCTTCTCGCACCACTGGCAGAGCGAGGACAACCACCGGAAAGCCGAAGATCACACCAGCCGGGTGGATGGCTTTGATGTCTCCACCTGGGGGCTCGACCTCCAGTTCGAAAGCAAGACATCCATTGGCACGTTGACGTATGGGGCGAACTATTACTTCGACGACGTCAATTCGTTCTCTGATCGGTACAATGCAGACGGAAGCTTCAACCGCCGGGCCATTCAAGGTCCCGTGGCCGATGACTCCGAATACCATCTGGCCGGAGTTTATTTCCAGGATCTCATTGCCCTCAGTGACCGTCTCGATCTCACTCTGGGCGGACGCTACACCTACGCGGCGGCCGATGTCGGCAAGGCCCAGGATCCAACCAGTGGAGACGAGATCTCCTTCGATGATGACTGGCATGACTTCTCCGGCAGTGCCCGTCTGCTCTACAGCGTGGACGAGGCGAAGCGGTTCAAGATCTTTACCGGCGTCTCCCAAAGCTTCCGCGCCCCCAACCTGTCCGACCTCTCCCGGCTGGACACAGCCCGTTCCAACGAGCTGGAGACGCCTTCACAGGGACTGGATCCCGAAAAATACCTGACCGCCGAGGCGGGCATCCGCTGGAATTCCGAGCGGCTGAGCACCAGCCTGACCTACTTTTACACAGACATCAGCGACATGATCGTGCGGGCCCCCACCGGACGCGTCATTGACGGACTGGACGAGGTGACCAAGCTCAACGCCGGCGACGGCTATGTGCAGGGCATCGAGTTTGAGTTCAACTGGCAGTTTGCAGACGACTGGCACCTGTATGGCAGCATTGCCTGGCAGGACGGTCAGGTGGAGGGCTACCCCGACTCCACCACCCGCCTTGTGGAAGAACCTCTGAGCCGGCTCCTGCCCATCACGGGCCTGGCTGGCCTGCGCTGGGACAGCCCCTCC
>NZ_BATQ01000045.1 GCF_000739635.1 Verrucomicrobium sp. BvORR034 | reverse complement strand
ATGGAGAACATTCAGGAACTCCGTGCCACCGCCAGGGCCTTGGGAAATCTCGTGGATACACCGGAGCAGCGCATTGTCCTCGATGACTCCGCCATTCGCATCATTCCCACCCAGCCCGACTCCATCTACATACCCCGCTATGACCCACTGGTGGTGTATGTGCAACGTCCCACAACCAGCCCACTGCTGATCTTCAGCACCGGATATCTGGTCGGCTCGTGGCTGAACTATGACTGGGACTGGCGTCGCCATCGCCTTTACCGGGGCGATTGGAACAAGGGGTGGGACTATCACCGGGACAGGAGTCGCGGGGACGGTGACACCGACCGCTACATCAACAATCATCTCACCAACTCCCAGGAGTGGCGTCCGGATCCTGTCCGGCATCGCACTCAATCGCGCTCCGCCGCAGCCACAATGTCCAAAGATGGCAGCACGGCTACACGAGCGCGGTCCCAGGACCCCAAAGACGATGAGCCCGGCAAACGTCGCTCAGACATCGTACGACCGAGGCCTATGACCATCCCGCCCGACTCTCGCGAAACCTCCTCCCGCGATGAATTGCCGAAGATGGACCGGAATGGAAAGATTCCCGCAGCCAGCCCGCGGCGGGACGGTTCCGCCGGAAATGCCACCCCCACCCGCTCCAGCAAGGGGGTTGATGAACCTCCCAAACAAAGCGCACCCTCTCCCTCCGAAAAAGGCGCGGCCACGGAAGGACCAAAAAAACCGATGCTGGAACCATCAGAACAAGCGACCCAAAAGCCACGCGATGCCAGGGTTCAGGAAACGCCGCCGCCTCTCGTGCAGCCGGAGCGGAATCACAAGCCCAGGAACTCTCCGCCGCCTGAGGCCAAGCGGGAAGAAGCAGGGAAGCCCCCTTCTCAGGGGGAAAGGGGCGATCCACCTCGCTCCACCGGACGCCCGGAGGAAAAAGTCGCCCCAGGTTCGAAAGATGGCAGCAAGAAAAGTCCGGACAAAAAAGGCGGTGGAGAAGACCGGGGTGATTCCAGGGAAAAGCGCAAAAAAGACGCCTGACCAGCTTGGCAACACCTCGCGCCCCACTCACCGATGGGAATACACCCCATAGCGCCGAAGTCCACTTCCAGCGATCATCATTCCATGAAGATCACCATCAAACCTCCCCACACCTTCAGGCCACGAGGCTGGTCAGCCTCGCGCTTGGATCCTTCGCCCACGAACGCCATGGACATCACACGCTTCGAAACAGAAGCCCCCGCACCGTCTAACTTTGCGGATGAGCAACAGAAGTCAGACGACGCGATCGCCGGACACAAGTCCGAATCCATTTTCGTGGTGCCCTCAACCCGTACGGCACCCCGCCCGGCCTGAAAGCTCCCCGCGCGAAACCTGGTTCAACTCCAAGGTTCGATACTCTCACGCTTCCTCCAAATGCAAATTGACGAATCCACTTCCGCTTCCGGTTTTGGTGTCCACCGCATGCTGTCGCAAGCTGACAGGGTGCCTGAGGAGTTCCTTCCGGGCTTTGAACCGCCGCAGATTGAGCGAGGCCCAGTCTTGGGGATATTTCATCCGAGCCTGGGAAGGTGTGTCCCTGATTGCACCTGCCTGAACGGCCAGGCAGCCTCGATTAAGCATGTGGGTCTCGCTGCGAGGGAAAAAACAGGATCCTCCCCAGAGTCCAGTGAACTGGGCCCCGCCAGCAGCGCGGTTATCACCCATGACTTCACGGGAGTATTGGCGGGAGAAACCTTGCTGGAGTCGGAGTATCTGGAGGCAAAACGCCAGATTGGCATCAAGGATCATTTTCTCGCCGTACTCGCCCATGAACTTCGCACCCCGCTTCAAGCCATCATGGCCTGGGCGGAGATCCTCGCATCAGGCCCGCTCACCCCTGACGAACTGGCCCAGGGTCTTGCGGTCATCCGGACGAGTGCCATCAGTCAGTCCCGCCTCATTGAAGACCTCCTCGACATAACCAGGATGGCCTCGGGGAAGCTCCGACTCGAACTGCAGCCGGTGGACCTTGCCGCCGTCATCCAACTCACCGTCGACATGCTCAAACCCCAGGCATGTTTGAGAAAGGTCCTGGTTTACACATCGCTTGCCGGTTGTTCTGCGATGGCTGACGGAGACCCCGTTCGACTTCACCAGATTTTTGGCAATCTGCTCACCAACGCGATCAAATTCACCCCGCCTGGCGGCAGCATTCATCTGCATCTGGAGGGCACTCCCTCGCATTTGACCTTTAAGATTGCGGACAACGGCCAGGGGATTGATTCTGCCCTCCTTCCGCACGTATTTGATCGCTTCCTTCGCGGCGACTCCAGCACCACCCGACGGCGCGATGGGCTCGGGCTGGGTCTTTCGATTGTAAAACACCTCGTCGAATTGCATGGCGGCAGCATTCAGGTGACCAGTGAGGGATTAAGCAAGGGAGCCACCTTCACGGTAACGCTCCCGACCACCACTCCGCCTGCCCTTCCCGCCGTCAGCACCAGGGTCTCTTTCATACCCATCCGCCACCGGGACATCGCAGTGGCGACAAGTCGACGTCCGATGGCCGCCAAAAATTGGGCTAGAGCCTCGCGTTGAACCAGCGACCAGGTCGGCAGTTCCTCAGCTTCCAAAAATGAACCCCAACCCCGTCGAATTTATGACAGGATTGGGGGTTCATTCAGACTCTGGCTTTTCGTCTGGGTTTTTTTCGGTTAGGCTGCCGCAGCCGCGTAACCCTTGGCCACCTCGGCCCAGTTGACCACGTTCCACCAGGCGGTGATGTAGTCAGGACGCTTGTTCTGATACTTGAGATAGTAGGCATGCTCCCAGACATCGAGACCGAGGATCGGTGTGCCCAGATCGCTGTCCGGCACGATCCCCTTCATCCAGGGATTGTCCTGATTCGGCGTGCTGGTCACTGCCAGTTTGCCGTCGGCTTTGACAACGAGCCAAGCCCAACCGGAACCAAAGCGCTTGGTGGCCGCTTCACCGAAGAGTTTCTTGAAGTCATCGACACTTGAGAAAGTGCTCTGGATCGCCGCGCCCAGCTTGCCTTCCGGGCCCTTGGCACCGCTGCCGGCAGGTGCCATCCAGCTCCAGAAGAGGGTGTGGTTCACGTGGCCGCCGCCATTGTTGCGCACGGCAGTCTGCGCATCTGCCGGAAGGGCAGAGAGATCCTTGATGAGCGTAAGAGCGTCTTTGCCGCTCACTTTGGCAGCATCAAGTGCCTTGTTGAGATTGGTCACGTAAGCGGCGTGGTGCTTGTCGTGGTGAATCGTCATCGTCTGGGCGTCGATGTGCGGCTCAAGGGCCTCCGGCGCATACGGCAACTTGCCCAGCTCCAGCGGAAACGCCGCTGCGGCGTGCAGAGGGGACGGCAACACGGAGCCCGCGACGGCGGCTCCACCAGCAACAAGGAAACTGCGGCGGTTCATAAATGGGAAGGGTGTGAATGAAGGATTTGCCCTGCGTTGCCACAGAAGCAGCATGGAACAACCTCCTCTTGGATCGAGGAGGCGAAGGTCCCCTTCTATACGTAGAAAAGTGAGAGTTTGGACTTCTTATTTTTGCCAGAGCATCATCGGGCGGTTACCACGGCAAAATTCCGCTCCACCCGAGTCCAGTTGACGACGTTCCACCACGCCGACACATAGTCCTGACGTCGGTTCTGGTATTTCAGATAGTAGGCATGCTCCCACACGTCGAGTCCCAGAATGGGCAGCCCGCACTCCTCGTCTGGCACCAGTCCACACATGGCAGGATTATCCTGATCAGGCGTCGAGGTCACAATCAGTTTCCCATCCTCTCTCACACTCAACCAGGCCCAACCTGAGCCGAACCGCTTCATGGCTGCCGCAGCAAAGACAGACTTAAATGTATCAAGGCTGCCATACTCTTTCTGAATCGCCTCCGCGAGACGCCCTTGGGGTCCCTGGGGAGACTTGCCCGGTGGTGTGAGGATGCGCCAGAAGATGGTGTGATTCACATGCCCGCCCCCGTTCTGACGAAGGGATGTCTGCAGTTCCGGGGTGACACTGGCGGGTGGATGCTTGAGTCCCCGGATCAAAGAAAAGGCATTCGCGGCCCGGAGGTTGCCTTCGCGGAGCGCCGCCTGCAAACGGTTCAGGTAAGCGGCATGATGCACCTCATAGTGCAGGCGCATGGTCTGGGCGTCAATGTAAGGCTCGAGTGCTTCTGGCTCGAATGCCAGAGGTTCAAGGTGCAACGGCACCCCTTGCGCGATGGGTGGGGTGGTCTCTTCGGAATGGACTCCCCCCACCATAGATCCTCCAGCTAGGGCGAGAAATGCACGACGGTTCATGAAGGCAAAGGCAGGTTATTTGCGAATTCCGCAAATTCTAGGGGGAGCGCCCTTCCCTCGACAAGGCTTTTTGAGGCTCTGTACAATTTCGCCTTCCGCCTCTTCAGCGGACGCTGCCCATGGCAGCATGATCCCGGATCCATTTGTCCAACTCTTCCCAGGGTAACATCCAGACTCCTTTACACCGCCATCCTGTGACCACCAGGCCGTGCTCCCCGGCAATAAAATTCCGTTGGGTGCACTCTGGATTCAGCGTCTTCCCATAGGGATCTGAGAGGGGGTCCTTCGACATCACTGCCAGATCTTCTGGCTGTAGTTCGAACTGCAGCGGCACCTTCACAGGGTCTGGCCGCCCCCGCAGAAATCCCCACAGAGTGTACGTCGCCTTCACGTCCTGAAAGTTCTCCTTCTCGATGCTGAGAACCCACAGACTCTCCCCGCGAAGCACCGCACAATAGGTCAAGGATCCGCGAGAACCTTGCGGAAGGGAATCTGGAAACTTCCACACCGGCGTGGTTCCGGCGGGGAGAGTGAGCGCCGCCGGATGATGCATCAACAATTCGGGCTGGTCGCGGTCTGGACGGAGAGCCCACACCTGCGACACCTTCAAATACTCGCCTGGAGGGCGGAAGATCTCGAAAAGCAGCGTCCGGTCGCCGCAGGACACCACCTGCAGCCAGTTCGTGAACTTCAGCCCCTCATCAAGCTTTGCGTTCAACGGATGCACTGCCACTTTTCGAATGTCCTGATTCCAGGCAAGCCAGGGTTCACCTCGGGTTCCCGGAAATATCCCTAGCAGCTGCCTGACCGGGGCTTCGTCGAAGGGATGCTCAGCCGGCCGCCGTCGGGTGGAGGCAATCCACCGCACTTGATCTTGATCCAGCATGCCCACCCCGGCCCCCTGCCCCACACCGCGACTGATCGAGGGATCATTCCCATACGTGATTCCCACACCCTTCGCCAGGTGCTGCAATCGAT
Organism: Verrucomicrobium sp. BvORR034; assembly: GCF_000739635.1. Taxonomy (GTDB): domain Bacteria; phylum Verrucomicrobiota; class Verrucomicrobiia; order Verrucomicrobiales; family Verrucomicrobiaceae; genus Verrucomicrobium. Next base: position 75,326 of record NZ_BATQ01000045.1, on the reverse strand, counting down.
AGACCGTTTTAGGCAGCTCCAGTTTTGACCAGTCCTTCGCATCCCGATTGCACCGCCAGACTCCCTCCTGTGTGGCCACATAAATGTGCTGAGGCTGCACCACCACGCTCTCCAGCAACCCGCGCAGGAGGGAAGTCCGCGACGGTGCCTCCCACACCGTGGTCTCGAAGGTGCGCTCATCCACACTGATCACCCCTCCTCCCAGATACATGATCCACATCTGTCCCCCAGTGAGCAAAACGGAGGTGCCCTCGATCGCCCCTCGATAACCCGCGTTTGAGGCATGGCGGGCTGGATTCCAAAAACGAGTCACTATGTAGGGCGGCACGCCTGTCGCAGGCGTGGGGATGGCCTTCTGTTCGGCAGGCCATGCCTCTTCCAGCTTCTTCCTCGCCGCCTCGAAAATGGCCGACATGGGTTGACGCATGATGGGATCGAATTCCTCCCATCGCGCATCTGCACGAGTGCGCTCCCGGTAGCCATTCATGGCTTTCAACAAGGGGGCCACTTCGTCAGCCTTCAAGGCTGCTTTCGCGATCCCCGAAGTCATCCAATCAACGCCGATCATCCAGTCGCGAGGGATCCACGACGCCTGATCAAAGAGCTCCCTCAGGAAGACGCTCATGCTCTTCAGCGCCGGGGCCAGCTTTTGAGGAGGCGCACCGATAGACAGAAAGTCAGGCTTCATTGCGGCCAGCATGACCTCGCCATCCGCAGAGGTCAGCATGGCACGATGCCGCGTGAACAAGGCCGCCGCCAACTCCAGATCCCTGATGCGTGAAGCCGGAAGCCGATGCGACTTCATCTGAAACCCCAGGCCATCGGCCTGATCCCGGGGGGATGATGAAGCCTGCAAGGAATCGAGGAAACTCCTCCAGAGCGGCAGCACCGAATTCTGATCAGGTGCCTGCCAGTCAATGAGCCGCTCTGCGCCACGCTGCATACGATCCACCACCGTGGAGTTTTCAAGAGGGAAATCGAGCATCGGACCATGCCTCTGGGAGTCGTTGCAGAAGCCCCGCCGCAGGCTTTTATCCCAGCCTGCTTTGAGCAGGTCACGAATGTCCCGCCCATACCCTGGAGCCAGCACCGTGCGATAGTAAGCCAGTGTGTCTGCAGGCGTGGCACACCAGTAGGCGGCATACGCGGCCTTGTTGAGTTGATAAAAGAGGTCCTGCCGCATCGGGCCGGCATCCAGCACCGCCACCAACCGCTGCATGGCGGCGCGCAAAGCGGTGACCTGCGACATGTACTTGATGTGCACGTTGAGTTCATGCGCACCGCGCAGCGTGCACAGGGCGGCCCGCAGAATCTGCCTGCCCAGCAGGGGCGGCGTCTCCATGCCCGGTCGCTTCGGCTCGGTGGCATCCATCTCCCGGTGGGCGATGTCCGCCGCTGCATGCACTGCTTTGGTGGCCGACTCCAGACGATAGCCCATTGATTCCGGCGTGAGGAGGCCCTGGCGATAGCCTCCATCCGTGGAGTAGCCGGAGCGGAGGTCATCAGGGTAAGCGCAAAGAGAATAGGCATGAGCCCTGGCAATCAAGGTGGGAAGACGCCGGTCCCCCAGGGCCACAGCAGACTCAAAGGCTTGGGCGGACTGCCGCCACAATCCATGTTTCATCAGCCACTCCCCCAGTTCACCAAAGGTGCGCGCCTCCTCTTGCGGTTTCCACGGCACCACTCCGTTCACTGGCACTCCGGCGATCTTCCCGGCGAGACGCTCCACCAATTCGGGGAGTTGCGACACGGCACCTTCCAGGTCCGTCACCACGCCAGGCCCGCTCTCTGCCCGTTTCACCACAAGCCGGACGTCAATCACGTCGCCTACTTGTTTCAATGAACCCGACGCCAGCCGCCCTCCGGTGGCAAAATCCTCCGCGGCAGCTTTCGCCAGGTTGTTTTCAAATACCAGGTCATCCATTCTCCACCGTTCGAGCACGACCAGCCCTGGATAGGCAGAGAGGCGATGAGCCAACAGGGCGTTGAGGTTGGTTTCCAGCTCCACCAGGGTCGCGTCAGGCACTTGCGCCCGCAATCCCAGCAGCGACACGGACTCCCCCGCCCCTTTGTCTGCCGCTCCCCTCTGCAAACTTGGCAGCATCGGAAGCAACCGGGCCGCAGCCAGCCGGGCACTCGTGCTGGCTTCACCTTCAACCGGCACCCAGACGATGCGGCGGATGCGGCCATCCCTGGTGCCCACCAGTGTCACTGCCACCGCGCTCTTTTTGGGTTCCGTCTCCTTCAGTTCAAGGAAGACAAGCGCATCCGCTCCTGCAAGGCGGGCCAGCGCAACCGGACGCGAAACGCCGCTCAACTTTTGCACAGAAGCCTCGTCGGCCAGGCGGCGGAGCTCTCCCCGCTCGACCAGTTGGCAGGCTTCATTCCTGCCGAGCTCCACCATGAGCAGGTCCGCCAGGCTCTGCGTTTGTCCCTCACCCAGCACTGCCACTTTCACAGGTTCGGATTCCGATTCAGCGCCTAACCCGGTTGCCCCCCACAAGCACATCAGGGTGATGAATGTCATCAGGATTTGTCCGGGTGTGCTCATGGGGACGCCGTCAGGGGTTGCGAATGCAGGAACGGTTCAAGGTTTCACCACTTTCGGCAGCAGTCGTTCGACGAGATTGAGCGCCGCCTCCTGGAGGGCTGCTTTTCCGGCCGAAGCTTCGGCGATGTCCACGGCCACGCCCGACTCCCGGTCAACGGCCAGCACCTTGTTGTCGGACCGCCTCAGCACTTGAAGCTCCACACGAGCCCTGCTGGAAACCAGCTGTCCCCGCCGTGCTCCCGTCTCGCTGAACGCCTCGCCACTGATCAGCAGAGCAGCCTCCGTCGTGTTGTGTTTCGCGTCCACGACTTCACCTCCCAGCTCCATCAGCACTTTTCCCATCTCGGTGGCCACGGCAGGATCAACCGTCTTCTGGTGCAGGGCCTGCTCCTTGATGTCGATCTGCACAGAAGCCAGCGATTTGCCTTGAAGCTGCTCCTTCATACGGGCCATGCGCTGTTCCCTGGTGACCGTCGGTGGCACCAGGGCCAGACGTTGTTTGGTGATGAGTTGCCCCACCTTCTCCGCCAGGTCCTGCACCGGCTTCTCCAGCGCATCCAGACCAGGGGCTGTGGTCGTCTCACCAAAGACCCGGGAAGTTTCCGTGCTCATCACCTTGCCCACCAGTACGAGCTTCTCTCCAGACTTGATGAGGCGGCCCGTCACCAGCACCCTCGCGCCCAGAATGCGCCCTACTTGCGCAGCCGACGCTGGATCCACCAGCCCCGTGAGTTTCATCGTCTGCTCTGCCAGCAGCTTGTCCATCTCCGCACGCTCCACCACCCACAGGTGCTCCTGGGTGGTGAGTTGGGCAGAGAGCAAGGCCGCCACCTCCCCTCCTGCGGCCTGGAGCTTCTCGTCGGATGCGTCAAAGGGAAGCACCGCCACGGTCACGGGTGCCACGGCATCCGCCTCAGCGCCGCGCAACGTCAAGCCGGCAGCCAGCAGAAACAAGATGGACAGGATGGACTTATTCATGATCGGAAAGTTGATGTTCGATGACTTGAAGCAGCAGCTTTTGCAGTGCCGGCTCATGCCGCCACTCCCCCGCCTGCCGCCGGTTGGCGAGGATTGTCATGTGGTTGTCTGACTTGATTTCCTTGATCCCCTCAGGCTCATCCAGGGAGTTCTTCACCAGGATCAAGGCGGCGCTCTCCTGCACGTCCGGCATACGGAACGCGCCCTCCAGATCGCCTACTGCCAGCACGCCTTTGGAGACACGTTCCGGCAGATCCGGCCCCAGGTCCTCGAAAGGGATTCTCCATTCCCTCAGCATCTCGCGGAGTCCAGGGACGCGACCGAACACTGCCAGCGATCGTTGGGCCCGCTCGTGGGCTTGCAGGCTTTTCCTGATCTTGTCCCGATCTACGAGCTGGACGCTCACCTCTCCAGAGTCAACCGGGCTGCCAGACTGGCCGGAACGAACCACCAGCCTGATCCGCCCCCCTTTGACGTCCGCAGGCAGCGAAAAAGCAAAGTCTCCTTCCAGCAATGCGGGATGCCCGGGCCGGTCAGCCAGATGGAAGGGGAGGTTCTCCAGCAGCAGGGCACCCAGCTCGCCTCCGTCCAGATACACATTCGCCCTGAGATCGGGCCGTTCACCGGCAGGTGCGAGGAAGGTCATGGAGATGACCATCTTGGGTTCGATGAATTTCTCCACCGGCACCCTCGCATCGCGGCCCACGGGCCCGTCCACTGCCAGGAGCTTCACACTGCCGGCATCAGGCGCGGCCAGCAAGGGCCCCACCATCCCCGCCCAAAACACCGCAGACATCCAGTTCATGACGGCACCTCCGGCAAGGATTGTGCAGACCATTGGAATCCCGCCAGTACCGCGCCATTGGGTGACTTCATGACACTTCCATCCGTCACCACCAGTACCGCGCCATCTCCAGTCAACAGTGGCGTAAAGCAGAGATGCGCCCCGGCCCGCTCCAGACACACCTCGTGGCCGCTGTAGGTGAATACCTCGATCTTGCGTCCTTTGTCATAGAGGGTCACCAGGATGCGCTGGTCCACAGCCGTGTCCCGCGGACTCTCGAAGAGTTCCACGTCCACTTTGTCCCCATCTCGAATGACGGCATCCAGCTGACGGGGGAAAAGCCGTTCCATCTCAGCAAGCAGCTGGGGATTGCCAGAGACACCCGGCTTGGGTTCATGAACCAACAACGCATCGACCGCCAGCACCACCAGGGCAACCGCCACGGTGACAGTGGAGATCAACATCCAGGCCTGCACGGTTGCATGCTGTGCGGGCTCAGGGCGGTCATCTCCAAAGGCTGCCAGGGCACGGCGGCGAGCCTCACTCTTCACCCTGAGGTCAGCCGGGCCAGCCTGCACGCCGGCCAGCACCTTCTTCATCCATTCATCTTGATTGCTCATGACGTCAGTAGCTTTTTAAGGGTTCGTTTGGCCAGGAAGACCCGCCATGAGATGGTGGATTCGGCACATCCCGCCCTCTTGGCAGCTTCGCCATGGCTGCAATTCTCAAAATAGACCAGCGCCACAGCCTCCCGCTGGCTTGGGGAGAGCGCCTGCATGGCCCGCAGAAGCCGGGTCTGCTGGTTCGTTGGGGCGCACTGACTCTCTGACGGTCGTTCCCCTCCTCCCTGCTCCTGATAGGCGGCGAAGGCCTTGGCCCGCTGGGACTGCTGGCGGCGCAGGTAGTCACGCGCCACATTGGAAGCAATGGTGAACAACCAGGAAAGAAAGGCCACACCCTGCTCCAGGCCTGGCAGCTTGCGCGCCGCCCGGATGAAGGTCTCCTGTGCCACATCATCAGCGGCGTGATGCTCCAGGACGATCCGGTAGGCATACTGGCGGATCCGCTCGTAGTACCTGTCGAACAGGCTCTCGAAGCCGTCCTTCTCGCCACGACGGGCACGCTCCACCAGGAGGGCGTCTGAAAGCTGAATTTCATCGAGGGGGAACATGCGCGTAAAGAATAACCTCAAGACGCATTCTCCTTCCCCATCCTTGGCCTTTTGAAGGGAAATCGTAAAAATCGATTCTCGCCAGTCGCGGGCACAGTTTCCCCATCCCGGAGACCCCCCTCACCTATTCAATGCAGATGTCAGGCAAAAATCTCGCGCACCACGTGGCCGTACACGTCTGTCAGCCGGAAATCGCGGCCCGCGTAGCGGTAGGTCAGTCGTTCGTGATCAATGCCCATGAGATGCAACAAGGTGGCGTGCAGATCATGCATGTGGACCTTGTCCTTGACCGCATAGTAGCCAAACTCGTCCGTCTCCCCATGGGCGTGGCCGCTCTTCACGCCGCCGCCCGCGAGCCACATGGTGAAACCTTGCGGATTGTGATCCCGGCCATTCACCCCTTGGACGATGGGTGTGCGGCCGAACTCTCCGCCCCAAACCACCAGGGTGTCTTCCAGCAAGCCTCGTTGTTTGAGGTCCGCCAGCAGTCCCGCGATGGGCCGGTCCACCCGGGCGCAGTTGCTCTCATGCCCCTTCACCAGCCCGGAATGCTGGTCCCACGTATAGCCCGTGGACACCTGGATGAAACGGACACCCGCCTCCGCAAAACGGCGCGCCAGCAGACACTGGCGCCCATAGTTGTCCGTGGGCTCCTTGCCGATGCCATACAGGTCCTTGATGTGATCGGGTTCGCCCGCAAGGTTCATCACCTCCGGGGCCTCCTGCTGCATGCGGAACGCCAGCTCCATGGACGCGATCATGCCTTCCACCGGGGCCAGCCGCGTGCGCTCCAGATTTTCACGGTTCATGGCCTGCAGCAGTTCCAGCTTGCGGTGCTGGCGCTCAGGGGTTGAACCGGAGTCGAGGAAACGAAAAGTCGCCTCCTTGCCCAGTTTTCCACTGCGTCCCACCGTGGTGCCCTGGTGCGCCGCCGGGAGGAAGGCGGAGCCGTAGTTCCGCGGACCACCGTGACCCGCCGGAGGGCTGATGCTGACAAAGGCCGGAAGGTTGGCGTTCTCCGTGCCCAGCCCGTAGCTGACCCAGGAGCCGAGCGAGGGCCGCACAAAGTTGTCCGCGCCCGTGTGCATCATGCACACCGCCTGACCGTGCGACTGCCCCTTGCTCTGCATGGAGCGGATCACGCACAGGTCATCCATGTGCTGGGCGACATTAGGAAACAACTCACTGCACCACAGGCCTGACTCGCCATGCTGCTTGAACGCCCAGGGAGAGCCCATGAGTTTGGCCTGGCTGGCGGCCGCAGGATCCAGGTTGTCCGCGGGGGCAAAGGGCAGACGCTTGCCGTCATCCGCCTGCAGCCGGGGCTTGTAGTCAAACGTGTCCACCTGTGACGGCCCGCCATGCATGAACAGAAAAATCACCCGCCGGGCTCGCGGCGCATGATGCAGACCGATGGGCAGCGCTCCTGACGCGCCCCCCGCAGCGGCTGAGGCCAGGCTGGAGAAGGCCAGGGATCCAAACCCACACGCGGCCGTCTTCAACGCCGTGCGACGGCTGAAGGTGGGGGCATCAAATCGGTGGCAAGCGGAGACAGAGTTCATGGCAGGAAGGTCGCAGAGGTTCAGTCGAGGAAGAGAAATTCCGTGGAGGCGAGCAGGACATGGGCAAGGTCTGCCAGCGCCTGTTCGCGATCCGCCCCTCCGTCCCTGACGAAGGTGACAGCACGTTCCCGTTCTGCCGGATGAGGAAGGCGGCCGAGCACGCTCCGGTACAGGCGGTTTACCGCATCTGGGTCGTCGAAGAGATAGGCGCCCGCCCCCAACTCCCTCGCCTGAGCCTGAAGCACCTCGCTGTTCAACAGGTAGAGCGCTTGTGTCGGCACTGTAGTGGGAGTGCGCTCGCCCACCGTCACCTCCGGGTTGGCGGCGTCAAACACCTCCAGGTCGGCGGCCAGATTGTTCCTCGCCATCGGCAGGTAGACACTGCGTACCGGGAGCTTGGTGACATCTATTTTCCCGTCGAGGTCCTCGCCGTAGGAGCCTGCCGTGGCGTTGCCCCTTTCCAAGGTGAGCCTCCCTCCCAACAACAGAAGGCTGTCCCGGATCTCCTCCGCCGACAGGCGCCGGGGCTGATGCCGACCGAACAGGCGGTTTTCCGGATCGACTGCGACCAGCTTCGACTCTGGAGCTGCCGCGAGCCGGTAGGTACGGCTCAGCACCATTTCACGGATAAGTGCTTTCATTGAACCCCCGCTGGAGCGAAAACGTTGGGCCAGATGCTCCAGCAGTTCCGGATGAGTCGGAGTCTCCCCCTGGATGCCAAAGTTGTCCACCGTCCCCACAATGCCCCGACGGAAGAGCTGCGACCAAAGGCGGTTCACCATCACCCGGTCCAGCAGACCGTTTTGTGGACCGGTGATCCAAATGGCCAGTTCCAGGCGACCGCTGGCACCGGAAGAGATGACCGGCGGAGGCCCGGAGTGTAGTACCTGGGGAAAGTTTCGCGCCACCAATGGCCCGCGCTGTGCCACTTCCCCACGGATGCGCAGGTGGCAGTCGCCCGCATCCTCTGCATCGCGGGGTGCCATGGCCAGTTCCGCATCTTTGAGTTCGTCAATCTGCTTCGTCAACGCCTTGGACAGTTCCCCGGCCGACATCTTGAAGACGGGGTCCGTCCCCCCCCCGCTCATCGCCAGCACTTCCGCCTCCCGGGCGATGTCCTTCACAGCGACAAACTGCACCGCGTCCACCATCACATAGCCAATGGTGCCGCGGTTGCTGAGCATCACGTTGGCACGGGCGCCTTTCTTGAACTCAAACCGCCCCACGGGCTGGAACAGCCCAGCCACCGTGGGCTCCTTCGTCTGATCAAGGATGATTTCATGAACCCCATCGCCCGCCTCCACCGTGACCGGCACTGAGCGGCTGCGATTCCCACCCGGGCTGTAGGCCACCCGCACCTCATACACGCCGCTCTCCGGCAGGCTGCCGCGGAACAGCGCCTGTCTGCCTCCCTTCTCCTGGCGGTCGTCATGGATGTACGTTTCCCCGAACCGCTTCGGTGAGAGCGTCGAGCTTTTCCATGCTCCTGTGAGTTCTGCATCCGCCTCGTCGTACACCACTCCGGCCAGAGGAAGGTCATCCAGCGTCTTCTTGCCGCCAGATTTCTGTTTGAAGTCTTTCTCCACCTTCAGCCGCATGATCAACTCCAGACGGGTCACCTGCTGTTCCAGCTCGCCCCGCTGGGGCTCGGGCACCGGCAGCGGACGCTCCACCCAGCTCGCCACATTGACACATCCGTTGCGGGTCCCCATCACCACCTGGGTGGAGCGGAAGATGCCAGCCAGCGCGTAATAATCCTGCTGGCTCACGGGATCAAACTTGTGATCGTGGCACCGGGCGCAGCCCAGCGTCAGACCGAGGAAGGCCCGGCCTACCGTATCGATCTGCTCGTCCGCCACATCGAGCCGGATCTTCTCCTTGTCCCGCTCCGTGAGCATCTTGGGTCCCAGCGTCAGGAAGGTGCTGGCAACGAGCTGCTCCCGTCTTTGAGAGTCCGTGCTCCAGGGCAACAGGTCGCCGGCGAGCTGCTCTTTGACAAAAGTGTAGAAGGGCTTGTCGGCATTGAAGGCATCAATGACATAGTTCCGGTACCGCCATGCCTGGTAGTAGGTGTAGTTGCGATCCCCGCCGTTGGAATCCGCATACCGCGCCAGATCCAGCCAATGCCTGCCCCAAGTCTCGCCAAACGACGCGCTCGCCAACAACCGGTCCACCAGAGCCGTCAATGCAGCCTCGCCCTCACGGTTCATGGAATCAACAAAATCGTCAGCATCCTCAGGAGACGGGGGAAGGCCGGTGAGATCATAGTACAGCCGGCGCACCAGAGCCCGGGCCGGTGCATCGGCGGCAGGTTGATGCCCTGACTCCTCCAGACGGGCCAGGATAAAGTGATCCATCTCTTCTCGCGGCCAGTCCGCCTGTTTGACGGCAGGAACGGGCACCGGTTCCGCCTGGTGCTCCCGATAGGCCCACGTCTTGCGGGCGGCAACGAAGTCGATCTGCTTCTTTTGCGTGGCGGCCGCGAGCGCAGCTTCTCGTGGATCCGGGGCCCCCATGGCCACCCACCGCTCCAGTACCGCCACCTCTGCCGCGTTGAGTCGCGACTTGGGAGGCATCTGTAGATCGGGTTTCTCATACCGCACTGAGGCTATCAAGAGGCTCTCCGCCACCTTTCCCGGTACCACTGCCGGCCCCGCATCCCCGCCCGTTGCCCAGCCTTCCCGGCGGTCCAGCAGTAGCCCCCCCTTGGCTTTGCCAGACTCCTGCGAGTGGCATTCATAGCAGTGCTTCACCAGCAGGGGGCGCACCTCGTTTTCGAAGAAGGTGATTCCTCCCGAATCTACAGCGACCGCCGGTTTTACGGACAGCAACACCACCAGGATGCCTGGTCCAAGAACGCGAATGAAGCAATTCGAGCGCATGATTTGCTGAAAAAGGCAAAACCACTACGCATTGGACACCTCTTTTTCTTCTGGATCTCCCAACAGGATAAAAATCTGCCGTGTCCAATGAGGTCAAATTATGCCTTGTTCCAGTAGTTGCGCCCGTTGCCATGAGCCCCCCTTCCACTCCCACCCCACCCCCACCCGAGGACCGCACCGAGGCCTTCTTGCGGCTGCTGACCCAGCATGACCGGCAGCTCGCCCTGTACGTCACCGGCCTGGTGCCAGCGGCTCAGGACGCTCAGGATATCCTGCAGGAGGGAAAAGTCGTGATGTGGCGGTGTTTTGACCGCTTCGAACTGGGCACCAATTTCCCCGCCTGGGCGCGGAAGATCCTTTTCCACCAGGTGATCGCGCATCGCCGCCGGGTGAAGAAGGAGAACACGGAAACCATAGGCGAACGCGCTCTGGAGCTGCTCAGTGATGAAGCAGAGTCCGCCATCACTGAAGGCCGCTGGGTGGCCCGCGAGCAGGCTCTGGCCCAGTGCCTGGCCAAGCTCAATGCCGACCACCGCAACATCATCCAGATGCGCTATCGCGATGAAGCCTCGATCGACCGCATCGCCCGGGCCGTGGAAAGAACCGAGACTGCTGTGTACCGCCTGCTCAGCCGGCTGCGACAGAACCTCTATCAATGCGTGGAACGCTCCAGCCAGACCCAGACCCCATGACCGACGCTGAACTCCAACAACTGGCGGACCTCGTGCATGCCCACATCGAGGGACGGCTCACCGCCCCCGAGCGCGAGGCTCTGGAAGCGGCCATCGAGGCCGGCGGAGAATCCCGTCGCATCATCGCGGACCTTCTGCGAGATCACGCGGTGCTCCATTGGGACCACGTGGGACCGGAGGCTCAGGCCAATGGCATTGAACAATTTAGGGAAGGAGTTCATCCGGCTCCAGAAAGCGCAACCAGACCGATCAAGCTGAAGCGTGCCCTGTGGTTGCAGCTGACTCTCGCCGCGAGCGTGGCTCTGGTCGCTCTGGCGGCCGGAATGCTGATTGGCAAGCAAGCAGCGAAGCCTGCGACCTTCGCCACCCTGGTACATGCCGACGCCGCCACTTGGGGCGGGGGCAGCCTGCCTACCGCCGTGGGGTCCCGGCTGGCCAAGGGAAAGTTCCGATTGGAAGAAGGGCTGGCCACCGTGAAGTTCGACTCCGGAGCCACGGTGACATTGGAGTCTCCGGCGGTGTTTGAAATCCAGGACGCCATGAATGCCAGCCTCGTGGCGGGCACGGCTGTGGCAGATGTGCCGGAGTCAGCCCACGGGTTCAGGATCGTGACGCCCTCGGCCCGCGTCGTTGATCATGGCACCCGCTTTGCCATCAACGTGGAATCGGATACTGGCGCCACGCGCACGCACGTATTCGAGGGGCTGGTGGAGGTAGAGCACCCCACGACCGACAAGGTGGTGCAGCTCCGCACCGGCCAAAAGAATCGGGTGGAAGGAGATCATCTGGATCCCGTGAGCCTGGGACCCGTGGAGGAACGCTGGTCCGCCCAACCCGCTACAGTGCTGCAACGGGGCAAGGAATGGAGACTGATTTCCACCCGGGACGGACGGGGCAAAGACGGGTACACCGCATCCAGCATCAACGAGCACACCTCCACCACACAACTGCTGGTGAAATCGTCTGAGCAGAAGAGCGGCCCCCGTCGCAAAGCCTACCTTGGCTTTGACCTCTCCGCTGTCCCTCGCCAAAACATCACCGCCGCGGAGCTCATCCTGACCTTTGAACCCACAGGTTGGGGGCTGGCCTCCGCCGTCCCTGACTGCGAATTTGAAGTCTATGCCATCACCAAGGAGGAGCTCGAAAACTGGGAACCCGGCCACCTCCCGTGGGACTCAGCACCGGCCAACGTGACCAAGGGCAATGCCGTGGACCTCTCCGCTGCCCGTCTGCTGGGAAGCTTCACGGTCCCCCGAGGGGTCCAAAAAGGTGAATTCACCCTCCAAAGCGAAGCCTTGCGGGATTTCCTCCGGGAGGATGCCAACGGTCAGGTGACGTTGATGATCTTCCGCAAGACGATTGAGATCAACGACAACGGCCTGGTACACGGCATGGCCTCCTCCAGGCATCCGTACCTGCCTCCCCCCACCCTGGCCCTCAAGCTGGCAGAACCGTGAGAGAGCCTCGCCCCTGAAACATCGGTCCCGTCATCTAAAGGTGGATGGTTCCTCCACTATACCGTTGTATTTCTGGCGATTGTGTCAGTAGTGGCGCGGTTCTCGCGTTTGTGAGAACCGATGAAACGCCGCCGCTTTCTTGCCAAAGCTACAGCCACCGCTCTGAGCCCCCTGGCGTTTCCTGCCGTCGTCCGGTGCGCGGCCCCTAATTCCAAACTGCAGGTGGCGTCCATTGGTGTGGCCCGCATGGGAGGCAACACCATGCGGAGCGTCTCCACCCATGGGAAGGTTCAGATCGTGGCCCTGTGCGATGTGGACGAGCGCCACCTTGCCCAAGGTGCCCGGGAATTTCCCAAAGCGAGAAAATTTCGCGACTGGCGTGAGCTGCTCGCCAACCACGCCGACCAGTTCGACGCAGTCACGATTGGCACGCCGGACCACATGCACGCGCCCATGGCCGTTCTGGCGCTGCGTGCCCGGAAGCATGTCTATCTCCAGAAGCCCATGGCCCCCACCGTGCATGAGTGCCGGGTGATCGCCCGGGAGGCGGCCAAAGCGGGCGTCGTCACTCAACTGGGCAATCAGGGGCGGTCCAGCATCGAAAGCCGCATGATGGCTGAATTGCTCCGCACCAAGGCCGTCGGCCCCATCAAGGAAGTGATCCTGTGGGAGAACAAACCGCTCAACTGGTGGCCCGCCAATACGAACCTGCGCAAGCGACCCGATCCTATTCCCAATGAGTTGGACTGGGATGCCTGGGTGGGCGTTCGCGATGCCCGCCCCTACCACGACAGCACCTACCACCCCCAAGTGTGGCGCGCATGGCGCGACTTCGGCGTCGGAGAATTGGGCGACATGGGCTGCCACCACTTTGACAGCACCGTGGACGGACTCAACCTGTCCCCTCCCACCCGCGTCCGACAGACCGCCACGGGCGAGTCCGGTGAAGGCCTGTGGGCGAAGCACCGGCGGGTGGAGTTTGAGTTCGCCGGACAAGGCGCCAACGACCTGATCGAAGGCGACACCTTGAAACTGTCCTGGACCGACGGAGATTTGACTCCTGATACCTCCCGCATTCCCCTGCCTCAAGGCATGACCAAATTTCCTCTCGCGGGTGGACTCTGGATAGGAACCAAGGGATCGATCTTCAAACCCTACACCGTCCGGCCTTTCGTGATGCCGGAGAGCAGCTTCCCCGCGGAAAAGTATCCCAAAGGATTCGGCCGCCAGGATCACTACTACGACTGGGTGGACGCCATTTTGCAGGACCGGAAGTCCTGCGCCGACTTCGCCCATGCCGCCCGGCTCACGGAGATCGTCCTGGTAGGCACCCTCGCCGAGCACGTCCCCGGTCAATGGCTGGAGTGGGATCGCACCAGCATGACCGTGCCGCACCACCCGGAACTCCAGCACCACATCAAGCGCTCCTACCGGGACGGCTGGAAGGTTGAGAGACTGGGGTGAAATCGGACTGTGCCAGCCAAGGTCCACATCACGAGCGATACGGACCCTTGACTGCGTCTTCCTTATCCCTTTTCCCTCCCCCCTCTTCCCTCTCTCCCCTACATCCAATCGTGCAGCGCCCGCAACTTGGCGTGAGCGGCACCGCGATCGAGGAGTTCCTCGGCCATGGCGCGACCTTGTTTCAGGTCCTCAGCCTTGCCCACAATGACAAAGCCCGCGGCAGCGTTGAGCACCGCCAGATCCCGACGCGCTCCTTTGATGGTCCCGGCGAGCACGCCTTCCAGAACATTGGCGTTTTCAGAAGCCGCCCCACCTTCCAGCTCGCTCAGGCTTCCCTTGGGGAAGCCGTGGTCAGCGGCATTCATTTCAAATTGGCTGATGGTACCGTTCTCTACCTTGGCGATGGTGTTGTTCCCAAGCGTGGAGATCTCGTCCATGCCGCGACCGTCTTCGGTACGCCCATAGACAACCCACGCCGCCTTGCGGCCGAGACGCTGCAGAATCTCTGCAAACACTGGCACCAGCTTTTCATCAAACACCCCTACCAGTTGGTAAGGCGGCCGCGCAGGATTCAGCAAGGGGCCCAGAATGTTGAAGATGCTGCGCTGCCCCTCTGCGGCCAGGAGTTTCCGGGCCTCCAACACTGCCTTGAAAGCGGGATGATAAATCTGGGCGAAAACAAAGCCGATCCCCACTTCACGCACACAGCGGGCGAGCTCCGCGGGAGGAAGATCAATCTTCACGCCCAGAGCCTCCAGCACATCCGCTCCGCCGCTCTTGCCAGTGATGCCACGGTTCCCGTGCTTGACGATTGACACCCCGCCAGCGGCGAGGATGAACATGGCGGTGCTGGAGACGTTGAACAGGTTCAGTTTGTCCCCACCTGTGCCTACGACATCCAGCATGGGTCCGGAGAGCGTGGCCGGATCGATCCCGGGAGACAGCGCATGCTCCAGAAACTCATTCACAAACCCGGCAATCTCGGCAGGCTTCTCCCCTTTCTGGGCCAGAGTACGCAGAAATGACGCCTTGCAGGTGGCCTCAGGCTCCGGATCAAGGAGGAAGGCGGCAGCTTCCCTCACCTGGGCGGGCGTCAGATCGTTTCCGGCTTTCAGATGTTTCTCCAGTTCTTGCATGCGAGAATACTGGGACAGGGCGGAGAGGCGCTCAAGCCTCAAACATCAAACTTCGCGTCATCTCCGAGAGTCGTATCCTTGATGTAGATTTACCGGAGGCTTCTTGCCATGCCGGGCAATGCACATTATTCTGCCGCAGGGCCAACCTTTTTCTGTCATACCCTCATGAATCTTGACGACAGCAAGCCTGAGTCCCTCAGTGGTTCGCTGCTGGTGGCCTCACCCGCATTGCGGGATCCCAATTTCTTTCACACGGTGCTTCTGCTTGCCTCGCACAACACCGAGGACGGAGCGTTTGGCTACATCCTGAACCGGCCGCTGGACAAGCGGGTGGCCGACCTTCTGGATGACAAGGATCTGGGACGTCTCGGTGAGGTTCCCGTGTTCCTCGGCGGCCCCGTGGGCACCAACAAACTTTCCTTTGCCGCCTTCAACTGGAACTCCAAAAAACGGGAGCTGCGGATGCAGACCCACCTGTCCACGGAACAGGCCATGAAGGAGCTCGACAAGGGCCGCTCCGTGCGGGGCTTCGTCGGCTATTCCGGATGGTCAGAGGGCCAGCTGGAGAATGAGCTGGAACAGAACTCCTGGATCACCTGCGCCCCGCTCTCCAAGATCGTGACGGCCCAACCGTCCACCGACTTGTGGACCACGGTGCTGGATGACCTCGGCCCTTACTACAAGCTCCTGGCCCGCATGCCGGCGGATCCGTCGTTGAACTGAGGTAGTTGTCCCTCTGACCGATTGCCGAAGGCATCTCAGACGGTAGCCAGGGGTCGAGGGAGCAACACGACCGAAAACCCCTGGACGTCCGTGAATTGAATGCATCCTGAAAGGACGCCAGAACCGCGGCGTCTCTCGTCTGGCACCACTTTCAGGGTGCAGGGAATAACTCTGCTTTCCAGGGGCATGGGCTCGTCAAACTCGCCCGGCCCCTAGCTACCTTCGGCATGGAGTGGCCCGCTTTGCGAAAGATGGTCTGGACTTCGACTCCCCGGACGCACTGTGGAGCAGGTGCTCCGCCTGCTTCGAGTGAGATGTGCCAAAAAATACACCATTCAACCACGGGCCGATATGCCGAAGGCATTCCACATGGTTGCCAGGGCTTGAGCGTAGCGATACCACTGCGAAACGCGTTCAATTTGTGCCCCCCTGAAAGGGGTGCCAGAGGCGTGGCCGCGGACGAGAAACGCCGCAGATCTAACATCTCGCTTCAGGATGCATTTTCCCCCGCTGGGACTTCAGCTTCCGATCGTTGGCCCCCACGGTGGGAACCAGCCTCAGGGCCCAAAGTCCTACTTGGCCTCAGCCTCCCCAAACTCGATGCGGGGGAACAACGGAACCGGCAGGCCATGCTGATGCCCCTCGGGCAGGAGTCCCCAGGCAAGATCCTTTACCTGGAACCCCTCGGCAGGAGTCCAGCCCAGCTGGGTCTGAAGCTTCTTGCAGGCTTCAGGCATGATGGGGCTTAGCAGGATGCTCACGTGTGCCAGGGCTTCTGCCAGATGGTAGAGCACACTGTCCAGACGGGCGGCCTGCTCCGGATCCTTGGCCAGCTTGAACGGCTGGGTCAGGTCCACGAACTGGTTCGCATGGGTCACGATCTTCCACGCCTCGGCGATGCCGTTGTGGATTGCCCAGTTGTTCATTTCCTCGATATACGCCGCCGGAGCCGCTGCCACCGTCTGGCGCAGGGCCTGGTTGATCTCATCGTCGTAGCCGCCGCCCGTGGAGAGCGCGCCCTCACGGTACTTCTGGGACATGTTGAGCGCACGGTTCAGGAGATTGCCCAGTCCGCGAGCAAGCTCATTGTAGGCAATCTGCATGCGCTCCTCGCTGAGGTCGGCATCATAACCCGTGGCCATGTCCCTCATGAGGTAATAGCGCAGGGCTTCAGGAGTAAACACGTTGGACACCTCGTTGGGGTCCACGACGTTCCCGAGCGTCTTGCTCATCTTCTGCCCCTTGATGTTCCACCAGCCGTGGACAATGAGCTTGGGCATCTGGTCATCTGCGAAGCCCAAGGCATGCAACATGATGGGCCAGTAGATGGCATGCGCCGGCACGAGAATGTCCTTGCCGATGACATGGGCATCGGCAGGCCAGATGCGTTTGAACTCAGGAAGCCCCTCATTGCCGACCTCATCCGAGAGGTACCCGGCGAAGCTGATATAGTTCGTCAACGCATCGAACCACACGAAATTGACAAACCCCTCGTCAAAAGGCAGCGGGATGCCCCAGCTCAGACGCTCAACCGGCCGGGAAATGCACAGGTCCTGTCCCACTGAGTTTTCGAGGGCATTGAGCACGTCGTTGGTGCGGAAGGCCGGGAAGATGAAATCCGGGTGGGACTTGATGTAGGCACGCAGCCAGTCCACGTGCTCGCTGAGCTTGAAGAACCAGTTTGACTCCTCCAACTCCACGACTTCGCCCCATTCCTCACCAAAGGTCCCGTCTGGACCACGTTCTTTGTCCGTGAGGAACTGTTCCTGGCGCACGCTGTAGAAGCCCGTGTAACTCTGTTTGTAGAGCTGACCGGCATCATGCAGCTTCTGCAGCATGGCCCGCACGACTTTCTTGTGAGGCTCCGCGGTGGTGGCAGCCCAACCATCATAGCGGACACCCAGCTTGTCCCAGAGCTCAATGAACTTCTGCGAAATCCCGTCCACGAAGTCTTGAGGGCTGATGCCAGCCTTGTCGGCGCTCTTCTGCACCTTCTGGCCATGCTGATCCACCCCGGTGAGGAAGTACACCTCACGCCCGTTCAGCCGCTGGAAGCGGGCCATGACGTCCGCCAACACCTTCTCATAAGCATGGCCGATGTGCGGCGGTGCATTGGTGTAGTCAATGGCGGTCGTGATGTAATAGGGCTTGGGCATGGACCTCCTTCCATGCTGCAAAAAGCTGCCTCTGTCATGGGGAAAAACGCCCCCGAACGGTCGCTGGCGACTAGGCTCCGTCTTTGGGAGCCTGCACAACTTTGCCACCCAGGGAGAGGATCCGGGCCTTGCCTTTGGCGTCTTCTGCCTCGGCAATCTGGCCATTCTTCACGTACATCTGGGACAGGGCGGTCCAGGCCAGAAGGTCGTTGGGGCGGAGGGTGGTGGCCATCAATCCAGCACCGATGGCCTCTTTGACCTGTCCTGATTTCAGCAGGGCCATGCCCAAGGCATGCCAGCCGTCAAAGTAGGCCGGATCCAGCTCCACCGAGCGTCGGTAGAGGGTCACGGCCTCCTCGATTTCTCCAATGGCGACGAGGCCGCTGGCCTCGTCATAGAGGAAGTCGCGATCGGGGTTGTCACTCATGTTCACATGCGTTGGCCACCCCGATCTCAGGGATCTGGCGATTACTGAAGGCCAAGAAGGCGGCGCTGAAGCGGGTCGGCGTTTTCCTTGGCCTCGTCACGGCGACGCTGGAACCAAGCGCGGAAAATATCACCCTGCATCATGCCGTCGAGGGACTTCTCAATGTTGGCCTTGGTGGTAGCGCCGTCTTCGCGCTTGCGAAGCTCCTTGGAGATCACGTACACGAGCAGCACACCGTTCTCGGTCGGCAGGGGCTTCGTGAAGCTGCCAGCCGGGGTGGTGCGGGTCTCGGCAGCGATTTCGCGGCCGTTGGTGCGGTCCATCAGCGGATTGGACGGGGAGAACTCAGGCAGCTGTTGCGGTGTGAGGTTGGCCTCCTTGGCCGCCTCTTCGAACGTCTTGCCACCCTTGATGGCTTCTTCCAGCTTCTTGCGGGCCTCGCTGGCCGCCTTCGTCATCAGCTCCTGGGCTTTCTGGGCGGTGAGCTGTTCCGTGATTTTTTCCTTCACGTCAGCCAGTTCCTGCTGCTTGGGCTCTTCTTCCTGCGTCACGCTGAAGAAGTAGTAGCCCTTCGAGCCTTCCACCGGATCGCTCACTGGACGGTTCTTGGGATCAATGCGGAAGATCTCGCTGATGAGGCTGGGTTCTTCTTTCAGAGCCTCAGGAGGAGCTTCCATGGTGAAGAGGGCCTCCGTCTTGAGCTCCACCTTGGCGTTCTTGGCCACGTCTTCAAGCTTTGCTCCTGGGGCAATTGCCGCCACACCGAAGTCGTTCACCTTGGCAGCAAACTCGTTGCGGGCCTTGACGGTGTCTTCTGCATTGAGCTTCTCCACATCCGGCTTTGCGAACAGCACATAGGAAATGGCGCGCTTGGGTGCGGTTTTGAATATTTCCTTCTTCTCTTCGTAATACTTGGCGATCTCTTCATCCGTCGGCTTGGCGTCTTTCTTGAAGTCGTCCGTGACGAAAGGGATGGAGGCCGCTTTGACGGTTTGGAACGTGGAAGCGTAGAGCTGCTTGGAAACGTTGTTGTTCAGCACGGCGTTGCCAGCCACGATCTCATGCAGGCGCTGGAAGCCGATCCAGTCACGCAGGACATCGAAGACATCGGTGTCACGCAGCCCCAACGCACCGATGTTGTTTTGGAACTGTTCAGCCACATTGCCATCAAAGTTGCCATCTTTGCTTTGGAAAATAGGAAGCTTCCGGAAGGCTTCACGAGCCTCTTCGTTGGTGGCTTGCACCCCGTTCTTCTCCAGTTCCTCACGCAGCACCAGGAGGTTGAACGCAAAGTCCACCGGGATCATCCCCTCAGCCTGATACTTCTGAACCACAAAGCCCATGGTGCTGGCGAAGTCGCCGCGACCCGTGGGAGAAGAAAGCCCCATGCCGTAGGCCAGACGGTACAGGCGATCCAGGCGGGAGTGTTCGGCAAAGGTGTGTTCCTTGCCGTAGATCGTGAACGCCGTGTCCTCAGCGGAATGCATGCCCGGCTCTTTCCGATTGGTCTGCCCTCCCCAGAAGGTGAACGCAATGATGATGATCGCGGCAAGCGAGATCATGATGGGCTTGGTCTGGCGGCGAAGAAACTCGAGCATGGGAAGCGGGGTGTAGAGCGAGCGGCGAAGAAATGCCGCCCGCAGTCACGGTCAATCAGTTTTTACAGGGAAGCGCAGGCTTGGAGCGGTCAAATGCCCTCCATCAGCCATTAATAGGGGACAGTGGCGGCGGTTTCCCGGGTCTGCACCGCCGGGTTGGGGGCCTGGGTGTCCCGGATCAGCTTGTCCATTGTAGGATCAGCCTTCACTCCGCGAGCCAGGGCGTTTTTGTAATGCTGTCTGGCGAGAGCCCAGTTGGGAGGATTCGCAGTGGCATAGAGCACTGCCAGATTGAAGTGGGCATCTCCGTAGCCAGGATCGATGGCCAGCGCCCCCTTGAACTCGGCCTCCGCCTTCGCGCGGTTGCCCATCTTGGTGGCGATGATGCCCATGTAGTGACGGGAGCGGGCGTTGTCATTGCTCTTCTCCACACTCTTGGCGAACATGGCATAGGCCTCGTCCATCCGGCTCTGCTGGAAGTAGCTCACGCCCAGGCGGTAGAAGGCCACGGGATTCTCGGGATCATAAACGAGGCATTTCTGCAGCATAACCTCCGCCTCCTCATACTTGCCTTCCTGCAGGCGAATGCCAGCCAGGCTGGTGAGCGCGGTGATGTTCTTGGGATTGGCACGGAGCACGTCCTGGTAGGCGACAGCGGCCCCCGCGTAGTCGCTGCGAATCAGCACCTCTTCCGCATGGGCCATGAGGCGCTCTTCCTCAGACGCATCATAAGCAAGCACGCGGCGGGGGGCCGCAGCGGCACCGGCTGAGGCGGGAGACCGACCACTGGTGGTCTCTAGCGTCACATTCACCCCGCTGGCAGCGAAGATCTCCTTCAACTGGGGTTCGCTGAAGAGAGGCTCTTCCTCCACGGTGACCATGATCTTGCCTGCCGTCATCTCCTCAAGATTCTGCATGAGGGCGATGGAGGAGCTCTCAAGCTTCTTCATCTCGCCAATGACGATCTCCTTCGCCTGACGCTGGCGCTCCTGCTGGCGCAGCTGGCGCATGATGATGTTGCGGAGCATCTCGTTTTCCTGGGAAAGTCGGGCCGATTCTCCCGGACTGACCGCGCCAGCCACCTGGGTCTTCGGCTGCTTGTCCAGCTCACGGCTCAGTTCCTTGAGCTTGACGGTGAGATCTGCCACCTGGGTCTGGTAAACGGTGTTTTCCTGGCGCAGCCGGACCAGTTCCCCTTGGATGCCGGTGATCTGAGTCTTCAGAGCGGTGATTTCCGCGTCCTTGCGCAACCCTTCGTCTTTTAGATTGGCCACGTGGAGAGAGGCCTCCTCGAGCTGATCTTTGAGGCGCTGGTTCTCCGTCATCAGACGGCGCAGGTCCTCGGGCTTGGGAGCATCCTTGGTGGCGGCAGCAAGAGCCGCCTCCAGTTTCCGGTGCGAGGCATCCTTCTCCGCAAGCTGCATACGGAAGTCATCGCTGCGAATGGAATCTTCAAGCTTGGTCTCGGCCAGTTCCTGCTGGAGCTGCTTGTAGAGCGCTTCTTTGTCAGCAAGCTGCTTCTTGAGTTCGTCGGCCTGCTGGGCCATGCGGCGAGCCGCTGCCAGATCGATCTCCATCTTCACGAGGTCTGACTCAAGCTTCTTTTCCGTGGCCGCCTTGCTGGCGGAGAGCTTGGCCATCTCCTGGGACTGGAACTTCTCCTTCTTGGTGCTTTCGAGCTCCTGGCGCACTTTGGCAAGATCTGCCTCCATCTGCTTCTGGGTGGCATCCTTCTCGACAATCATTCGCTTCATTTCCTCCGCCAGCGCCGCACCACGACGGGCCTCCACGAGCTCGGCCTCCAAACGGGTCAGCTCATCCTGCAGCTTCTTTTGCAGCACGTCCTTGTCCACCATGGCCACGCGCAACGCTTCAGCCTCAGCGGCACCTTGTTTGGCCGCAGTGAGTTCAGCCTCCAGCTTCTGCTGGGTGGCCTCCATGGAGGCGATGCTCTTCTTCAGGTCCGTGGACTTCACGGCCGTGTTGTTGGCTGATGCCAGCTCCACCCGCAGCCTCGCCAGATCACCTTCAAGCTTGGATTGGAGCGCATCCTTCTCCATGATCGTCTTCTTCAACTCGGCTGCCTCTTTCGCCCCTTTTTGGGCCAGGGCCAGATCCGCCTCCAGCTTCTTCTGGGCGGCTTCTTTCTCGTTGATGGACTTCTTGAGGGTCGATGCCGTGGACGCATCGGTTTTCGCCGTGGTCAACTCCTTGCGGGCAGCGGCCAGGTCCGACTTCACCTTGGTGAGCTCTGCCGAAAGTTTTTCACTGGCCTCATCCTTCTCCTCGATGGAGGACTTCAAGCCGGGCACTTCTCCTGCGGTCTTTTTGGCGGCAGCAAGCTCCCCTTCCAACTTGGTTTGCAAGGTTTCCTTCTCCTTGATGGTCTTGCGCAGGGCGGAGGCACCTGCCGCATCAGCTTTGGCCGTCGTCAGATCTTTGCGGGCAGACTCCAGATCCGACTTCACCGTGGCCAGCTCCGTTTCAAGTTTCTTGCCGGCGGCATCCTTCGTGGCGATCGAGGCCTTTAGCTCGTCCACTTCCTGGGCAAACTTCTTGGCGTCGGCCAGTTCGGTCTCCAGCTTCTTTTGAAGCGCTTCCTTTTCCGTGACGGTGCGACGCAGTTCAGCGGACATCACCACGCCTTTTTTAGCTTCGGCGAGGTCCACTTCCACCCGGGCCAGATCGTTTTCCAGCTTCTGGCGCTCGAGATCCTTCTCCGCAATGGTCTTCTTGAGCTCATCGGACAACATGGCGTCCCGACGGGCGGAGGCGAGCTCAGCTTCCAGGCGACGCTGGGCCACGTCCTTCTCGGCCATGGTCTTTTTTAGATCCTCGTTCTCCTTGGCCTTCAGCTTGGCATCGGCGAGTTCAGACTCCAGCTGCTTCTGGAGTGTTTCCTTCTCGGTCACGTTTTTCTTAAGCTGGACGGACATCGGCGATCCGCTCTTTGCACTGCGCAACTCCCCCTTCAGCGTCTCGATCTCACCTTCCAGGTTCTTTTGAGCGGTTTCCTTTTCCGCAATGGTCTTGCGCAGATCGAGCGCTTCCTGAGCCCCTTTGCGCGCCTCGACGAGGTCAGCCTCAAGTTTCTTCTGGGCAGTGTCCTTGTCCGCCAGGAGCTTTTTGAAGTCTTCCGGCTTGTCCTTCTTGATGACGTCGATCTCGTTTTCCAAACGACGCTGAGTTTCCTGAAGGGACTCCTTCTCCTTCAGCAAGGAATCCATCACCTTGGTGGACTCCGTGAGCTGATTGGTGGTCTTTTCCAGAAGATCCGACACCATCTTCACCTCGTTGCGCGCCTTCTCCAGTTCGGACTTGGAGGTCGTGTCGCGAGTCTTGGTCGCCTGGCTCAGGGAATCGACCTTCTCATTGAGGTCTTTCATCTGGCGCTCCAGGAGCATTTTCTCCTGCTGGGCGCGGTTCTTTTCCTGAAGGGTAGCGTTGTAGCTTTCGTCGTAGGCCTTGATCTGGGCGGCCATCTCCGCGTTCTTGCGCTGCAGGGCAAGGTACTGCTTGGTGAGGTCTTCCACTGCCATATTGCCCGGGGGCAATGCAGGAGGGATCTCACCAACTGGAGGACGCGACACACCGCCGCCGCCGGTTGCTCCAGGGGAAACCGTCTTGGGGCTAGCCGGAGCCGGAGCCGTCGGCGCGGCCGCTACGGGAGCAGGCCTGGCTCCGCCGAGTTTGGCGGAAAGCTGTTCCAGGGACTGTTCAATCGCCTTGAGGCGATAGGTCACCACTTCTGGCTGCCATTGCGGAAAATTTTGCGAAACCTTGGCGACCAGTTGCCGGGCTTCTTCGTATTTAGCTTGAGCACCAGCCAGATCGTTTGACTGCTCCAGCTTTTCCGCCTCGTTTTTCAGCATGTAGCCCCTGAAGTAGAGCTCGCCGGCCTCGCCTCCACCGCTTTGCGCCAGGACGGCAAGCGGGCCGATGGCCAGCCAGCACAGTATAAGGGAAAGATAAGTGCGCATGATGGGAAAGGAGTCGGGATCATAAACTGCCGCCCTCCGCTTGTCTATCAAGCGGAATGCCACCCGGTTCCCTGATATTTGTGGATTCCCACGGGAATCCAAGGACTTTTTTGCGCTAAAACGCCGTGGATTTCAGATATGCTCGATCACATCTTCGGGTTTGAACCGCACCTTGGGCAAGTAGGCATAGCGGTCATCCTCTGATCGATAGCCTGCCGGACAGAGCACCGCAGTGGTGTAGCCGCGGGCGGCAAGTCCCAGCGCTTCGTCCATCTTTGCGGGAACAAATCCCTCCATGGGACAGGTATCAATGCCCAAAAGGGCCGCCGCCGTCATGAACTGGCCCAGGGCGATGTAGGCCTGGCACTTGGCCCACTGCGTGAGGTCCTCCTGAGGCAATCCATGCACCAATGTCTTCATGACCATGTTTTTGAAGCCCATGAGCGCGTCTGGAGTACCGCCCCGAACCTCCGCCATACGGAAGATGTTGGCATCCACATCCGCCTCGGCATAGCCGTTGCGCACCGCCAGGACCACGAGGTGTGAGGCATCCGCCACCTGCCGCTGACGCCAGGCGTGAGGCACCAAGGCCTCCCGCACCTCGGGGTTGGTGATGACCAGAAACTTCCAGGGCTGAAGCCCGTAGGAGGAAGGCGTCAAGACCAGCGACTCCTCCAGCACCGCCCAAGTCTCTGCTGGGATCTTCTTCGAGGGATCAAACACCTTGGTGGCGTAGCGCCACTGGAGGGCCTCAATGATGGATGAGGAAGCAATGGGAGTCATGGACGGGGATACGAAACAAAAAGAAAGGGCCCAGATAAATCCAGGGCCCTTTGATTCAAAACGCCCCGGACCAGCCGGTCCGAGGGCGCTACATCCACCTCGTCCTAGCGCTCGTCAATGGGAAGCACTTTCTGCCCATAGGGTCTGCCCACGTACTCGCTCAACGGGCGGAACAGGCGGTTTTCGGACCACTGCTCCAGCACATGCGCGGTCCAGCCGCTCATACGGGAGATGGCAAAGATGGGAGTGAACAGGTCGGTCGGGATGCCGAGGCTGTAGTAAACCGTGGCGCTGTAGAAATCCACGTTGGCATTGAGCCCCTTCTGGTCGCGCATGATGGAGGCGATGCGCTCAGACATCTGAATCCACTTGGGCTCGCCCAGCTGGTTGCTGAGCTTGATCGCCATTTCCTTGAGGTGAGGCGCACGGGGATCCAGCACCTTGTACACGCGGTGGCCGATGCCCATGATCTTCTTCTTCTGAGCCAGGGCGTCCTCCACCCAGGAGTCCACCTTGTCCACGTCGCCGATTTCCTCAAGCATGTGGATCACCCCCTCGTTGGCACCACCGTGAAGCGGCCCCTTGAGGGCTCCAATCGCGGCGCTGATGGCCGAGAACATGTCCGAAAGCGTGGAGGCCACCACGCGAGCCGTGAAAGTGCTGGCATTGAAGCCGTGCTCGGCATGCAGCACGTAGGCTACGTCGAGCGTCTGCTCAGCCTCCTTGCTGGGTACTTCACCCGTGATCAGATAAAGGAAATGCGCAGCCTCACCAAGATCCTTGCGCACGGGCGGCAGGGACAGGCCTTGGCGGGAGCGATGGAAGTAGGCGGCGACAATCCCGATCTGGGAAACGAGCTTGATGGCGGTGGCGAGTTCCGCCCCCATGTTCAAGTCATGACGCTGAGTGTCATAACAGCCAAGCATGGACACGGCGGTGCGCATGATGTCGATGGGCTTGGCCGACTTCGGAGCATTAACGAGGAAATCGATCACGCCCTGGGGCAACTCACGCTCCGCACGGAGGGCGGTGGTCAGCGCGTCCAGCTCTGTCCGGTTGGGCAGGCGTTGGTGCCAGAGGAGGTACACCACTTCCTCGTATGAGACTTTGCCAGCCAGCTCATTGATGTCGTACCCGCAATAAAACAGGATGCCTTCCGCACCCTTCACTTCGCCGAGCCGCGTTTCCGCAGCAACCACACCTTCGAGACCTTTTGATACGACAGCCATGACAGAGAGTTGGTGAACGTTGAAAAAGTATGCCCATGATGCCTCCGCTTGGAGATCCTGATCCAAGCGCGGTCACGTCAGGATTGTGTTAACTGCGGGGCGGATTTCACTCAAGCGAAAACCGCGCCATCCGAGCCCCGATTTGCGCTTATTCCCCCAACTTCCACCTTGGCAAACCTGAGGCATACGGCGGCCTCTACAGACATTCTTCTTACAATTTCCGATTTCCCCTGATTCCCCGGCAAAGACTACGCTAGGATCATGAAAACCTCGATCTTGACCCTGGTGGCAGTCATCGCGGCAAATGCCATCGCCTTGTCGGCCGAAAACTACTACGTCCATGAGTGGGGAACGATGACCCAAGTCGCGGGATCAGACGGAGCGCCTCTCCAATGGTACCAACCCTCGGCAGATCTCGCCGGGTTACCAATCTTCGTCGGGAACAACCCCTTCCAGGGCAAAAGCGTAGCCGGCACTCTGCTGCGCATGGAGACGCCGGTGTTGTACTTTTATCCTCAGGCTCCCATGAAGGCCACGGCCGGCGTGACCATGGAGAGCGGCCGGATCACCGAGTGGTTCCCTTATCCCGCAACGTTCCCTTTCGCCCTCACCGCGAAGACGGGCGAGCCAGTCAACCTTGCGACCCCAGTGGAGTGGCGGTTTGAGCTGCTGCCTCCGGATGACAAGACGGCACTTGCCCAGATTCCCCCCGCGCCTCGCGGCCGGGGCGATCACTATGCTCACGCCCGGGAGGTGCCCGACGCCTGGATTGTCCGCTCCACCTACCCCACCGGCTCGACGCAGGCAGACAAGTTCATCTTCTATCGTGGTGCTGCGGACTTGAGAATCCCCCTGCTTGTCACCGCCCCCTCGGATACGGAACTGCGACTGATCAACACCTACTCCGAGCCCATCACCGGAGCATTCCTGCTGCGAGTGGAGAACAACCGGGCCTCCTGGCGCAAGCTGGACGCCCTGCCTGTGGCACCGAAGGACTCTCCAGCGCTGGCGATTGAGCCACCGGCCACTGCCGTGGACGAGGCGGCCACTTCATTGGCAGAAGCCGTGAAGCAGGAGCTCACCTCCGCGGGACTGACCTCTGCCGAAGCTGCCGCGATGGTCGCCACCTGGAAGGAAGCCTGGTTCAAGGAGCCTGGCACACGGGTCCTGGCCCTGCTGCCCGAAAGCTGGGTCAACGCGGTGCTTCCCCTGAAGCTGTCCCCGACACCCACGAAGGTAAAACGGGTCTTTGTCGCGAGAATGGAAGTGTTTCCCCCTTCACAGGAAAAGGCGCTGGCCGCCTTGCTGGACCAAGCCGTGACAGAACGCGCCACTCCTGCCCTCGCAGCAGCTTTTCAAAAGCTCCAGATGGGGCGGTTTGGCTCTGCCGGACTCGAGCGGGCTGCGGCGATGAAACGAATGGCCCTACAGAACGCCTTCTACGATCTGCAAGCCAGTGCCCAGAAGCTCCAGGCTACTGCCGACGGCACCCCTCCGTCAGTTTCCTCCAGATAGACGTCGCTGAGAACTGCCCGCTTGACGCCGGGACCACCGCCCTGCCATGCTTGTAGCCATGGCAGGTAACGCGGCAGCATCACCGCCAACCAACAACGGGGGCGCAACACTCGCCGCCAACCAGAAACACCGCCGCCATGTCCTGCGGCTGGCCGGGATCTTTTTGTTGGCGATCCTGCTTTCTGGGTGGGGTCCCCACTACCGTCACGACTGGCTGCTGGAGAATGCCCTGATCCTGGTCGCGATCCCAGTGCTCTACGCCATCTACCGGAAGCTCCCCTTCTCGCGTCTGTCCTGGACCCTGGTCTGCATCTTTCTCTGCCTGCACGAACTGGGTGCCCACTACACCTACGCAAAGGTGCCCTACGATGCCTTTTTCCAGAACACCTTCGGCTTCTCGCTCAACGACGCTCTGGGGTGGCAGCGGAACAACTTCGACCGCGTGATCCACTTCATGTACGGCTTCCTCCTGGCGTACCCGATCCGCGAGATTTTCCTCTCCCTCGCCAATGCCCGGGGGTTCTGGGGTTATTTCCTTCCCCTGGATCTCACCCTGTCCACCTCCGCCTTGTTCGAACTCATCGAGTGGGCCGCGGCAGAGGTCTTTGGAGGAGACCTCGGAGCGGCCTATCTGGGCACCCAAGGAGATCCCTGGGATGCCCACAAGGACATGGCACTGGCGGCTCTAGGAGCCTTGATCGCCATGGCCGTCACCGCCATCATCAACTGGCGGTATCACCGCGACTTTGCCCGCGAATGGGCGGCGAGCCTGAGGGTGAAGAGGGGAAAACGTTAGACGTTATGGGTTAAGGGTTAGGAGTTGAACTTCGGCACCACAGCGCCAGCCCACTCTTAACCCCTAACACCCAACGCTTAACATCCAACCCCTTCTACAACTTGCCCATGACCCGAAGGAGGGTCACGGCCATGTCAGCCGGGGAGTCCGAGACGGCAATGCCACACTCGGCGAGGATCTTCTTCTTGGCCTCTGCGGTGTCTTCTTCACCGCCCACGATGGCACCGGCGTGGCCCATGCGACGCCCGGGAGGGGCGGTGGCTCCAGCAATGAAGCCAGCGATGGGCTTCTTGCAGTTCTCCTTGGCCCAGCGGGCAGCCTCAGCTTCGGCGCTTCCACCGATTTCACCGATCATGATGATGCCTTCGGTTTCCGGGTCTTCGTTGAACATCTTCAGCACGTCGAGGTGGGAGGTCCCGTTCACCGGATCGCCACCGATGCCGACGCAAGTGCTCTGGCCGTAGCCGCGGGTGGTCAGCTGCCAGACAGCCTCATAAGTGAGGGTGCCGGAGCGTGAGACCACGCCAATATTGCCGCGCTTATGAATATAACCCGGAGCGATGCCGATGCGGCAGCCGCCGTAGGACTTGTCGCCAGTGCCAGGAGTGACGAGGCCGGGACAATTCGGTCCGATCAAGCGGGTCTTGCTGCCCTGCATGACGGACTTCACCTTGATCATGTCATTGACCGGGATGCCTTCCGTGATGCAAACCACGAGATCGAGTCCGGCGTCCACGCCTTCCAAGATGGCATCGGCAGCGAAGGGCGGCGGCACAAAGATGACGCTGACGGTCGCCCCGGTCTGCTTCACCGCTTCATCAACGGTGTCATAAACCGGCACCTTGTGGGTGCCGTGATCGAACGTCTGGCCGCCCTTGCCGGGAGTGACACCCGCCACAAGCTGAGTGCCATAATCGAGCGACGCTTTCGCGTGGCGTGAACCAAAGTCGCCAGTGATACCCTGGACGAGAATACGGGTGGAGGGATCAACGAGAATAGACATGGGGAAAGGGATAAGGGAAAAGGGTCAAGGCAAAAGGCTGGATTAAGAATGTCCCGCTTTTCGTTTATGGATGCAGATGGAGTTGCCGTCGGGATCGCTGATGAGCGCCATGTGGCACACGGGAGATTCGAAGGGCTCGCTATAGAAGGTGACGTTCTTGGACTTCAGCCATTCCAGGGCTTTGTCGAAGTCCTCCACCTCAAGGGCCACGCCACCGCCATCCTTGCTGGGCTTCCAGTCAATACTCATGTCCGTGATCGCCAGGACATGAGGGCCAACTTCATACTCAACCCACCCGTGGCCATCGTGTTCGAACACAGAAGCCGGGGTGAGATTGAGCGCCGTTTCGTAGAATTCACGGGCTCGAACCAAGTCGGTCACAGCGTAACCGGTGAAGGCAAATTCGGTGACTTTGAGCATGGCGGTGGTGGGAAGAGGTTAAGAGTTATGCCGCCGCAACAGCCGCGACAATTTTCTGCGCCGCATCCGTCAGGTCATCTGCACCAGTGATGGCGAGACCGCTCTGGGCGAGGGTTTCTTTGCCCGCTGCGACGTTGTTCCCCTCAAGGCGCACCACGAGCGGCAGGCTGAGGCCGGTTTCCTGGGCGGCGGCGATGATGCCGGTGGCAATGACGTTGCAGTCCATGATGCCACCAAAGATGTTCACCAGGATGCCCTTCACGTTGGGATCGCCAAGGATGATCTTGAAGGCTGCTGCCACCTGGTCTTTGGAAGCGCCACCTCCAACGTCGAGGAAGTTGGCAGGCTCGCCGCCGTGGAACTTGATGATGTCCATGGTGGACATGGCCAGACCGGCGCCGTTCACGAGGCAGGCAATGTTGCCATCCAGACCGATGTAGCTGAGGCCGAACTCGCTGGCTGCCACTTCGCGGGGATCTTCCTCGCTGGTGTCACGCAGCGTTACGATGTCCTTCTGGCGGTAGAGGGCGTTGTCGTCGAAGTTGAACTTGGCGTCCAGAGCCACGACCTGATTGTCGGTGGTGATGGCCAGGGGGTTCACTTCCACCAGGGAGCAGTCGCTCTGGATATAGAGTTTATAGAGGGCGGTGAACAGCTTCACCGCCTGGGTCATGAGCGCGCCGCGCAGACCAAGCGCGGCAGCGATCTTGCGGCACTGGTAGGCCTGAAGCCCGAGCGTGGGGTGTACGAACTCCTTGATGATCTTCTCTGGAGTCTTCTCCGCCACTTCCTCGATGTTCATCCCGCCTTCGGTGCTGGCGATGATGGCATGGCGGCTGGTGCTGCGGTCGAAAAGGATCGCGAAGTAGTGCTCCTTGGCGATGTCCACCGACTTGGCGATGAGAACCTTGCTCACCAGTTTGCCTTCTGGGCCGGTCTGGTGGGTTACCAGCGTCTGGCCGAGCATCTTGCCAGCGATTTCCTGGGCTTCTTCAGCGGTGTTGATGACGTGCACCCCGCCTTTGAAGCCGTTGGTGAAGGTCCCCTTGCCACGGCCACCCGCATGCACCTGGGCTTTCACGACCAGTCCGGTTCCTCCGATTTCGCGGGCGGCCGCTCCGGCCTCCTCCGCGGTGGCTGCCACTTTCCCCTTCGGGGTGGCGACTCCAAACTTCTCAAAGAGTTCCTTGGCCTGGTATTCGTGAATATTCATGGAAAAATGCCGTTGAATCTGCGGTGAACTGCACCTTGTACGGGAGACCGCGACTATGGAAACTGGCGCTCAAGCGTCAAGCAAGGAACCCAAGGAACTTGTGAAGTCCCTCGCGCGCCTCGGAATGCCTGCTTGCACAAACCCTTAAGCAAGCAATAATTCCGCCATGCGGCCCGGTAGCCTCAGCACCAAGCTCAATGTCCACCTCCGCGAGACGGAACTGGTGGGCAAGATTGTGCGGGAGTTCGGCCAATGGCACGATGTGCCAGAGCAGACGGTGTTTCTGGTCAAGCTCTCGCTCGATGAGCTGGTGACCAATATCGTGGTCCACTCCGCCGGACAAATCCCCTGCGTGCGGGAGATTGTGCTCCGCCTGACCACCAACCAGCACGAACTCTGGGCGGAGGTGGAGGACGACGGCTGCGCCTTCAACCCCCTGGATCTCCCCATCCCGGATGTTGCCGCGCCCCTGCAGGATCGCTCCCCGGGCGGCCTCGGCATTCACCTCGTCCGCAGTCTGATGGACCGGGTCAATTACAAGCGCATTGGCCAGCGCAATCTGCTCGTCCTGTCCAAGAAAGTGACTCAGTCCTCCGCCGTCGAACTGCCATGACCCTCGAATCCGAAATTTTGCCCGATCTGACGCTGGCCAAGCTGAGTGGCCAAGTGGACACCCTGACTGCCACGGAACTGGAAATGAAACTCGGGGACCTTGCTGAGGTGACAAAACGCGCTCTCCTGGTGGACTGCTCGGATCTCACCTACATCAACAGCGCGGGCCTGCGGGTCTTCCTGATCGTGGCCAAGAAGATGGAAACGGCTGGTGGCCTTTGCGCCTTCTGCAGCCTGACCCCGAACGTGCGCCTCGTGTTCGAGACCATCGGATTCGACCGCATCCTCAAGCTGTACGAAAACAGGGCTGTGGCGCTTGAGCAAATAGCCCCACCCCAGGCGCAGGCCGCCTAACACCCCTCTTTTCTCCAGGTGTTGTTCAGGCGGCTGCTTCAGGGATCTCTTCAATCGCGGTTCACGCGGCTGATCGTCATTCCCTCGGCCGCCTTTTTGCTGCTCGTGCTGGGTCTGGTGACGGTCCGTATTTTCCGGAGCGCCGTGGAGCAGGCCCAGGCCGCGGCTCTGAATCTCGCCCGCATCCATGCCACGAAGCTGGACCGGGCTCTGGCCGAGGCCGCCCGCGTGCCGGACATGCACGCCCGTCTGCTGGAGAGCGGGTTGATCGAGGATCAGGAGACCCTGCATCGCTATCTGACGGACGTGGTCTCGCGGACAGGGGGCATTTACGGGAGCTGTCTCGCCTTCCAGCCCAATACGTTCGCCCCCGAGGAGCGCAACTACTGCCCCTACGCCTACCGCTCCGGAGGCAAGACGGAGTTCTCGCTGCTAACGCCACCCGCCTACGACCACTTTCTCTGGGACTGGTACCAGCAGCCGAAGCGGCTGGGGCACGCCATGTGGATTGAGCCCTTCTTTGATGAAGGCGGCGGCAATGTGCTCATGATCACCCGGGCGGTGCCGTTCTACCACACCAAGCCGGATGGCTCGAAGGGCGATTTCAAAGGCGTCGCCACGATCGACATCTCCCTCGACCAGATCACCGCCGGGCTGAGTTCCGTCAAAGTGGGTGAAACGGGCTACGCGATGCTCTTGAGCACTGAGGGACGCATCATCGCGTGCCCAGATGCCTCCAAGGTGATGAAGGTGCGACTGGAGGACCTCAATCCGGTGCTGGCCCATTCCATGATGCCGGGCAGCGAGGGCTTCATTAACACGTTCAACCCGCTCGACCAGAAGGAGGCGTGGGTGGCCTTCGCCCCTGTGCAGACGGCCAACTTCATGCTGGCTCTGGTGTACCCGGCTGATGAGGTCTTTCGCAATGCCTACCGGCTGCTGGGGGAAATGCTCATCATTGTCTTTGTGGCGGTGTCGGGCCTCTTTGTCAGCCTCTGGCTGGTGGCACGCTCAGTGAGCCGCCCGGTGAACAAGCTGGCCGCAGCGGCACGCAGGATCGCCGGGGGCGATCTGGACCACCGGTTCAACGAGGCGGTGAACATCGATGAAGTGCACGACCTTGCCTCGGCCTTCACGAAGATGACGCGGGATCTAAAGATGCGAATGGAAGAGCTGCGCCACACCTCCGCCCTGCGCGAGCGGATGGAGGGGGAACTCAACGCCGCCCGCCGCATCCAGATGAGCATGCTGCCCAAGCAGTGGTCGGACCGCGCCGACTGGCCGGAGCACGCCTCGATCGCCCTGCACGCCATCATTCAGCCGGCCCGCGAAGTGGGGGGCGATTTCTACGACTATCGCTTCCTGGATCCCGAAAGGCTCTCGATCCTCATCGGTGACGTCTCCGGTAAAGGGGTGCCGGCCGCCCTCTTCATGGCCATGACCCAGACACTCTTCCAGGCGCATGCCAGCCCGGAGCGCACCGTTTCAGGCATCATGACCAGGGTCAATGACGCCCTCTGCGACGAGTCTCACACGGGCATGTTTGTGACCTTGCTTTACGCCGTGCTCAACGTGCGTACCGGGACCCTGGAGATCTGCAATGCCGGTCATCCCCCACCCTACCGCCTCAGCGCCGCCGGAGAACTCGATACCATAAAGAGCGACCGCAACCCTGCCTTGGGCCTGGTGCGCAATTTCGACTTCAGCACCGGCAGCTTCCAGCTCACCCCCGGAGACCGGCTCTTCTTCTACACCGATGGCGTCACCGAGGCCTTCAACACCGCCAAGGAACTCTACACTCATCAACGCCTGGAAAACCTGCTGGTGGCCAACGGCAACCTCAGCGTGGACCAGCTTACCCAGACGGTGATTGCCGACGTGCAACTCCACAGCCTGAACCATGAGGCGTCGGATGACTTGACCGTGCTGGCGGTAGGGTATGTGGGAAGAAAGCAAGGTTAGGCGTTAAGGGTTAGACGTTATGAGCTGGCCGCCCCATGTGCTACGCTCAACTACAGCCCCTCTTAACTCATAACCCCTAACTCCTAACCTCCCCCTTTCATGTTCCTCTCCCGACTGATTGCCAAGCACAAGGGCATGGGGAGGACGGCCGCGATGCAGGCCATTGCGGGGAAAAAGGTGAAGGTGGATGATCGGGTGGTGACGGATGGGCAACATGAGGTGGATCGCTTTTCCACTGTCTGGCTCGATGACACCCTGGTTCAACAGGGCGAGCAGGCCCTGTACATCATGCTGCATAAACCGGTGGGCTACCTCAGCGCCACCAGCGATCCCCAGCATCCGACGGTCCTGGAGTTGATCGACCATCCCGCGAGGGAAACCCTTCACATTGCCGGTCGACTGGACCGCAGCTCCTCAGGCCTGCTGCTGCTGACCAATGACGGACGCTGGTCGAAACGCCTTACTGAGCCGGATGAAAAGGTGGCCAAGGTCTATCTGGTCGGAACCGCCGAACCCATCGCGCCCGAGGCCGTGGAGCTGTTTGCCAGAGGCTTCTATTTTCACACCGAAGACCTGACCACCCTGCCGGCAGAGCTGGAGATCCTCGGAGAGCGGCTGGCGAGAGTTACCCTGCATGAAGGACGCTATCACCAGATCAAGCGCATGTTTCACCGGGTGAGCAATCGTGTCGTTTCCTTGCACCGCGAAAGCATTGGATCACTGGCGCTGCCGCCGGATTTTCGGCCGGGGGAGTGGCGGGAGATTGTTCCGTAGACGTGCAAGGGGCTACCGGATCTCACCACTCTTGCCAAATCGTTCGACCTTCACGATAAACCTTCCATGGAGGCGTGCCTGATTTTGGTCCAGCACGATACAGCCACGTTTCATATTCAACCAGGAAATTGAATTGATCCATAACCATCAAAACCACCAACAGCCCGACCCAGGCCGCCCGAGCGAGGCCATGCAGCCTGCTCTTAGCCCCACCAAAAACGACCAAACATGTAGGAACCAGATAGAAGGCTAGCATTCGGGGTTGAGTTCCCACGTGGGGACAGGGGTATCTTCCGGCGGACTGCGTCACGATGTAGCCCATAGCTAGCGACAAAGTGATCAACGACATCAGGAGATACAAGGAGTACATTTTGGCGAAGATTGCTCTCATCGAAATCTGGGGACTGTGATTGCTGAATCCAGCAGAATGTTCACGCAGGCTTCCGTCAACGAAGAAACCATCAGTCTCGCTCAAGCACTCGATCTGTTATACAAGAACGACCTAAACTAGCTACGTCGTCCTTTTGGAACATAGCGCCCTCCGCGCTCTCACGAAGGCAGACACAAACTACCGAATACAGCAGGAAAAGTCGTGCCACCTGCCTCGATGAACCTGCAACTGTAGTCATCATACACCGAGCTGAGCAACAGATTCCATGGACTCGTTTCCCTTCATCATTTTTGCCCTGGCCGCCGCAGGGGTAGCAGCCCATCTTCTGACAAAGTGGATCGCACATCGCACGGAGGCCCCTGAGTTTCGTGAGTCACCCACGGATGAGCCCCCCTCCCCTCCCCCGGGGTCCAAGAGCTGGACCATTCAGGAGCTGGTGACGTCCAAGATCCACTGGAACACTCCGGTGGACGAAGTGCGGGCGTGGTTGGAGGAAAAACATTACATCTCCGGAAAAGACGCTGACCGCATGCTCGCCATCGCCCAGCGAAAGAGAAAACTGGCGGTGCGGGAGAGGGCACTCTACGGCATGTTGATCTCCGGAGTGGGAATGGTTGCCACTGGCGTTCCGACCGCCTTCGCCGCAGTGGGAGGGGTGCTTCTAGGAGGGAGGACGCTGGCACTGCTTGCCGTCTTTTGCATCTGTGCCTTCTGGTTTCTCAAGTGTCTGCTACGTCTCATCACCGGCAACACCAGTGCGCCGGTTGATTGATAGCTCAGAGCCAAGAGCAAACCGGTGACACCTAGCCCTTTCTAAAGTTCGGTATCGTGAATGTAGAGGGCATCCCCTTCGACATCATGGACCCGGAAAAGAGCTCGCTGGGTGGCAATGTCATCGTGCTGAAAGGCGGGCCACCCGAGTCCTTCGCCAACACACTCCCCCAGCGTGTGGAGATCCCGGTGGGCTATGCAGCGAAGAAGCAATGACCGTGAAACTGACGTACGCAAACGGCAAGGTCGACGAAGTGGATCTTCGTGATGGCATCGTCTTTACAGACTACGTGGGTGATGTGAAGGTGCCAGGTTCCAAGTTCGCGGATGGCCTGGTCAAGAACAAGAGCCTGCGCTGGTTTACGGTTTCACTTCAACCCGATTCCCCTTTCACGAAGGTGGAACTCTCCAGCCCTGGCGGCGGTCCGGCCGCGACCACGGTGGCAGTGACGGCGGAGTTGCAATAGCCCAGACTGCGAGCCGGTTGTGAGACATCAGAGTGAGCCACAACCGGGCTGCGGAATCCCCGGGAGAAGGACGTCTTTCTTCTGGGATTTCGCACGCTCTGTGCTAGGAGTTCAGTCATATGATGCTCATTCTCGGCCTCGGAGCTTTGGCATTCATCGCCCTCGCGATGGCCAAAGGAGTGACGCGTTGGTTCGTGGACCGACAGATCGATCCCCTCTTCGCGCCGCTTCCGGAGGAGGACACCAAAACCGATCCCAATGCCCCCAAGGCGGCCCCTCATCAATGGACCATCCAAGAGCAGGTGAACAACAAGGTGGACTTGCAGACGCCGGAGTTCGAAATCCGTGTGTGGCTGGGTGCCAAACATGGCATCGTGGGTGACGAAGCAGCAGCTTACATTGAGAAGGCCAGGAAGCGGCAATCCGGCTCCGTTCGCGGCAAGTCGGCACTCGCCATGCTGGCCTGCCTGGCCGTGATGGTAGCCACGGCGATCCCCGTCGCGAACGATTTCAAGAATCGTGAAATCGTGCTAGCCAAGGACGCGCTGCTGCTCATGGGCATGAGTTTCAGCACCATTCTTTTCGGCCGCTACCTCATCCGCACGATCACTGGCAAGAGCGACGAATCCGTGCAGTCCTGAACCCGCCGTTTTTACCGGTGAGGAACGGTCGCGTGAACTGATTCTCCACACCATGCACGAACAGCGCCTGTGAGCGCGTTTGTTCGTGCATGCGTCCGCTTCCCATCCTGCGCACGGCATTCGCCGCCACGCTGCTGTCATCCACCTTCAGCCTCGGCTGGGGCCAGACGACGGCCCCCTCACTCATCCTTCACCATGGCAGGATCCTCACGGTCGATGCAGGATTCAGCATCCGGGAAGCGCTGGCCGTGGATGCCACCGGCCGCATCCTTGCCAGCGGCGGCAATCAAGAGGTGCTCGCGCTCAAAGAATCCAGCACCCAGCTGATCGACCTGGGCGGAAAGACAGTCATGCCCGGGCTCATGGACTCCCACGTCCACCCGTCTGCCGCGCTCACGGAGTATGACCACGAGATCCCTGTGATGGAGACCATCCAGGACGTCCTCAGCTACATCGCAGCCCGGGCCAAAGCCACGCCGGAGGGTTCGTGGATCTACGTCCGGCAGGTCTTCATCACCCGGCTGAAGGAGCAGCGCTACCCCACCCGGCAAGAGCTGGACCAGGCCGCGCCCAATCACGCGGTCAACTTCTCCACGGGACCGGACTGCATGCTTAACAGTCTGGCGCTCCAATTGAGCGGCATCACTCGCGATTTCAAGATCACGGACGGGGGCCCTGGAAAGGTGGAGATCGACCCCATCACGGGCGAACCCACCGGACTGCTCCGTGAAATGGGGCGATTTGTGAAAATGAAGCAGAAGGTCAAGTCCCCGAGCCCTGCCGAGGTCTATGAACGCACGCGGGCCCTGTTCCAGGACTACAACTCCGTGGGGCTGACCGCGATTGGAGACCGTGGCGCGGGCCGGGCGTCGCTCGACCGGTACGAGGAAATGAAGAAGCGGGGAGAGCTGAGCCTGCGCGTCATGTGCTCGCACACCTTCAATACCGTCGGCATGTGGCGCACCATCGAGCAGGGCATTGATGAAGTGATCGCCCACCCCTTGTGCAAAGGCGATGACCGCCTCCGCATCATCGGCACCAAGGTCTGGCTGGACGGCGGCATGCTCACCGGCAGCGCCTACATGCGCCAGCCCTGGGGCATCAGCCAGGTGTACGGCATCTCTGATCCCGCCTACCGCGGCACGCTGAACATCCAGCCGGAGACACTGCAAAGGATGGTGGACAAGGTGACCGCCGCAGGGCTGCAATTCACCGCCCACAGTGTGGGCGATGGCGCGGTTCACACGCTGCTGGATGCATACGAAAAGGTCAACACCGAGCACCCGGTTCGCAACACGCGGGCCTGCATCACCCACAGCAACTTCATGAGTGAAGAAGCCGTCCGCCGGGCTGCGGCACTGGGAGTGATGATGGATATCCAGCCCATCTGGCTGCACCTGGACTCCCGCACCCTGCTGGGGCAGTTCGGCCAGGAGCGCACCCGCTGGTTTCAGCCGCTCAAGAGCATCTTCGCCGCAGGCGGTGTTGTGGGAGGCGGCAGTGACCACATGCAGAAGATCGGCTCCTTCCGCTCCGTGAACCCCTACAACCCCTGGCTGGGCATGTGGATCGCCGTCACCCGAACGGCGCGATTCCTCGATGAACCCATGCATCCCGAGGAATGCCTGACCCGCGAGCAGGCCATCCAGATGTACACGATCAACAATGCGCGTTTGTTGTTCCTTGAATCCCAAACAGGCTCCCTTGAGAACGGCAAACAGGCGGACATGATTCTCCTGGATCGCGATCCCCTCACCTGCCCGATCAATGACCTGGCGCAAACCAAGGTACTCAAGACCTGGCTGGCTGGTCAGCTGGTCTATCAGGCCCCCTAGTTTCAAAAACCCCCTTCCACTCACTTTGTCCGCCTCTGCTCCCATGTCACTCTCCCGCCGTCAGTTGCTTCGTCGCACCGTTCACACCGCCTCGGCCCTTGTTGCTGCCCCGTTGTTCAACATTCATGTCCGGGCTCAGGAAGCCGGAGGTATCTGGCGAACCGGGAACGACGTGATTGATCGCGCCCGGGAAACTGCCCTGAATCTGCTCAAGCCGACGCAGGCTCAAATGGACCGCGCATGGGAACTCCATCACCAATCGCTGGTGCTGGACAGCTACGCATTTGCCCCACGCGCCGCCATCGATGGGGAGAAATTTCAAGCCGCTGTGGAGGCCGGGGCAAGCCCAGCAGAACTGGTGGACCTGCGTGAGGAGATGTCCATGACGCGGAGCGCCACCGATCCTGCTGAAAGAAAGGAGTTCATGGAGGCCTTCCGAGCGGCAGGGGTGACCTGCATCTTTCAGAATGCAGGTGAGGAGGGCAACGATCCCCTTCGCTTGATCAAGCGGCTGGCCCGGTTCACCCAGAAGACGGACCTCATGAAGCCGGAGGTGACTAAGGCGGTGACTGCAGAGGACGTGGAGAACACTCGAAAGGCTGGCGGAATCTGCCTCCTGTTCACCACCAACGGCGTGCCTCTGCGGGGTGCATGGGAGAGCACCCGTGATGAACTCCGCCTTGTGCGCATCTTCCAGCAACTCGGGGTGCGCATGATGCACGTCACCTACAACCGCCGCAATCCGTTGGGCGATGGCGCGGGCGAGCCCGACAATGGCGGCCTCAGCGACTTCGGACATCAGGCGGTGGCGGAACTCAACCGAGCTGGCGTCATTGTGGATGTGGCCCACTCCGGGTGGAGAACCAGTCTGGAGGCAGCCAAAGCCTCCACCAAGCCGATGGTGGCCAGTCACACCTCGTGCGCCAGCCTTTACAAACACTTCCGCGGCAAGCCGGATGAAGTCATCCAGGCCATCTGCGACACGGACGGGCTCGTGGGCATCTGCTGCATCTCACGCTTTCTGGGCGGCAAAGGGGACATCGTGGCAATGATGGATCACCTCGACCATCTGCTGAAAAAGTTTGGCCCCACCCATGTGGCCATTGGAACAG
Source organism: Verrucomicrobium sp. BvORR034 (assembly GCF_000739635.1). Lineage (GTDB taxonomy): Bacteria > Verrucomicrobiota > Verrucomicrobiia > Verrucomicrobiales > Verrucomicrobiaceae > Verrucomicrobium. The sequence goes on along the minus strand of NZ_BATQ01000045.1, from coordinate 35,887 downwards.
ATGTGGGGTACCTCTCACGTTTTGACAAAGCGGAGCGTCTCAAAGTGAAACGTCGCGCGGACGGCAGCTCCCCACTCAGCACCCCCGGCCCCTCCTGGGAGCACCTCTGGCCCAAGGATGACTTTCAAACCACCCTGGAGGCGGAGCAGAGCCTGGCCTGGACCAACTGGCCCCTCTTCACCCTGGGGCTGGTCATGCGGGGCCACAAGGATGACGACATCCGAGCAGTTCTAGGGCAAAACATGCTGCGGGTCTTGCGGGCGCAGGCCTAGTAGAGGCGGGAGGTCACTACTCCTCCGCCTTCCCCGTCATAGGCACGAACCGCACGTCCATCACTTGCTCCCGCTTCAGCTTGCCGTCTTTCTTGCGAATCAGCACCAGGGACTGGGCGCCTTGCCCTCCCACGGGGATGATGAGGCGACCACCTTCCTTGAGCTGGTCGGTGAGCGGCTGGGGCACGTGATCCGGCGCGCAGGTGACGATGATGGTGTCAAAAGGGGCATGCTCCGGCCACCCGGCGTAGCCGTCGCCGACGCGCACCTGCACATTGTTATACCCTAGACGCTTCAGATCAGCTTCCGCCCGGCGACCCAGCGGCTCCACAATTTCGATCGTGAACACCTCTTTGACCAGCCGGGCCAGGACCGCGGCCTGATAGCCGGAACCGGTACCGATCTCCAGCACGCGATGGGTGGGCTTGGGATCCAGCGCCTCCGTCATGAAGGCCACGATAAAAGGCTGCGAGATCGTCTGGTCATGGCCAATGGGCAGGGGACGGTCATCGTAGGCGTCAGATCTGAACTTGGCAGGCACGAACTCATGCCGGGGCACCTCTAGCATGGCCTTCAACACCCCTTCATGCCGGATGCCTCGGTCCGGGGCCTGGAGTTGGGCCTCCACCATGCGTCGCCTCTCCACCGCAAAGCCCCCTTCCCCGTCCGCCGCCTGACTGGCGGTGGGCAGCACCGGATCACAACCTGCGTTCATGGCCAGAAGACATGCGCAGCCTAGTGGAAGCAGTCGCATAAAGGAGTGGGTGCCACTTCAGGGTCCTCTTGTTCAAAAAACAGACCCCTAAACAGCCGTCAGCAAAAAAACTCATTTTTTTAGTCGCGCGTATAATTATACACTTGTATAATTCCCCCATGCCCCGCCCTTCCTCCCACGTCGATGAGAAGCTCCTGGCCGCTGCTCGGGAACTGCTCCCCACGACGGGCTGCCACAAACTCAGCCTCCGCCAGGTGGCCAGCCACGCCGGGGTCAACCTGGGGATGTTCCACTACCATTTTGGGAACAAGGAGGCGTTTCTGGAGACGCTCATCAGCCGCACCTACGATGAGATCCTGGCGAGGCTGGAGCACACCTCCCAGCCCGACGCCTCCCCTTTGGAGAACCTGCGAACGGCACTCAATGCCCTCGGCCGCTGGGCCCGAGACCATCGCGAGCTCCTCATGCGGCTCGCGGCTGATGCGATGGCGGGCGAACAGGTGGTGGTCAACGGTTTCGTCAAGAACCAGCCCCGCATCATCGGTACCATGGTGCCCCGTATGATGGCTGCGCAGGCTGCGGGGCAGCTTCCGGCGATTGCTGTGCCCCAGCTGATTGGCTTCATCGCTGGCAGCATCACCATGCCCTTCGTGGTGGGCACGGTGATGTCCAAGTTTGACCTCGTACCTGCACCGCTTCTCGAGGGGCTGGAGAACGCTGTCTTCAGTGATGAGGCCATTTCCCAACGCATCGACATGGCGCTAGCAGGGCTGCAATCGGCCCTGCCTCCAGCTGCCATCACCAACCAGAAACCCACATGAAAACTCGGCTTCCCATGCTCCTGGCCACTTTGCTGGCCCTCCCTGCATGCACCAAGAGCGATCCCAATCTGCTCAACGGCTATGTGGAGGCCGACTACGTCCGGGTGGCGGCCCCGGTGGCGGGCCGCCTGGTGAAACGCGATGTCATGCGGGGCGATGAAATCACTGCCGGAGCGCCGCTGTTCTCCCTGAACACGGATGACGAACTGGCCGCGCGCAACGAGGCGGCTGCAAGAGTGGCCACCGCGGAGGCCCGGCTGGCCGACCTGCTGAAGGGTGATCGCACCGAGGAACTTGCGGCAAAGGATGCAAGCCTCCGGCAGGCGCAGGCTGCGCTGGACCTTTCTTCGGCCGAGTTGAAACGCGTGGAGCCGCTGGTACGGTCCAAAGCGCTGGCGGCCGCAGACCTGGATCAGGCCCGCTCCAATGAGCACCGGGACCGGGCCAGGGTGGCTGAGCTCTCCGCACAGATTGTGGTGGCCAAACTTGGTGGTCGGCCCGACGCCATCGAAGCCGCGCAGTCCGAAGTGAAGGCGGCTCGTGATCAGCTCGCCGGGGCGGAGTGGAGGTTAAAGGAAAAGACGCAGACTGCGCCAGCCGCCGCCCGGGTGGAAGACACCCTCTATGAAGCCGGGGAATGGATCCCCGCAGGCACACCTGTGGTAACCCTGCTGCCACCGGCGAACGTGAAAATCCGCTTCTATGTGCCGGAGGCTCAGCTGGCCCGCCTGTCCAAGGGGGCCAGCGTCGCGATCCACATGGACGGAGCCGCCCCCGTGCAGGCGACGGTCAGCTTCATCTCCAGCCAGGCAGAGTACACGCCCCCTGTTATCTACAGCCGGGAGACGAGGGAGAAGCTTGTCTTTCTGTGTGAGGCCCGCCCACAGGCTGCGGATGCCCCTAAACTGCACCCCGGTCAGCCGGTGGAAGTGCACCTCCATTAGGAAACAACCCCAAGGATCGCGACCATGAGTGCTGTCATCGACGTCCGACACCTCACCAAGGCCTTCGACGGCCGCAAGGTGGTGGATGACTTTTCCATCCGGGTGGAAGGCGGCCGCATTCACGGCTTCCTGGGACCCAACGGAAGTGGCAAGACGACGACCATCCGCATGCTGTGCGGGCTGCTGACCCCGGATGCGGGAGAAGGAACCTGCCTGGACTTCGACATTCGCACCCAGACTGCCGAGATTAAAAAGCACGTCGGCTACATGACCCAGAAGTTCAGTCTCTACGAGGATCTGAGCATTTCAGAAAACCTCGACTTCATAGCCCGCATCTATGCCGTGCCGCGAAGAAAAGAGGTGGTGGCAAAGACCCTTGAACGTCTTGGCCTGGCCACCCGCAGACAGCAACTCGCCGGTTCCCTCTCCGGAGGCTGGAAGCAGCGCCTGGCGCTCGCCGCCTGTTTGCTCCACGAACCCAAGCTGCTGCTGCTGGACGAGCCCACCGCTGGCGTGGACCCCAAGGCCCGTCGAGATTTCTGGGAGAACATTCACCAGCTCGCCTCAGAAGGCATGACGGTGCTAGTCAGCACCCACTACATGGACGAGGCCGAGCAGTGCCATGAACTGGTGTACATGGCCTACGGCAGGAAGGTGGTGGAAGGCACCGCCGGAGAGGTCGTGGACCGCTCCGGACTGGACATCTGGGAAGTGTCCGGCTCAGACCTTCCCGAGCTCTCCCGTGAACTCAGGCAGCTGTCCGAGGTGGAAATGGTGGTTCCTTTTGGCCTGACCCTTCACGTGAGCGGGCGCAACCACGATGCCCTGGAGAAGGCACTGGCCCCCTTCCGCCAGCGTTCTGACCTGACGCTGCATCGCATCAAGCCGGGCCTGGAAGACGTGTTCATTAGTCTGATGGACAAGAGTGTCGATAATTTTGGCTAGGGGTTAGAGGTTAAAAGTTATGAGTTAGATGTTAGATGCCACATGCACCATCCCCACTTCAGACTCCACTCCGCCTTCCAACTCCTAACCCATAACTCCTCCCCCCCATGAGCCACCGCTTCTCCCTCGCACGAGTCCGGGCCGTCCTCATCAAGGAGTTCATCCAGGTGCGCCGGGATCGACTCACGTTTGCGATGATGATCGGCGTGCCGCTCTTGCAGCTGTTGCTCTTTGGCTACGCGATCAACTCCGATCCCAAACAGTTGCCCACGGCGGTGGTCTGTGCGGATCCCGGTCCATTTGCGCGAAGCATGGTGAGTGCGCTGGAGAACTCCGCGTACTTTGAAGTGACCCACAAGCCCGCCAGCGAGGACGAGGGCGACCGCCTGCTGGCCCTCGGGGAGGTGCAATTTCTCCTGGTGATCCCCTCAGGCTTCGATCGCAGCTTGCAACGCGGAGAGCGACCAAACGTCCTGCTCGCTGCGGACGCCACTGACCCTTCGGCGACCGGGAATGCCCTTAGCGTGATCAGCACCCTGGGCCGCCAGTCCATCAACCGGGAGTTGAGCGGACCTCTGGCCTCGCTGAAGACCAGTGAAGACCCCTTTGAGGTGCGCGTGCAGCGGCGCTACAATCCCGAGGGGCTGACGAGTTATAACATCGTACCCGGCCTCATGGGCGTGATCCTCACCATGACCATGATCATGATGACCGCGCTCTCCGTCACCCGCGAGCGGGAAAAGGGCACCATGGAAAATCTGCTGGCCACTCCCGCCCGCCCGCTCGAGGTCATGGTGGGAAAGATCATCCCCTATGTGGTCATTGGCTACGTGCAGGTGGGCGTCATTCTGGTGGCCGCCAAGGTGCTTTTTCAGGTACCCATGCTGGGATCGCTCGCCCTGCTGGCAGGTGCGGCAGGTCTCTTCATCGTCGCCTGCCTGGCCGTAGGGTTCACGTTTTCCACCCTGGCGAAAAGTCAGTTGCAGGCCATGCAGATGACCATGTTCTTTTTCCTCCCGAACATTCTTCTCTCAGGATTCATGTTCCCCTTCCGCGGCATGCCGGAGTGGGCACAGTACGTCGGCAGCGTCTTCCCGCTCACTCACTTTCTCCGCATCGTCCGCGGCATCCTGCTCAAGGACAACACGATGTATGAAGTTTTGCCCCACGTCTGGCCCATCCTCGCCTTTGTCCTGGTCGCCTCCTCCCTGGCGCTCAAGCGGTACAAGATGACGCTGGATTGACGGGGCACCCCGCATTTACTTGATCAAAGCTTCTTTTTAGGCTAATCGTCACCCAATGAAGGCTGAATTTGCCCCCCTCTTCAAGCTTGGCCGGGCTGAGCGCCTCCAGTTGGTTGAAGATCTGTGGGATAGCATTGCCAACGAGGAATCAGGTGCTGCGGTGCCAGATCTTTCAAGCTGGAAGATGGACGAACTGCGGAGACGCAAAGATGCGCTGACGCAGAATCCAGCGTCTTCGCTCTCTTGGGAACAAGTGAAGCAGATCGCTCGGACTGCGAATGACTAAGGCTTTAAGGTACACCCCAGAAGCTGCTATCGACGTCTCCACTGCATTTGAGTGGTACGAGAGCCGGGAACCCGGATTGGGAGAAGAGTTCCTCCGTTGTATCGAGGCATGTACGGACATGATTCAAAGGCACCCCGAAATCTTTCCTGTTGCCGTTGATCAATTTCGTCGAGGTTTGATAAGACGATTTCCGTTCGAGCTCTTTTACGAAGCGAGCGAGGGGAGTATCGTCGTCTACTCCGTATTTCATTGTTCTCAAGATCCGGCGAGGTGGCAAAAACGTCTGAGGAACCGAACCTCAGGAACAGAATGAAACGGGGTTAAAAAAACCTGCCCGCAACAAACGTCACGGGCAGGACAAATAGTTTACGCCTGGCAAAACCAAAATCAAAGGTCCGCAATGAACTTGCGGACATCTTCCTTGCTTCTGCCAAGTCGTTTTTGAAGCCGGCCCAGAAGTTCGTCTTCTTTGCCCTCTTCAAACTGGAGGTCATCATCGGTCAGCTGACCATATTTCTGTTTCAGCTTGCCTTTGACCTCGTTCCAAGTGCCTTTCATTTGTAGAGTTGTCATGCCTCTGATTCGAGACATGCCTGTGGGGTGGTTGTCTCATGATTTTCGGACTGGGCAAGTCCGCAGCAACCGTCCCCATCAAGCCACGCGATGGATGATTGAAGGGTGCAACCTTTGCCAGCCATCATGCCGCCCCCAGCCTCCAGTCCCACCCCCGAGGATCACCAGGGGCCGGGTATCATCCTCCGCCAGCAAGCTCCCACTTGGTGGGAGAAATGCCGCCGCATCAAAGTCACGCCTCAACAGTGGCGGCTGGCGGCTATTCTGGTCGCGGCCCTGCTGCTGCTCTCCTGGATATACCGCCAGATCGATGTCGCGGCACTCCATGACCGCGCCGCCCACATCAATGGGCCGGTGGTGTTCATCCTTATGACCGTGCTGCCTCTGCTGGGATTTCCCGTGAGTGTGCTTCACGCCGTGGCGGGTGTGCGCTTCGGACTGGGGTGGGGATTTGCTCTAGTGGCGATTTCCATCCTGCTACAGTTGCTCGCTGCGCATCGCATCGTTGGCCTGGCGCCGAACTTCTTCGCCCGCCGGTTGAACGCCCTGCGCCGACGTCTGCCGGACGCGGCGCACCAGCCCCTGACCATCTTCACCATGTTGCTGCCGGGAGCCCCGTATTCGGCACAGATTTATGTGCTGCCTCTGGTGGGGGTGCCGCTGAATGTGTATCTCGCATGGAGCCTGCCCATCAATGTCGCCCGCAGCATTGTCGGCATCGCGTTCGGCGAATTCAGCGACCGCCTGAGTCCGCTGACCGTCAGCCTGTTTCTGCTCTATGGCGTCATCATCATGGTGCTTTCGGCGTGGTCGTTTCAGCGGCTGCGGAAGAAGATAGCCGCAGGTCGGCCACCAGCGGAAGATGATCCGAAGCCACCCGCGTGACCTGGGTGCGAGGCACGCGCAGCTTTTCCACATCGAAGTGCGAGGAAACGAAGACATGGTCCAGCCGGATGAACGGCTGCAGAGAGCTGAAGGTGTTCACCGGACGCCACCCCTTCGTGATCCGCTGCACATCCCGCAGGGTGGTGATGGCCAGTTTATAGCCAGGGCTCCCCACCCCGAAGTTGAAGTCACCACAAAGCACGACTGGCTCCTTGTCCACGACGGGACCGAGCCAGTCCGGCCCCAGCAGGGCCAGCATCTGGGCCACACGCTCCCTGCTACTGAGCCCAAGGTGCGTGGCCACCATATTGACGACCTGCCCCTCCAGCTTCGTCCGCACCCAGATGGCGGACCGCGGCTCCGGCCACCAGTTTCCCGGATCGGCAGGGAGCTGCCCGGTCTTCACCACCTCCACTGGACGACGACTCAGCAAGGCATGGCCATAACGCTCCGCGGCGCGGGTGACCGTAGGACAGAACACCACCTCGTACCCCGTCAGCTCTGCCACCCTCGTGGCCTGGTCCTCTCCACGAGAGCGGGATCGCCCGTGCTCCAGTTCCTGCACTGCCACGAGATCCGGTGAGTAATGGTTGATCACCCGGGCGATGCGTCGCGGCGAGACGCGCCCATCCATGCCGATGCAACTGTGGGCATTGTAGCTCATCACCCGCAGCACAGGCCCATCCCCGGCATCCGCATGGGGTTCGAGGTCACTATCACGTCCCAGATGATGCAGGGCGGCCGCGCGGAGTCGGTCAGGGCGGACAAAACCTCCGCCTCCCACCAGGCCGCGGGTGGCAGGGGGCACCAGCAGGAAGCCCTGCGTCTCCTCCGGCCCAGCCCCGGCGTGGGACCCGCGCTCCTCCGCAAAGGTCCAGTTCCTGTTCTGTGGCCCCCACCCCAACAACACGAGGTCGCCGGCATTGGGATTGTTGCAGAAGGTGACCAGATCCTCAGCCAGCACCTGGCGCATGCCTTCCGGGTGCCGGGCGAACAAATCGGCCGCCCCCTCTGGGACTGAAGTTTTCCCGCCCGCATGATACCAAGTGATGCGGCCATCCTTTTGTTTCATCAAAACTCCCGGCACCTGTTTTTCCTGAACCAGCTGTCTGGCCAGACGGAGGAGCTCCCCGTCCTCCACGGGCCGGTTGAAATAGACATGCCCCACCGGCCCCACGGCGGCGACGGTGAAGCCCCGCCTCATCTCCCCTTCAGACACAGAAGCATCCGGGTGGGAACGCCGCTTTTGCGCCTGGGTGTTGCAGGAGGGATTGGAGGTCACTGCGGCGTCACTCTTGCGTGCCGTCGGAGGATCCACCCCCAGGCAGTCTGCGATCACGGCCTCAATGCCGCCTTTGATTTCCGTGGCAAAAGACCGCGATCTCTCCTGACCGTGATCTGAAAAAATCCACACCTGATAATCCCGCCGGCGGGAACGATGCGCGGCGCGATAGAGGTTCTTGATGGCGCGGTCGATGCCCTTCAGCGACCAGTGCGCAAATTGCGAACCCGGGCCGCGGCGATGGGCGAGTTCGTCATAGCCCAGGAAGTTCAGGTGCACTATGGGAAGACCGCGTGTCACATCCACCTTCCCTCCGATGGTCACCACCTCGCGCAATCCGATGCCAATAAAGGTACGCGAAAGCACCATCGACATCTCCCGCCCCCAGCCCTGCCCTTTGATGACTCCAATGAGGGCCAGGGGCACGGCAATCACCAGCTCCAGCAGCAACAGCCCAAGGATGCGCAACACCGCGGGGATGTTCAGCACGGCGAACAAGAGCATGTTGCGGAACTTTCCCGACCGCCACATGTCCCCCAGCCCATTGCTTGCCGCGCAAAAGTGGCTCTCCTCCAGATCGGCCCCGCCGGAGTAAATGTTAGACCACGAACTGCCGCCTTTGAGCAGGCCCTCAGCACGCGACTGAAACTCTGCCTCGAACTTCTTGGCCCACTCCGAGTAAAACATCATCCCGGTCTCACCGGTGGACCGGTCCCGAAAGCTGAAGGCTGGGACACCGGCGTGGACACCGTAGTACAATTCAGCCTGCACCGCCGGAGTGGTGCTGGGCAGGCCCGAGTAGAAGGTGGTAAGATGATATTCGCTGCGATCCACCAGCTTTTTCAGGAAGGGCATACGCCCCTTTTTCATCGCAGCCTCCAACTGATGGCGGGCCAGCCCGTCGATCTGGATCAGCAGGAGCCCGGGCTCTTCCCCCGTATCCTCAGAGGCCTTAAGCCCCAGATGGCGGATGGCCCACTCACTACGGCTCACGCGGCGACGAAGCCGGTGAAAGAAGGATTCTATGCGGTCAAACATCTTGAAAAGTGTTTTTCTTCAAACTCCACGCGCCATTTCCTTATACCATCAGCGCGCTGACCACGGCATCCGCACGTTCGGTGATAAGACGCCACTCCACGCCGAGCCGCTCCACCATGGTGCCCCAGGGACTTTGCTCGATCTCCTGGCGTTGACGCAGCGTCCCGTGTCGGATCTCCGCATAGAAATCCAGCGCCATTTCTGCACAACGCTCTTTTGAAAAGGCACTGGCAGTCTGCCGCGCAGCCTTGGTACAGGAGTCTCGCATGCCGGAGTCGTCGTGCAGGCGCGCAATCGCGGTGGCAAAGCTCTGTGCATTCGCATCCGGAGGGAGCTGAATGCCATTCACCCCGTCTTTCAAGACCTCCCTGGCGCCCGGCGCATCCAGCGCCACCACCGGCAGTCCTGCGGCCATGGCCTCTGCCAGCACCAGACCCTGGGTCTCGCTCATGGAGGCAAAGGCAAACACGTCCATGGCATGATAGGCGGCCGTCAGACGGGGTCCCGTCAACTTGCCCGCCAGGTGGAGACGATCCGCTACACCCTGCCGGGTGAGTGACTCCAGCACCGTTTCCTCCGCCGGGCCACTGCCTACCACGAGGAATCGCGCTCCGGGGGTGTTCTTAAGAAACAACCCCACCGCGTCGGCGAGATACTTGAGATTCTTTTCTGCTGCGAGACGGCCCAGGTGACCTACCACAAAGGCATCGTCGGGGATCTTGAGTTTTTTCCTCACCCCGCGACCGTCCCCGGAGGAGAAGGCCTTGATGTCAATGCCGGTGGGAACCACCTTGATCGGCGACTCCACCCCGCGTTCTTTGATCATTGCGGCAATGCTCTCGCTCGGAGCAATCACGCCGTCGCACAAGTTGGCAAAGTGGGTGGACAGATTGATCGCCACTTCGCGGAGGGCCGGTGAGTCAAATGGGACGTAGTGAGTGTAATCCTCGTACCGCGTATGGTGGGTGAAGACCACAGGCACGTTCTTGCTGGCCCCCACCCGCAGAGCCGTGGCTCCCAGCAAGAAGGGGTGATGGGCATGTATGACGTCCGCCTGAAAGGTGTCCAAACGCTCATTCAGAGCTCCCGCCATGGGCAGACAGACGGAAAAATCGCTGCCGTTGAAGTTCTGGATCGCCGCCACGCGCTCCACATACGCCTCCAGCCGCTTCGGTGGAGGCCGCCCCTCAAATGTAGGTGCCACCACCAGCACCTTGTGACGCTGTTTCCTGTATTCCTCCGCAAAGGTGCTCACCGAGCGGGCCACCCCACCCACATGGGGCAGGTAGGTGTTGGTCATCATGCAAATATTCATGTGATGTCTCATCTGCGTATCGCATCAGACCGCCTGTCACGTGGCTTTTCCGTTACCAAGCACAAGTTGATACCCGCAATAGAAGAGGCACCTCCGTAGCTCGGAAAACCCCACCCCCATTCATGACCCTGTGCACCCCCCTCGCCCCTGCCGCGCCGCCGCCCTCATCTTCGAAACGCTCCCCTCTCCCCATCCTCTTCACAGGAGGTCAGCTCCCGGTCTGGATCGGCGGCTACATTCCCTCGGGAAAAACTTTCAAGGCCCTGCTCGTAGGAGTGTGGGAGCGCAAGGGACTGCGCTACATTGGCTGCCTTCAAAAAAACTGGAGCGAGCGTGAGAAGGCGGAGATCCTGGCACAGATCGAGGAGATTCCCCTCAAGCGCTGCCCGTTTCACAACCTGGAATCTGGCTCCGCCATCTTCCCGAAGGGCACCGCTCCCCGCTGGCTCTTCCCCTCGCTCAAGCTGACGGCAAAGGCGGAGGATCTGACGCCGGCGGGCACTCAGGACCTGCCTGACTTCGCCCCTTTCCTGACGGCCTGATACCCTGCCATCTCATCGGGCGGTGAGTTCTCTCCATCCATGGGTGGAGCACCGCCCGATTCAGTGGGGGTATTCTCATTCTCATCCTCACAGCCATGAAAACTGATTTTGACGAGTTCAAAGCGGCCTTTGATTCCTACCTCGACATCTGTGAAGAGCCTGTAGAAGGCATCCTGTTCCTGCGATACGAGGACCTGGAAGCTGCGAGCCATCTCCACACCATCCAGGATGAAGGTTTCACCCCGATTGTCGCCTTGCAGGATCACATCGACACGCTGACCGATTGTCAGAACTACGCGGTGGAGCATGGCGTCACGTCCACGTACATCTTCTTCAAATCCCACTCCTATCACCAGTGGCTGAATGCCCGGGAGTGGGTGGACAGTCCAGCCCATCGTGCCCAATGGGCTCAGGATCAGGTGGATGTTGAGATCGTTCCCCACGCCTCACGCGGCATCATCTGGTTCTACAGCACTGGGGTGCCGATCCGGCAGCTCGTGGATGTGCTCGAGTAGAAGCCATGCTCAATGGGACGCTTCGTCTTGGTCCGTAGGATTGGGCTGGCTGGTCTCCTTCATTTCTTCGTAGGCCTCTTGCCGGTCTTGACTTGTCACGGATTCGCGACCGTCGCGTTTGGCGATTTCCACGGCGCGCAGTTCCAGCTTGTCCGCGCTGGCCGGCTGGGGCGGATCTTCTTGGGTCACAGGAGGTTTCGTATTCATGGGGTGAGGGCTTCCCTCAGGCATCGGCTCGCGGCACTAACCCGGTCGCATGGGGTGAATCATCCTTTGTTGTCCAATCTGTCACTCCTCAGCCGGTAGCCCTCAGGAACGGCTCAGGAGTTTCTGAATAGCACTCTCATTTGCCTACGATCACCCACCGGGCACTTTGCGATAAACGATCATGCAGGTTTTGTCTTCAGGCGTGGCGATTAGCGGTTTGGTACTGGTGGTGGATGATCAGGTCCGCAACCTTCAGATGGTGACCAATCTGCTCACGCATCGTGGATTTGAGGTCATTACCGCCAATGGAGGTCGGGAGGCCCTGAACTGCCTGGCGACCAAGATCCCTGACCTCATCCTCCTGGATGTGATCATGCCTGAGATGGATGGGTTCGAAGTCTGCCGCCAGATCAAGAGCAACCGGGCCACGAGCCATGTCCCGGTGGTGTTCCTTTCCGGCAGCGCTGACCAGTCCTCCATTGTGCGCGGGTTTGAAACGGGAGGCGTGGACTACATTGCCAAGCCGTTCAACAAAGCCGAACTGCTCGCCCGGGTGCTCACCCACGTACAGCTCGTGCAAACCCGGCGCCGTCATGAGGCTCACCTGCTGGAGCACAACCGCACCCTGGGGATGATTGCTGAGGAATGGCATCAGCCCCTTCAGCACATCGCCCTCCTGACAAAAAAGATCGCCGAGCTGCACCGGCCAGGTGAGACGTCCCTGGCGATGGAGGCCAATGCCCAGGTGGAGTCCATGCTCACCTCCGTGGAGCGCTTTCTGCACAAACAATCGCAGGAGCAGGCGGGCATGCACGACTCCCCTCCCATCACGGAACAAATCACCTCGAACCTCGAAACGCTGGCCGGACGCTGGTACCTCACGGCCAAGCGGAAGTGTGTGGACATGCGCATTACCAGCCCTTCGCAGCAACCTCTCGTGGCAGCTTCCCCCTTTGCTGTGAGGCAGATTGTGGATGCGCTCCTTTCCAACGCGATCCATCACACACCGAGGGACGGCATGATTCTGGTAACCATCAGCCACAACAGCTGCCAGGTCCTCTTTCAAGTGGAGGACAACGGCTCAGGCTTCCCGGATGATTATTTAAACGAACCCTTCCGCCCCTACTTGCGCGGTCGCGCCCTGTCCCACTCACCGGCACTCGGCCTGGGGCTCGCCGCCGCCAAGCGCACCGCTGACCGCATTGGCGCCACTTTCGCCATCGGCAATTCCACCCAAGGAGGAGCCCGCGCCACCGTGAGTTTCCCGCTCCCTGCGGCCATGGTCTCGTCGGCAGATCCCGCATTGGCACGGTCAGGCACCTGATCCCGGCAGGAGCGAAGAGTGCAACGAATGTCACACCCGGTCCTTGAGTCCCTGCTCACCCGCGTGCTTCGCACAGTGGGCGCAGCAGTAGATGCCTTCCTCCGACTCAAGCCCATGCCCCACGATCCGGCAGCCACAATGGCCGCACTGGGGCGCTAGCGCATGGATCGCGCATTCGAAGCTGTCAAAGGTGTGGCTCTCACCAGCGATGACGACTTCGAAGGCCTTGTCATAGACATTCCCGCAGGTTTCACAAGCAGCAGCAGACATAAGATCCTCCTATTTTAAAAAGGGTTCGGGTGCCACTGCCAGGTCGGCTGTTTCCAAAGGGGCGGGTGGATATGTGTCACTGAGTGGCAAAGCGCGAACGTGGCCTCCCACCCGAACCCTCTAGTCAGGCTGCCTGCCCAAGCTTCATTTGCGGGCGGCCATCCCTGCCGCCAACCCGACCTTCCGAGAAATGTCCGCCCCCACCTTTAACAAGAATCTTGCGGGACTGCTCGTGCCCGTCTTCGCCCTCCGTCACGCCAATGACTTCGGCATCGGTGACACGCTCGCCATGAAAGAAGCCGTGACTTTCTGCAAGGAAAACCGCTTCGCGGTGCTGCAGACCCTGCCCATCCATGAGACGATTGGCGATCACAGTCCATACAACCCCATCTCCTCCCGGGCCCTCTCCCCGGCTCTGCTGGACCTCTCTCCAGCCAATGTGCCGGGATTGACTGAAGGTGTGCTCGCCCACTTCGCCCCTGGGGCCTGGCTGGCACAGCTCCGTGAAGGGACGGTGAAACACCACACGGTGCAGCTCCTGAAGCTGCACATCCTTCTGGCAGCATTTCACCGGTTCAAGGCGGCGCAGGCAGAGACTCCCGACCTCTGGAGCGAGTTCGAGGAATTTCAAAGGAACTCGGCCGACTGGCTGCCGGTTTACACCCTGTACCGTCTCCTCATCCGGGAGTATGAGGGCAATCCGAACTGGACCCAGTGGCGGCCCGAGCACCACCGCGTGGAGGCTGCGGAGGGCTGGTTCGAGTCCCATCCAGAGCGCCGGTATCTCACCGAGCTGCGCCAGGGCTTCGCCTATGTGCAGTGGGTGGCCTGGCGTCAGTGGCAGGAGGTCCGCCGCCATGCAGACGCCTGCGGCGTGATGCTCATGGGGGAGATGTCCTTTGGCGTCTCGAAATCCAGCGTGGATGTGTGGGCCAGCCCCGAGCTGTTCGACGCGGATTGGAACATGGGCACCCGGCCCATCGTGTATTTTGACACCAACAAGGACTCCGAGCGGTGGGGCCAGAACTGGGGGCTCCCACCCTATCGGTGGGAGAATCACCGCTCCAGCGGCTTCGCCTGGCTCCGCGGGCGCATCGCCTCGGAGAGACAGTTCTTTCACATCTGCCGGCTGGATCACCTGAGAGGTTATTTCCGGGCCTACATGTTCCCATGGGGTGGCGGAGCCCGTCATACCGAGTTCGCGACGTTAACCGATGAGGAAGTGCTGCGCCGTACCGGAGGACGAATGCCCCGCTTTGTCCCTGGCCCCGATGAAGATCCCGTCAGCGCTCGCATGAACGAGTTGCAAGGCCACGAGATCATCTCCGTGATGAAGGAAGCTGCGGGTGACATGTACCTCATCGCCGAGATCATGGGAAACATGCCGGACTACATGCGCCGCACGCTGGATGATCTGGGGGTGGCCAATCTTGTCTTCCCCCAACTGGAGCGCACCGAGGAACGCACCCTCCTGCCTCCCACCACCTACCGGCGCCCCAGCCTGGGTTCCTATGCCAACCATGACCACGCCCCCCTGGCCGCGCTGTATCCGAACCTTCAGGCCGGTGCCAGGGCGAATCTCAATGGCGATGCCGCCAAAGATCTTGCGAATCTGCTGGGCTTCGCCGGATGGTCGGCCCCTGCACCAGACACTCTGAACGATGACCTCCTCCTCGCCCTTCAGGAGGCTCTCTTCAAAACACCGTGTGACCTCACCGTGCTCATGAGCAGCGACCTTCTCGGCACACCCCAACGATTCAACCTGCCCGGCAGCTACGGTACCGAGACCTGGAACGAACGGCTGGACCACCCGCTCTCCGCCTTCGCCCATCACCCCGTCTTCGGCCCGCGCATCGCCCGGGTTCGAGAGTTGATTCAACGAACCCACCGCCAGCCAGAAAAGGCTGACATCTAACTCTTAACCCTTAACTTCCAACGCCTCCTACTTCACTTCCACCTTCACCCCGGACTTAACCAGGCCTGCGAGGCGGAGGACGTCCCAGTTTGCCAGACGGATGCACCCATGGCTCTCCGACCGGCCGATCGAGTCGGGGAGCTTGGTCCCGTGAATGCCAAGCCCTTTGCGATCCAGCTCAATCCAGATCACGCCCACGTCATTGTTGGGCCCGGGCGGGATCATGAGAAACTTGCCACTGCGCTCACCTTCCTTGAGCATCTTCTCATCGCGACGAAACTTGGGGAATCGCTCCATGCCTTTGATCGTCCAGGTCCCTGTCGGTGTACCGGTCTCGGTGGATCCAATGGTCACGGGAAATGCCGCCGCAATTTTGTCTCCTTGAACCACCTCCAGCATGTTGTTGCTGCTGAGAATTTTCACCAGCGTCTTCACCTCCCCCTGGGGCATGGCGTGGCCGGGCGCGACAGTCTTCACCGCATTCACGTCAAAGGGCTCCACATTGGGCACCAACACCTCGTCGCCTTCCTTCAGAGCTTCGGCCTTGCCACCGTTTAGCTGGCGGAAGAATTTCTCATCGCAATGGAACTTCTCGGCCACCGCCTCCACGAGACTCGCATAGGGCAGCCATTCACGCCCTGCCTGATCTTCCGGCTTCTCCGGGAGCTCTCCCACGAGCGCCGCATCCGCCTTGGTCACCACATATTTGGTCAGAGCCAGTGATCCCTCGGTACCAGCATCAGGAGTGGCGGCATCCGCCTTGAGCTCCTGCTCAGGCACGGGGCCATGAACACGCTCATAGATCTCCCGGGCGGTCCGCGTGAACTGACCATCCTTCCCATCGATCTTGCCTGGACCATAGCCCGCCCGATCCAGAAAAACCTGCAGTCGCAGCATGGACTCAACCTCCGGCGTGAACTTGAACTCCGGCTCCTGGGCAGCGGATTCAGCCAAGGCACCGAAGACAAGGAACGCCGTCCCGGCCACGAGGATACAGGTCAGTCGTTTCATGCCCCCGAATCGCGGCGCCACCTCGCATCGGTTGGAAGGGACTCAGTTCCCACTCGTGGCGGCGAAGAAGTTCTTGCCCGCCAATTCTTCCAACCGTTCGCCAGGATTGCTTCGATAGCCCTTTGAAAGGCCTTGCTGACTGACCACTCCCTATGTTCCCTACTCGAGCCCCCCTCCGTCCCGGACGCCCCTTCCCTCTCGGTGCCACCGCCGCGCTGGACGGCACCAATTTCGCCGTATACTCCGCCCATGCCACGCGCATGGAACTCTGTCTCTTCGACGGACCCAAGCTCCAACGGGAGACCCGCATATTCCTGCCAGAGTGCACGGATCACGTCTGGCACGGCTTTGTCCCAGGGATAAAGGCGGGCCAGGTGTATGGCTACCGCGCGCATGGTCCCTACGAGCCCGAGCAGGGCCATCGGTTCAACCCACAAAAGGTGCTGCTGGACCCCTATGCGAAGGCCATTGGCCGTCCTCTGGTCCGCTGGGGCCCCTCTCTCTTTGGTTACCGTACGGGGGCGGCCAGGGAGGATTTGAGCATTGACCGGAAAAACTCCGCTCATCTGGCCCCGCTGGGCATGGTGATGGACACACGGTTCGACTGGGGCGGCGATGAGCCACCGCGCGTGCCCTGGAGGGAAACCGTCATCTATGAGGCCCATGTGAAAGGTTTTACCAAGAACCTGAACGCCCTCCCCGAGCACCTTCGCGGCACCTACGCCGGACTGGCCTCAGATCAGGCCATCCGGTTCCTGAAGGATCTCGGCATCACCACGGTGGAGTTGCTGCCAGTTCACCACCATCTTGACGACGCCTTCCTGCTGGAGAACGGCCGCACGAACTACTGGGGTTACAACACGCTGTCGTTCTTTGCCTTTGAACCAGAGTATGCGGCCTCACGAGACCCGCATGAAGCCATGCGTGAGTTCAAGGGCATGGTAAAGCGGCTGCATCAGGCGGGCCTGGAGGTCATTCTCGACGTGGTGTACAACCACACCGCGGAAGGGAGCCAGCGCGGCCCCACCCTCTCCCTGCGCGGAATGGACAACGCCTCCTACTACCGCCTCTCGCCCTCGTCCGCCCGCTATTGCGAGGACTTCACCGGCTGCGGCAACACCGTCAACACCATGAACCCCGCCGGACTCCGGCTGGTGATGGACAGCCTCCGCTACTGGGTGACGGAGATGCATGTGGACGGTTTCCGCTTTGACCTCGCCAGCGCCCTGGCCAGGGAGGCGCACGGCTGGGACAAGTATGGCTCTTTCTTCGATGCCGTCGGTCAGGATCCCGTGCTAAGCCAGGTCAAGCTCATCGCCGAACCCTGGGACATCGGCATGGGCGGCTACCAGGTGGGCAACTACCCCACGGGCTGGTCGGAGTGGAACGGCCGCTATCGCGACCAGATCCGCCGTTTCTGGAAAGGGGTGGACGTCGCCAACGACGCCGCCTTCCGCTTCAGCGGCAGCGCGGACCTCTACAACCACAGTGGTCGCCATCCCCAGGCCAGCATCAACTTCATCACCGCCCACGACGGCTTCTGCCTGCGGGATCTGGTGAGCTACAATGACAAGCACAACGAGCGCAATGGCGAGGAGAACCGGGATGGAGCCAATGACAACGAGAGCTGGAACTGCGGCCATGAAGGTGACCCCGCGGCACCGGAGGTGCAGGCGCTCAGGAAACAACAGGCCAAGAACTTCATCGCCACCCTCTTCCTCTCGCAGGGTGCCCCCATGCTGGTGGCTGGCGATGAACGCTGGCACACCCAGCAGGGCAACAACAACACTTACTGCCAGGACAATGAGTTGACCTGGCTTTCATGGGACTGGCAGGGCGACGCCGTCGAGATACGGGACTTCACCCGCAGTGTCATCGCCCTGCGCCGTGAGGAAGCCGTCCTCTCCCGCAAGTACTTCCTCACCGGACAGTCGCACGGGCCTGATCTGCCTAAGGACGTCATCTGGTGGAATCCGGAAGGCCGGGAGATGGAAGGCCGGGACTGGGAGGCGGGATTCACGCGGTGCTTCGGCATGCTTCTGCCCGGGTCTGCTCTGCAGCTCAAGAACGAGGATGGCACCCCGCAAAAGAGCAACACGGTGCTCGTCTTGATCAATGGGCACTATGAAGATCTCAACATGGTGCTCCCCGCCGCAGATGGCCCCAGTGACTGGGCCTTCCGCCTCACCACCTGTGACCGGGTACCCAAAGAGAACGTCACGAGTGGTGCGGAACTCAATCTACCCGCGAGAAGCCTGACTGTCTTCACCTCCGCGCCTGAATGACCATACCCAGGGGGCCGGCAGCATCCCTACGTGAATTCGTAAGCAGAGGCAGGTGATGCCGTGGCAGGCAGCACTATGCTCTGCGCTACGGATCATGATGCTCAGTCCTGCCTGCCCCCTTCTTCTTTCGCTACTGCTTCTGACCAGTTCCCAGCTTGCCGCTCACGATCGGGATCCGAAGCAGCAATTCTACGCACAGGAAGCCGAACGCCTGGCAGCACTGCCGTATGCCCCCGGATTTCAGGCTCCCACTGCCTTTGCCAGAAACCTCAACTACGACGCCCTCAGGAGCATCCGGATCCAACGCCAGCACTTTCTCTTCAACGAGTCCGCTGGCAACCTCCGCATTGAGCCCCGGCTCGCAGGCAGCTTCAACAGCAAAGGCATCCAGCTCAATGTCCTTCAAGACGGGCTCTCGCATCCCGTCCCTTTCCAGGCCAGCTACTTCAAGTTTCCTCAAGATCTTCCCACTCCGGGAGACAACGATCTGCCGGGGTACGGAGGGTTTCGCGTTCTAGGTCCCACCCACATCGGCGGGTCAGCCTATGAGCAGTTCACTTTTGGAGGAGCCAGTTACTTCCGGGGCCATCCGGACACGCTCAGTTACGGACTGAGCGCCCGCGGCCTCATCCTGCGCAGGTCTGGCAAAGAAGAGTTCCCCTTGTTTGAGCGATTCTCCTTCGAAGAACCCGCCGCCCAGAGCTCGCAACTCGTGTGGCAGGCACTGCTCAACAGCCCTTCTACCACCGGTGCTTTCCGGTTTCATTCCACTCCGGGCAGCCCCGCCATCATGGAGGTGCATGCGGACATCTTTCTCCGTGCCGGCCTCCGGTGGGACGATGTGGGAATCGGCCTCGCTGGTTTCTCCTCCATGTTCTGGTTCAGCCCGGCAAGCGCGCGCCGCACGGCAGATTTCCGCGAGCGCGTGCACGACTCTGAAGGGCTGGCCGTCGTCACCACCGCCGGAGAGCACTTCTGGAGGGTCCTGACCAATCCCACCAAACTGCGGCACTCCAGTTTTCCTGTTCAGGGCCTGCGCGGCTTTGGGCTGATCCAGCGTGAGCGATCCTTTGCTGCGTATGAGGATGAGGTCGCCCGCTATGAACGACGCACCTCCGCGTGGGTCATTCCGATCATGGGTATGAATTCGGGCCGGATCAAGTTGCTCGAGATTCCCACTGGCAACGAGTACAACGACAACATCGTGGCCTTCTTCGAGCCCGAGACCCCGCCTGCTCCCGGCGAGCCCTTGCGCATCGCCTACCGGCTCTTGTGGTGCGACGACGTTCCCGCCGACCCCGCCAGTCAATCAGCCCGCGTCATTCAGACCCGGGTGGGGCAGCTTCCGGACAAATCAGGCATCACTTTGCTCACCGTCGATTTTGTCCTTGCATCGATCGATCCTCTTCCCACCCCTGAGATCCAGATGCCAGAGGGACTGAGAAAACAGTTCGCCTATCTCAAGCCTCTGCCGGATGGCAAGACCACCCGCCTTCACCTTGGTGTTCTTCCTGAAGATACCGGCACCAACCTGGACGGCAACGCTGGCGAGATTCGCGTCAGACTGGTCCGTGAGGGGAAGCCGGTCAGTGAAACCTGGATCTATCCATGGAGCGGAGCTCCCCGGGCAGCACTATAGCCTGCACGGGCAACCGGTCAGAAAGAACAGTGTCACCGCACGCGGTTCAGGCTAGAATGATGCGGAGTTGCTCCACTGCTCCATGTCAGAAATTTTTCTCCCCCTTCCTCGTTTGAGAGGAGCCTTCCGGGCCGTTCGTGCCTGGTGGGCAGCGATTGCCGCGGCACTTGGGTGTCTTGCCGCCACAGAGGTCGCAAGAGCCACCCCTTTGCCGTTCAAGGAGGCCGTAGCAACCCACGAGCCTGCCGATGGAACGGGGCGCATTGGCGAGGCTATTGATGGCATCCTCAGCGCAGACAACGGCTGGAATCTCCGCGGTGGCCAGCATCGTCAGCAAGGCGCGCTCTTCATTCTGGAAAAGCCCGTCACCGCCTCCATCTACCAGGTTCAGCTCTCCTCTCTCGCAGCCACTTCAGGGGCTCATCCGGCCTGCTTTTCGGTGAGCGTGACCACGGACTCCGCACCCACCATGAACTCCCGATGGACGCCGCTCATCCCCAAGACAGCATTTCTCAATGACTTCAGCCAGGTCAGACAGGGTGGCATCGAGTTTCAAGGCGGGCGCATCATCATCCGCCCTCATCCCAGCCCCACCGTGCTGACCTTCCGTGCCACGGCTCCGGTGGGCAATGTCACGGCGTTCAACCTGCGCTTGTTTCCTTATACCAGCGATGGTGCACCGGGCCGTCCGGCCAGTCTGGGATGCGATGCGCAAGGCAGCCTGATCCTGACAGAATTCCATGTCGAGGCGGATCCGCTGCGCTCCACCAACATCGCCATTGGCCGCGTCGCGACCTGCTCCGGCCCCATCGTCGGCTACCTGCCCGCCTGGTATCTCACGGATGGTTTCGACAGCACCTTCACTCATCCAGAGAATCCTGAGGGACAGCCCTTCCACTTCGATTTCGATCTGGGCCGGCACATGGAATTGGACCATGTTGTCATCCGTGGTCGCGGCGATGGGCGACGCCCAGACCGGCTGAGTCGCTACCGTGTGCAGGTCCTCCAGGAGGGCTCCGCCACCCCGGCATGGGAGGCCTCTTTGCGCTCGGATGGCTCAAACTCAGGCGTGGGCGGCAGTGACATCATCCGGAATCATGACGGCAAGGGGACCTTCGGCGGCAGGCACCTGCGCATTCTCAACCAGAGTAGGCAGGCCAACTCTCCACAGATTGCGGAGGTGGAGGTTTACCCCGCGTTGCGCCCCGTACTCTCCGACTGGTTCGAGGATGGAACACCTGTCTCCGCCGGCACGGAGCTGGAGGTCTCCGCGCGGAGCCGCCGAATCGCCTTCACCGTGCAGACGTCCGCCGTCCCGGCGGTGAAAGACCTCATCACCTACCGCTGGAAAGTGGTGGGTCAGGGCGACTCCTGGCAAATGATCGATTCCTCAGGCAAGGCGGTCATCGCCCCGCTTCCAGACGAAGGGCACTACCGTCTCGTCGTCCAGGCGCGCCACACCGACGGCCGGTGGGATGAGTCCGAGGCGAATGTCTCCCTCTCTGTCCTGCCCCCCTGGTGGCGCCGGCCTGGTCGTGTGCTCGCGCTGCTGACCTCCCTCATCCTCCTCGTGGGAGTCACGGGTTGGGCGATTTCAGTCCGGCGCATCAAGACGGAATTGAGCCTTGCCCGGCAGCGGGCCACTCTCAACCAGGAGCGACTGCGCATCTCCCGGGACATGCACGATGACGTGGGAGCCCGCCTCACGGGACTGGCCCTGCTCGCAGACCGGTGCCAGAAGACGGGGTCGCCCGAAGCACTGCAGCGGCTTGCCACGGAAGCCCGCGAATCCGTCGCGGCGCTGGATGAGATCGTCTGGTCTGTGAATCCCCGCCACGACACCGTCGGCAGCCTCGTGGAGCATCTGGAAGACTATGCACTGAGCTATCTTCAGACCGCCGGGATCAATTGCCTCCTGGAGGTGGATGTGCCCTGGCCGGAACACGCCCTTGGTCTCCATGAACGGCACCTTCTGCTCATGGCATCCAAGGAGGCCCTGCAGAACACGGTCAAGCACGCCCAGGCAGACACTGTGACCTTCGCCTGCCGCCAGACCTCCAGCATGCTAACCCTCCAGTTCACGGACAACGGCCTAGGGCTACCGGGAGGCGTTGTTTCTGGAACAAAAGGGGACGGGGTGGAAAACATGCGCCAGCGCCTGGGCGAGGCGGGTGGTTCGTGCGAAATCCAGACCGCCGCCTCTGGAGGCACCACCGTCACCTTTCGCCTCCCCTTGCCACCTCAACCATCCTCAGCATGACCATCACCGTCAGCCTTGTGGAAGACAACCCGCTGCTCGCCAGCGAGCTCCAGCAGCTTGTCGCCGGGGCTCCGGACATGGTCTGCCTCGACGTCTATGGCACCGTGGCCACCGCCCTGGAGGGATTGCCAGTCCGCACGCCGGAGATCCTCCTGGTGGATCTGCGCCTGCCGGACCACAGCGGAGTGGATCTCATTGCCGCCGTCAGCGACCGTCTCCCGGACGTCCAGTGCGTGGTCCTCACCATGTATGAGGAGAGCGACCTCATTTTCAGCGCCCTTCAGGCAGGGGCATGTGGTTATCTCCTGAAGCGCACGCCCCCGGAGGAGCTGCTCCAGGCCATTCGTCAGGTTCAGGCGGGGGGCTCAGTCATCACCCCGAAGATTGCCCGCCGCATTCTGGAGATCTTCCCCAAGCTGACCCGTGCTCAACCAGAACCGGCAGCCACTCCCATGGAGCAACTGAGTGAGCGGGAATTGTCGGTGCTAAAACTGCTCGTAAGCGGCCGTGCCCGCAAACAGATCGTGGATGACCTCGCCCTTAACATTCACACCCTCGACTACACCATCCGCTCCATCTACCGCAAGCTGCGGGTCAACTGCCTGGCGGCCGCGATCTCAGTGGCGGTGAAGGGAAAGATCGTGAGGCCCTGAAGCTCTAAGAGCCGATTTTGCGCCTCGCGACAGCCCGTCTGCGGCACAGGCCTACGGAAACAACTCCCATCATGGCGAGCAAAGCCTGCGACGGCTCGGGTACGGCCCGCAGCTGAAACCCGTTGATCTGGGTGGAGTCTGTCGTCCCGGCGCTATGACTGCCCAGGAGGTCGAAACTCTGTGTGGTGGCATTGGCAGTGAAGGTTCCAATCACGTACTGCCCCAGACCGCCTGCCACATTCTGAACGTTGAAATCCAGCACCGCTGTCGCTCCGGCAGTGAGATCGAGGGTCCGGCCAGAGGTGCCTCCACCTCGCGAGTCATTGACCCAGAATTGCACCAGATAACTCTGCCCGATGGTCAGCCCGCTCAGGTTGAGCGTCTCCAGGGTGGCACCATCCGTATACCTGCCAGAACCGATCAAGGCCTGATATCCTGCGCTCAGAGCACTGTAGGGTGCCGCCGCATTGCCGAACACGGCCCCCGGGTTCAGATTCAATGTGTCGGTGAGTCCCGGGACCGCGGCCGTGTTGTTGTAAGCCGCGAATGTCACCCCATTGACCGTTGTCGCCGTGGCGGACCCAATGTTGGCTGCAAGAATGATGCTCCCTGAGGTGCTGACATCCGCATCCCCGGAAATGGACTGTGGGCTCGACCACAACACGGTAGCGCCAGACACCACGGAAGTGCTGGCCTCAGCCAGGAGAAGCGCGGCGAGCCATGTGAAAATCTTCTTTTTCATCATCTTGAGGGCGTGGTGGCTCCTCATGCGAGGTCCTCCAAACACTCAAAATGTCAGGGCAGTCCGCCCCGCTTCAACCTCTTCGCCTTACGAGAGCTCGTAACCCCTCCTTACGGCTTCACCTGCCGGATGGTATTCGCCAGCATCTGCCGCGCCACCCGGAGATTCGCAGGCAGAGGGGCACGTTTCATGGCATCGAGGAACAATTCGGCCTTCCCGATGGTCTGCTTCAGCTTGGGCGAGTGGAACCGGGCAATGAGATTGTCCATCAGATCTGCCACTTTCACCGCCACAGCCACATCCGAGGCCTGGAGGACCTGGGCGATGTAGTCAGCTTCAGACAGGTCTTCCTGACGGGTGAGCGCCTGGACCGCCAGGGAAACACTGGTGCCAAAAACAGCTTCCACGAGGCCGGGATCCGTGGGGGTCTTTTCCACCACATCATGCAGCAGCGCCACCACAGAGTACTCGGGAGCATCCAGCAACAGGACATTGTGCACGATGTTGGCCACGCGGTACGCATGGTCCGCCTCGGGCTCATCCGGGTCATCGCGCCGGAATCCTTCCAGATGGCGGTTGGCGAAGGACGCTGCCTTCAGCACATCGGAGTCCGTGGAATCAAGGTAAAGGAACTGCGCCATTCCCACCACCGGATGGGCGTGGGCTCGCAGGGGCATGCTGGAAAGGAGGGTCATGACTTAAATGGGGTTTCAGGAGCGAGATCGCACCCGATGGCACGCACACTCTCGCTTGGCGGGAAATCGCATGCCACCCCACAATTGGGTGCAGTTGTTTCATCAGAATCCACCTGCACCCACCCTGAACGAGGTATCATCCATTCCCCCTAGTGCTCGTCGGCTGCTTCGACCGCGGGCCCCTGTAGAGGCCATGCACCCCGGCTTCGCCTTTCACAGCAGGAGCCGGGGCACTCATTCGTCAACTAACCAGCATGCCCTGATGCAGGCGTTGGGGCGGGCACGGAGGGCGTTTCCTCCTCTTCCTTCTTCGGCGGCCCCGAGATTTTTTCAGCCAGGGTCTGGACCTCCTTATAGAGCCAGGGAATGAAGAAGACCCCGATCAAGGTGGCCGCACTCATGCCAAAGCACACCGCCGTGCCCAGGCTCTGCCGGCTGGCCGCCCCGGCACCGGTGGAGAGGACCAGAGGCACCACCCCCAGGATGAAGGCCAGGGAGGTCATGATGATCGGTCTCAGCCGGAGCTTCGCACCTTCCAGCGCAGCCTCCTCAATGCCCATGCCCGCCTCACGTCGCACCTTGGCAAACTCCACAATCAAGATGGCATTCTTCGCTGCCAGACCGATGAGCATCACGAGACCGATCTGCACATACACATCATTGGTCAATCCTCGCAGCCATGCCCCCAAGAAGGCACCGAACACCCCGATGGGCAGGCCGAAGAGGACCGCGAAGGGCACGGCCCAGCTCTCATACTGGGCAGCCAGCACGAGGAAGACGAACAAGAGAGCCAGACCAAGAATGATGCCTTGCTGTCCGGCCGCCTGTTTTTCCTGCAAAGCCGTTCCCGTCCATTCATACCCGTAGCCATCCGGCAGGTTCTCCTTGGCGAGCTCTTCCATCGCCTGGATGACCTGCCCGGAGCTGACGCCGGGAGCCCCGGTGGCCGTTATTTCCGAGGTCCGGTAGAGGTTGAAGTGGGGCAGCAGATCCGCCCCGGTGCTGGACTCCACCTTGGCGAAGGTGCTGAAGGGGACCATGCTCCCGTCTGCGCTGCGCACATAGATGTTGTAGATGTCCTCCGGCACCATGCGATAGGCTGGCTCCGCCTGCACCTTCACCTGGAAGCTGCGGCCGAACAGGGTGAGATCGTTCACATACAGCCCGCCCAGATAGCTCTGCAGGGCTCCAAAGACGCTGTCCAAGGGCACGCCCAGAGTCTTGATTTTGTCACGATCCAGATCCACAAAAGTCTGCGGCACCTGCGTGCTGTAGAACGAGAACACCCGTGCCAGATCTGGCCGCTGCGCCGCCGCACCGAGCATCTTGTTGGAGACCTCCTGCAATTCTTCAGGGGACCGGCCGCTGCGATCCTGCAGTTCGAACTGCACGCCCCCGGCATTGCCCAGGCCCTGGATGGGCGGAGGTGAGGTCGGGATGATCATTGCTTCGGGGATCTGGCTCACCTTGGCATAGATGGCAGGAACGATTTGTGCCACCTGTTCAGACGGGTCGGGCCGTTCCTTCCAGTCCTTCAGCGAGACAATGCAAACCCCGGCATTGGAGCTGCGCGCCCCGCTCAGGAGATTCAGACTTCCGATCGTGATGACATCGCTGACCCCTGGCGTCTTCGCGAGGATGTCCTCCACCTTGCGGAGCACCTTGTCCGTCCTCTCCTGAGAGGCACCATCAGGCAGCGTGGTGATCACAAACAGATAACCCATGTCCTCATCGGGCAGGAACGAGGTGGGAAGTTGTTTCAACAATCCCACGGTGCCGGTGTACAGCCCCGCCAGCAGCACCAGGGTGATGACAGCATAGCGGATGAGCCAGCGGCAGATGCTCACATAGTGCCCGGTGATGCGGTCAAACCAGCGGTTGAACGCAGCCAGCCCACGCCCCAGCGGCCCCTTGGGAGGCTCCCGGTGGCGCAGCAGCATCACACAGAGTGCCGGGGTGAGAGTCAAAGCCACCAGCGCGGACAACATCACCGAGACCGACAGGGTGATCGCAAACTGCTGGTAGAGCTTGCCTGTGATGCCGCCCATGAAGGACACCGGCACAAACACGGAACACAACACCAGGGCGATGGCGACGACCGGCCCCGACACCTCGTGCATGGCTTTTCGTGTCGCAGCCAGCGGGCTCAATCCTTTCTCGATATGGTGCTCCACCGCCTCCACCACCACGATGGCGTCATCCACCACCAGACCAATGGCGAGCACCATGGCGAACAGGGTGAGCGTGTTGATGGTGAACCCGAGCGGGCCAAAGATGGCGAATGTGCCGATGAGCGACACCGGCACCGCCAGCATGGGGATCAAGGTGGCACGCCAGTTGCCCAGGAAGATGAACACCACCACGACCACCAGCACAAAGGCCTCGGCCAGTGTGTGGATCACTTCCTCAATCGATGCAGTCACAAACAGCGTCGTGTCGAAGCTCACCTTCACCTTCATGCCGTTCGGAAAGGCGGTGGCCAGCTCATCCATGCGCTTCTTGCAGGCCTCCGCCGTATCCAGCGCGTTCGCAGTGGGCAGCTGGAAAATCCCAATGAGCGCCGCAGGAGAGCCATTGATGCGGCCGAAGCTCGCGTAATCCTTGCCCCCCAGTTCCGTCCGGGCCACGTCCCGGAGCCGCACCACGGTGCCGTCCGCCAGGGTGGTCAGCACAATTTCCCCGAACTCATCCGGCTGCACAAGCCGGCCCTTCACATTCACGGAGAACTGGAACTCCGTGCCTTTCTCCGCTGGAGGTGCCCCGATCTGCCCCGCCGCTGCCTGCACGTTTTGTTCCGCCAGCGCATTGGAGACGTCATTGGCCGTGAGCCCCAGCTTGGCCAGCTTGTCCGGCTGGAGCCAGACCCGCATGGAGTAGTCCTTCTGCGTGAAGATCTGCACGGCACCCACGCCCTGCACGCGGGCCAGCTCAGACTGCAGGTTCAGGAAAGCATAGTTGTTCAGGAAGAGGTCATCATAGGTGCCGTCCGGTGAGCTGAGGGCAAAGACCAGCAACATGTCCGGAGACTGCTTGGTGACGGTGATGCCGTTCTTCGTGACATCCGTGGGCAGCTTGGGCTGGGCCCGGGCCACGCGGTTCTGCACGTCCACGGCGGCATCGTCAATGTTCTTGCCCACCTTGAAGGTCACCTTGATGGAGCTCTGCCCATCGCTGGTGCTGCCGCTGGACATGTAGAGCATGTCCTCCGCGCCGTTGATTTCCTGCTCCAGCGGGGTGGTCACGGTTTCCTCCACGACCTTCGAACTCGCCCCCGGATAGGTGGCGGTCACCTGAATGGTGGGGGCGTCATGTTGGGGTAGCGGGCAATGGGCAGCGAGCGCAACCCCAGCCAGCCTACCAGCAGGATCAAAATCGAGATGACCATCGCGAACACGCGACGGTTGATAAAGAACTGGGCCATAGAGGTCTCCGGTGAAGGTGGATGTTACTTGCCGTCGTTCGCTGCCGGTTTGTCACCCGAAGGAGCCGCTGGTGCTGCAGGTGCAGAGGCTGGAGCAGGAGCCGCCTCCGGCGCTTTCTCTGGAGCGGGTGCTGCGGGCGGAGCAGGCTTGCCACCCTCGTCCGTGCTGGCCTGCTGCGGGTTCACCACCATGCCCGGCCGCGCCTTCTGCAGCCCTTCCACCACCACGCGCTCCCCAGCTTTCAGTCCGCTGGTTACGATGAAATAATCTTCAAACCGGTCCTTGGCCACGATGGGCCGCTGCTCCACCTTGTTGCCCTCGCCCACCACCATCACCGACTGCACGCTCTGTGTGCTCACCACCGCCCGCTGGGGCACCAGCACCACATCCGGCCGCTCCTCGGTCATGGCCCGCACCCGGCCGAACTGGCCCGGCTTGAGCAGCCCCTCGGCATTGGGGAAGGACACCACAATCTTCAGCGTCCCCGCCTTGGCGTCCAGCGCACGATCCGCGAACTCGAACTTTCCGACATGCTCATAAGTCGTGCCATCACTGAGAAGCAGACGGAACTGCATGGCCGCGCTGTGCTTGTCCCGCGCCTCATCATCCCCCATGAACCGGCGCTGAAAGCGGATGTAGTTCCCCTCCGGCACGTTGAAGTGCACACGCATGGGATCCACGATGGAGACCACCGCCAGCAGCATGGTGTCAGAGCTGCTGCCCACGTAGTTTCCTACATCCACGAGGCGGGCACCGATGACCCCGTCAAAGGGCGCCCTCATCACCGTGTACCCCAGGCTGAGTTCCGCCGAGGTCAGCGCCGCCTTGAGGGCCAGCACTTCAGAGTCCGCCACCCGCGCATTGGCATTGGCCGTGTCCAGATCCTGTTGGGAAATCGCGTTCTGCTTCACCAGGGGCTCCAGCCGCTTGGCATCCGCCCGGGCCCTTTCCGCAGTCGCCTCTGCCTTGGCCACATTGGCTTTGGCCTGCGCCACCGCCGCCTCATAAGGTTTGGGATCAATCTCAAAGAGCAGATCGCCCTTTTTCACCAGCCCCCCTTCACGAAACGGCGCCTGCGTCAGGAAGCCCTGCACCCGCGCCCGGATTTCGACCGTGGCGGCCGCCTGGGTTTGTGCCACATTTTCCACAAAGATGGGCACCGTGCGCTGGATGGTTTGGGCCACGATCACGGCCGGTGGCGGAGGGGCCATGGCCTGCGGCTTTTTCTTCCCGCAGGCGGGGAGGAAGACGGCGGCAGTCAGAGCCACCGCCAGATGGGGAACGACGTTGAGTTTCATGGAGGAGTGGATCGGGAGATGGAACGGAGCGCGCATTCGGAGACAAACCGGGCCTGAGACTTCCAGGACTTGGGCGACAGCAGCCCCGACGCCCACTGGCGGAACAGGGCCACAACCATCCCCTGGATGATCATGGTAAAAAGCCGGGGATCACCCGGGCGAAAGTCACCCGCCTTCTGCCCCACCGTGATGCGGGCAGCGAGCCACGATTCAAACCGGTTTCTCAGGGCCTCCAGCCGCTTCTGCGAGGCGGGCTCCTTCATCACCTCCACCCCTTCTGAGAAGTAAATCTGGATCAGGGAAATGTCGCGGCTTGCGTACTCGATCTGCGACTCCACCACCACCCGCAGCGCATCCAGGGGATCTGTCGCTGCCTTCACCGCCTCCTGCACATGACGCGTCACGCCCGACATCTGTCGCTCCAGCAGCCCCATGAAGAGGGCTTCCTTGCCTGAGAAGTAACGATAAATGGCTCCCGTGGCATATTCCGCGGCGCGGGCAATGTCCTCCATGGAGGTGCGATGATAGCCCTTGGCGGCAAACTCCTGCGCCGCTGCCGACAGCAGCCCCTCGATCTTCCTTTCCCGTTCCCGGGTCCGGCGATCGGCTGCTTGCAGTTGTGAATCAGCATTCACGTTTCTGAATACGCATTCACTTTTACAACTGGATGTGAAGTGACGAAAAAAAATGCCAGCCCCCGTCCGGGGCTGGCATCGCCAAATTCAGAGTCGAAGTTTCGCCTTCGCTTACTTTTTGGCCCAGGCCAGGCCATCGGCCACTTTGCCCACGTCCACGAGGGACTCCACTTTCCACGCCTTCAAATCGATCACTGCCACCTGGGCACTGGCGTCACAAGACACATAAGCCTTGGCCCCATCGGGGCTGATGATCAATGCCTGGGGGGCGGCGGGCACGTCCACGGTACGGCCCAGCTTCATGGTCGCCAGATCCACTTCCACCACTTGATTACGGTTGATGATCGCCACCAGCAGGGTTTTGCCATCAGGGTTGGCCGCTGTGCCATAGCCGTAGTCCGGCAGCGCGATGCTGTTCTTCACCGTGTTCGTCGCAGTGTCCACCACCACCAGGAGCGGCTGCACCTGATCCGAGGTGAAGGCCAGCTTGTCGTCCACAGAAAGGGAGATGCGCTGGGTACGCGGTGCCACCTTGATACTGGTGATGAGCTTTCTGGCCTCCAGATCCAGTACCGAGACCGTGCCGGATTCCACATTCGCCGTGTAGCCACGTTTGCCGTCTTTGGAAACGGTCAGCATGTGGGACTCTGGATGTCCCGTCGGCACAGAGCCCAGAATCTTGAAGGTCTTGGGATCGATGACGGCCACCGAGTTCTCCAGCTCCGTGGTCACATAGAGCAGCCCGGTCTTCTCGCAGGTGATCGGGCAGTGCGGACGCACCCCTTTGCCAAAGTCAATGGTGGCCACGATGGCCTTTTTCTCCAGGTCGATCACCCGAATGAGCTGGCCGTCGGTGCCCGGCTTGCCCACGCCGGAGTTTCCGAAGATGGGGACAAATGCCAGCTTGCCGTCCGCCGAAGCGGAGACCTCATGCCCCGTGATCCCCTCTTCCGGCACCACCGCGACCTGCTTGTTGGTCTTGGGATCGATCAGGGACAGGCTGCGGTCGCCTTTGTTGGTGACCAGCACCGTGCCATCCACCACAGGGGCGATGGTTTGGGCTCCCGCCACGCCCTGGCACCCCAGAGCGATGCAAGCTACCCCCAGTCCGGCAGCGAGCCAGTGTCGGCGTTTGATGACAGGGTGGAAAATTGAAGGAGAGGGTGCAGTTTTCTTCATGAGGAGCTTCGAAGTGAGCTGACATTAACCGGGGTGCAACACGGATCTTTCAGCGTGGGTTCAGCTGGCACCTCCCCAGGCTTATCAAAATGGAGATCGGTTCAACGCCCACCGGAAATCCCGCACCCATTCATTTTGCAATTCAATCGATACAACTTTATTGCAGTAACATGCAAAAAAATACTGACAATTTAAGGCACAAGTGAAAGACCTCACCCCCACGACAGTTATCACACCTCCACTTCGAATAAAATTCACCTTCCAGACACCCTGTTCGCTCATGAACGAGCCCAAGTACGAAGCCTATGAGGTTGTAACCATGTTTGGCCGGTATACGGGGGCATGGCAGGAGTATGGCCAACGAATCGCGGCCAGACACCAGATCATCAATCTTTGGATGGGCAGCTCCACCGCCTTGATTGTCTATTTTGCGAAGGAAGACCTCACCAAAGATATCGGGATTGCCACGGCACTGGCGCTCCCGGCCCTCGCGATCGCCATGTTTGCCATGCTCTTGCTGCATGACTTGATGATGCAGCGTCTGAGCGACTACATGTTCACTTGTGAACTTCACAACAACAGGCATGCATCAGTAGCTGGTCAAACTCCCCTTCCCAGCTACCGGGCAGACAGCAAGTTTTCTGATGGCTTTCTAGGGACCCGTTCCCTGCAAAACCATGTCCTTTGCGTTGTCTCTGTAGCACTTTGGTTGGCCACCTTGTTCATAGACCAGCATCGCACTACTTCACAAACTGCACACTCGGCTCTGAATTCCGGACATTTGGGGGTGCTGCCAGCGTGGACCCAGCCAGCGTTGTTCATTCTTTGGGTTGCCGCGATTGCTATCAACTACTTCGCTATTTTCTACCGCTTCATACAATGCCGGAAGCGGGAGAGAGATCGCGACAAAGCTGAAGCGCACCGGCCCATTTGACTGCTCCGCGATCTCACAAGGATTGCTCTGCCATCGTTCCAACGCTATCGTTAGGCGATGCAAACACCCGCCGACGTCAAACCTGGTTTCAACTTGCAGCCGAGGCTGCGAGTCTTCTTGGGATCCGCCATGGTTTTGGGCTGGGGAAAGATCCTGCTGCTGCGTCAGGTTCACGAGACAGGATCCATTGCCGAAGCGGCGCGGAACCTGGGCATGTCCTACAATCACGCCTGGAGCCTCATCAAACTGATGAACCAGCACTTTAAGGAGCCTGTGGTATCGGCCAGTCGGGGAGGTCCGGGCAGAGGCGGTGCGGTCATCACTCCTGCCGGGGAGAAAGTGCTGGAGCTCTACGAAGAAATGGCGAGCGAGTGCCTGAAAGCCACCAAGACCCAATGGCGTCGGCTGCAAGGCATGCTGAACGATCCCGCTGAATAGTCACGGTTTTCAAGGGCAAGGCGCTCATGCCTTGGATGAATATACTTGATAGATGATATCATTGACAAAATATATCAACGCTATCCATTGGCCACACCGCTCACAACCGGCGGCACTCCCAGATGAACTACAGGCATCTGCCCCTCAAAACGCTGTCTCCGGCCCTGGCCGGACTTCTCCTGCTCGGTCACACGGCGGTACCCGGACTCCAGGCTGGCACGCCTGCCGCACCCGCACCCGCCCCTGCTGCGGAAAAAAAGCCCGTCAGCGCCGGATTGCTCAATGATGCGCTGCGCCTCCAAAACCCGGCCTTTGAAGCCTGGGACATCGGTGGCCAGTTCCGGTTTCGCTACGAGCTGAAGGACGACGCCGGAGTGATCTCCAGCCAGGACTTCATCAGCCGTGGGGTGGACAATGACAACGACGTCTTCCTGTTTCGCGAGAAGCTGCACATTGGCTGGCAGCCGGAGTCCTGGCTCAAGCTGTATGCGGAAGGCCGCGGGGCTCAGGCGGAATCTGACGACCGCGATCCCAGCCCTGAGCAGGATGTCTGGGACCTTCACCAGGCCTATCTCCAGCTCGGCGATCCCAAGCTCTTCCCCCTCACCCTGAAGCTCGGTCGCCAGGAGATGACCTACGGCGACCAGCGTTTCATCGGTATTGGCGACTGGAGCAACACGGGACGCAGCTTCGACGCCGCAGTGCTCCGCTACTCCTTCAGCAGCACGAGCTGGATCGATGCCTTCACGAGCCGCGTCATCATCCCCCGGGACGATTATTTCAATGAATCCAACGAGTACGACCAGTTCTCCGGCCTCTACGCCTCCACCCAGAGTCTCTGGACCGGAGTGGAGACCCAGGCGTTTTTCCTCGCCCGCAACGTGAGCGGCAAGTCTCCCAACGCCATAGCCCCCGGCATTGGCGGTCCTACGGAGCGCGACGTGTACACCTACGGCGTGCGCCTCAAGTCCCTGCCGGACAAGTTCGGCCCCTGGGACTTCGCCTTTGAAGGTGCCGGCCAGTTTGGCGACATCGTCACAGCTGGCGTGGAGCGCGATCTCCAGTCGTTCGCCCTCACGGGCACGGTGGGCTACACGCTCCGCGACGTCTGGGCCAAGCCTCGTATCGCCCTCGGCTACGACTATGCCAGCGGCGATTCCAACGGCAGCGACGGCGATCACGAGACATTCGAGCCCCTCTTCGGCACCAACCACTCCTTCTATGGGGTGATGGATCTCGTGGGTCTGCGCAACCTCAACAGCCCGAGGATCTCCTTCTCCTTGAAGCCTGCCAAGGGACTCACACTCTCGGTGGACTACCTCCTCTTCTGGCTGGCCGACACCAGCGACTCCTTCTATCCGGAGTCCGGCTCTGCCCGCAGCGGCAATGGTTACGGGAAAAACACACAGTGCAGCTCGTTCGTTGGCTCTGAACTCGACATTGTGGCCAAGTACGCCTTCAGCCCCGCTACGGAGTTCCAGCTCGGCTACGGTCACTTCTTCCCCGGCGACTACATCAAGAGCTCAGTGGGAAGCGTGCCGAGGAACGGCGGTGCCACCGGGGCCGACTGGCTCTATGTGCAGGCTGTTTTCAACTTCTAACCGATACCCGCCCTACTGAATGAAAACACGCACTCTGCTATCCGTCCTGACCGCCCTGGCAGTGGGCAGTCTGATCCCCCACTCCCTCTCTGCCCAGACGAAGGAACTGCGCGTATCCGCAGCCGCGAGCCTGGCCGATGTCCTCAAGGAAATTCACGCTGGGTTTGAGAAGGCCCATGGCGTCAAAGTCGAGCTCAATCTGGGAGCCTCCAGCGCCGTGGTCAGGCAGATTGAAGCCGGAGCGCCTGCGGATGTCTTCATCTCGGCCGACGCCCCCAAGATGGACCAGCTTGAGAAAGCCGGCCTCATCAACACTGCCACGCGCGAAGACCAGCTCTCCAACGCCCTCGTGGTGGTGGTGCCTGCCGACAGTAAACTTGCCATCACTGGTGGCAAGGACCTGCTGAAGCCGGACATTCGCAAGCTCGCTCTGGGCGATCCCAAGGCCGTCCCCGCCGGGGTGTACACCAAGGAATGGCTCACCAAGCTGGGTCTCTGGGCTCAGGTGGAGGCCAAGGTCCTGGCTACGGAAAATGTCCGCGCCGCGCTGGCAGCCGTGGAGTCCGGCAATGTGGAGGCCGGAGTAGTGTACAAGACTGATGCAGCCATCACCACCAAGGTGAAGGTCGCCTTCGAGGTGTCCGCCGCTGAAGGACCGGTCATCACCTACCCCATGGCCGCCCTGAAGGACGCGAAGAACGCCGATCTGGCCAAGCAGTACCTGGAGTACCTGGACACCCCGGAGTCCCATGCGCTCTTCCAGAAGTACGGCTTCATCGTGCTTCCTGAACCCAAGCGCTGAGACTTGCAACAATCAGGGGGCAGCGCCCGCCACCCGGCGAAGCACCGCCCCCACTCAACACAACTCACTGAATGATCTACTGGGAAGGCAGATCGCCTCTCACAACGGTGGGTTAGAAGCTCAACCGGACGGCGGAAATCCAGGTCCACCCGCTGAAGCTGCCGCCCTCATCGCCTCCGTTCATGTCAGAGTATTCGACTCCGGACATGACTTTGAGCTTATCGCCGTAGAAGCGGTAGCTCAGGCCGCCGTTGATGTCTTGTCCCGATCCCGTCCGAACCTCCCATGACATTGCCTCACCGCTTGGTGCCTCTTTGGCCCTGGGGCGTAGTGCTTCGCTTGTGAGTTGCTGGAGAGCTTGGGCACATGGTGCAAAGGCGAACCTGGCAGCCGCTTCAGTTGGTGCTTGCCAAGGAACCTCAGGGTGGCTGACGTGGAGGTGTTGACGGCGATGGGAAGTAAGCGGATGTGGTCGGCCTTCCCACCTGAGCATTCTCTGCGCAAGGTACCCAAGGTTGACTCGCTTAAGGCCCGTCCAACCATTGGGCTGTGCTACAAATCCCCTTCAGGGATTGGCTTCTGACTAAGCCGGAGCCGATTCCTCGGCAGTCAGGAGAGGTTTTTCCGCGAAGCGGATACGGCCACAAGCCCAACGTTGACGAGCTTCCGGCGAGCCTACGTTGGAGTTGCCTACTCCGAAGGAGTTGTGGGGGTCTGATCTCCTTGCGCGTCCGAGGTTACTTGGCAGAACCAATCAACCGCGCGAGTTCGGGGTGGCCACCGAGAAACCACATGGAGGTGCCCGCCCCAGTCCGAAGTTGATCCCCTGCGGGAATCTCTAACACAGCCCAATGGTTGGACGAGCCCTAAGCGAGTCAACGTTGGGTACCACCACAGAGGATGCTCAGGTGAGAAGGCCGACAGCATCCGCTTTCTCTTCATCGCCATCTACACCTCCATGTCAGTCGGATGCGATATCGCGCGCTGAGCTGCCTGAGGTTCGCGGCAGGATGCCGCAAACAGCACGCAGGGATGCGTGCGCTCCCCAAGCTTCCCCTGCACAGACCATTTTAGGACACTGCCAGACTGCGTCTCACCACCCAGGTTCCTTGGCAGGCACTTGTTTCCCCCTTGCTGCATGCTGTTCCCGGCATCTTGCAAAAAGCCCCCCACGCACAAAAAAGCCGGGGCATCGCCCCA
>NZ_BATQ01000046.1 GCF_000739635.1 Verrucomicrobium sp. BvORR034 | reverse complement strand
TAGGCAGGTGGAGATCTCCACCCACTTCCGGTTGCGCACCTGACCGGAGAGGTACAGCGCATCAAAGAGACTGCGACGACGCTGACGGTCCACCTTTTCCTGAGCGGCCACGGGAAGCCCAAGCGTAACAACCATGGGGACGGTGACGCCGGCCTTGACGATGGCTGACAGCCGATGCTGACCGTCCACCAGAGTGCCTTCCGAATCAAACCCCACGGCTGCCGGCGTGAGCCGCCACTCATCATTCAGTATTTCCTCGACATACTTCTCCACCACCTGGTCAGACAGTTTCCGGTTGCGCACATTGCGCGCCAGCATGGCCTTCGCAGTCTCCGGGCTCAGATACACCGCCACCGACTTCACGCCGGGCACCTGCTCCAGGTCGGAGAGCTCAAGCCTGGGGTATTTTCCGTTCAGATGAAAACCCCCTTCTACAGAGGAGGCGGGCAGCGCGAATTGCATAGGCATGAGAAAAAAAGAGTGGGGGGTCCCAACACTATTTATCAGAGCCCAGGCTCACGCCATTGGTCGTGCGGTTTACCGTCTAAACAGGGATCACGGAAAACACCGTAAAGATCCTGCTTACCATGCCCAGGATTGCGGAAGCAAGGGTGAAAGCTATTTCCTAAATACCACAATCGAATCAGATGACAGAGGAAATCGTTTCGTTCGCATCTTAACAGGATCGCCCTACTCCACCGCCCCGTGCTTGCGAGCTTCCGCCCAGCGGATGGCGTATCGGGTAACCGCTGCTCCGTCTTCCAGATTGAGTTTGTTTTTGATGTTCATACGGTGCACATCCACCGTTTTGGGGCTGATCCGCATGGACTCCGCCACCTGGTGGGTGCTCTTGCCCTCGCCAAGATGCTGAAACACTTCGAACTCCCGGTCGCTCAAGCTATGAAGACCGCTGTCCGGCCGCGGCTGCACTCCAGAGGAGAATGCCATGAGGACCCGGTCTGTCATCTTGTGACTCACCGCCACCCCGCCTTGCGAGATGCGGATCAATGCACTCTCGAACACATCGTGAGGCGCATTTTTCATGATATAGCCTTTCGCACCTGCTTTCAGGGCTCGTTCCGCATAAAGATCCTCTTCGTGCATGGACACCACCAGCACGTTCATCTGATTGTGCGTGGCATGCAGATCCTTGATCAACTCCAACCCGCTCCGGTCGGGGAGCGTGATGTCAACAATCAACACATTCGGTTCATCCTGTGAGATCTTCTCCACTGCCTCCGCAGCGGTGCCCGCCACCCAGGCGCACTCAAATCCTGAAAGGCTCTCTACAAAAATTTTCATGCCTTCCTGCATAAAAGTGTGATCTTCCACAATGCCAATACGGCAGGTCGGGTCACTCTTCCGGCGGGGGGAATCGGCAGATTGCATGGTCATCCATCTTTATTAGCGGTTTCGCAATTAATGATCAAGCCTTGGTGCCACTGGCACCTCACACACGGCCAACGTCCCACCGCCCGGTTCGTCACGTTCAAGGAACAACAGCCTGCCATTGAGCGCACGGACCCGCTGGTTCACCAGCTGCAACCCCATCCCGGTCATCGGTCCTGAATCGATTTCAAAACGTCTGCCATCGCTCTCCACTTTCAGCTCCAACAGCCCGTCTCGAAAGGTCAGACTGATGTTGATGAAAGTGGCTCTGGCATGCTTGGCAGCATTGGTGGCAAGCTCTTGAGCGATGCGGAACAGGTGCACCTGAGTGGCATCCGGAAGTTCCAGCACCCTCGGATCGGTATCATGGTGCATGGGTACCCCAAAAGCCTTGGTGAGGTGCCCTGTCATATCCCGCAGTGCCGCGTTCAATCCGTCCCGATCCAGTGTGGCTGGCGCCAGCCCACGAGCGTACCCACGCGCGATGTCCGCGGCATCGGAGAGTTGCTCTGCCACTTGCTTGGCCAGCACACTGTGCGGCGAGTTTTCCCGGGCCAGGGAGACCCCCAGCACGCCAGCCTTGAGCTGGGCGGCAGCAATTCTCTGACAGATGTCATCGTGGAGATCCATGCCCAAGCGCCAGCGTTCCTGTTCCGCAGCCTCCAGCAGTTGTTTCTCCGTACTCCGCAGTTGCCCCACGGTATCCGCGAACGCCTGCCCCACCGCACCTATTTCATCAGCCCCCGTCGCCGGAACACCAGGGCTGCGTCCCGATGCCACCTGTTTGGCAAACACCAGAATACGGGCAATACGCCGGGTGATCAGAGTGTCCAACAACATCCACAGCACGAGGGATCCCCCCAGCAGTCCCAAACTCTGCGAAATGGACTCGTGTCTCGCCAACCGGGTGGACTCCTTCTTCGGCCCCACCAGATCGTAGGCCAGCACCACCACAAAGGGGGTGGTGGTGCTGCGCTCGAAAAAGGGAAACACCGCCCAAAGCACTTCTCCGTCCGGGTAGATGGCCACCTGGCCGTTCAACTCTTTGCGAATGGCCCCCAGACGTGGCACGATGGCCTCCAGTGGAGTCTCCCTCAACGACACCCCACGCCACTGGATCTGGCTAGCATGTCGCACGACATCGTCGCCATCACAGATCACGCCAAGGGTCAGGTGTGGAGAAAGCGCCACATAGCTCATCTCCAGATCTGCCGCCTGCACCAGCCCCTTGCGCAACAGGTGCTGCGCGATATGCGACAAACGGGTGCCTTCACGATAGGCGTTGTCCCATAATTCTTTCCGCGAACGATCCCTGAGCTGCTGTTCATTGCGCAGATACCCCACCACGATGAGGGCCATGCCAAAACAGGCCACTGCGGCCGGCACGAGGAGATGCAGGGTCATCAATCGTTTCATTGAACTCACTCCTTCAGAAATTCCGCCGTCATCCAGTCTTCCGCCTTGGGAGATGCGGCCAGCAGCCTCTGCCGCACCATCTTCTTCGCCACACTGTTGGCCAGCGATCTCAATGTTGGCAACTCTCCCCCGAGCATGCGCAGATTTTCGCCGGCATCCGGCATCTCCATGTTGGACATCACCACCTTGTAGTCCTCATCCGAAACTCCCAGACGGCGCTTGATGATCTTCAGAGCCTTCGCATCTCCGCCTGATTGGAGCAGCGGTCTCGCCTGAAAGTGGGCCGATACCAGCCGGA
Source organism: Verrucomicrobium sp. BvORR034 (assembly GCF_000739635.1). Classification (GTDB taxonomy): domain Bacteria; phylum Verrucomicrobiota; class Verrucomicrobiia; order Verrucomicrobiales; family Verrucomicrobiaceae; genus Verrucomicrobium. The sequence goes on along the minus strand of NZ_BATQ01000046.1, from coordinate 83,507 downwards.
CAATGTCGTCTGGTCGTTCCACCAGGATTTCCTCCCGCACCACCAGCACACGACACACATCCCGGTTCATGTGGCGGCTGCTGAATAGCTCCACGGCACCTTTGGCTTTCAACCTGGTCGTCCAGGGCTCGCCGGTCACCACTGCGTCCAGCTCCCCCGCCATATAGGCAGTCTCCATCTCCGCCAGATTCATGGCCACCGGGTCCAGGGAGCCTTCGGGCATTCCGGCATCCTCCAGTGCGGTGCTCAGGACAAAGGAGCCAACGGAATTCAGCTCAGCACCAATCCTCCTCCCCCTCAACTCCGCCAGGGATTTGACTCCCGTACGGGCCAACAGGGCATCCCCTCCCTGGGAGAACCCAACCACCATCACCACCCTGACATCATTCCTGCTCTCCAGCAGCCTCAACACTTCATCCAGGGACACGACAGCGGCATCCACCACCCGGTTCGCGAAAGCGACTTTTGTGGCGGAAGACCACGACATTTCGACCAGCTGCACCTCTTCCCGGGGCAGGAGTCCCGTTTCCCGGGCATAGACGAACGTCTCGGAGCCAGGCCAGATTCCAATTGCCACCTTCAACGGCCGAATCTCCTCTGGAGGGTGCCAGGTAAACGTGCCGTAGAGCAAGAAAGCCGACGCCGCCAACAGCCCCCCCACGCCCCAGATCCAACCCTGCTGAGCGCGCTCCCCCACTTTTCCCGATTTCTTCTCTTTCATCGCCACCCCCCTTCTCGCTCCCGGTGCCGGGAGCTCCGGGCACCTTCTGCGTTTTCGCAATGGTGGTCGATCATGTTCTTCACTCTTACAGTCAACCGGAAGGCTTCAGCATCGGAAACCCCTTTCTTGCCGATGGGCAAGATTTGGCCTTTATTCCGGCCACTACATTCCCTGTCGAACCTGCCATGAAGCCTTTGTCCGCCACTGTCCCGGTTCTCCTCCTGGCCCTTGCCAGCTGCACCCGCATGCCTCCTCCCGCACCGGGCAGCGGCATGTACTCCGGGCAGGGCGAGGCGGCCTACCGCGGCGGCTACCACCATGGATTCCAGGACGGCCGGCGCGGACGCGACAGCGACTACGAGCGCTACTACTACGAGTACAATCCCCGCACTGAAAAGCCCTTCGAGAAGGGCTATGATCTCGGCTACGAGACCGGGGAGGACCAGGCGGAAGCCAGGGAAGTGGATCGCGACGCCGCCCAAAACCATGGCTACGATGCCGGACGCACCGACAGCGAGAACGGCCAGGCACCCAACCACCAGCGCCACCGGCACGCGTACACTTTAGACACCGAGTCCACCTTCGCCAAGGGCTACGAGAAAGGCTACCGCGAAGGTCGCGCCGCCCTGCGCGGGGAATGATCCGGGAACTGTTCTCAAGGCTTGACCTCCACGCATGGCGCGGCTAACTCCCGCGTTCCATGTCAGACCGCCAACACACGATCGCCAAAGCCGCCTCCCTGGAAGGGACCTCCCTGCATACCGGGGAAAAGGTCACCCTGACGCTGCAACCCGCTCCGGCGGACTTTGGCATCAAGTTCCGTCGTGTGGATCTGGAAGACCGCCCGTTCATTCCGGCCTCCGTGGAAAAAGTGCAGAAAGTGGAGCGAGCCACCACCATCGCTGAAGGCGGTGTGAACGTTCACACGGTGGAACACGTGATCAGCGCCCTGGTCGGCATGGGCGTGGACAATGCCATCGTGGAAATGGACGCCAACGAGCCCCCCATCGCGGACGGCAGCGCCCTGCCATTCGTTGAGCTGATCAAAAAGGCCGGACTCCAGGCGCAGGATGAGCCCCGCCGAGTTTTTGAAGTGCGCGAGCCCCTCCACCTTGAATCCCGCGATGGCAGCCTGCTGACCATCGTCCCGGACAAGAAGTTCCGTATTTCCTGCACCCATGTGGGTCCGGAAGGCCGCACCACCCAGTTTTTCTCCACCGAGATCAACCCCACGACCTACGAAAAGGAGATCGCGGCAGCACGCACCTTCGTGTTCTATGAGGACATCGCTCCGCTTCTGGAGAAGGGCCTCATCAAGGGTGGCACGCTGGAAAGCGCTGTGGTCATCCGCGGCGACACCGCCCTGAGCAAGCACCCCCTCCGGTTCAAGGAAGAATTCGTCCGTCACAAGATCCTCGACATCGTGGGTGATCTGGCCCTCTTCGGCCGCCGTATCAAGGGGCACGTCATCGCCGTGCGCCCGGGTCATGGACCCAATACGGAGATGGCCCGCGAGCTTCTGCGCACCTACAACGAGATGCGCGCCATGGTGCCGGTGCCCATCCACATCCCCTCCGGCGAGGCCGTCCTCAACATCAACGAGGTGATGAAGATCCTTCCTCACCGCTATCCGTTCCTGATGGTGGACCGCATCGTGGGCTTCGAAGGCGAAAGCAAGTGCACAGGCGTCAAGAACGTTACCATCAACGAGCCCTTCTTCCAGGGGCACTTCCCCGGGCATCCCATCATGCCAGGCGTGCTTCAACTCGAAGCCATGGCCCAGGTGGCCTCCATCCAGCTCCTTCGCGCCCCGGAGAACCAGGGCAAGATCGGCTACTTCATGAGCGCCGACAATGTGAAGTGGCGCCGTCCCGTACTCCCCGGAGACATCCTTTTCATCGAGACGGAATTGCTCAAGGTGAAACGCTCCATCGGTACGGCAAGAGGGCGCTGCATCGTCAATGGACAGGTGGTGAGCGAAGCCGATCTCATGTTCGCCTTGATGGACCGTTGATGCCCTGATCCGATCCGACTTGCCGCCTCATGCCTGAGTCACAGATTCACCCCACCGCCGTTATCGACCCTTCCGCCCGGTTGGGCGCAGGAGTGGTCATAGGTCCCTACTGCATCATCGGCCCAGACGTTGAGCTCGGGGATGGCTGCTGGCTGCAAAATCACGTCACCCTCTGCGGCCCCAGCCGCATCGGTGCACGGAACAAATTTTACGCCTACACCTCCATCGGGCAGCAGACGCAGGACTTGAAGTATGCCGGAGAACCCACTTGGTTGGAGGTCGGTGATGACAATGTCTTCCGCGAATTTTGCACGGTGAATCGCGGCACCCTGCCCCACACGAAGACCACCGTGGGCAGTCACAACAACTTCCTCGCTTACAGCCACATCGCTCACGATTGCGTGGTGGGCAGTCACGTCATTTTTTCCAACAACGGCACCCTCGCTGGTCACGTGACCGTGGAAGACCACGTCATCCTGGGCGGGCTCACGGCGGTGCATCAGTTCTGCCGCATCGGCCAGCACGCCATCACCGGCGGTTGCTCAAAGATCGTGCAAGACGTCGTTCCTTTCACGATCGTGGATGGCAACCCTGCCCGCGCCCGCGGCGTGAACATGGTCGGCCTCCAACGCCATGGTCGCAGCGAAGCTCAAATTCGCGCCCTCCGGCAGGCCTACAAGACCCTGTATCGCAGCAAGCTCAACATCAGCCAGGCTCTGGAACAGCTCCGCCAGGAGACAGCCGATCCGGATTTGGAGCATTTGATCACCTTCGTCGCAGGCAGCCAACGCGGCATCGTCGGGGCTGGGAGGGAGTAGTTGGAACGCTGGCCATTTTCACCTAGCACGGGTACACAGCACTTCGAGACGAGGAGAAGCTGAGGGTCAATGGCCCCGGCCTCCTACCAGCCTTGTGCAACGCCCAAGGTTCCTGGGTCCCATGACATCCAGGGCTGAAGGCCCCGCTTCATTCAGGGCTCCCCTTTTCCCGCAGACCTGCCACATTTCCCGCTACTCCAGGAACATCTCCCAATCCGGAACGCCATGAACGTTGCGGATGAAATAGGTGGAAGGCATCTCTCTGGGTGTGCCTGGTTTGCGCTGCAGCTTCAGCCCCACCTCCTCGGGAGTCCGGTCCGCCTTGCGGCTATTGATGCGCTTGTCCGCCAGCACGCAGTTGTCCCAGCTCGTTTTCCCGCCACGCGACCGCGGCATGATGTGGTCGATGTTCCCTTCGTCCCGGGTGAGTTTCCTCCCCGTGTACTGACAAACGCCCCCATCACGATCCCAGATGCCACGGCTGCTCAGCTTGGGGCGACGCTTGGGCACCTTGTCATACCGGGCCAGCACCAGCACGGTGGGAATGCGCACCGGCCCATGCACGGTCAGCACCGCATTGTCACTGTCCCGCACAGGTAGGAGCAGCCATTCAGGCCACTTGGTCGGACTCATGCTGTCGCCCTGCGCGATGTCCAAGGCCGTGGCTGTCCCGGCGGCCATCATGCAAAAAGCATCAGCCGGCGTTTTGATGTCGATCGCCTGCCAGTTGCGGTTAAGCACCAGCACCGTCGTCTTGTGGAGGACATCGCCCATGGCTGGGACTACTTGGTGCTAGAGACACGGCAATTAGTCAACCTGTTTGATCTGAGTAAACCTTCACGCAAGATTCACAGCCGCGAGTCCCAAGGGGGCTTCTGAACCCAGGGAAACTGCATTCTCCACATTTTCCAAAAATACCAACACCTCCCTACTCCCCAGAGCGAGAAGCGAGGTAGATGGAGTCCAGCGTGGACTTGGGCAAAGCTCCTGCACGCTCAAATTTGCGGGCGGCATCCGTCACTTCCTTGGTCAGCCGGTCTGTCTGCGCATCCCGCACACTGGAGGGCAGCAGCACCAGATTGATCAGATGATTGGCGAGCTCCGGCGCATGGGTCGGCGGGATCACCACCCCCACGGCAACGGGCTCGCCCTGCCATCCCACGAGGGCGATCAGCGCGGCCTGCCCCTGCTCCAACCGCACCATGTTCATCGGGTCATCAAAGACTTTCAGCTTCCGCGCGGTGTCATAGTTGGCGATCAGCGCGTCCTGAATCAGACCTCGCTTTTCCCCTGTGATGTTGATTTTTTCGCAGGCAGTGCCCACCATCATGTGGAGATCGCGCCCATCCATCTCCGCTTTCCGCATGAAATGCAGAATCTTGAAGTAGGCCCCTTCATCCGGGGAGCCTGGGTTTGCGACCACGATCCGGCCATTGGCCTGGGAGTCGAGAACCTTGGAGCATTGCAGCGCCCACCCATCCTCCACCTTTTTGGCACGGTCCCGCTGGAGGAGAATCCAGCCGGAATACATACCGACGGCAACGATGATGATGGAAAGCATTCTCATGACTCTGCTTCGATCTTAAGGCGTTTCCTGAGGAGGAGCAAGCAGCCATCAACGGCGCATTGCCTGCTGCCTCTGGTGGTTGGCCTGGTGAATCATGTTCTTGTCACGGCAGCGGGCGAGAGCGTCCTCCAATGAAATGAATCCGTGACGGAGCAGGTGGCTGAGACTGTCGTCGATGGTGTGCATGCCATCGTTACCCCCAATCTGGATGAGGCCGGGAAGTTGGGCGAAACGACGACTGCGAATGCACGCGGATATCCCGTGGTTGTTGGTCATGACCTCCGTCGCCAGGACTCGCCCAGGTTGATCCAGACGAGTGATGAGATGCTGACAGACCACGCCGATCAGACTGTGGGCGAGCTGAGAGCTCACATAATCCTGAATCTCTTCCGGAAAGGCATCAAGGATGCGCGCCACCGTCGTGCTGGCATCCGTGGTGTGCAGCGTCCCAATGACAAGGTGACCAGTCTCCGCCGCGGTGATGGCGATGCGGATGCTCTCAAGGTCTCGCATCTCGCCAATGACGATCACATCAGCATCGGCGCGGAGGGCACTGCGCAGGGCATGTACGAAGCTTTGCGTGTCCGCCCCCACCTGCCTCTGCCGCACCACCCCGCGGTGGTGTTTAAAGACGTACTCCACTGGGTCTTCGATGGACACGATGTTACCCCCACGCTCACGCGCCACCTTCTGGATCATGCTGGCCAGAGTGGTGGTCTTGCCGGAGCCGCTCGTCCCGGCAATGAGGATAAGCCCATGCTCCCGGTCACACATCCTCTCCACATTGGGCCCGTGACCAAGATCAGCCAGATCGGGAATATGCTCCGGCACGTGCCGGAAAGAACCTTCCAGATGACTGGTCACGTAGTACACGGTCCCACGGAAGCGCCCCAGGTTTTCCACTTCAATGGCGAAGTCCAGTTCCCACTCCTGCTCCAAACGGGAACGCTGGGATTCCTTCAGGCCACCCAGGATGATTTCGCGGCAGGTTTCCGCATCCAACACCTCGTCTGTGAGGGGTTGCAGAATGCCGTTCAACCTCATCATCGGAGGTGCTTCCGCACTGAGATGCAGGTCCGAGCCGCCAAACTGGCAGACCAGGGTTAGATAGTCGATGAGGTCGTGCTGAGCCATGAGGAAATGGTTGAGAAGGTGGTTAAGGAAGGCAACGACGCATCGTCAGCCCCGGATACCGCGAGCCGCCCTGCGGAACTCAGTCTCGCTGCCCAGCGCTTCCACCGCCGTGGCTTCAGTGATGAGTCCTGCGTCGTAGGCGGCCATCGCGCTGTGCATGAAGGCTCGAGTCGTTGCATCCGACCCTTTGCGGAGAAAATCCTGGATGTGCGCAGAGTCTCTCTGGGAGATCCAATCACGAATGGCCCCCACGTTTTCGATGTGCTCCACCAGAAGATGGAGGCCGCCATCGGTCCTGGGCACCAGCTTTTGACAGAGTACCCCCACCAGCTGGCTGGAAAGCATGTGTGTGCCCACTCCGGCTTGATCCTTGGGGAAAAGGTTCAGAAACCTCTCCATGGTGTCGCTGACCCGCTCAGAGTGCAGAGTGGCCAGCACGAGGTGCCCTGTCTCAGACGCCTGCAAGGCCGTCAGAGCGGTGTCGAAGTCACGGATTTCCCCCACAAAAATGGCATCCGGCGCCTGGCGCATCGCTCCACGCAAACCCTGTGCGAAAGAGCTGGTATCCCGCCCCACTTCGCGCTGGGTGAAGTGGCTCATGTCATTGGTGAAGACATACTCCACCGGATCTTCGATCGTGACCACATGCCGGGCCAGGTTCTGATTCACCCATTGGAGAAGGGAGGCGATCGTCGTGGACTTTCCTGTTCCCGTCGGACCGGTCACCAAGACCAGGCCAAAGTTCCGCGATGCCCACCGGGTCAGCAGATCCACCGGCACGCCCAGCGTGTCGAGAGATGGAATCTGCGTCTTGATGCGCCGCAACACCGCCCCCAGGCGGCCCATGGTGCGGTGCAGATTCACACGAAAGCGCACATGATTCTGGGAGATCAGGCCCGAATCACGATCCATGTCCGTGGCGGGATCTGCGCCACAGGCCTGCCAGAGAGACAGGATCTGCGGCAACCCCAGTGGCTCCTCTCCGTAAACCATCAGCTGTTCGTTGATCTTGAATCGCGGCAATTCCCCCTCCTGGAGAAACAGGTCGCTGACCTGGTGCTGTTCCGCGGCCTCGAGGAGGGAGTCAATGCTCAGAGATGATGACATGAAGGACGGCGTTTTATCACAGGGTCAGACAGGCTGGCAATGGCATTTGTGGAACGTCTCTGTTCCCTGGTTGCCAGAAGCCCTTCCGATGAACCCCTTCCCAGGCCTGAAGTTGCACGTTTTGCCGGGGCAGGCGAAGCTGAAAGACCTCCCCCTCCGACTGCCCCTTTCTGATGGTACCGTCGGGACTTTTTCAGGAGAGATGGGCCGCCCTCTGGATCGAAGGGGCCTTTCGCAGCGCGACAAAAGCCCGACCTGTCGTCAAAGTTCAATGAAATAGCGGCATCCCCAGGGGGAACAGGTTCACCTGGATTCAGGAAATACCCATCCCGGAGCAGACGCCGTGAAACCGGTGAAGCAACCGCTTTTCAAACGCACGCAACCCAGCCTGACAGAGCGAAGGTTCTAGCCGCCAACTTAACTGGTGGTTGCTGGTCCTGCCACTTTTCTCATCCTTGGAGAAAGAGTGGCGACCCCTACGAGAATCGAACTCGTGTCGCATCCGTGAAAGGGATGTGTCCTAACCGCTAGACGAAGGGGTCGTTTGTGCGGGCTGTGAATGTGCTCAGATTCCGAAAATGTGCAACTGGATTTTGCTCATTTTCTTCAACTTTTCTTCTTTTCTTACGCCAGCAGACGGGCGGCAGAGCGGGCCGTCGCTCCTTCATGGGCACGCAGCGCCTCGCGTCCCACATATGCCATGGCCTGCGCCTCCTGCGGATGCCGCAGAAGGTGATCCAGGCGCTCCTGCAGGGCCGCAAAGTCCGGCACCTGGGCGGCCCCCTGCCGGAGCAGAAGCACCCGCACGAGCGCGCTAAAGTTTTCCATGTGCGGGCCGAACAGGACAGGCTTGCCCAGCATGACTGCCTCTGCGGGATTCTGCCCGCCAGTAGCGAGGAAACTCTTTCCCACCACCACCAGCGTAGCCAGCCCCTGCCAGGCCTTCAGCTCCCCGGTCGTATCCACCAGCAGGCAGTCGGGAGCGGCGGTCTGCTCGCGGTCCACCATGCTCCGCCGCCGCACTTTCAGCTCCATCGCCCCCAGCCGCTGCTGGATTTCCGCCGAGCGCTCCACGTGGCGCGGCACCAGCATCAGGAACAGCGCGGGATGTGCGCCCCGCAGCCGGAGGTAAACCCTGGCAATTTCCTCTTCCTCGCCCGCATGGGTGCTGGCAGCCAGCAGGACGGGACGAGCGCGACTGATCCCCTCACGCTCCAGGATCTCGCGAAATTCAGCCATCTGCTCCACCGGTTCCCGGTCACCAGCCTCATCAAACTTGATGCTGCCCGTCCAGACCACACGGTTGGGATCAAGCCCCAGAGAGAGCCACCGCTCCACATCCTCCGGCTCCTGCACCATCACCTCCGCCAACAGGGTGAAGATGGGTCGCACGAGGGCACGGAGCTGTCGGTAGCGCCGTTCAGAGCGCGGGGACAGCCGTGCGTTCACGAGCCGCACCGGGATGCCTCGGCGGGAAGCGGCCTGCACCAGATTGGGCCACACTTCCGCCTCCACCAGCACGATCTGCCTGGGTTGGATCGCCGAGAGACAGCGACGCACCACGAACCAGCCGTCCAGCGGACTGTAGAGGGGGACCACCGTGTCCGGAAGCTCCGTGGCCAGCTTCTCCGCCTGCGCCATCCCCGTTGGAGTGGTGGTAGTGATCACAATGCCCACCTGCGGCCGCTGCCGCACCAGTTCGTGCACCAGCTTCACCGCGATGCCCACCTCCCCCACGCTCACGGCGTGCATCCAGATCACCTCAGCACGCGAGCGACGCAGTGCGTCCAGCTTCGCCCGCGCTGATTCCGAGAAGTAGCCCAGCCTCTGCCATAGGTCACGCCAGCGGCCGCCCCGGGCTCGCATCTTTTTGATCGCCCCCGGCAGCATCACCAGGAGCATTATCGGCAAGATCAGATTGTAACACAGCAGCACCAGGGTTCTCGGCATCGGATATCGTCGGAAGTTGCAGCAGCAGGATGCGGGTGGAGCCGTAGGAACGATCACGCACCACCTCCCAGTTCGGGATAACCCCGCTGTCGCGTTTTGTCACCATGGTTTCCAGCACCAGCCATCCGCCCGGTGCCAGCACCTTTGGGAGGGATTCGTTGGCCAGCAGCAGCCCGGCAAAGTCGGTGTCGCCCGGTTTCTTGGTGTAAGGAGGATCGGCAAACACGAGGTCAAACTGCGCGCCGTCATCGGCCAGTCGACGCAGAGCCGCAAAGGCATCCGCCTTTGTCACCTTGCCGCCAGACAGCTTCGTCTTGGTCAGGTTCTCCTGGATGAGAGTGGCGGCGGACCCATGCTGCTCTACGAACAGCGCCTCCTTCGCCCCCCTGCTCAGGCACTCCAGGCCCAGAGCACCAGAACCGGCAAAGAGATCCAGCACCTTCGCTCCCTGCACCAGTTCACCCAGCATTGAAAACAACGCCTCCCGCACCCGGTCGGCGGTGGGGCGGGCCACCATGGCGGGAACTTTGAGGTGAATGCCGCCAGCGCGGCCTGCGATGATTCTCATGATGGGGCGGAAAAGTCCCACCCCTATACCGGGATGCCCTGCCGTTCAATACGAGGCTACAGCCTTCGCTCGCCCCGTCCGACCACCTTAAGCCTTTCCTTTGCCCTCACGCTCCATGATCTCCTGGCGCGCCCGCTCCAGCAACTGGCGCTCCTCATGAGTCAGGCTGCCCAGCCCTTGCTTGGCAATCTTGTCCAAGATGGGGTCAATCTCCCGCTCAATGAACTCCTTCTTCGTGAGGGAAGGCACAAACGTGTCCGAATCCGGCTCATTCACATCCACCACCCGACGGCGGCGGCGGACATTGGTAGCAGCCACAGCCGGGCGCCCGGCCTCACGACGCTGCCGTTCATGCCAGAGCCGCTCGTAGGTCACCGGCGTGCCGCCATACCCCAGGATGCGCATGAACCACATGCCCGTGAGCGCCCCGCCCAGGTGGGCAAAGTGCGCAACGCCAGTGTCGATCACTCTCAGCATCTCCAGCAGCCCCAGCACCGTGCTGGCACCTATGACGACCATCGCCAGCGTCCACATTCGCACCCGGACGGGAATGATCAGAGAAATCATGGCCGTGACCACCTCCTGCGGAAGCATGACCGCCATGGCCACAAACACCCCGATCACGGCCGCAGACGCCCCGATCACCGCATGCGGTTGACCGGCCATCCAGCCCACCAGCACCTCCAGGAGCGCACCGCCCAGCCCGGAAATGAAATAGACATAGAGGAAGTAGCGCGGCCCCACCAGAGATTGCAGCCCCTTGCCGGAGAAGAAAAGCATCAGGCAGTTGCACACCAGGTGGAACAAGTTCCCATGCACAAACATGTGCGTGACCAGCGTCCACACCCGCCCCTGAAGCAGAGCTTGGAGGGAGAACGCCCCCCAAGGTTGTCGGTCCGGCGTGCCATCGGGCAAAATCACCACCGATGATGCCACGCCAAAAACCTGCAGCACGAACACCGCCACATTGATGATTACCAGAAGCGTTACGGCATCCGGCCACATGACCTCCAACCAGCGGGAAGGCTGGGGGCCACGCATATAGTCACGATCACTCAGCATATCGCTATTTCTGCTATACCATAAAACGACTCACAACACCAAGTCCACGTGAGAAAATTGCCCGGAATCGGTGTCGTACAGCCCAAACCCCGGATTGCCAAAGCGTCCCATGAGCTCTCCAGGGTTCGCCCAGAGGGTCTTTCCCACTTGGTGAACGTAGCGCTGATGGTCGTGTCCGCTGAACACCGCATCGTAGGCACCGCTCTCGGCCAGACGGCGGGAAATGTCTGGATAGTGGTTCAGGGCGATCTTCTTTCCGCCCAGTTCCAGTTCCGCCAGCAGCCCATGCAACGTCACGTGGGTGTGCTTGCCTGCCACGCGGGAGAGGAGGAACTGGTCTCCGTCATTGTTGCCAAACACAACATGGATGGGGCCGGAAAAACTCTCCGCCAGTTGGGCCAGCGTGAAAGGGGCGCAAAAGTCACCCAAGAACACCATTGCCTCCGCCTGCAGCTCCCCAACCTGTCGGGTGGCGGCAGTCAAATGGTGCAGGTGATCGTGAATGTCACTGAGAACAGCAATCTTCATGGCGGCAAGGGACAGACTTTCGGAGGACGCGCACGTTCGACATGAGACGATTTCTCATTTGACGCGCATTTCAGCGGAGGCTAGGAACTAGCACGAACAAACTTTTGCTGTTCGGGTCAAACGTTTTCGCATCCCCTTCTTTCTGTATGAATTTGCGCGCCTTCCTGGCCTCCGCCGCCATTGCCCTGCTTTTTACTGCTGGTATCCGTGCTGAAAACCTTCCGCTTGATCATCCAACGGCAAAAGTCGTGAACGCTTATCTCGAAGCGGTGGTGAAACAGGACTGGAAGACAGCCTCCACGATGCTGCTACCCGTTTCTCTGGAACGTCGCAAAAACCAGATGATCACTTCGGTCAAAAACTCGACCACCATGACGGAGGAGGCCGCCAAGCTGAACATGCTGGGCGTGAAGGATGTGGCCGAGCTTCAGAAGATGACCCCGCAGGAGGCCTATGTCGCGGATCGCGCCGCCGTGCACAGCCGGATGAAGGTGAGCCCTGAGACGATCAAGAAGAAGCAGGAGACCCTCAAGATCAACATCCTCGGCCTCGTGTCCGAAGAAGCAGGCAAGATCGTGCATGCTGTGGTTCGCACCCGTCAGGAAACTACTGACGTGGCCATCGAAGAACTGCTGCTTATTTCCCTGACCCAGGACAAGCTCGACACGAAGAAGTGGCACGTCGTCCCCGACATGCAGCAGCCCATCACCACGCCTCTGGCCGCTGCCAAGGCCCCCTGATTCAGGCCCGTTAGATAAAGAAGTTTCCCGAAACCGGTGTGGCGCAAGTCACACCGGTTTTTTTGTGCCCTGCCCGCTTCGCGGGAGACAAAAGACTTCAAGACAGAAGACCAAAGACATAACCTGACGCCAGGGGCGTCAAACAAAAGTAGCCCAGGGCAAGGCGAGGCACGAGCCGCCACCGTGGGTACACGGGCAGGGGCCCCGAACTCGCATCGACACCCGGGGTGGCGACCACTTCGCGCTCAACCCAGGGCTATGTTGTATCACGCCGTTGGCGTGGGCACTCGCAATGAGAAACACGAGAACACCGTCAACGTCGGCCCCCACACCCTTCGCCGCAAGGTCAAAGACATGACCCGACGCCATTCGCGAAGCGTCAGGTCTTCTGTCTTTCGTCTTCCAGTCTTTTGTCTCGCCGCTCCGCGGCCTACGGCCTCACCGTAACGACAAACGCCTTGGCGGGATCAAAGAACCGCGCTGCCGTCTCTTTCACCTGGGCATCCGTCACAGAAGCCATGAGTTGCGGCAGCTTCTGATGATGGCCGAAGCCGAAGCCGTTCAGTTCATCCCAGCCCAGTGCGTCTGCCATGGCCCCATTTCCCTGCTGCTGGCGCAGCCAGGAGGATTTCCATGTGGTCTTGGCACGCTGCAGTTCGTCAGACTCCAGACCTTCCTCGGCGAGGCTGGCGATCTCCTTCATGAGCTCCGCCTCTACCAGATCCAGCTTCTTCGGATCAGTGCCAACGTAGAAGTAGAACGCGCCGGATCCCAAAGCGTGGAAGGCCTGCGTGCCCACATAGTAGGCCAGCCCCATCTCCTCCCGGATGCGGTTGAAGAGACGCGACCCCATGTCACTGCAGGCCTCATCGATGAGTTGCAGCGCCGGTGCATAGGCGTCCTGCATGCCGACTGTGGGGAAGCCCACCACCAGCACACCTTGTTCCTTGTCGAGCTTGAGATCCCAACGCGCTGAGGCCGCAGTGGGATGCTCGGGATCAAAGCCGGCCGTGGACTTCGTTCCAGGCGTCAGCTTGCCCAGTCGCTCTTCCACGAGCGCGAGCACCTCCACAGCCTTCACATCGCCAAACACCGAGACCACGCCGTTGCCTCCCTGAACCGTGCGCTCCCAATGGGCGCGGCACACCTCTTCATTCAAGCTGGCCACCGACTGCTGGGTCCCGAGCGCCGTGCGCTCAAAAGCCAGACCGGCAAACATCTCCCGGCGCGCCCGACGCAAAGCCACGGTAAGCGGGTCTTCCAGTTCTTCGCGAATCGACGCCTGCTGACGTTTTTGGATCTTGGGCAGGTGTCCCGCTGGGAACACCGGCTGAGTGAGAATCTCCGTCAGCAGGTCCAGCGCCACCACTTCGTCCCCCTTCACCACATCCGCCCCCACCACCAGTCGGTGGGCATCTCCGGTGGACAGCAGGGATCCGCCGCGATCTTCGAGCACGGCAGCGATCTGTTCATCGGTCCGGCTTTGGGTGCCCTTCACCAGCCACTGGGCTGTGATCTGGGTCACCCCGGCGTTCTCATCCGTTTCCACCGGCACCCCGGCCAGGAACTGAATGCGCGTGGAGACCAGCGGCAGGCGCGGGTTCTCGCCGACCAACAGCGTCATGCCATTGCTCAACGTGAAGCGCTGCGCCTCCTCCCGGTTCACCCGGGCATTGGCCTGGCTCGCCTTCTTCAGCGTGCCCTGCGGATGCAGGGAGACACGGCAGCGACGATGCGGCTGAATGTACGTCTTGGCCGCATTGGTCACCGTTTCCACCGTCAGGGTGCGGATGCGCTCCAGATAGGTGCGATCCTGGTCAAGGTTCCCCACTGTCAGCCAGCTGTGCCCGAGGCTGTTGGCCATACCACGCGTCGTGCTGCGAAGCCTAAGCTGATGGCTGAGGGTGGCACGCACTGCCTTGTCGAGTTCTTCCTGGGTCGGACCGTTCTGGCAAATCTTGTCCAGCACCTGACCGAGAGCCTCCTCCACCTTCTCCAGATCTTCCGCATCGCACTCCGCTTCCACGGCGAAGAGGCCGCGATCCAGTGCTGACCATGCGCCAGCCCCCACCCAATGGGCGATCCCAAGTCGTTCTCTCAATTCCAGATTGAGGCGGGAACTGCGTCCGCTGCCAAGAATGAAGCCCAGCACATCCAGCGCTGGCTTGTCGGGATGCGAGTCCCCGTGAATAGGCCAGCCCAAGCTGAGACGGGCGATGTCGGTGTTAAACTCCTTCTCCGACTGCCGGGGAGCCACCTGCACCGGTTCTTCCGGCATCAGGACCGGCTCATAGGGACGGCGCTCCCAACTGCCGAAATGCTGCTGAATCGCCGCCCGCACCGTGGTGGAATCAAAGGCCCCCACGACGACCAAGAAGCAGTTGTTGGGCACATAGTGCCGCCGCACAAAGCCGACCACATCCTCACGCCCGGCTTGATTGAAGATCTCCAGGTGTCCGATGATGGGGTGACGCAGCGGGTGCTCCCGGAAGGCGGTCGCCTGCATCAAGTGTTGCAGCACGGACTGGGGGTCATCGTTGTCCATGGCGAATTCCCGCCGGATCACCTCCTGCTCCTTCACCAGTTCGTCCGCGTGGAAGTTCGAGCTGCGGGCCATGTCGGCCAGGATGTTGAGGTAACCATCCACGTTCTCGGCCACCCCATCGATCCAGTACACCGTGCGGTTGAAGGTGGTGTAGGCATTCACATAGCCGCCCAGCGCCTGGATCTCCTGGGAGATCTGGGGAGCCGTCCGGCGCTCCGTCCCTTTGAAAAACATGTGCTCCACCAGGTGAGCCAACCCCGCCCCGGTCCACTTCTCCTCATGCAGGCTGCCTGCCTTCACCCACAACTGCACGCTCGCCAGAGGGTGCGCGTGGTCTTCCAGCAGAATCACCTCCAAGCCATTGTCCAGGGTGTGCAGTTGGGCGGCATTGGGGGGGATGGTGAGATCACTTTTCATGGAGTCAGAATGAGATCGGCGGAAACAAGGTCTTCACACCGGTGGAAAGGAGCTGGATGGGATACGAACAGAGAGTCCGAGCAGAGGAAATCAACGACGGCGGGCAACCTGAAACGGACGCCGCAGCGCCTCCATCAAGTCCACCCCGTCAGAAAAATCATCAATGGAATCGGTCTCGTTCCTTCCGAAATAGCCGACTCCAATGAGGTTGTACACCATGTTTCCCACGTCCTCGCTGCGTTCGAGGCCCCAGTCCCTGATGACGAATGCCGCCATGGGACCAAATTCCAGCACCGCCAGGTCTCTGAAACCCGAGAGCAATTCCCGGCCGTTAACGTGGCGGTCGTCTTCATTTTCACGCTCCAGCATCTTCACCGTGTGGCCCAGAGCCTGGCACAGAAAAGCATAGCTCTCTGGAGCATAGCGGTTGTCGCGCTGCTGCACCTCATGAACGGCAAGCTGGAGGGCAAAGGATTCTCTCATGAACGGAAATAGCTGGTGGGGGGTACCCAAGATGGCGCAAAGGTGGAGTGGGTCAATCTGGAGCCGCTTGTGGGGGCTCCACCTCCTCAATTGTGGGGATGACCGCCTTGGGGACCTCCGTCTGGACGCCGCGATGACGACAGGCCTTCACTCCGGCTCCCAGCAGCAGCAGAGCCAGGATGCCGAGGATCAGTCGTCGTTCGTCGGGGGATACCATGGAGGAATCCGCACCTCTGGGTGCAACCTTCGCACTCGTCAAGCGTCCCGCCCCTCATTCTCCATTGACTCCGCCCCCTTGCAAAGGCACTCATCTTTCCCGTTCCATGAGCAATCCGACCGAATCCGCCACACCCCGACTCGACTTCATCCGCGAGTTCATCGCCAACGATGTACGCTCCGGCAAGAATGGCGGCCAGGTGGTCACGCGTTTTCCCCCGGAGCCCAACGGCTACCTGCACATCGGCCACGCCAAGTCCATCTGCCTGAACTTCGGCCTCGCGGAGGAAAACGCGCCCAACAGCCGCTGCCATCTCCGCTTTGACGACACCAACCCCACCAAGGAGGAGACCGAGTACGTGGACTCCATCATGGAGGACGTGAAGTGGCTCGGCTTCGACTGGGGCACCCACCTCTACTACGCCAGCGACTACTTCGGGAAATTCTACGAGTTTGCCGAACAGCTCATCACCAAAGGTCTGGCCTTCGTCTGCGACCTGAACGCTGCCCAGATGCGTGAGTACCGCGGCAATCTGACCGAGCCCGGGAAACCCAGCCCCTTCCGCGATCGCAGTGTGGAGGAGAACCTGGATTTCTTCCGCCGCATGCGCGCAGGAGAGTTTACTGACGGCAGTCACACCTTGCGGGCCAAGATCGACATGGCCAGCTCCAACCTGAACCTGCGTGACCCGGTGCTCTACCGGATCCTGCATGCAGAGCACCATCGCACCGGCAACGAGTGGTGCATCTACCCGATGTACGACTTCGCCCACCCGCTGAGCGACGCGCTGGAGGGCATCACCCACTCCCTGTGCACCCTGGAGTTTGAGGATCACCGCCCGCTCTATGACTGGCTCGTGGAGAACGTCGATGGTCTGCCCAGCCGCCCTGTTCAGAGGGAATTCTCCCGTCTGAACCTGAACTGGACGGTCATGAGCAAGCGCAAGCTGCTCCGCCTGGTGAAGGAAGATCGCGTCTCCGGCTGGGATGATCCCCGCATGCCCACCCTCAGCGGTATCCGCCGCCGCGGCTACACTTCCGCCGCCATGCGCAACTTCAGCAAGGGCGTGGGCCTGACCAAGTTCAAGGCACTCACCGACTACGGCGTGCTGGAGAACGCCGTTCGTGAGGACCTCAATAAAGTGGCTCTGCGCCGCATGGCGGTCCTGCGCCCGCTCAAGCTGGTTCTCACCAACTACCCCGAAGGCCAGATCGAAGAGATCGAGGCCCCGAACAATCAGGAGGACCCGAACGCAGGCATGCGCAAGGTCAAACTCGGCCGCGAGTTATACATCGATCAGGAGGACTTTGCTGAAGTCCCTCCCAAGGACTGGCGTCGTTTCACCCTCGGTGCCGAGGTCCGTCTCACCAACGCCTTCTGCGTCATCTGCACCGACGTCATCAAGGACGACGCCGGCAATGTCATCGAACTCCGTGGCACCTATGACGAGACCACCCGCCATGGCAAGAATCCGGAAGGTCGACCCAAGGTGAAGGCCGCCGTCCACTGGGTTTCCGCCGAGCATTCCGTCACCGCCCCGGTGCGCCTGTACGACCGCCTTTTCACGGTGGACGATCCCGACGCAGCCGCGGGCGAGAACGGAGACTTCGTTGATTTCATCAATCCCAAGTCGCTCGAAGTCATTGAGGACGCCCGCCTCGAAGCCACTCTCGGTGAAGCAAAACCAGGCGAACACTTCCAGTTCATCCGCGTAGGCTACTTCGTGGCAGACTCCAAGGACTCCCAGCCCGGTTCTCCGGTGTTCAACCGCACCGTCAGCCTCCGGGATGGTTTTGCGAAAGGGAAGTAAGACAGGTTTCCAACCTGTCCGTACTGCAGGATTCCATCCTGCCTCATTTCAGCCCCCCTCCACATGTCCCCCACCCCCGACGACTCCCCGTTCGGCAACCTGAGCTCCTCAGGCCTGCCGCCGGGACCCGCTGGGAAAGGCGATGCCAGCGCTCCTCAAAACCACTGGAAGATGGGCAAGGTCACCCTACAACGTGAGACGGCCCACCGCGGCGGGAAAACCGTCATCGTGATCAAGGACTTCGCGTCCCACCTCCCTGCCACGGTCATCGAGCAGATTGGCAAACGCGTCCGGGCCGCCTGCGGTTGCGGCGGCACCGTCAAGGACCGCCGCATCGAGATCCAGGGCGATCAGGTGGAACGCATCCGCAAGGTCCTCGAAGCCGAGGGCTTCGAGGTCGGCGGCATCAAGAAATAGCGTCGAGGCTCCATCACTCCCACTTCAGCTCCAGCGCGAGCTTGTTGGCCCCAGCGCCTTCCTTCACATCCCAGATCAGCGCGTCGCCGCCCTTGTTGGAGACAGTCGTGGTACTCACCGAACCGGCAGGCGCGTCCTGATCAGTGATTGCCGCAGCCACCGCTGAGGTGTAGCTCACCGTCAGCTTGTTCTTTCCCAACACCGCGCCATCACGGGCAGGCAGATTGAATTTGCCCATCATCACCCGTGCCGTCACCTCTGGAGCATGGGGGTCTTCAGGAGTGAAAGTGACACTGCCCCAGGCCACCGGAGCGCCGTTCACACTGACGGTTCCCTCCACCGCGCCGCGCTTCGTGCTGGCTGGGCTCAGGAAACCTTCGTTGCGCAGCCAGTCCGCCAGATGCTTGCCCCAAGTGGAAAGGACTGGATCGCCCTGAAAGAGCCCCACGCCGTGAGGTCCACGACGGTAGATGTGCATCTCTGCCGGCACCTTGTTCTTGCGCAGGGCCAGGTAGAACGCCACGGCATTCTCCGCTGGCACCACCGTGTCTTCATCCGTCTGGAAGATAAAGGTGGGCGGTGTATGCGGTGAGACATTCCGCTCACTTGAGACCTGGCGGGCAATCTCCTCATTGTCCTTGTCCGGACCGAGCAAATTGTTCCTTGAACCCCGATGCATGTAGCCCTCGGTCATTGAGATCACCGGGTAGCACACCACCAGGAAGTCCGGCCGGGAGCTGAGCATGTCGATGGGATCGGGTGCATTCGGATCCCCGTTGTCAAAGAGCGTGCCCACCGTGCTGGCCAGGTGACCGCCCGCGCTGAAGCCGATGACCCCGATGCGTCCCTTGTCCACGCCCAGCTTGTCCGCATTGGACCGGAGCCACCGCACCGCCCGCTTGGCATCATTGAGCTCGGTGGGATGGTGATAACCTGCCGACCCCAGACGGTAGTAGCAAACCACCGCCGTCACCCCCAGGCTATTGTAGAATTTCGCGATCTGCCTGCCCTCGTGATCTGCCGCCAGCCCACCGTAGCCGCCCCCCGGCAACACCACCACCCCGGCACCGCAGGATTTCTCCTTGGCCGCAGGGAAGATTTCCACCCGGGGCACATCCTTCGGCTCCGTCCCCTTCGCCCCCGGAGCCCCTTCGGGCCAGAGAGGAACAGATTCAGGGGTTGCCGCCTTGGCGACGCTGTTGAAGAACATGCCCAAGGCGCAAACGATAGCGGGACTGTGCAGGTAGAATTTCAGGTTCATGGAAGCAGTAATAGCAGGTGCGATTGAAAGGGTCTGATGAGCACGGAAGAGAAACGTAGCTTCTTGACCAAAACTTCTACAGGAGGTGATCCCTCTCATAGTCCTAGGACTCGACGAGGGTAACGGAAACGCAAATCGTCAGCGGCCGAGCATTTTCGTGATGGTCTCAATGTATTTCAGATCATTCGGCGACGTAAATCGCCCTTGAAGCTTGGAAAACTTGCTGATCATTTCGACCTTAGTGTCAGCCCCAAGAACCGACGAAAACTGATCTGCAGTGGCGGCGACTGCCGCTAGCATGCTAGAGCGTTGGTCATCCGTGTAAATCTGGTCATCCGCAATCGACGAGTAGGCTCCTGTAAATATCGTGGCAAGGCCACTCCTCATCTGAGCCAGGGCATCCATGCGTGCCTGATAGCGGCTGTCCTTGGGAATTGTTGGAAGGAACTCGCCAACGAGGTCAATGCCCAAAGCTGACACGTGAAGCATGAAGCCTAGAAGCAAGCTCATTTCACCTGCCACCTTTGCGCCACCTACAGCTTCGGCGACATAAAGCTTAGTCACCTGGTTTGCACTTTGCTGCAGCCCGAAAAAATCCTCCATCCGTGAGGAAAGTGGAAGGGTGCGATTCCGTCCAAAGGTGAGATTTTCGATGGAACAGAACCTCTGCAGGACCTTCTTTCCATCAGTTTCCTCCAACCGTGGCAACGGAGCTTTTTTCTCACTCAGAATTTGAACTACAGTCTTGTAGTCCGCTGCACGCCACTCTCGATCCGCAGCTGGAGCGCCTGCATCCAGAAATCGATCATCTGCCAGAGTTGATCCACAAAACAAGAGAATGAGAGCTGATGCTTTAAGAAATCGGAACATAGGACGTGAACGGTGTGGCGTTGAGTTCAGGTGGCTCCATCTACCACCTTGCAGGCTCCTGTCACAGGACAAGCCCAGGCAGAGCTTACACAGTTGTCCATTACGATTCACTCAAAAACTGAGTCGGCGATGACCTCCAGAGAGACTTCTAATCTATCCTGGCCACAGCAAAGAATCCCGTCCCTCCCGTCGGAAATCCACAGACCCTCCCCTTCAAATACCACAAAATACAAGGAAATCGTCCCCATCGGCTTGACTGAGGGCCAGCGTGCCGCCGTGTCTTCAGAGAATCGTGTTTCGCCACGCGCCATTTTCTTCCCGTTTCAGGGTGTCAATGAGCCATCTGCCCTTCTTTCGAACCAGGGCGTATCTGTATCTCCCGCCACCCAACACGGCCTGCCGATGCGTTGTGACGAAAGCTCGCTTCCGGGCCTCGTCGGCCGTGACGTCCACCAGTTGCTCTTTTTCAGGATCATACTCAGGCGGCCTCCGAAACGAACCCTGGCGACCGAACTTCCTCTTCTTTGGGGTGCAGAAGGAAATAAAGATCGCATCCATCTTGTGTCTAACCTCCGCCTGATAGTCCGCGGGGTCACCCGTATTCCGGCACTCTCGATAGGCCTGCCAAGACGCAGTCTCCCAACCGTTCATGGCATGAATATAGCCCCGCACAACAGAAGTCGGATCATTGTAGTCGGTATTTTCAACAGGCGCACTCATGATGACCAACCTCCCGTATCAACCTCTGGGGCACACTACAGGCAATGGTTCGATCTTAGCAATTATTTCCGGATCCCACCATGTGAAGCAACCGCTCGCGCTATGAGTCGTACATCTCCAGAAGAATCCCTTGCGTGTCGCATTAGACACATCGTGATACAATGTATCCGTCAGTTCCTCCGCAATGAATTTCGGCCTGACAGCCACTCGTGAAGCGCGTCAATCCTCTCAGTGTTCGGCCCCTGGGGCGTGAATGTCGGGCACAGCCAACCCCCTTCGGAGTGTTCATTCCAGGCGTAAACCAGGACAGTATTGGCGGGAACGTTGCCAGAGTTCGCACGGGTCCAGACAAAGGCAGACTCCATACCGGCAACCAATTGCTTGGGTGTCGCTGACCAGCCGATAAAGTCCTTCTCAATGTTTTCGCGGGGATACCAAGCGACGTGAGTTTCCCGAAAAGGGGTGGGATCCCAACCGGTGCCCACATTGGGGATGATTTCTTTGAGCTTGGAGTAGTCGCTCCAGTTCTTCTCCATTCCGCCTGCATACATGCTGACCGCGTCAGCGCCGACCGCATCGCATGCCTGCGCCGCCTCCGCGGCAGTCCAGCCCATCATGGCAACATAGGGACTCTTGCCGCAGGATTTCATCGAGAGCTCTCGCAACACCGCAAGGTCCTTGCGGGCGATTGGCGTGAAGAGATAAATCAGGGGACGGCCGTCGAGCACCTTCTGGTACTCCGGCTTGGCAAACTCCGCAGCAAGCCAGGGCGCGTCTCGATTCATGTCAAAAGGATTGGTCCCCAGAACGACACACCATTTGAGGCTCTCCCGCTTGGTCGAAGTCAGATAGAAGTTCCGTGCGAGTTCCATTCCGCTGCCAGGCGGGTACCAGTCAAACGCCCAGTAGTCGATACCCGCGTGAACGGCATAGCCAATCTCCGCGTCCATGATCTCTTGAGAGAGAGGTTTGAACTTGATCAACTCCGGCCCCGCCGTGTCCACAAAGAAGGGAGCACGATGCCGATACTTCGATGGACTGAGAACTCGCTCACAGTCCCTCCCAACCGCGCAGTTGTTTCCCCAACCATCCCATCGGATGGCACCGATCAAAGGACGTGTCGATGACTCCGGGGCCCCTAAGAGCGCGGCAATGCCTAGAAAAAGCGCTGAACTGAGTTGAATGAGATGCTTGAATGTCACTGGATCGGATTGTTTGCTTACTTCAAAATTTTGCAGGCGATGCGCCATGACTACGGCTTACACGCTCGAACCGACTTTTCTTGGAGAACCTTGGAACGCCAGCCGCAGTCGTTTGGTTACACTCTCTTGAAACCAAGAGCACAAATAGTACGTCAACCCGGCTGAAGAACTTGCCACCTTTCCGCTTCCATCCAACCTTCGGGACAGACTTGCAAGATTCACGGGAGCCGATGGGACCCTCCCAACGTCAAGGATCAGGCACCATCGGAACGGCGGTTGCCTGCATCCGCTTGTCCTGCCTTGAGTTGATAGAGAGCGACGAGAAACAGTGTCGGCGTAAATACCAACAACGAGGAATTCCGGCAATCAGATCCATTCCACGTCACAATGCAATCTGCGCCTGCGAGAGCCGCCGAATGATACAGCACTGCGTCTTCGAGATTTGGAAATCCGTCATGCAACGCTGCATCAATGACAGGCTGACTGGCAGGTGCGGACGGCTACAATGATGTTGGTGTCGATGAGCGCGTTCACGAGTGCATTCGCTCCGAATAATCACTATGACCCTCAACGTCAGCATCTGTGGCCGTAATGCATCCTGCAAGTCGACGAGTTCGCGGTGCAAGTCGCTCAATTTCGGGATCGGCAACGGGATTCTTCTTGCAAAGCGTAGCAAAAAAGTCAGAGACAAGCGTTGAGACGGAAACCCGCCGTGCTGTAGCTTCACTCTTAGCTGCAGCGATTAATTCATCGGGAACGTGAAGTGTCAGCTTTGACATGACGTACAATTCTCAAGTTTTTCACGTCACACAAGAGGTTCTTGCCAGCTGAACAATTTCACGCTCAGCGACCACTGAGGCGGCCCCCACTTGCCTGAGGTTCGGCTCCAGTTGGGCTAAAGGTAATATAAGCTTGAACTTGCTTTGAAAAGCAGCATACCCGGACACGACCACATAGTCTTGAAACAACTCAAAACGCCGACTGTCGACGGAGATTTTTTCTCGATAGAACTCAGTCCGCTCCATTTGAGTCGGCGCTATAGGCAAACGATGACCTTCGGTCACCCCATGACGTCATTTTGCAACGCCCGCCGTCCTCGATTTGACTTTCTCAAAAATCCCTCGGAAATACTGCCTGAATCTCCCATCGATCACTCGCTTTGCCGTCCCATCGGCAGTGCAGAGATTGAAGCGACTGGCATAGTACGTCTTGCAGACGCCTTGCGCGTTGTATAAATCAACCACCAGTCGCGAATCTTCATTCCACGGATTTTTGGACGGTTTGAGCTGGGAGAGTTGGAGATAGTCCACCAAGTCAGATACTGCATGCCCATCAAGTTTGCGTATGAATTGAGCCCGATTGCGGACCTGATCGGGATCCAGTCTTGCCCGAGTCATCACATCCCAATCCACCAGGAAAATCTCCGCCTTCTGCCAGACATCAGCCTTGCAGACAGGAGCGGAGATCAGCAAGCTGAGCAGCAGAAGGAACAGAACGGTCAGCGGCCTCATAGACTTTTAGTTATCTCCTAGTGAGTGATGGCAACTTGCGACGAAGATGACAGCGTTCGCGTACGCTTTCATGACTCTGGCACAGACCTTCACAGTCGGCGCAATCACACCAGCCTAATCGGCAGGAATGACAATGGCGTGGCAGTCGGATCGGAAATGATTGCCTTCACCCTGGCAACGAACTCTTCTCTTGTGGGATTCGGACCAGCCCCCCAATTCATCCTGCCGTGTGGTGCCAGTTCAGCCATCATTGTTGAATCTCCTGTCTCTGAAGAAGCTGCGGAGCGTTCCAAACAAAATACCCGGCACTCTGATTCCGACATCCTGACGGCACCCACATAGTACGCCTCGCCAGTGTCTTCAGGAGTCGGGAAGGTGAGTATCAGGATCTCAAACCCACCCGGAGCAGTCAGCGAACGCCACACGGATGTCCCGGTGTTTTCCACTCTCTCCACAGGCTCAAACTCTTCTCCACAATCCGCCCATAAGCGGGAAAAACTGCGATCATCCACATTGGAGTCGAGTGTGCCGAAGAAATCGCTGGGGCTCTCCAGCGCAAACTTTGCCAACAAATATTTCATGTGGAAGGCTTGGGCTCGAGGCTTCATAGGGTGGCTTTTTTGCTAATAGTATGGTCTACCGAACACGAAGGGCTTACCTCCCCCGCCCCACGGGCACAAACCGCAGCTTGGTCGCCAGCACTTCGTCATGCTCTGACTCCGCCCACGGGCCCTTTGAAGCTTCCCGGACATAACCGAACACCTGCCAGAAGGACGGGCCTTCATCCGCTGCGGCTTGGGCACCCAACCGGGTGGCCCCTGCGGCAATCCGATACGGACCCGCATACATGAACTTCACATCCAGCACAAAGTCCCGGTCCACGCGAAAGACCTCGGTGCCTGTCAGGACAGAGTCACTCTCCGGGCCACGCGGGGGTGAAAGATGCTTCAAGCCCGGGAACGACTTCTTGAGATGCGCGCGCAGGGCGGGGTCAGGCAGCGCAGCCAATCGGCTCCGGTAGGTGGCCTCCCGTTGTTTGACATCGCCAGAGGCTGCCGACCCGGCACAACTGGCGAGCAACAACACCGGCAACAGCCACACCATCCAATGCCATGCAGACCTCATAGGAGGGCATCTCAACAGATGGCCACCTGATTGGCAAGAAGTTGCCGGATGAAGTTTTTCTGCGGCCCTATTTTATCACTTTTCAGTTTGGCGACTTCGACTAGCGTCCCGCGCATGCGACTCCGCCTCTTGACTGCGAGCCTCCTGCTGCTTGGCACCGCGTTGCGTGCCGCCGACCCCGCGCCAGCCCTCAACCTCGAGTTGGGCAATGGTGTGACGCTCCCCGTGGTGCTCATCCCCAAAGGCACCTTCATGCAAGGCTCCCCCACAGACGAGGCGGACCGGGGGAACGATGAAATGCAGCGCTTCGTGAATCTCACGAGCGACTTCTATCTCGGCAAGACCGCCGTCACGGTGCAGCAATTCGAGCGGTTCGTGCAGGAGACCGGTTATCGCACCGAAGCCGAAAGCGGACCCAGCGGCGGCTTTGGCTGGGCAGGAGACTCCCTCGTACAGAAGAAGGAGTTCACCTGGCGGAACCCCGGCTTCACGCAAGCTCCGGATCATCCTGTCACCATCGTCACGTATCCCGATGCAGAAGCCTTCTGCCAGTGGCTTTCGAAAAAAGCAAAACGTAAGGTCACGCTGCCGACCGAGGCACAGTGGGAGTACGCCTGCCGCGCAGGAACCACCACTGCCTGGCATAACCTGGGTGATGAGGCCGCGAGCAACAGCATCGCCTGGCACAAGAAAAATGCCGGCAATCAGACCCATCCCGCCACCAGCAGTTCCGTGAACCCTTGGGGTCTTCACATCGGCGGCAACGTGGCGGAGTGGTGCCTGGACTGGTACGGCCCCTATGAATCCGGCCCGCTGACGGACCCGGTGCAGACCAACCAGAACCTCTCGGACAAACCCCGCCGCGTCCTGCGCGGGGGCGCATGGTCCCGCGATCCCAAGAACACCCGGAGCGCCTCCCGCTACCGCGCGGATGCCCGCAGCCGCAACGCGGACATCGGGTTTCGCGTGCTGTGCTCAGTGACGGAGGTCACTCCGCCCCCGGCTCCAAAACCGGCAACAAACACCTCCTCCACCGGAGGACTGCTGCCACGGATGGAGGGCGGATTGGAGCCTTCAGTGGGTCGGCCTACCGTACCAGTTTCCACCACTCAACCCACCCCGTCGCCCACTTCCAGCGATGCTCATGACCACGGCACGACACCCCCAGAGAAAAAAGGCGGCCCCTTGGACTTTCTGGTCGGCCTCTTGTGCCTCCTTTGCCCCTTTGTCGTCATCGGTCTGGTGATCTGGCTGGTGGTTCGTGCGGTCAGAAGCAAAAACCAGGGTGCCACGCCCCCCATGCCGCCGTCCCGCAGAGGCCAGAGCGCAGGAGCTGCCCTGGCAGACGCCCTCCAGCAGCCCTCCGGATCAGGCCGCGCCCCCCGCATCCGCATCGTCGAGGACGGGTTCTGGATCCTCGTCGATCTCGCCCGCGGCAGCACCGTCCGCTACGTGTACCGTCCCCACGGCGGCATGGACGTAAGCGGCCAGGTCCAGTATCAACCGGGGCCCGATGGACAGTATGTTTACACGGGAGCGAAACCCGAGAACGTGCGCGTGACCGAAGCAGGCGGTCAGCCGATGGACGACGCCTTCGTGTACGACTCGGACAATCGCGACAACCGTCGGGGCAGCGCCTTCGACCGAGACGACAACCGTCCCCCCACCTATCCTTCGGCGTACTAATCCCGGCATCCAGGCTGTCACGCTGCCCCTCTCGTGGAAGCTCTTGTCTTCGACGCGGATCCTCGCTTTCCGCATCTTGCCGCTCGCAGTGTCCGCAGCCTGCGGGCCGCCGGGTTTGATAAGATTACGATCCTCGCTGTTGGCAGTGCCTCGCAAGGTCTCGCCGGATCGGGGTCGGTGCTCCTCCTCCGCGCCGGAGCCTGGTTACGCCACCCTGCTCACTTTCAGGCTCCGCCTTTTCATCCTGCCAGCCATCCTGTGATGGCGGTGGGACACGTCGCGGGCACGGGTCCGGCGGAAGCCTGGTCACGGTTCTTTGAAACGCACGGTGGGGACTTCTCCCAGGCGGAGACGCTTCCTCCCTGTGCGTGCGAGTGGTTCGATGAAGCAGCCGTCGCCACCGGCCTTGCTGAAGCCCGGCTCACGGGAAGCCCGCTGCCAGTCGCCACGGCACTCAAGCCACCCCGCATCTTCCATTGGTCTCCGCTGGATGCCGGGTTTGCGCCGGGGCTGCGCTGTCTGCAGATTGTGACCAGCCTGCAACACGGCGGCGCAGAGCGCATTGCCTGGGATCTGGCCCAGGAGCTTCCCCGGACGGGCATTGCCACGCGACTCATCGCCTTGGGCAAACCCTTGCGCCGCACCCTTCCGGCACTGCCCGGCACCCTCGACCTGAGCCAATACGACCGCGAAGCCCGGGCAGAGCGCCTCCGCATCGTCGCGCACCACTTCGGGGCGGATGTCCTCCACGGTCACCTCATTGACCAAGAGGACATGCGTCTGTTCAGCACCACCGGCATCCCCCTCGCCACCACCATCCACAATACCCGGGCTGCGTGGCCAGCAGGTCTGGAATCTCTGGCCGAAGGAGACGCCGGATTACTCATCGCCTGCGCCCAGAAGGTGGAGCAGGAACTGGCAGAACTGAAACTGCCTGCTCCGCTGCGCACGGTTTGGAACGGCATCTCCATGGAGGAGTATTCGGGCCCACAGTCTCCTAAGCCAGCGAGCCCTGAATTTGTGCTCGCCTGTGTGGCCAATCCCCGCCCACAAAAGCGGCTTCACCTGCTCCCGGGGATTCTCGCCGCCACCCAGCGGGCCTTTGATCGCTGCGGCATGAAGCGTCAGGTCCGCCTCATTCTGGCGGGCGAGGCCTCCTCACGCAGTCCCAGTGCGCTGGAGTGTTATGAGCAAATCCGTCAGGAAGCCGCCCGACACGGCGTGACTTCGGCGATCACCTGGACTCATGGCGAACTGGACACCAAGAGCGTGCTGGCCCAAGCCGATACGGCCATCTCCTGCAGCGCCTACGAAGGGCTGAGCCTCGCGCACATGGAAGCCCTGGCCATGGGGCTGCCGCTGGTCTCCACGGATGCGGGCGGCACTCGGGAACTGGCTCCGGGCAATCCCGCTCTGACCCTCCTGCCCCTGGACGCCTCCCCTGCCGATTTCGCCGACGCACTGGTGGCACTCGCCCAATCTCCGCCGGCCTCTGGCGCGGAAGCTGTGGCCCGTGACTTTTCCACCCACCACATGTCCCGGCGGGTGGGCTGGCTGCTTCAGAGTCTGGCCACTCAGGCCGCCTCGCCCACCGGCAAGGGCATCCTCTTTGTCACCAACAATCTCTCCACTGGTGGAGCGCAATCCTCTCTGCGCCGCCTGGCTCTGTCCCTACAGGCACAAGGGGTACCCGTCACGATCGCGCTCCTCCAGGAGTATCCCGAACACCCCACCTTGGGTCGGACGGCTCTGGAACAGTCCGGCATTCCCTTCATCGTGCCAGCCCCCGCTGGTACCATCGATCCTGCCGTGGCGGTGCGGGAGATCCTGAACAGCGTGGCGGCCACTCCTCCCGCCACCCTCGTGTTCTGGAATGCCATCCCGGTTTACAAGTTCCTCTTTGCCGATGCCGTCTGGTCCGCCCGCATCTTTGATGTGAGCCCGGGAGAAATGTATTTTGCATCGCTGGAGCGCTATTTCCTCAATCCCCGGCCCGCCCTGCCCATTCGTTCCACACAGGACTACGGTCAGCGGCTCAGCGGGGTGATTGTTAAATACAGCGACGAGGCTGAACGGGCGCAGGAGCTTCTAGGAGCACCCACTCATGTGGTCCCCAACGGGGTCATCCTGCCCGAACCTTTGCCTTCCCGCCCTGTAGCCCCTGTGACATTCATCTTCGGAACCGCCGCACGTCTCAGCCCGCAGAAGCGGCTCGGCGATCTGCTGGAAGCCTTCCGCCTGGCCTTGCCCCTGCTCCCCTCATGTGAACTTCACATCGCGGGTGGCCCCGAGCACGACGGAGCGGAGTATGTTGAAGAATTGCACCATCGCGCCGCCGGCCTGCCCGTCGTCTGGCTTGGGGAGCTGACCGACCTTCCCCCCTTCCATGCCAGTCTGGATGCCTTTGTCATGATCTCCGAGCCCGCAGGTTGCCCTAATGCATCCCTGGAGGCCCTGGCCGCTGGACTGCCTGTGATCGCCACGGATTTCGGAGGTGCCCGTGAGCAGGTGATTCACGAGCAGACGGGCTTGCTGGTCCCGCCGCGAGACGCCGCAGCACTGGCAGCGGCCATGGTCCGGATGGCCACTGAGTCAGATCTTCGACTCCATTGCACGTGGGGGGCCCGTGCCCACATCGAGGCTCACTTCACCCTGGCGCGAATGTTGTCCGCCTATCGCCGGGTGTTGCTGGAGGCTTGATGCAGAGAATCTACCAATCCCCGCCTTTCCTGTTGCGGGAATTCCGTCCAATCTGCTTAAAAAAAGTCAGTTTCAGCCCCCGAGTCCGTTTCCTGCCATCTTCTTTTTCTGAACTGATTCCGGCTTATCCACCCAGTCACCATGCAACGTCGCGATTTCCTCTCCACCACCCTGGCCACCCTCGGAGCCAGCGCCCTTCCTGCTTTTGCCACCGGTCCCGTCAATCGCCCCGGGAAGTCTCGCATGATGCTGGGTCTGGCCGCCTACTCCTTCCGCGAATACTTCAAGTGGATGCGGGGCAAGGAGCAGAAACCCAAGGATGGCAAGCCGCAGTGGGAAGTCTCAGACTTCATTGACTACTGCGCCGAGCAGAACGTGCCAGGAGCCGAGCTGACGAGCTACTTCTTCCCTCCAAACGCCGACGCCGCCACTATGCTGGAAGTGAAGCGTCGCGCCTATCTCCGCGGCGTGAGCATTACCGGCACCGCCGTGGGTAACAACTTCGCCCTGCCCAAGGGCAAGGAGTTGGATGACCAGGTCGCCGACGTGAAAAAGTGGATCGACTTTGCCGCGATCCTCAATGCGCCGCATATCCGTGTGTTCGCCGGCAATCCGAAGAAGGACATGAACTTCGACGAGGCTCTGGCGAACTGCATCGCGGCCTATCAGGAGTGCCTCGACTACGCTGGAACCAAGGGCGTCTTCCTGGGAATCGAAAACCACCATGGCCTCGTGGCGGATCCCGCCAACCTCATCAAGATTATCGAGTCCGTGAAGAGCCCCTGGGCGGGGATCAACTTCGACAGCGGCAATTTCAACACGGAGGACCCCTATGGCGACCTTGAGAAGATCGCCCCCTACGCCATCAATGTGCAGCTCAAGATGCGAGTGAAGCCCAAGGGCAATCCCGAAGGCATCCCCAGCGACATCCCCAGGGTGCTGAAGACGCTGCGCGATGCCAACTACCAGGGATGGTTCACCCTTGAGTTCGAAGAGAAAGAGGATCCCTTTGTGGCGGTGCCCAAGATCCTCAATGATCTCCGCCCACTCCTGGGTTGAGTGACTGGTAGTATGTCCATTTTGATGCCGGGGCACGGTTAAACGAGACCCCGGCCGCTCCCCTCCCCAACACAGATCAACCTCCCCTCCATGTCCACAGCTCCCAAGCTCACCACCACCCAATGGCTCATCTGCTTCATCGCAGCGTTGGGCTTTGCCTTCGATATCTATGAACTGCTGATGCTGCCGCTCATCGTGGGCCCGGCCTTGCAGGAGTTGATCGGGGCCGCTCCCGGCACGCCCTTGTTCAATGCCTGGGTGGGTAAGCTGTTCTACATTCCGGCCATTGCCGGCGGTATCTTCGGGCTGCTGGGAGGCTACCTGACGGACCGGCTGGGCCGTCGGCGCGTGCTCACCTGGAGCATTCTGCTCTATGCCTTCTCAGCCTTTGCTGCGGGCTACTCCACCAGTGTGGAGATGCTGCTGGTCTTCCGCTGTCTCGTCTTTGTCGGCGTCTGTGTGGAGTTCGTCGCCGCCGTCGCGTGGCTGGCCGAACTTTTCCCAGACCCGAAGCAACGCGAAAAAGTGCTCGGCTACACCCAGGCGTTCTCCTCCATCGGCGGACTTCTGGTCGCGGTGGCCAACGGTCTCTGCATCAAATACTCCACCAGCCTTCCGGCGATTCATTTCCCGGACTTCCTCACCAGCACTTTCGGTGGAAGCGTAGTGGCTGATGAACACGCTGCCTGGCGCTACACGTTGATGTCCGGCCTGATTCCCGCCATCCCATTGATCCTCATCCGCCCCTTCCTGCCTGAGTCACCCGCCTGGTCGAAGAAGAAGGCCGAAGGCACCCTCAAACGTCCGAGCATCGGCGAGCTGTTCACTCCAGAGCTACGCCGCACCACCCTGGTCACCACCGCCATGTTCGCCATGGCCTACGGAGCCGCATTCGGTGCCATCCAGCACATTCCCCGCATCATCCCCGGTCTTGCTGAAGTGAAGGATGCGTCCAAAACGGCCTCCGAGACCGCCGCCAAAGCCAATGAAGGCAAACCGGCCGACGTGATCAAGAAGGCATCGATTGGTGCCGGGAAGAAGGCAGAACAGGCCATTGCGGCCAACACCACCAAGGTGCAGGAGGTGGGCGGTCTGGTCGGCCGGTTCCTTCTGGCAGCTCTCGCCGTGGTCATTGTCAGTCGCCAGAAGCTGCTGCGATTGTTTATCGCTCCGGGTCTGTTGGTCATGCCTGTGGTCTTTGGCTACTGCGCCGTGACCGGTTTGATACCGTTGCAGATTGGCATCTTCTTCGCCGGCCTGCTCACCGTCGGCCAGTTCAGCTTCTGGGGGAACTACTTGCCCCGCGTGTATCCCGTTCACTTGCGCGGTACCGGGGAGAGCTTCGCGGCCAACATCGGTGGTCGATTGATCGGCACGTCCTTTGCCTGGATCACCACCGCGTTGGCCACCACCTCGGATGTGGCCGCGGCTCCCACCAAGCTCGCCTACACCGCTGCCGCCGTGGGCCTGGGCGTCTATGTGGTCGGATTTGCCCTCTCATTCTTCCTTCCGGAACCGAAAGAAGAACTGCCAGAGTAACACCACTTGTTTGAAGAGCGGCCGGATCCTTCATCGGGGTCCGGCCGTTTTTTTGTACTCCGACGAGGAGGGCGCTCGCTCAGTCCAGGTTGTAGTTGAGCGGCTCGTACAGGTTCATCTCGTGCAGGGCCAGAGCGGCAATGGTCCGGACAGGATAGTATTTTCCGGGATGAACCCCACAGGCATCGTTCCGCACAAAGCGGGCATCGCCCAGCGCATCAATGAAGTACTGCCCCGTCTCTACCTCATGCATCCGGCGCAGCACCCTGGCCGCACAGATGCGCACCGCCGGATACTCGGACAACACCATTAACTCTCCGACGGGCCGGAGAGATTCGCTGTCCCCCAAGCCAAGCATCATCACCTGCAGCATCTCTCCAAACTCTGTGGTATCACGCCGATCCAGATGCTGTCGGAGCACCTCCATCACCGGTTCTTCCTCGTCCAAAAGTGCTAGCTTACCCATGATCTCCCCGCGGGCTATTTCCGTCGGCTGGGCCGTCATGGAAAAGATATACTCATTGGTCACCGAACGCGGATCGCATTCCGCTTTCAGCTGTTCCAGTAGTGCCAAAGTCCTGTCGGCATGATGGAGCCGGACTGTCGCCGCCCCCTCATGAAAGCGGAGCAGCAGCACTGGAGCCCCTGCCAGCACCGCCCCAAACAAGACTGCCGCCCATGGCCGAAGAACATCTGACTTCATATGCCCCTAACGTCCCTGGCAGCCTTGTCTTAGAGTCGGCCCCCGCTAGCGGCTGAGGTTACCTCTCCGCTGCAAGCCGGGCGCAAATGGAACCGCTCCCAAAATCGCGGACAAAGCGATCCAGGGTGAATCGCGATTTGTCCATCTTGCGCAGGTACTCATGCGCCGCCAGCACCTGCCTCACGCTGGCCGCCTTCCAGTTTGCCTCGGCCATGGAACTATAATAGAGCGGGTAGTCTGCGCCCAGATACTCCACCACGCCAGAATTCCAGTTGATCAACAAGGGCGTGGAACGGGAGATGCACTCCAGGACCACGTTGTTGGCAGCGGCCTCAATAACCTCCGTCATCGCCACGCAACCCGTGAGCAATTCATCGTAGGCACCCGCCTCCAGGTACCCCAGGCGTTGCACACTGCCATTTTCCTCAACGCCAGCGATGGGCTCGGACTGCTTGGCCAGCCACAACTTGCGAACCCCTGGGCACTGCAATTCCTGGATGGCCTGCACACGACGAATCCAGCGCCCCAAAAAGACGATGCGCCGGTCCGCCAGCCAGCTGTCTGGGGACCATTGAGGCACATCAAACACCGTGGGATGCCACAACCGTTCCACTGGAACGCCGATCGCGGACTCATCCAGAAACCGCTTCTGATAATCCGTCAGCACATAGAGCCCTTTACAGGTTTTCAGCGCACCCGCCTTCTCCAAGGCACCCTTCAGGCCGAAAAGGCCCACACAGGGTTCGAAGGACGCGAAGGGTTGATGAAACACGCCAACCCAGGGATTCGGGAATGGCTCCCCCGACATCAGTTGCCAGTCCACTCCACTGAGCATGGCCACTGGGCCACCTCCATAGATGGCCTCCAGTTCATCCATTACCTGCGCCCATTCGTGTCGCAAGCCGAATGCGAATCTGCCCACGAGCTGCACCAGACCAGCTTGCCCATGCGACTTGCCCGCTTGCATCCCGTTAACTCCCGATTGGCTTGGCGGCTGCACGGCAGTGAGAGCCTGATTGCGTTCCCGATAGTGCTTTAAGAGCGGCTCTGGATGCCTCACACACTTGGCACCGGCGTAGATGATTCTTCGGATTCTATTCCAGTCCGAAGGCTCGGCCAGCAAATGGGTGTCCAGATCCAACGGAATGTTCTTGATCCAGTTCCGATAGAAGATGCTGGAAGTGGTCACCTGCCCCACCCGAAGCTCAAAGGCCTCGTTGACAAGCCAGTCGCCTTGCCCCGATTCCGAATGAAACGGATGATAAACCAGATCAGCCTCTTCGCTCGCGGCAAATGCCACCAGTTTCGCAATCCGGTCTGGGACATACTCATCATCGTCATCCAGGTGCGTGATGAAGTCTCCATTCGCGAGCGCCGCGCCGGCATTCATGGGGCGGCTCCCTGAGACCATCCAACGCCGATCCACATCATCCAGTCTTACCGGATCGCGTTCAATTTCATGAATCTGCACGCGGCTGTCTCCGAGAGCTCGCACGGCCTCAACTGTGCCGTCGGTACATCCATCCGCCACCACGATGACCTCAAGGTTCCGGTAGCTCTGGTTCAGAACGGAAGGCAGCGAACGCCTGGTGAGCAGGTCCACCCGGTTGTGAGTGGCAATGCAGACCGAAACCAGAGGCTCTGGAGAAGGGCTGGCTTCGCGACGCAACGACTGCAGCCGTTTCCAGCTATCCAAGGGCAGCTCCGTCTTGGATTTGAGCAGGTCCACGCTCGCGGTGAGAGCGGCCAGACCCCTTTCCAGTTCATTCACGCGATGCAACAACCTCCTGTTGGTGACATCTTGAACTTCGCCCCCAAGAAACACCTTCTCCACCCAAACGTCACCCATGAGAAACTGCAGACACAGATCTTGGCGCGGTGACAGCCCCCGGATCAAACCGCGGAACCCGGAGACGTGGGGAAACTGCGCCATCATCCGCTGGACATCAGGACGCGGCACGAGTTCGAGCAACTGGTCCGGGAGGTCTTTCACGCGAACCGCCTGAAGAGGAAGGATCCCAGCCACCCATCCCGCGACAGGAAACTCGGGTGAGCCCGGCGATCGCGTGGGGTAGTCGAGGTGAAACAGGGGACGTGCACCCGACTTGGTTTTGTTCGCTGGAGGAGATTTTTCTTCGGGCATGTCGAGGAACGGGACAAGAGAGAAGGAACAGCCTTCCGTCAAGATCGGGTTCGCACGGTCCCTCAGCCCCTCCCCGCTTCCAAAGCCATCAGCGCCGACAGATGGGTGTTGAAATTGCGCTCCAGGTTCTTGGCGCCGGGATGCCATTCTGCGGGCAACAATCCGCCTTGAAGCATTTCCGGTTGCGACAGCACCTTTGCCGTCGCTTCCAGCGCACGATCTATTTTCGCAGCAACACCGGAGTACAACCTTTTTGCCACCAGTGCGTCCCTCGTCTGGCGGAGATACCGTGCCAGGATGCCTTTGAACAGGCATCCGTCCCAGCCTGAAGTTCCCAGCTTCTCCACCATGATCCCGCCAGCGT
The DNA here is from genome assembly GCF_000739635.1 of Verrucomicrobium sp. BvORR034. Taxonomy (GTDB): domain Bacteria; phylum Verrucomicrobiota; class Verrucomicrobiia; order Verrucomicrobiales; family Verrucomicrobiaceae; genus Verrucomicrobium. Next base: position 48,526 of record NZ_BATQ01000046.1, on the reverse strand, counting down.
CCACGAATCCAGCACGTGTCAGCACAGACTCCGCCACCTGGGCCGCTTCGTCCAGAGGAGCGACCTGACCGGTCAATCCAGCATACTCTACGAGCCCGCCAAGATAGGTCCCCTGGTTGTAGCTCCACCAGTCCCCTTTGTGACCGGGGGCATCCACGACGCCGGTTCCATCAAACAACTTCTGATCCTGCAGCCACTTGAAGACGTCATCCGCCTGCCTGCGATACGCCGCCTCCCCGGTCCGCTGCGCCAGCCTCGCTGTCAGAATGAGAAAGAGGCTGTTGGTGATGGCATTGGGCTTCTGCTTCCCGGGTTCCTCACACCAGATCACCCCGCCCGCCAAGTCGGGCCGCCAGTTGTGGGCCATGTGCGCCTGGATCCCCCGGGCCGTGTCCAGATACTTCGTGGCGCGGGTGCGATCATGCATCTTCAACCATGCGACGCCCCACCACGCGGAGTCATCCAGGTATTCATTCCTGAAACCCGTGTGTGCTGACGGCCGGGACATCCGCTGCCGGAGCCTGGCCTCGTCCGCATCTTTCCAGTCTCCCCGGGCCCGCAGTGCCTCGGCCACCCTGGGCCAGCGCTGGATCGGGTCCTGGTTGAGATCATGCATGCCTTCCAGCAGGGGAAGCCAGTCCTGGCCACCGCCGCCGCCCGCCGCCAGATGGTCCAACATCAGCTCCACCGCATTGGCCGCCGACCACCAGGGTGGATTGACCTTCCCCTCCCAATGAGCCCTCAACTGGTCCCCCTCCCGGTCCAGCCAGATCTGGATGGGTTCACACCAATAACGCTTCTGCAATTCTGCCAGCCCCTGTGCCACCAGAGGCACGGTGGAGGCATGAATCTCTCCAAGGCCCAGGCCACCGATGGCCAGGGTGACTTGCTTGAGGAAAGTACGACGCGTGCTTGTGGGAAGACTGGGTGCGGACATGGCTGAAATCCGCCGTCCGTAGAGAACTCCCCTCAGGCGCCGGGCTGGGAGTGCCAGTCTACTTCGTGCGTGAGCATGGTGTCATCAGCAAACGCAAACCGACCCCAGAAGTTCTCCTGACCGACCAGCATGCGATGAAGCCAGTGACGGTCGTCCGCCCACATTTCATCGAAGGGGATCTCGTCCACCGGGAACCAAAGAGGTGCCGCCTCTTCCGTCTCCGTGGCCTCGCCTTCAAACTCACTGCTCATGAACACCGCCACATGCATGGCCAAGCCATCCACGAACTGGAACCAGAGCTCCCCCCGCTTGCGAACGTTCCGCGCGCGAATGTGCAACTCCTCCTCGGTCTCACGGATGGCGCAATCCAGCTCGGTCTCACCGGGGTCAAGCTTGCCGCCGGGTCCGTTGATCTTGCCCTTGCCAAATCCGCGTTTTTTGCGAATGAGCAGCACCTTGCCGCCCTTCTGAATGAAGAGCAGCGTGGCGCGGACCGTGGGCTGCCAGGAAGCCCAGTCAACTTGCATAGGCTTCCATACCCTGGCAGGTGCAGATGAGGTGACGGTCGCCATGGACATTGTCCACGCGTCCCACAGAGGGCCAGTACTTGTCCGCCTTCACCCAGGGCAGCGGAAAGGCCGCCTCCTGCCGGGAGTAGGGACGGGTCCACTCATCCGCCAGCAGGACATCTGCCGTGTGAGGAGCGTTCTTCAGCACGTTGTTGGCGGGATCCATCAGGCCGGTTTCGATGGACTCGATCTCCCCGTGAATCTCGATCATGGCCTCGCAGAAGCGGTCAAGCTCCGCGCGGCTCTCGCTTTCCGTGGGTTCGATCATGAGCGTGCCGGTCACTGGCCAGCTCATCGTCGGGGCGTGGTAGCCGAAATCAATGAGACGCTTGGCCACATCTTCCACGGTCACTGTCTTGAAGTGACGCAGGTCCAGGATGCACTCGTGCGCCACATAACCGTTGCCACCGGTGTACAGCACCGGGAAATAGGGGGCGAGCTTTCTGGCAATGTAGTTGGCGTTGAGGATTGCGTAGCGCGTGCTCTGCACCGCTTCGCTTCCCATCATGGCCAGATACATCCAGGAGATGGAGTTGATGCTGGCACTGCCCCAGGGAGCGGAGCAGACGGCCCCTTCCCGCTGATCTTCAGGGAAGGTGGCGTGGCCCGGCAGGTAGGACACCAGGTGCGCCGCGACGCCAATGGGGCCGACACCAGGACCACCGCCGCCATGCGGAATGCAGAAGGTCTTGTGCAGGTTGAGATGGCAGACGTCTGCGCCAATCAATCCCGGGGACGTGAGGCCCACCTGCGCGTTCATGTTCGCACCGTCCATGTACACCTGGCCGCCCTTCTCGTGGATGAGCGCACAGATTTCCTTGATGCTCTCCTCAAACACCCCGTGGGTGCTCGGGTAGGTGATCATCAGCGCCCCCAGCTTGTCCGCGTGCGCTTCCACTTTGGCACGCAGATCGTCCAGAGACACGTTGCCGTTTTCGTCGCAGGCCACCGCAATGACCTTGAACCCGCACATCACCGCGCTGGCCGGATTCGTGCCATGGGCGGAGACCGGGATCAGACACGCGTCGCGATGCAGTTCACCCCGGGCGGCGAGATACCTGCGGATGGCAAGGAGACCGGCATACTCCCCCTGGGAGCCGGCGTTGGGCTGCAGGGACACGGCGGCGAAACCGGTGCACTCCGCCAGCCACGACTCCAGACCGAAGAACATCTCGCGATAGCCCCGGCTCTGGTCGGCCGGCACAAAGGGGTGGATCGAGGAAACTTCCGGCCAGCTCAGCGGCATCATCTCCGCAGCGGCGTTCAGCTTCATGGTGCAGGAGCCCAGAGGGATCATGGACCGGTTCAAGGCGATGTCCTTGGCCTCGAGACGGCGCAGGTAGCGCATCATTTCCGACTCCGTGTGGTAGGCGTTAAACACCGGATGCGTCAGGTACGTCGAAAGCCTGCCAAAGGCCGCGTCAAAGCCCACCGGAACCTCCCCACTGAGTGCAGGCTCATCCTTGGGCACCACACCAAAGGCCAGCAGCACCTGCTGAAGCTCCTTGACGGTCACCCGCTCATCCAGAGCCACCGTCACATGGGTGGCATCCTGCTGACGAAGGTTCAAGCCCAGTTCCAAAGCACGGGTCACCACGGCTTCCGCACTGCGAACCTCCACGGTCAGGGTATCAAAATAATTCTGGCCAGCGATGCTCAAGCCTGCGGCTTGAAGCTCGGTGGAGAGCCAGACGGCAGCACCGTGCACACCCCGTGCGATGTTGCGGAGGCCTTCCGGACCATGCCAGACGGCATACATGGAGGCCATCACAGCCAGGAGCACCTGCGCTGTGCAGATGTTGCTGGTCGCCTTCTCCCGCCGGATGTGCTGCTCACGAGTCTGCAGGGAGAGACGGTACCCGGGATTGCCCTGGGCATCTTTTGAAACGCCGATCAGGCGACCGGGCATGCGACGCTTGAGAGCGTCCTTCACTGACATGAAAGCAGCATGCGGACCGCCAAATCCAAGCGGCACGCCGAAGCGCTGGCTGTTGCCCACACAGATGTCCGCGCCAAACTCGCCTGGCGGCTTCAGGATGGTGAGCGCCAGCAGATCGGCACAGACCACAAAGAGAGCGCCGGCGGCCTTGCACTGTGCCGCTACGGGAGCGAGGTCTTCAATGACCCCGAGGGTGTCCGGATAAGTGGCCACCACGGCGGCCACGTCCTTCACCCCAGCGCCTTCGAACTCAAGAACGTTCACCACATCTGTGGTCACGCCCAGAGGTTCCATGCGGGTGCGCACGACGTCGATGACGTGCGGGTGACAACGGTTCGAGACCACCACACGGGTGGCACCTGGTTTGCCGGCCAGGGCCAGTCCGCAGGCTTCGGCTGCGGCACTGCCTTCATCCAGGAGAGAGGCGTTCGCCACATCCAGTCCGGTCAGATCACAGATCATGGTCTGGAAGTTCAGCAGCGCCTCCAGACGCCCCTGGCTGATCTCCGCCTGATACGGTGTATAGGCGGTGTACCAGCCGGGGTTCTCAAAGATGTTCCGCTGGATGACCGGCGGAGTGAACGTGTCATGGTAGCCCAGGCCGAGGAACGAGCGCACCAACTTGTTGGCGCTCATCACGCCCTTGAGCTTCTTCAGCGCCTCCTCCTCGGAAAGCGGAGCAGGCAGTTGAAGCGGCTCCGCCCTGCGGATCGCCTCCGGCACCACGGCCTCAATAAGCTGATCTAGACTCTCACACCCGACGGAGCGGGCCATTTCGAGAGCTTCGGCCGGAGAGGGGCCAATGTGACGACGGGCGAACGGCAGGACGAATGACATTTCTTGTGAACTACAATTACGCGATGTGCTGGCGATAGGACGCGGCGTCCATGAGGGCGCCGGTCTCGGCGGGATCTGCCACCTTGATTTTGCAGATCCAGCCCTTGTCATAGGGATCGGTATTCAGGAGGGAAGGATCCGCGCTGAGCGCTTCATTGGCCTCGACAATTTCCCCGCTTACGGGCGAGTAGATGTCACTGGCCGCCTTCACGGACTCCACCACGGCAATATGGTCGCCAGCCTTCACGACTGCGCCCACCTTGGGCAGCTCCACATAGACCACATCGGTCAGTTCGTGCTGGGCGTGATCGGTGATGCCCACCGCGCCGGTGGCTGAATCAACCCACTCGTGCGATTCGCGGTAGTGCAACTGGTCTGGAACAAGGCTCATAGGAAGGATGCGTTCGGTTGATGGAGAAAAGGGAGATTCTAGGAGGATGCCTGAGGTTTGCGATAAAACGGCTTCTTCACCGTCTCCGCAGCAAAACGCCTGCCACGGATTTCGATTTCGATGGGAATTCCGGACTTGGCGATCGAGGCCGGCAGATAAACCATGCCGATGCCTTGGTTCAGCGAGGGGGAAAGGCCCGCACTGCAGGTCTCGCCCACCACCTGCCCGTCATGCACCACCGGATAGTGGGCGCGCGGCGGCGGGGAGGGCGCGGTCATGCGAAACCCGGTCAACTTGGTCGGGATCCCATAGGCCTTTTGCGAATCGAGGACGGACTTGCCAACGAAGTCCTCCTTGGTGAGGTCCACGAAGAAGCCAAGCCCCGCTTGAAGCGGCGTCTTGTCTGGAGCCAGGTCATTGCCATTGAGCGGGTAGCCCATCTCCAGTCGGAGGGTGTCGCGAGCCCCCAGCCCGGCGGGCCCACCACCCGCATCCCGACAGCCCTGCACAATCTTGTCAAACCAGCCTTCAATGGTGGTCGCGGGAGCAAAGAATTCAAACCCCTCCTCGCCGGTGTACCCAGTGCCGCAGAGATACAGCACCCCTTCCCCCGTGAGACTGAAGAGGATCTTGTTGTGCTCCGGGAAAACGGCGTCCGGACCAAACACGGCGGCGAAAACTTCCCGGCTCTTTGGCCCCTGGACCGCCAAGCCGCCTGTGGCGCTGCTAATATTGGCAAACTCCACGCCCTCGCCAAAGCCGAGGCCACGCAGGTGCGCCTCGTCTTCAGCGATCATGGAGGCGTTCACCACCAGAAAATACTCCCGGTCGCTCAGGCGATAGACGATCAGGTCATCGATGACCCCGCCCTGATCATTGAGCATCAGGGTGTACTGCCCCTCGCCAATCCCCAGCTTGCTGACGTTGTTGGTGAGCGCCCGGTTGAGGAAAGCTTCAGCACCCGTCCCCTTGATCAGGAACTGGCCCATGTGGGAGATGTCAAAAACCCCGACCTTCTCCCGCACCCCCCTGTGCTCATCCACAATGCCGCTGTATTGGACCGGCATTTCCCATCCGGCAAAGGGCACCATGCGGGCGGCCAGTTTCAGGTGGGCCTCATGGAGCGGGGAACGATTCAACGTGGACTCGGACACAGGCGGCCAATTTGGCGGCCCACCCTCCCTTGTCAAACACTGCGAATCGGTTTGGCAACCCTCGTTTCGGGGCGTACTTAGAGCTACAATGTCGGTGCTTAATTCCATGGAAAATCGGTTCGGGCGCTTTGCTGTCCCGGGGTTGGTGGCCATTCTCGCCACCCTTCAGGCGGCTGTCTGGATCCTGCTGCAGTTGAAGCCCACATTCCTCGTCTCGCTGATGCTGTTGCCTCCGCTGGTCTGGGAAGGCGAAATCTGGCGGTTGGTTACTTGGGTCTTCATTCCTAATTCATTTACCAATCCATTCTGGATGCTGATCGCGGTTTACTTCATGATGATCATTAGCGGCGTAATGGACCGCGCTTGGGGTGCATTTCGCACGAATTTGTACATTTTCGGCGGCATGCTCTCCATGATCATCGGTGCCATGGTTTTCGGCAGCCTGGCATTGGGCCTGATGCTGTACTCCAGCATTTTCATCGCGTTTTGCTGCCTCGTTCCCAACTACGAGATCATGCTGTTCTTCATCCTGCCCGTGAAGGTGAAGTATCTGGGCATGGTTAATGGTGCCATCCTCCTGTTGCAGTTCATCGACAGCCCTGCAATGAGAGGACCGATCTTCTTCTCGATGCTCAATTTCTTCATCGCGTTTGGCCCTGGCCTGGTCAAATCCGTGAAGCAAAAGGCAGTGGTCGTGGAGCGCCGGTCGCGCTTTGAGTCCGCCAACCAGCGCGACACGCCGCATTTCCACAAGTGCCACCAGTGCGGCAAGACAGACATGGATGATCCCCATCTCGACTTCCGGGTCACCGAAGATGGGGAGGAGTACTGCACCGTCTGCCGCCCGCGCCAGCAAAGCGCCCCCGTCTCATAGATCCCGGGCCCGTCTCAAGGCCCCTCGTAGCGGTAGCCTGCCCCATGCACTGTGCGAATGATGCACGGGTGCGCGGCATCGAGCTCGATGCGTTTGCGAAGCTGTGAGATGTGCTGATCCAGGGCACGACTGCCGGGGTAGTAGTCGGCTCCCCACACGTCATCGGCCATTTCATCGCGATCCACCACGCGCCCGCAGCGCCGCTTCAGCAGACGCAGAACCTTGAGATCTCGCAGGCTGAGGCCTATCTCCAGATCGCCACGATAGGCCCGCAATTCTGGCGGGACGATGCGCAGGTCTCCCATGCTGAATTCCTCCTCAAATCCCTGAGTCCGGCGCAGCAAGCCAGTCCGTCGGGTGATGGCACGGATGCGGGCCAGGATCTCACGCACGCCAAAGGGTTTGGCCATGTAGTCGTCCGCCCCGAGTTCGAGACCCAGGACAGCATCGATTTCCTCCGACTTGGCAGTGAGGAAGAGGATGGGCACGGTGTCATCATCCCGCCGGATGCGGCGGCACACCTCGTAGCCATCCAGATGAGGCATCATCACGTCCAGGCAGACGAAGTCGGGCCGCTGGCTCTTGAAGAGCTCCCAAGCCTCCCGGCCGTCGGCCGCTGGCACCACTCCGAATCCCTCGGCCGAGAGCACCTCACAGAGGGCCGCCCGCGTGAAGGAATCATCTTCTGCGATGAGGATTTTCATGACTGCTTGTTCGGGAGGGTGATGACAAACCTTGCGCCTTCGGTCCAGGCATCATCCAGCGTCAGGCCACCACCGTGCAACTGGGCCAGCTCCCGGGAGATGGCCAGGCCGATGCCCGTGCCGGACGCTCCTTCAGCGAGGTCATTGCGCAGCCGGACGAAGGGCTGGAAGATGGCGTCTTTCTTCGCCTTCGGCACGCCGGGCCCGTGATCTTCCACCACCAGCCGCACCGTGCGGGGACTGGCTTCCGTTGCCAGCCTCAGCCAGCGCCCTGCTCCGGCATATTTCTCCACATTGGAAAGCAGGTTGCCCAGGATCTGCTCCACCGCATCCGGGTCAAAGAGAAAAGGCTCGGGAGCGCGAAGGTCCGTTTTCACCTCGAACCCCTTCGCTTCCAGCCCTGGCCGCCAGAGATCCAGGGCACGGGTGACCAGATCATCCAGCACCACCCGCTGGGGATGCACCGCCAGCTGGTCCCGCTGATGGCGGGCAAAGGTGAGCACATTGTGAATGAGTCTCCCGAGTCGCGAGGTCTCCGCCTCCACCACGGCAAGATGGCGCACGACCGACTCCTCCCCCGCTGCCTCGGCCTGCTGCTGGGCCATCTCGGCGTACAGACGGATGTTGGTGAGCGGTGTCTTCAGCTCATGCGACACCTGGTTCACAAACGAAACCCTTCGCCGGGCTTCACGCATCTCCCGGGTGCCTTCGCGATACAGCATCCAGGCCAGCCCCAGCAGAGCCACTCCTGCGGCTCCCGCTCCCAGCAATACGGGGAGGACATTCCCCCGCGGCATCCCCCGCTGGCCTGCGTAGGCCTCCAGCTGCCACATGCTCAGAGGCGCGGAACAGGCCCGCCGACCCACAGGCGGCACAGCCCCCGGTTTGCCCGCAGGAGGACTCCCCCACTGATGAATCACCATGGCGCCATCGGCATTGACCAGCCGCCAGAACTCGTCGGACGGTGCTGAGGCCGTCGCCTGACCGAGCCGGTTCACCAGCAGAGAGAGCAGCGCGGCCATCTCCACCTCCACTCCCACCACCCGGCCGTCATTGCGCTGCTGCCAGAAGAGCATCTGCGCCCCGTTGCCGTAGAACCAGACATGCCAGCCGCTCTCCGCCGGCGCAGGTGCCTCCTTGTTGTAATCTCCTTTAACCAAGGGCCTCCCCTCCTTGTTCCGGACGTAGGTCGCCCACCGGCTGCTGGAGTTCAGGTCCAGCGTCTGGTCATTTGCCACCACCAGAGGAGCCTCTTTGAGCTGCGGCCCGAACCGCACGCCCGACTCCCACACGGGAGCCGTGCGCCTCAGGAAGGCTGCCACCTCACCGGAAGCGTCGCTGGTGGGTCGAGGAAACACCAACCGCGACCGCGCATCCAGCAGAAAAGCGTGCCGGATCAGCGGCTGCTCCCGCGGCAGGGTCCTCAGAGACGCCTCATCCAGAGCGGCCCCCTGCAGGAGCGCATCAAAGTCACTGCCCAGCCGGTTCATCTCCTGCAGGAGCCACCCGTCCACCAGATCCATCCGCCGCCCCAGACCGGCCACCCATGCCTCACGCACCCTGGCGGCATCCTGCCGCGCCATCATGTAGCCCAGCCAGGCCAGCAGACCCAGCGGCACCGCCACCATCAACAGAAACAGAAACGTGAATCTCCAGCGCATGAGCAAACTCCGGCCCTGCCATGAACACCCAAAACCGGGGGGTTGTCAGGCCCGAAGTGTCATGACAGGGCGGAAAGGGGCATGAAATCTACTTTTTGGGCTCGGGCATGGACGAGAGGCCGTTTTGAGTCCGGTTCTTCAGGTCTTCGGACTTCGACATCTTGCGTGCGGCATTGGCGCTGACCCCGCCGGCGTTGAACATCTGTAGCCGCTCCTGCTGGCTCAGCCCCAGCTTCTCCAGTTCTGGTGAAGCCAGACGCTTGGCTTCGCTCAGGGACCAGGAGCACGCGGCATTGTAGGCCTTGGTCGCCTCCTCGTGCCGCCCTTCGTCGCTCAGCTTCACGGCCAGAGCTTCCTTCTCCGTGGAGATGGCGCGGGCCACCTCGACCAAGACCGCCTTGTTCACTGTGTTGGCGATGAGAGCCGGATCATTCACCCGGCGGGCCACGGAACGCGTTAGGCTGCGATTTTCAGCACCGGTCAACGCATTCACGGAGGTCACCTCCGCGGTAGCCACGGGGGCATCGGTATCGGCAGCCCCTTCAGGGATCTCCACTTCCAGCAGGAGGTACTTGTGCTGGCGGGCGTAGATCTGATTCATCTCCAGTTCCACATCCTGGCCATGGATGTCCGCTTCGCGCCCCAGCACGCGCACGGGACGCACGCCCTCCGCACACTGCACACGCACCCGGATCCGCTGGGCCACGACAGAGAGAATGTCGCCGAACTCCGTCTGGAAGATGCCCGCGAGGTCCCGGCTGTTCTCAATGAAGGCATGGTTGCCGTCACTGCGCAGGGCCAGTTCCGTCATCAGGTCCTCGTTGTAACCCAGCCCCAAGCCCAGCGTGGTGACGGTGATGCCCTCCTTGGCAAGGGATGCGCCGAGCCGACCGAGATCCTGAGGAGAAGAAGGCCCCACGTTGGCCATGCCATCAGAGAGCAGCACCACGCGGTTCACCTGGTTGGGCCGCTTGTTGCGTCGAAGTTCCTCGGCTCCCTTGCTGATGCCGGAAAACAAGGCGGTCGATCCACCCGCCTGAATGCGGTCAATGGCCGCCTTCACCCGCTCACGATCCGTCAGATCAGTCGCAGGTGAGATGAGGGAGACTGCATCGTCATAAGCGACGACGGAGACCATGTCCCCCGCTCCGAGCCGGTCGAGGGCCTGTTTGGCAGCCTCGCGGGCATGAACCATTTTGTCCCCGCCCATGGACCCCGATTTGTCGATCACGATGGTCACATTCACCGGAGCCCGTTTTGCCGATGCCTCCAGTTCCTGTCCCGTCAAGCCCACCTTCAGGTAGGTGGTCATCTTGCGTCCCGCGAGGATCTGCGGGTGCGCCAGTTCGACGGAAAGGTCCATCGCTGGCGTCGAGGCCGGAGCCGGAGGCGACCCGGCAACGGCGGCCGTTGGCAGGACGCCTGCAAGCGCGCCGAAAAGGGCCGCGCCTGCCAAAGTAAAGAGAGGTAGTTTCATGACGCAAAGTTGAGCAGGAGGTTCACCCCGCCCCGCCATGATTGATCGTGGCTTCAGCGTGGTTCTCCACATCCTCCGCCATCTTACGGCACCGTGAGTCAGACTGCCGTCAGCAGTGTGTAAGAAGTATGTAAGTGCCTCTCCGCCCTCAAGGCCTGGCAGGCAGCGGACCGTGGTCCAGATACTCCGTGGGGTCTGGCACTCCCGCGTCCTGAAACGCCTCCCGGCGCTCCACGCAGGTGCCGCAGGTGCCACAGTGAATGTCACCCCCTTTGTAACAGGACCAGGTGTGGACAAAATCGACCCCATAGGCAGCGCCGAGCTTGGCAATACCCGCCTTGTCCTGGGCGATGAAGGGCCGGAGCAACTCCACCTGAGCGTAGGTGCCGTACTTCATGGCAGAGGCCATGCTCTGCATGAAGGGCTCCCGGCAGTCCGGGTAGATCGCATGATCACCACTGTGAGCCGCAATCACCACGCCCCCCGCCTCCTGGCTCTCGGCCAGACCGCAGGCAATAGCAAGCATGATGCCATTGCGAAACGGCACCACCGTGCGCTTCATGCTCTGCTCCTCATAGTGACCGTCAGGGATGTCTCCGCCGCTCTTCAACAGATCTGATGCAAAGAGCTGATCCATGAAATCCAGCCGGATGACATCATGCCGCACGCCCAGTTGCTCGGCATGCCATGCTGCCATGGGGATCTCCTTCGCATTATGCTTGGAGCCGTAGTCGAAACTCACACAACCCGCGACCTCAGTCTCCCGTGCGGCCCAATACAGAGCCGTCACAGAATCCATGCCACCGCTGAGGAGGACGAGGGTCTTCATGGCAGATCAAACAAAGATCAATCAATGAGCGTGACCGCAACCACCGCCGCCACACTCCACAGTATCCTCATCTTCGAAGTCCGGGTAGCGGGCTTCGCAGCTGAGCTGGATGCCACCCCGGGCACCAAAATCACCGCGCACGGTCATCTGCTTGGGCGAGGTCGCCTTCACCAGATCATCCAGAATGCGATTTACAATGGCCTCATTGAACGAGGGGAAATTTCGGTACGCAGCGAGGTAGAACTTCAGCGACTTGGTCTCCACACAAAGCTGGTCTGGCACATACACGATCTCCACATGCGCGCAGTCAGGCTGCCCGGTCACCGGACACAGGGAGGAGAACTCCGGGCAGTTGAGCGTGATCCGATAGTTGCGCCCCGGGGTGCGGTTGGGAAAGGTCTCCAGCTTGGCCTCATCCGGAGAAGCGGGCAGTCGGGATTCAGAGCGCCCCAGAAGGGAGAGGGAGTCAGCGGCAGCAGTCATAAAAACGCTTACCCCCAGAGGGGGCAAACTTCAAATGCCAAACTTCAATCTTCAAGGAGAGCCCGCGAAACCCGCTCCCACCTTGAAGTTTTGCGAGGCCTTAGAACCTTCCCGCGAGCAGTTCCCGCTGATACACCAGTTCCTTGGGCAGGTAGTCGTATAGATCCAAATACAGCTCCTCAGCATTGAGCAACTCCTGGCGCAGCTCCTTGTGCTCCACTTTCATGAGCTGTTCGAAGCGTTCCGGCGTCATCCCCTCCAGCCCGCTCATGTTGATCTCGTCGTAGTTTGGCATCCAGCCGAGCTGCGTTTCGTGGCCCCTGCCGCGCCCACGCCCGCGGTTTACGATCCACTCCAGCACGCGCATGTTCTCGCCGAAGCCAGGCCACATAAAGTTGCCTTCGGCGTCCTTGCGGAACCAGTTCACATGGAAAATGCGCGGCAGGTCCTTGATGCGTCGCCGCATGTGCAGCCAGTGCTTGAAGTAGTCGCCCATGTTGTAGCCGCAAAACGGCAACATGGCCATGGGGTCGCGGCGCACCTTGCCCACCGTGCCGGCGGCAGCGGCAGTCATCTCACTGCCCATGTTGGCCCCGATGAAGACGCCGTGGACCCAGTTGAAGGACTGGAACACCAGCGGCATGGTCGTGGCGCGACGCCCGCCAAAGATGATGGCGTCAATGGGCACCCCCTCCGGCTTCTCCCAGTCAGGGTCAATCGTCGGGCACTGGGAAGCAGGGGCGGTGAAGCGGGAGTTCGGATGCGCCGCTTTACGATCACAGCCGGGGCTCCATTCCTGGCCTGTCCAGTCGATCAGATGGTCCGGCGGCTCGCTCAAGCCTTCCCACCAGACATCGTTGTCGTCCGTGAGAGCCACATTGGTGAAGATGGCGTTAGCCCGCATCGAGGCCATGGCGTTGGGATTGCTGTCCCACGAGGTTCCCGGAGCCACCCCGAAGTAGCCCGCTTCAGGATTGACCGCATGCAGCTTGCCTCCGGGCCCTGGGCGAAGCCAGGCGATGTCATCCCCCACCGTGGTAACCTTCCAGCCTTCATAGCTTGGCGGAGGCACCAGCATCGCGAAGTTCGTCTTGCCACAGGCACTGGGAAAGGCAGCCGCCACATAGCTCTTCTTGCCATCAGGGGACTCAACACCGCTGATGAGCATGTGCTCAGCCATCCAGCCTTCATCACGCCCCATCACGCTGGCGATGCGCAACGCGAGGCACTTCTTCCCGAGCAAAGCATTGCCGCCGTATCCGCTGCCGTAGGACCAGATGGATCGCTCACCAGGGAAGTGCACGATGTACTTCTCACTGCTGCACGGCCACGTGACGTCTTTGGCCCCGGGCTCAAGGGGGGCTCCCACGCTGTGAAGGCAGGGCACATAGTCACCATCTTCATCGAGCTGCTCAATGACCGCACTGCCCATGCGAGTCATCAGCCTCATGTTCACCACCGCATAGGCGGAGTCGGTGAGCTGCACGCCGATGACGCTGAACTTGGAACCCAGCGGCCCCATGCAGAAAGGCACCACATACATGGTGCGTCCCTTCATCGAACCACGGAAAACCCGCTTCAGCGTGGCCTTCATCTCATTGGGCTCCACCCAGTTGTTGGTGGGACCCGCATCCTGCTTGCGCTTCGAGCAGATGAAAGTGCGGTCCTCCACACGGGCCACATCGTTCGGGTCACTCCAGGCGAGAAAGCTGTTCGGACGCTTCTCGGGATTCAATCGGCGAAAGGTGCCTGCCTGGACCAGTTTTTCACAAAGCAAGTCCCACTCTTCCTGTGATCCATCACACCACTGGATGTGATCCGGCTGGCAAAGGGCGGCACACTCATCCACCCAGGTTTGAAGACGCTGATGACGGGTCATGTTGGCAGTATCGTTCGGAAAACCCCACCTTCTCGGCAATGCTTGCAAAAGTGCAAGCAGCCATTGTGAGCCCCTTTCCGCCCAACGTTGCCGGGCTTTTCCAAAGCCACTCTAACTCAACGATATGTGCCCACTCCGGGACGGCTGCCGGTTTGCTGAAAAAACAGCGGTGGCAGCGATTCATCGCCATCCGTTGGCTGGCAGTTTGCCAGATGCGGATGAGATCCCAACATGTGTTCCATGAGAGGGTCCAGCTCAGAGCTGATGGCAGCTGGCAGTCTCATCGTATCCACCGAGCCCAATCCAAAAACTTGCTCCTGAAACCCATCAAAAATAAATGACGCAAAGGGCATCTGGGGGATCAGCGCAAACACCAATGAAGGCGTCATGGACCGGATCAATGCCAGAGCAGCCAGCGGCAACAACCGGATCGCAGGGTGACCGTGATAAGCTGACGCCACAGCCAGGCCGCTCACCTCCACGACCCATCGTCCCTCGCTACGCCCTTCTGCCACCGCAGCATTGATGGTGCTGGTGTAGAGGACTCCTTGAGCGGGCGGCATGCGCCTCACCGACTCAAATAACTTGAGCCCTGAGGCCGTGGTTCCCGGCCGATAAAACCGAAAGCGCAGGCTGGCCGCCAGAGGTCCGTTCGACTCGTTGAGCACGAGGTGGAAGTTCTGCGTATCACAGGCCAGGGTGTAACGCCGCCCCACGCGCATTGCGTCCAGCGGCAGGGTCCCCTGCTCCTCATAGACACTCCCACGAAAACGTTGGATCCTCGCCAGGGCTTCATCATGCACCCAGAGACTGGTGGTGGCCAACTGGCTCTGAATACTGGGTGGCAATACCGTGAGCACCAATCCCGCAGCCTCAAGAATCCTGGTGGCAGAGAATCGCTGCGCCAGATCACCTGCCAAAGGCATTGCTGCCTCTGCACTGGAACTGGCCAGGGATTCGTTGCGGATGCTCATGAAAGAGGGAGGATTTTTGAGGCGGTTCTGGGGGGGAGAAAAGCAGACTCGGGGCCAGTATCGGATTTCCATGCACGAGCGCGGCGCGCAGACTTATGTAAAGAATTCGTAGTCCGTGACGCCTTGATGAAAAATCCCGATGATCATGCTGACACACTGGTGAAAGGCTGAAACGACGCTCACCGAGCATAGCGCAGGGCGTGCCGAAGGGTATCCGTAGGATTACGTATTTTCCGTTCTAAGTGGCTCGATCTCAATCCGATCAGTCATTTGCCAATCCCGTATCCTGCTAGGAGGAGATGCCTTGCCCCCTCGGGAATATTCCATATCGCCTCTAAGGAAGCCGCTTTGAATTCTCTTTCTCAGGCAAACTTGCAAGCCCAGCTAAAAACACGCAGTGTTCCCGCCCTGTGTCCGCCGCTTCCCGCAAAACTCAGTTCACGGTTGTCTTCCTCACCATCCTGCTCAGCACCATCGGATTTGGCGTCTGCATTCCGGTGTTGCCGCTGTATGCCAAGACCTTTGGCGCGAGCGAGTTTCTCAATGGACTGCTGATAGGGGTTTTCCCCCTCATGGTGTTCCTGGCCTCTCCGCTATGGGGCAAGCTTTCCGACCGCGTGGGCCGTCGGCCAGTGCTCATCTTTAGTGTGCTGGGGTCGGCAGCGGGATACTTCCTCATGGGATTCGCCCATACCCTGCCCCTTCTCTTCCTTGCCCGGATCGTGGACGGCGCATCGGGCGGGAATGTGGCTGCTGCCCAGGCGTACATTGCCGACATCACCAGCCCCAAGGAACGCTCCCGTGCCATGGGGATGATTGGCGCGGCATTCGGGATCGGCTTCATCATCGGCCCTGCACTGGGTGGCATCGCCGCCCAGATCTCGCCGAACGCCCCCTTCTTCCTGGTGGGCATTCTTTGCCTGATCAATGCCGTGTTGATCTGGACATCCTTGCCTGAAAGCCTGACTCAGGAACGGCGTCACCAGCATGGCGCACCCCAGCCTCTCACGGCACTGCCCAAGCACGCCGATGGCCCCATGTATTTCACGGTGGCGGCGTCTTACCTCGTCTGCCTCGCCGCCTTCTCCATCATGACCGCGGTGTTCTCGCTCTTCGCCCAGGAGCGCTTTGGCATGGACGAGCAGCATGTGGGCTACGTCATGGCCGCCATCGGGTTCGTGGGGGTGATCATGCAAGGCGGGGTCATGCGCAAGCTGCTGCCCGCTTACGGAGAGATCCGGCTCGCACTCAGCGGCATGGCCATCCTCTTGGTCAGCTTCATCTTGCTACCTCTGGATACTGGCCTGTACGGCCTCTATGCGGTGAGCTGTCTGATTGCCGTCGGGAACAGCCTGGTGCAACCCACCCTCAATGGTCTCGCCTCCCGTTGTGTGACAAACGCCTGGCAAGGCCGGGCGATGGGGCTCCTCCAATCCTCCGCCAGTCTCGGCCGCACGGTAGGTCCCGTGCTGGGCGGCTGGTTGCTCGGATTCGACCGCGGAGGCGCCCACTATGGCCGTACCCCGTTCTGGGTGGCCGCCGCTCTCATGGCAGTAACCCTGGCCATCGCCTCCCGCTTGCGTGACCCGCAATGCCCGCCAGAACGAAACTGAGAGCACTCATAAGGCCTGAAGGGCCGACCTCATCAAGCCAGGCCCAACGAACATCAACCCGGTACTTTCTTGAGCGACTCCTTCAACTCCCGCGTCAGCCAATCTGCGGCCGCTCTCGCGTGAGGACGAATCCGTAGCAACCGGGGATGAAAAACCAGCGCCAGCTTCCGGGCCACAGCAGTAAGGAACGGCGGCTTTAGGACCAGCACCTTCTGGCCGCCAAAATCTGGCCGGGCCGCCACGGGCAGGATGCCCGCAAAAGCTCCCGTCGCCACGGCACGAGCCGCTTGTGGGAAGCTCTCCGCCTCCAACAGCACTTCAAAGTTGTACCCATGCCGGACTGCGGCGTCTTTCACGCGCGGCAGGAAACTGGCATCGGTGGCCAGGGTCGCCCAAGGGAGATTGCCCAACATCCAGGCTACATCTTCGCGACGGGCCTTGGGCACCAGGGTTTCAGGAACAAACAAGGCGTAAGGAAGCTGGCCGATCACGACCTGCTTCAACGGCTCCACGGCCGTGCCCGCGCGCACAATGCCAAAGTCCAGCCGGGCATGAAGCAACTGCTCCACAATATGATCGGAACGCAGATTCTTCAGCCCGAGACGGCTCTGCGGCATGTTCTCCACCCAGCCCCCAAGGGAGGGAAGCACCAGCCATTGAAGGATGCTGTCTCCCGCGCCAAGTGTGTAGAGCACGGGCTGGCTCTG
This sequence comes from Verrucomicrobium sp. BvORR034, assembly GCF_000739635.1. Classification (GTDB taxonomy): domain Bacteria; phylum Verrucomicrobiota; class Verrucomicrobiia; order Verrucomicrobiales; family Verrucomicrobiaceae; genus Verrucomicrobium. The sequence goes on along the minus strand of NZ_BATQ01000046.1, from coordinate 31,498 downwards.
GCACTCACATTTGAAGTCATGCAGCCCCAAGAGCTGCTCTCTCACCACCGCTGCAAGACGGCGGCCATGCTCATTTAGGGCCAGATGCTTGCCCCGGCGCTCCGTGAGCGCCACCCCAAAGAACTGCTCCAGCTCTGAGATCTGGCGGCTGAACTGGCTCTGCCGCACCGCATCGTCCTTGGCCGCGCGGGCGATCCCGCCCGCTTCCGCCACTTCGAGGAAAGTACGCAGCCGGTCCAATGACAGGCCACGCTCTGAAAACAGCTCATCAAACATCTTCGCAGTGGCCCTGGTTCGAGGACATATCAGGTCACTTGACGGCCGCGTACACCCGGTGGACATCCGCATGTCCGTCCAGGGCCTGAAGGAACTTCGTCACCTCTTCGCGCTGGGCCTCCGTGAGTTCCGGATAGTCCTTGGGCTGGTAGTGCAGTTCTGATGTGGTCACCAGCCAGCCCTGTGCTTTGAGAGCCTTGGTCACAGAATCCAGACTGGCCATGGGGCAGAAGAAACGGGCCCCTACGTGACTGGCGATCTCCTCGTCATCCAGCTCCATGGGCTCCACATTGTCCGCCTCCGCCTCCAGTGCTGCGATCTCGATGTCCGTGGAGGCATCAGGATGGTGGGCCTCCACCAGTCCGCAATGGTCGAACATCCATGCCACCGAGCCTGGCGTGCCCAGCGTTCCGGCCTTGAAGATCATCTTGATCTCCGTGGAGGTGCGATTGTTGTTGTCCGTCAGGCAGTCCACCACGACCGGCACGCGGTGCGGGGTAAAGCCCTCATAGATGACCGTCTGGTATTGCACGGCATCCGCCCCCGTGCCGGAGCCTTTGGCAATGGCCCGCTCAATGGTGTCACGGGTCACACTCTGCTTCTTCGCCACCGCGATCGCAGCCGCGAGTCGGGCATTGAACTCCGGGCTCGGTCCGCCCAGTTTCGTCGCCACCTGAATTTCCCGCGTCAGCTTGCCGACGATCTTGCCTTTTTGGTCAGCGGCCAGTTCCCGCCATTTCTGTTTCCATTGTGCACCCATTCTCCGATGGTGGGCGGAATTGCCGCGCTTGCAAGACGATTGTCAGGAGCGCCCGCCTGTGGCACGAAGACCGGGGATCACTGTTTTTTCAATCCATGCTTTCACGAGTGCCTTCTCGCTTTCGGGAAACTCATGCGCAATCCCCTCCATCTCGTGCTCAGTGATTTCCAGCCGGGCATCCTTGGCCGCCTGCATCATGGCCCTCATGTATTCCTTGGATCCATTGCCCGTGTTGCCCCAGGCAAAGTAGCCATACTTGTCCCGCAGCTTCTTCTTGGCGGAGTTGGTCTGCGCCCCGCCCTCAATGACGACAAAGGCATTGAAGAACTCCGTGTACTCCTTCCGCCCGAACGCCACCGCGCTGCCGATGGTGTGAGCCCCATTGCTGAAGCCTGCCACCACTTTGACTTGGGGATCAAGATTGGGCAGAAGTTTGATCAACTCTGCCAGCATGGTCTGCTGGTAGTCGAGAATCAGCTCCATCTTCCCCTCACCCATCGCCTTGTTGGGTGAAGGCGCGGTGTTGGGATAGGGCAGGCCCGCGATGACGTATTGCGATTTGTCCACCAGAGGAAAGCCGCCTCCCGGTTGATTGCTCCCCTTGCCACCGCCGATCCAGACCAGGAGCGGCACGGGTTTGGCAGGATCAAACGACTCGGGGATGCGAACGTTGCAGGCGGCGGCCTCCCCATTGTGATCCTTGGGCAGATCAGGAAAAGTCAGCGTGACGGTCGCGCCCGGCTTGAGGCGGGCATCCGTCGCCGGCGTCACCTTGGCCGCCACACCTCCAGCCGACGCTCCTGGAGTCTGCCAGGATTGCACAAATTGCTGGTCTTCCGGTGAGAGCAGATTCACGGCTAGCGTGAACTCGCGTCCATCAGCACGGCGAATCTTCACCTGTTCCCCTTGCTTGGCCACAATCTCGGCCTCGATCACCCGCCCTGACTTGTCTTTAAAGGCTCTCGCATGACCACACGGCGTCAGCAGCCCCAGAAAGATTCCAACAAGGCCACCACGAAAAACGACGGAGTTCATGGCTGCTTCCTACCAGAAACTCACCCAATGGGAAGGAAAAACCTTTCCCTGCCCTCCGGCATCAAACCACAGAACGAGAACCTAAAGCCGCGCCTCGTGAACTAATCCACCACTTACCTCTTACCGCTCACCACTTACCGGCCTACCGAACTTCCGACTCCACCACCGCCCACGCATTGTGGTTGTGGATGGACTCGTAGTTTTCCGCTTCGACTCGGAACCAGGTGATGCGGGAATCTTCCTTGGCCTTCAGGGCCACGTTGCGGACGAGGTCTTCCACAAACACCGGATTGTCGTAAGCCCGTTCCGTGACGAGCTTCTCATCCGGACGCTTGAGCACGCTGTAGAGTTCGCAACTCGCGCTGGCTTCCACCAGTTCGATGAGGTCCTCAATCCAGACCGGCTCGGTAAACCGGACTGAAAACGTCACCATCCCACGCTGATTGTGCGCACCCCGGGCGCTGATCGCCTTGGAACAAGGGCACAGGGTGGCCACAGGGACCTCCACCGTCACCACAAAATCCACGTTCTGCCCTTGGGCGTTCACCTGAAAATTCACCCCGTAATCGAGCAATCCTTCTGCCCCGGTGACTGGTGCCTTCTTCGTGCGGAAATACGGAAACTTAAACTCCACATGCGCCTTCTCGGCATGAAGTCGTGCGAGAAGCTCCCTGGGCATCCCGGCAATGTCTGCAACGGTCAGCACGTTCCCGTGCGCATGCAGAACCTCCACAAACCGGCTCATGTGGGTGCCTTTGAAGTGGTGCGGCAGGTCCACCGCCAGGGAGACGACGGCCACTGTGCTCTGCTCCGCGTGATCACGGTCTCGAATCTTCAGGGGGAATCTGAGGTTCTTGACGCCGACACGATCAATAGGGATTCCCCGAACGTCGCGTTGGTTTTGGGTGTCGTGCAGCATGGTCAGAGGCAAGCGAAAGGAAACGACACCACGCGCTTCGTGGCATCAGAACAAAAAACGCTCCAGCCGCCAAGCCGGAACGTTTTTCTTGAAAAAGAAACCGTGACGGGGAAATCCCCGATCAGGGCATGAGATTCAGGGAGCGGGCGCGCTTGATTTCGCGGGTGATGGTGCGGTGCACATAGGCAGACACACCCGTCACGCGACGAGGAAGAATTTTGCCGGTCTCAGTGGCGAACTTGGCAAGGATCTCAGGATGCTTGTAGTTCAACTTGTCCATCGGGATGTCCATCCGGCGGCGCGGGAGCTTGCGGTTGGCGCGGCGGAAGGCGGAGAGACGTTCGCGGGTCTTGGGTTGCATAGCAGTGATCTGGGCAGAGCGGCGTTCAGCTTAGCGAATTTCGCGGTGAAGCGTCCTGCGCTTGAGGAAGTGGTTAAACTTGACCTTTTCCAAACGGCCAGGCGTGCGCACGCTCTTTTTGTTGCGCGTGGTCACGTAGCGTGAGGTCGGCATTCCTGCCGCCTTGGCTTCGGTGCATTCGAGGATGATGATGTCGCGGGGCATAAACGGGGCGCTAAATTGTCCTACTCCTTCATGAAGTCAAGCGAGGATTCGTTCTGATTGTTGTTTGCGGGACGATCTTCGTCCTCGCCGTCCTCACCTTCTTCCCCGTCTTCTTCAAGTCCGAAGACCGAGCGGACAGGGGCGCGACGGAGGCGGCCACCCATCTGGTCGCGCTCAATCTGCTCCTGCATCTCCCGGGTGTAGCGGGCGTACGGCAGGGCCTCGAGGCGCTCGTCGTTGATCTTCTCGCCGGAAAGTTCGCAGACGCCGTAGACACCCTGGCCCACGCGGTCGAGCGCTTCGTTGATTTCGTAAAGTGCGTCCTGTTCCTTGCTGAGCATGCTCAGCGCGAAATCGCGGTCATAGGCATCACTGCCCGCATCGGCCATGTGCATGCCACCCACGGAAGCCTCGCTGCCCTCAGGGCGGTTCCGGAGGCTGTCCTTGGCCACGAGGTCCATGGAGTCCAGCAGAGCACTGCGCAACTCGATGAGGCGCTGCTGCTGTTTTTTGATGAAAGGAGGAAGCTTGGTCGGGTTGTAGGCCTGCTTGATCACCACTTCGGGAGCGGAATCCAAGATGGGCTTTTTGATCTTCGGAGGGGGCACGGGCTTGCTGGGGGGAGCAGGAGCCGTCAAGGGAGCATTGGCCTTCGTCGCGGGCTTGGGCTTGGCTGCCTTGGGGGCAGGGGCGGCCTCTTCCTTCGGAGCGGGAGCCTCAGCCTTGGCCTTTGTCGCCTTGGGAGCCGGAGCGGGCGCGTCTTCGGCGGCGCCTTCTGCTTTCACTGCGGCTTTTTTCTCAGGGGCCTTGGCATCCTTGGCTTTAGAGGCTGTGGCGGTGGCTTTTTCGGTTGTAGGGGTCGCTGATTTTTTCACGCTGGAAGGAACTGGGGTGCCCGCTGCTGAAGTGGTCTGTTTGGCCTTGGGGTCAGCGGGTTTCTTGGATGGTTGAGGGGCAGGAGTGCCCTTGGATGCAACCGGTGCACTCTTCTTTTTCTCAGGCGGCGCTTTGACACCGGTTTCCTGCTTTTTGTTCGTTGCGGCCTTGGGGGCAGGGGCTGACTTGGCCCCATTCTTGGCGTCCGCCGCGGTATTTTTCGAAGGTTTCGTGGCCATGGCAGTGAGGAATGAAGTGCGCAAGCCGGGAGCCTGCACTCTCTCCAAACGACCTTTGTATCCAAACACGGGCCGCTGAAAAAAGTGGCGCGGATTGTAACGGGTCTTGATGCCGGTGCAAGCTATTTAAATTATACGTCCTCAGCACCATGGGAGGTTTTGTTTTTTCGCAATACCGCCGCCCAACATTTACCAGGAAGATTCCGGGAGAGCCCCAAACCGCCGGGCACGGCAAGAATGAGACTTGCCAAGCAGGGAGGAAACCGCTGTTCTGTTGCGCCCGAGTCCGCGTCTTTCATGTTGCCCAGCTTGATCCGATCCTCCCCCTTTCGTCCAGCATTGCTTCCTTCGCTCTTGCTGGCTGGCCTGACTCGGTGGTGCCTAGCCCAGTCCCCTGTTTCCTTGCCAGAGGTCACCGTCAGCGCCTCCCCTGCCCCGGAAGCAAGCACTTCCGCTGCCTCAACAGCGGTGCTGCAAGGGAGCGATCTGAAAATGTTTCACGTGGAGGATCTGGGAGAAGCGGTCCGTCGGGCGGCAAATTTTTCCGCCACAGACTCGGGCTCCGGAGCCTACGGAGATGTCTTGAGCGTCCGCGGTCTGGGCAATACGGTTTTCTTCGGGCCTCCCGCTGTGGCAGTGTACGTGGATGATGCGCCTGCTACAGGCCCCATCTCCCAGGCCCTCCGAGCGTCCGCCATCTCGTCTGTGGAGCTTGTCCGCGGCCCCCAACCGCTCTCGGGCGGATCGAACGCGTACGGCGGACTGATCAACGTCCGCACCCGCCGTCCGGGAGACCAGATCGAGGGTGAAATTCAGAGCACCGTCGGTTCCTACAACTTCACCAACACCTCGGCCTGGTTGACAGGGCCCTTGATCAAAGACGTGCTGTCATTCCGGTTGGGAGGTGGCTATGAGAGCCGGGACGGTTATCTCAAAAACCCAGACTCTGGAGCCCGCCTCGATTCCATCGAACACTCAGACGTGGATGGCGCCCTGTATCTCACGCCAGCGGAAGGTTGGGAAATCAGCCTGTCTGGCACCTGGAGTCGCGACGATGATGGAGCTCCGCGCCTTACCTCGCACGAGCGGGCCGGGTTCTACGATGCCTCCCCTGATCACGAAGGCCGCCAGCACCGTGAGACAGAGCAGCAAGCGCTCCGGATTGCCTATGGAAACGAGGACTGGAAGTTCCTCAGCGTGACCTCCCGCAGACGCTGGCTGATGTCCCCCTTCAGCCTGGATGCGGACTACACAGCGGAGCCCCTGGGGGTATTCGACGTGGATCTGGAGCAGGAAACGTGGAGCCAGGAATTTCGCTGGAGCAGCGCAGATGCAGAGCGCCCTTTCCAATGGACCGCCGGCCTTTTCGGCTCAACCACCGAGACGGATGGCGCAAACGTCCGCACGTTTTTCACCAAGCGACAGGACATCACCGTCACCCCGCTGGCCTTGAGTATCACCCTCCCCAGATTGGGCAGAATCCCGCTGCCGGTGGTGGAAATCGTCGCGGTGTCCGATTCCGAAATCTCGTCCACCCGGGTCACACGCTACCACCTGGAAGAGGAAACGGCGGGCTTCTTTGCAGGCGGAAGCTGGTCTGGCTGGGAGCCCTTCACCTTCCACGCCGGTGCCCGTGTGGACTGGGTACGGAAGGCCATGGAGCGCGACAGCGTTGTGACCACAGACGTCTCCACGCTGACGCGAGTCCAACCGGTGGCTCCTCTGGTCGTCCCCCTGCCCCGTCGCGCCCCCTTGATCATCCCGGTGCCGACACCGGAGCCTTTCACCACCGAAACGACGTTCCGCAATGCCTCCCCCCGGACGAAGGTGCAGGAGGAGTGGACACACCTCACCCCCACCGCTGGAGTGGAATGGAAACTCTCTCCAGACGCCCAGGTGTATGCCAAGGGCACACACGACTTCAAACCGGGAGGCTACAGCGCCTATGCCGATGATGAGCGGCTTCTGGCCTTTGACCCGGAGAAATGCTGGAACACCGAAGCAGGGCTCCGCACCCAATGGCTTGATGGAGACCTGATGGTCAATGTGGCAGGCTTTTACAATGAAATCCGCGACTACCAAACCGAGCGCGGGCTGTCCCTGGCAGACTACGTGGTGCTCAATGCCGACCGCGCTGTCACCTACGGTGCCGAGATTGAGACCCTCTGGAGCGCACATCGCCGCTTGACCCTCTCCGGCTCTTTCGGCTGGACGCATGCCGAGTTCAAGCGCTTCACGGATCCCGTCACCGGGACCTCCCTGGATGGCAACACCCTCCCCTATGCTCCGGAGTGGAATGGCCTTCTGGCCGCCGACTTCCATCTGGAATGCGGATTCTTCACCCGGGTGGAGTATCTCATCACGGGACCGACCACTTATGATGACCGGAACCGGCCAGAGTTTGAGCAAGGCACCTTTGGCCTCCTGAACACCGCGATTGGCTGGCGCAAAGGACCGCTCACCGTGACGGCCTATGCCACCAATCTCACGGGCGAAGAGTACTACACCAACATCAACACCACCCTCCGCGCACGGTCCGTCGGAGCCCCGCGGGAGTACGGTTTGCGCATGACGGTGAGCTTCTAAAAGCCCCCCTCAGGCAGGGCATGATAAGCAGTCTCAATTTCGGCACTCAAAAACTCTGCCCTTGCCCCCACTTGCACACTTAGTTCTTTGTTGAAATCCGGTCATTCTCCTGCTTAACACTACAAGTGTGAAGATATTCGAATGCATCCACGCACTAAAAGCCCTGGGCGAGGAAACGCGCATTCGCATCGTGCAGATGCTGCTGGAGAAAGAACGCAGCGTGAACGAGATCGCTGAGACTCTGACGATCACGCAATACAACGTCTCCAAGCACCTCCGGGTGCTGCGCGAAGCCGGACTGCTCGAAATCAAGAAAGAAGGTCAGCAACGCTTCTACTCTCTGGCGGAAGACTTCCAGTCCCACCTCTCCAAGAACGACAACGTCCTGGATCTGGGCTGTTGCACTTTCCGCTTCGACAAAGCAGCAAAATAAACCGCCAGACGCCGGATTGACGGAAGTTACGCTATTTTCGCTTGCCAGAAATTGCGTATATATGCTCAATTGCGCACCCATGAAACCTTTTTCCTTTCTGACTGCACTGGCCATTGCGGGATCCCTCGTCTCCACGGCGGCGGCAGACACCCTCAAGATCAATGGCTCCACCACCGTGAATCTTGTGGTCGCGGAAGCCGCTGAGATTCTGCGGGCGGAGAACAAGCTGGACATTCAGGTGGACACCCAGGGCGGCAGCGCCGGCGGCATCTCCATGCTGGCGGACGGCCTCGTGCAACTGGGCATGATCTCCAAGCACGTCAGCGACGACGACAAGGCCAAGTATCCCAAGGTCAACTTCGTGGAAAATACGATTGGCGTGGACTCCGTGGCCATCATCGTTTCCAAAGACGTCTGGGACAACGGCGTGCGCGCCCTGTCCAAGCAACAGCTCAAGGACATCTACGAAGGCAAGATCACGAACTGGAACCAGGTGGGCGGTGCCAAGTCCCAGCGCATCGCCTTCTTCAACAAGGAGCCCGGCCGCGGCACTTGGGAAGTGTTTGTCCACTGGGTCTATGGCAGCCCCAAGGCCGCCCCTCAGGTCAGCTTCCCGGAAGTGGGTGGCAATGAGGAAACCCGCAACAAGGTGGCTGGCACCCGTGGTGCCATGTCCCAGCTCTCCGCCTCCTGGGCTGACGGCCAGAAGGTCTTCGCTCTGGCCATGGTGCTGGACGACGGTCGCAAGGTGGAGTCCACCAACGAGAACATCGCCAACAAGACCTACCCGCTCAGCCGCCCCCTGACAGTGCTTTCCAATGGTCCGGCCACTGGCACTGCCAAGACCATGCTCGACTTCCTCTTGAGCGAGCGCGGCCAGACCTTGCTTCCCAAGCACGGCTACATGAATCTCAAGGCAGTGGGCGGGCAGAAATATTGAACCACCCGGCTGTACGCTTCCAGGCATCAGCCCCATCGCTCTGTCAATTTCCCATGTCCGCCGTGAGACCCACGGCGGACTTTGCGTAGAGGTCTGCCGCCCCTTCCACCATCATCAGAACAAGGCGCAGACACGGATAGAAGCACTCATGACAAAAACGCTAAGCTGGATTTTCAGCCTCCTGGCCGTGGCCACGATGGGGCTGCTGCTGGCCATCTTCATCTGGCAGAGTGTGCCGGTCTGGAAGCACGAAGGATGGGGTTACCTCCTTGAGAAAAAGTGGTACTTCCGGCAGCATGAGTTCGGGGTGCTGCCCATGGTGTACGGCACGCTGGTCGTCTCATTCATCGCCTTGGTTTTGGCCGTTCCCGTCGGCTGGGGTGCCGCGATCTTCACTTCAGAATATCTGCCCCGCCGCCTTCGCATGGCAGTGAAGGTCCTGATCGAACTCCTCGCCGGCGTTCCCGGGGTGATCTATGGCCTGCTGGGCATCCTGCTGTTGCGCGACTGGGTGTACGACGGCTTTGAAAAATTCGAGCCCCTGAGCGGCGACACCCTACTGACCGCTGGCATCCTCCTCGCCGTGATGATCCTCCCCACGGTAGTGACCCTCAGTGACGACGCCCTGAGGAGCATTCCTTCCGCCCAGAGACTGGCGGCCCGCGGCTTGGGTCTGACGCGAGCCGAATCGATCCTTTTCATCGTCGTACCTCAAGCGCGACGTGGCCTCGGGGCCTCCGTACTCCTGGCGCTGGGACGGGCGATGGGAGAAACCACCGCCGTCTTCCTTGTGGTAGGCCGGCAGGACAACAACCTGCCCGACAACTGGTTCTCCCTCCGCGCCTGGCTGGACTCCGGCCAGACCATCACCAGCAAGCTGGTCAGCTCCGAGACGAACATTGCCTACGGTGACGCCATCCACTGGGGAGCGATCGTGGGGCTGGGCCTCATCCTCCTGGTCATGACCGGGGCCGCCACTCTGCTTGGCACCGCCTTCACCCGCAAACCTCATGCGTAAGTTCCTCGATGCTGCGACGGCACTGGTCGCCTTTGCCTGCGCGCTGCTGGCCCTGGCCCTGCTGGGTGGACTGGTTTACGTGATCGTTCAGAAAGGTGGCCCGGCCATCTCCTGGGGCTTCTTCACCGAGCAAATTCGCCTCGTTGGCGCTGCGGGCGGCATTTTCTGGAACCTTATCGGCACCCTCATTCTGCTGTTGACCGCCTTCCTGGCCAGCGCCCCCATCGCCATTGCACTGGCGTTGATGGAACGCGTCTGGCTCAAGGGCGAAACGAGCCGTCGCATCCTGACGACCGGGCTCTATGCGATCAACGGTGTGCCCAGCATCGTCTTCGGCATCTTCGGCTTCATTGTGCTGGTGCAGTGGTGTGGCTGGGGCAAATCCTGGCTGGCGGGCGGACTCATCCTGGCCATGGTCATTCTTCCCACCGTCACCGTGGCGCTGATGGAACGTCTCAAGGCCATTCCAGCGAAGTACGTGGAGGCAGCCGCTGGCCTGGGGCTCTCCCGCGCTCAAATCATCTGGGCGGTGCTCCTCCCTCAATCCTGGGGCGGATTGATCACTGGCAGCCTGTTGGGACTGGCCCGCGCTGCTGGCGAAGTGGCTCCCATCATGTTCACCGCCACGATTTTCGCCGGGGCCACGATGCCCCATGCGATCAAAGAAAGTCCGGTGCTGTCCCTGCCCTACCACATCTTCATTCTCGCCCAGGACTCGTTTGACCCCGGCGTGGGCTCCAAGCTTTGGGGCTCCGCCCTCGTTCTGCTCGGCCTTGTATTCTCCCTCAGCCTCGCCGCCCTGCCCACCCGCCTGCGGATTCACGAAGAAGCCCATCATGGATAAGCGCCCCCACATCCTCCAAACAACCGAGCTCTGCGTTACCGCCACCAGCCGGGCCTTGGTTCGAGATGTTTCCCTCACCATCGCAGAACACCAGGTGTTCGGGCTCATTGGTCCCTCTGGCGCTGGCAAGAGCACCCTGCTCCGAGCGCTAAACCGCCTCACCGATCTGGTTCCCGGCTTGAAGGTCACTGGAGACGTCCAGTTGCATGGACAGTCCATCTTCAAATCCGGCATGGATGCGAATGCCCTCCGGGCCCGCGTGGGCATGCTGTTCCAGCAGCCGGTGGTGTTCCCCGCTTCCATCGTGGACAACGTCCTCTTCGGCGCGAGACGTCTGCAGAGCCTTAGTAAATCTGCCCAGACAGAGCTTGCCGAGTCAGCGCTCCAGGAAGCCGCTCTGTGGAGCGAGGTTAAAGATCGTCTCAAGACCCCGGCGGCAAAACTCTCCGTAGGCCAGCAGCAGCGCCTCTGCCTGGCGCGCACGCTCGCCACGAAACCGGAAGTCATCCTCATGGATGAACCCACCAGCGCCCTGGATCCCCGTAGCACCGAGGCCATTGAGGCTCTCATCAAAAGGCTCAAGTCCCGCCACACCATCGTGCTGGTGACCCACAATCTCCGCCAGGCTCGTAATGTCGCCGATCACCTCGCATTCATCGGGGTCCGCGATGGCGTGGGGCAGTTGTTGTGCTCCGGCAGCGTGGACTCCGTGCTGGGCCGCACCGATGTGGCCGAGGTAGACGAATACGTGTGCTGTCAGTAGTCGCTCTGCCTTGCAGATCCAGCTGTCTGCTCTGCGCCAGAGCCGGACGAGCGATCGGGTTGCCCCATCGCCGCGTCCGGCTTGGCTGAGTCATCAGAACGGGTTCCCGTACCGCAAGACGTCCGGCACTTGGTCCACCTTCTCGATGAACACCTCGCCCCGCGGAGTCTGGCTTTCCCAGAGCAAGGTGCTCCCGGGGGCCTGAGCAGTGCGCTGCTTGCCGCCCACCGTGATTTGCTGCGCGGCCTGCCCGGTCACGAGGGCACAGGTGGAAGCGCGGTCATGCACCTCGAGGTAGGAAGGCTTGCTGGGGTCCAACTCGACCGTCACCGCATAGTCACCCACTTCGATTTGTGTCCGGTCGGTCTTCCTGGGCAGCAAGGGAGCTGGCACATCACTCAGCCCCTTTTGGGGGCTGACACTGATCACCGTCAGGAATCGCGTCGCCTTGAGGGGCTCTTTGGTGGTGATGGTCGCGTGCCAGTTGGGTGGATTCTGTCCTTTGCGTTTGTTCTCTTCATCCACCGCAGCCCTCACGAACTGGTCAGTGAGCGCCCCCTTCACCGGTGAGGCGCAGAACAACTGGGCAGCGCCCAACGCATGCTCGTTGGCCGTTTTGAACGTGGAGTCGCTGAGTTGCTTCATTTCCATCTTTGAATGAAGCTGGAAGGTCCAGGGGATCGGAGTCGCCGCTTCCAGTTCATCATAGATCAGGATGTGATGCGGCCGCAGCATCACCATGTGCCGACGGAACCGTTTCACGCCGGGATTGCCAAAGCCGTTTTCCGCTGTGGCCTCCTTCCAGTTGCGGCGCTGTTCCACCTTGTTCGTGGACTTGAGGTCCGGGTCGTAAGGGATGGTAAAGTAGTGGTGCTTGCCATTGTAGGCACCAGAAGCGTCGCCCAATGCGTAGCTGATGCGCTCGCCATTCGCGAACCTGGCTATCCAGGCGAAGGCGCTCTGAGAGAACCCCTGCATCATGCCATTGGCCGCGATGGTGTTGTGCGCCTGGGAGCTCTTGTAGCTGTATATATTGTGCGGCCCGCCTCCGTTGTAGTAGCCCGTGCGCCAGAAGAGTTCCTGCCCGCCGTAAGCCACCGTGAAGGCATTCTGGGCTGGATGAGTATGCCCCTCTGATCCATAGGGACCCGCACGAAAATTGAGCATCAGGTTGTTGGACGCCTGGGTCAGGTCAGTATGCATACAGACCAGACCGACATCACCGAAGGCGGCGGCTTTTTCCCGCGGAGCCTGCATCTTGCTGGTGTCCGGTTTAGGAAACTTCCGCCAGATCGCCAGCAGGTCCAATGCCTTGGACCCTTTGGCCAGATCTGCGCTGAAGTAGCGGTTGTCACGCCGACCCATCGACTTGTGCTGCCACAGATTCCACGGATTGTCCGGACGCATGTAGGCCAGCGCCTCAGTCAAATACTGCATGTCCGATCCCCCATCAGCCCCGGAGTCCTCGAAGGAAATACCGGGATTCCCCGCAGGGTTGGAGAGCGCCATGTAACGAGCGAAGTTCTGGAACCAAGGCTTGTTCCGGTAGAGGTTGTAACCTGTCAGCCTGTAGATGAGCCAGGGGATGTCTGTAAGCGGGTCGTCGTGAACGCCAAGGTAGCCATTGCCCTCACTGCTGCCGCCATCTGTCCGGCTGAAAGCCGGGGAACGGTAGAGATAGAGCTCATAGCCGTACTTCACCCAGTCGTCGAACCGCGAGTCATAACGACACAGGATGACCGAGCCCTTGATCAGGCCAGGGATGCGCCCCTGCCAGCCGTGGTTGTCGTACAACTGGTGCTCAATAACCTCATGCATGTCAGGGCTGTCGCTGCCTTCATCGCAAAGAGAGTAAAAGTGCTGGGCATATTTCAAGCGATCCACCTTGGACAGCTCGTTGTAGAACATATCGAGCGGCAAAATTCCCCCAGGGAGGCCCTTGTAGCCCTCAGGCCGGCGCAGGGCGAGCAATTCGCCAGGAACAGGCGGACTAGCCTTGCCACTGCTCGATAGGTATTTGATGGCGAGATCTTTGTACTTCTGGTCCCCGGTAAAAAGATAACCGCAGACGATCGTGTGGACCCTCCGCCACTCAACCATATCCCGGGGCCCGGTGGAAGGTGGGTCTTGCTTGCTCAGGCCGGCGAATGCTTTTTCGCAGTCTGCCAGCATTTGTTTGGCCAGCTCTGGATCCGTCTGCGTCGGCAACAGATTGCCAATGTCTTCCTGAAAACAGGTTGTAATCGGGCCAGTGGTCCGCTTTTTGATCGCGGCCAGGAACTGCTCCGGAGAGGGCGGGATCTCGGGGCTGTACTCCCGACCAGTGATGATGAACGAGTAAGTTTCCTTGCTCCAGACCGGCTTGTCGGGTGTCTCCGCGCGGGCGACACCGTAGGTCCAGTACCAGGTGCCTACTGGAAGCTTGCGATAGGGGTTGAAAAACGACCAGCGCTTCGGCTCGCTTTGTAGCACGCCCCGGGTGAAGGTGGGATCCTGGGAGAGTTTGAAGTAGTAACGGCGCTTCCACTTCTGCGCCTCGCGCTTGGCCTTGCGCTCCGGGTTCGAGGCCTCGTTTCCATCTAGAACCGGGACGCTCACGTGAAGCCACGGCGGATTGAGATCCACCTCACCCTGCGGCAGCGGCTTGGGTATCCAACCCGGAGTGATCGAAGGCCGGTCGATCTTCAACTCGGAAGGACTGACGCGAATCACCCCTTCTGGCAGCTTCTCTGCGGGAGGCTTCGGCAGGGGGCCTTGCGCCCGGGTGGGCGAAGGAAACACGGCAACCATCGCGCACGCGATGATTCCAGCGATAGAGGTTGTGGTGAGGTAGCGTGGCGTGGTCATGAAGTCATGGGCAGGACCAGGGACACCCGCCCGGAGAGGGCGTCGCACAACACAACGACACGGCAAGCCCCCAAATCCCGGGATTGTTTCCTAGATCAATTCATCAGCCTTGCCACAACCCATCGGCTGCGTGGTCCACCTGGAACAGGCGCATCACGGACAGCGACAACCAAGGAAGTGGCAGGCATCTGGTAGGTATCCACCTTGCCAGCAAGATATGACGAAAAAACAATGCGACGTGAGGAGAGCCGCCCAACCGCGCTCATTTTGGAGTGGCCGCCAGGGAACCGACTCCGGCTCAGTCCGTAGTTAATCCCTGAAGGGGATTTGTAGCACAGCCCAGTGGTTGGACGAGCCTCAAGCGAGTCAACCCTGGGTGCCTCCGCAGAGGATGATCAGGTGGGAAGGCCGCGAGCATCTGCTTTCCCTCCCACCGTCTTCAACGCCTCCACGTCGCTCGAATGCGATGTTGCACGTCGCTATGCCACACGCGGGCTGACGTTCCCGGCAAGATACCGGAAACAGCACGCAAGATGCGTGCGCTCCCCTGGCATCTCCATTCCCTGCTCCGACGTCAGTTGCTGAGAATCGCCTCGTCCCAATCCTTCCAAACGGGATCAAATCCCCGCTTGGAGAGCACCGCAGCAATCTCCTCGGGGCTGCGATGATCAGAGATGTCAAACTGTCCCGTGGCTTCGTCTTCGGGCTTGTGTTCGGCCAGCTCCACGCGGCGACCGCGCACCGTCAGGTGCAGATCCTCCCGCCCTTGCCCCGTGTAACCGCCCGGTTCGGTATGACTTCCGGCGCTCATTGTAGTGATGCCGATGGGGATCAAGGCGTCGCGCAAGGCCGCTGACTCCCGCGTGCTCATGACGATGCCCACCTGTGGGAAACACAAGCGGAAGGCGCAGAGCAGTTGGATGAACCTGGCATCATCCACGGGATACTTCGGCTGAAATCCACCGGCGGCGGGACGCAATCTCGGAAACGCAATGGTGTACGAGGCCTTCCAACCGTGATTCTGCATGTACTCCAGATGGGCGGCCAGCCCGAGGGCCTCCGTCTTCCAATCCGCCAGGCCCAACAAGGCTCCCAGCCCCATGCGGCGAAACCCGCCGGCATAGCCGCGCTCCGGACACTCGAGACGCCAGTCGAAGTCCCGCTTGGGGCCCATCGTGTGGTACTCTTGATAAGCCGTACGGTCGTAGGTCTCCTGATACACCACGAGACCTTCCGCCCCTTCGTTCACCATGCGGGCGTACTCGGGCTGCTCCGTAGGGCCCACTTCAATGCCAATCGTCGGCACAAAGGGCTTCAACACGCGAATGCACTCCTCAAGGTATCCGTTGGAAACAAACTTGGGATGCTCCCCTGCCACCAGCAGGATATGGCGGAAGCCCAGCCCCGTCAGGTGTTTGGCTTCTTTGATCACCTGATCCATCGTAAGCGTGACCCGGAAGATCGGATTGTCCCGGGAGAACCCGCAGTAGGCGCAGTTGTTAACGCACTCGTTGGAGAGGTAGAGCGGGGCAAACAACCGCATCGTCCGGCCGAAATGCTGACGAGTCAGCGTAGCGGCCTCTGCAGCCATGGCCTCCAGTTGCCGGGGTGACTTGGGCTCCAGCAGGCTCAGCAACTTGCGCAGCAGCGGCGATTTTCGCACAGGCAGCGCATTGAACGTTTCAACAAAGGACACAGGACAGGGAGATGGAAAAAGGGATGGGGCTGGCGAAGGCAAAGACGCTCAGGCCGTTTCCGGCCAGTTCATGTCACCGGGATAATAACGCCTGCGGAACAGGGTCTGATGCTCAGGAAGCTCCTTGAGCAGCTCGGTGTTCGGGAAGGAGCCGAGCCACACGCACGACGGCGGCCAGTCGGGACGCTGGGGAAACTTCTCGTTGAGCTTGTCGTGAATGCCCTTGATGGCGGCATCCTGGAGGTGGCCTTCCACCTCCACGAAGAACATATACTCAAAGTCCCGCTCCACCCGCGGGAACGGGTAGATGATCGAAAGGAAAACGCCATGCGCACTGATGACGCCCAAGGCATCATAGAGCGTACCCGTTTCATTGGGCAGGCTCAGCAGAAAACAGGTCTTGTTCAGGCTCTTCTCCGTGTCCTTCACGGTGACGCTGTCCATCCGCTGGATGAGCTTTTCCTCGCCGAGAATCCAGAAACGCGTGAAGCCGTTGGAATAGTCAGAAAGGCTGCGCGTCTGCTCCAGGCCGAGCTGATGATCGCGTTCCAGCTCCGCCAGATCCACCGCCCTCAGACTGCCGGAATACACGTCCAGAGCCTCGCGGGAGGCAATCGCTGCCACAGAGGGATTGGCCACCGCTTCCAGCGTGGCGGCACCGGTGCTTTCTGTCTGCTCCACCCGGATTTCCAGATGGTCCTTGATGCGCTGCAGCGTCTTGGAGCACTGGCGCAGGGCGCTCGGGTGGCTGCGAATGACATCGATGCCAATCAAGCCGCCGCTCTGGCTCATCAGGAAGTGCTGGATGGGCAGCAACTCCTCCCACACCACAAACGTGCGACGCTGGCGGGGCGTCTCGAAGAGACGCTCCAGCTCCTTCACCGACTCGACGATGATGCCGTCGAGCGTGTTCTCGATCGCGATGACGCCAAAGTCAATTTCCCCTCGCGCCTGCGCCGCGATGATCTCCGGATGGGAGGAGTAAGCCACGGGCTCGAAGACCGTGCCCATGGCATCCACCCGACCGCTGTAGTGCGCCGCAAATCGCGCCGCCGCCGTGTAGCCGTTGGTGAGCCGGGCAGGCCGGAGGAAGCCGATGCGAGGGCGGCTGGGAGGAGAAACGACGTCACTCATGATGTGCACTCAGACCACCGACACCAGGGCATAGTTGCGCTTGCCCTTGCGCAGCAAAACGTAGCGACCGTGCAGCGTGCGGTCCACCACGAGGCGGTCCGTCGCAGCGGTGGCGCGGTCTCCGTTCACGTACACCCCGCCCCCTTCCACGTCCTTCCGCGCCTGCCCCTTGCTCTGCGAGAGCCCGGAGAGCACCAGCGCCTCCACCAGCGGCAGGCCTTCGCCCTCCAACTGGTCTGCGGTCACTGCGGCATTGGGCACCTCTTCGCTCAAGGTCTGGAGCGTGGAGGCAGAGATGCCTTCGAGACTGCCCCCGAAAAGGATCTCGCTGGCACGCACCGCATCATTGGTGGCCTGCTCACCGTGAATCAGCGTGGTGATGGAGCGGGCCAGAGCCTGGTGCGCTTTTCGCGCCCCCGGATTGGCCTCGTGTTCCTCCTCCAGGGCACGGATCTCATCATGCGGCAGGAAGGTGAAGAACTTCAGGTACTTCACCACGTCGCGGTCGTCGCTGTTGATCCAGAACTGGTAGAACTTGTAGATGCTCGTCTTCTTGGGATCGAGCCAGATCGCCCCCCCTTCGGACTTGCCGAACTTGGTGCCGTCCGACTTGGTGATGAGCGGCATCGTCAGGCCGTAGGCGTGACGCCCCAGCTTCTTGCGAACCAGATCGATGCCCGTCGTGATGTTCCCCCACTGGTCAGAGCCACCGATCTGCAATTCGCAGCCAGCGACCTGGGCGAGGTGGAAGTAGTCGTAGGACTGGAGCAGCATGTAGCTGAACTCCGTGTAGCTGATGCCCACGTCGCGGTCTTCCATGCGGGCGCGGACACTCTCCTTGGCCACCATCTGGTTGACCGTGAAATGCTTGCCCACGTCGCGGAGGAAATCCAGGTAGGAGATCGGGCCGATCCAGTCGGCATTGTCCATCAGGCGGGCCGGATTCACGGGCGAGTCGAAGTCCAGCAACTTCGCCAATTGGGGGCGAACGGCCTCCACGTTGGCCTTGATCTGGTCCTGGGTGAGCAACTGGCGCTCCGCGGATTTTCCGCTGGGATCACCGATCGACCCCGTGGCACCACCGGCTACAGCGATGGGGTGGTGCCCGGCAAGCTGGAAGCGGCGCAGGGCCAGCAACGGCACAATGTGCCCCACGTGCAGAGAATCAGCCGTCGGGTCGAAGCCACAATACAGCGTGATGGGCTTGGCCGCCAGCCGGTCAGGCAGCGGGAGCAAATCGGCACGCGACTCCGGAACACTGGTGAAATCTGCCACCAGGCCCCGGAACTGTAGGTCTTCGAAGATGTTCATGGGCACAAAATTGACTGAGGGAGCCTGCAAGATGGGACGGGAGGCCAGAGGCGTCAAGCCGGGGCAAGGCCGTCTTTGTGACGGAGACTGGCGGCGGCTATCGGCCCGCTTTCTCGCAGTACAGAGCAATCCCGTCCGCACACATCGCGGCGTTGTTGGCGGACTCAAAGAGGTGCCACTCGGCGCTGCCAGCCCCGCTTTTGACCGCCACCTCATGCTCTGCGGCGGTGAAGGCCTCCCTCAGCGCGTCACCCCGCAGCCCTTGGTCCAGAAGGTTCTGAACGCACTCATGCACCTGATGCACCCGCAGGCTGTACTGGGAAAGATGCCTAGCGACCTCGGTCACCTCACCGAAGTGGGTGAGATAAAGTCTGGCGAAGCCCATGGAGTGCAGGCGCTCCAGAGACTCATCATAGGCCACAGGATCAAACTGCGGTGGCGCGGCCGTGACACTCAGGTACGGGCACCGTGGCAGCTTCATCCCTGCCACATCCCCGGTGAAGCAACCGTCCCCCAGCGCATACGCGAGGTGATGCCGGGCATGTCCTGGCGTGTCGAGCGCAATGAAGTGATCCCGACGGCCCAGCTTCACCTTGTCACCATCCTGAAGTGAGACCACCCGCTCCGCCGGAGCCGGCAGGATCTCACCCCACAGCGTGTCCATGCGATCGCCATAGATCCTCTGGGCGCTGGAGATGAGTTTCTCCGGATCAATCAAATGGGGCGCCCCTTTAGGATGCACATAAACCGTCGCCCCCTGTTGCGCCCACCACCCGGCCGCACCGGAGTGATCCAGGTGAATGTGCGTCACCAGCACTTTCTTGATGTCCGCAGGAGCAAAGCCCAACCGCTCGATTCCCTCAAACAACGTCGGCAACGTGGAACCCGGTCCAGTTTCCACCAGAGCCAGCTCACCGTCAGATTCCACCAAATAAGCCGCGATGATCTCCGGCAGCCCTTGAAAATGAAGGTCAATCGTGTGCACTTGCATCGTGCCAGCTTCATGGCTTCGATCTCGCGGGGATGCAACCCTTGTGTGCCTCCTCCTTTGCGAGATCACGAACCCACTCTCATGCCGCCACATAAAACGCCAGCATCCGCAGATGCTGGCGTCATGTCAGGCCCAACCAGAGTCACCCTCTGTGCTCTCCGTGACCCTGTGGTTAATTCCTCAACCCCGCCTACCGCATCGCCTCCAGCCGCTTTCGCAGCAGATCTTTCTGGCTCACACCTCCGGTCTTTGCCTGGGTGTCCGTGATCCACTTCTGCTCCAGATCATTTTTGGTGGGACGCTGCACCTGGTAGTACACACCAAACTTTCCGGGAGCCAGATTCTCGGCCAGCTTGAAGGCCGCGACCTCGTCCGTCACATCGTGCTGGGTCTCATCCACGGCTTCGAAGGTGCCACCCTTGCGGGGTGTGCTGTCGTCAAAGGCGCCGGCGTAGAACATCACGCACTCGCTCAGGCACTCCACAACGCTGAAACCGTCGTGCAAGATCGCCCGCTCAAACATCTGCTCCATATGCTTCACCTGCGCCGCGTGGGTACGGGCGATGAAGGTGGCCCCGCTGGCCAGGAGTTGTTTCATCGGGTTGATGGGACGGTCCACGGAGCCCGTCGGGTCGGTCTTGGACTTGAATCCAATCGGTGAGGTCGGGCTGGTCTGCTTCTTGGTCAGTCCATACACGAAGTTGTCCATGATCACATACGTGAGCTTCACGTTCTTCCGGGCGGCATGGTTCAGGTGATTGCCGCCAATGGAGAAGCCGTCGCCGTCTCCCCCGAAGACAAACACATGCACATCCGGCCGGCTCAGCGAGATGCCAGTGGCCAAAGGCAGGGCACGACCATGGATGAAGTGGATGCCATGCGTGTTCATGAAATACGGAAACCGGCTGGAACAGCCGATGCCCGCCACACAGACAATTTTCTCATGCGGATACTGCAGCTTCTCCAGCACCCGGTAGAAGATGTTGAGCACAGCGAAGTCCCCGCAGCCGGGGCACCACGTGGGGTGGTCGGCGGTCAGGGCCTTTTTCGTGAGCCGGTCCTCGGGCTCGGTGACAGTGGCGGAAGGAAGGACGGTGGACATGGCGGTGAGGAAGTGGAAATTGGTTTAAGGAAACATGGTTCATCAGGCCCGGTTCAGCCTGCCCCGGCGAGGTGCTTCTCCACCCCAGTCACAATCTCGCGGATGCGGAACGCCAGACCGTCTGTCTTGCAGAGGGACTTGATGGCGGGATTGCAGTAGCGCGCCCTCAGCAGCGTGGCCATCTGGCCATAGCCGTACGCACCGTAGTCATTCATCTCCACCACCACGATGTGCTCGTAGCGGTTGAAGATGGTTTCCAGCCCGTTGGGCAGCGGATGCAGGTGACGCAGGTGCAGCGCCCCCACCTTGAAGCCCTCCGCCGGGAGCCGGTCGGCGCTCTCCTTGATCGGTCCGTACGTGCTGCCCCAGCCCACGATGAGCACATCCCCCTCCTGGTGGCCGTGCACCTTGGGCAACGGGAACTCTGCCGCGGCATCGATGAGCTTCTGCCGCCGTTTGCCCGTCATCTGGCTGTGCATCTTGGGGCTGCCGCTGGGGTGCCCCCACTCATCGTGCTCCAGCCCTGAGATCACGGGATACTTCCCACTGCTCATGCGCGAACCGGGCGGCGCATGCTGAGTGGTGCGATCCAACGGATAGGGACGATAGTCTTCGCGTCGCGTGGAGAGATCAATGTGTGGCTCCACCCAGTGGACATCCAGATCTGGCTCGGCGAAGGCTTCAATGCGGCTGCTCAACGCCTGGTCGCTCAAGATGATCACCGGGCAGGAGTACTTGCGGGCCAGACGCCCGGCCTCCAGCGCAATGTAGAAGCAGTCCTCCACATCCTGCGGTGCCAGCACGATGCGCGGACAGTCCCCGTGACTGCCGTAGATGGCCTGCATGAGATCACTCTGCTCCACGCTCGTGGGCAGGCCAGTCGAAGGCCCACCGCGCTGCACGTTGATCACGATGATCGGCAGCTCCGCCATGCTGGCATAACTCAACGCCTCCATCTTCAAACTCAGTCCGGGGCCCGCGCTGCCCGTCACCGCCAGGTGCCCGGCAAAGGCCGCGCCCAGAGTCATGCTCACGGCCGCCAGCTCATCCTCCGCCTGCACATAGATGCCGCCGTACTTGGGCAACTCTGCGCGCAGAGACTCCATGATGGACGACCAGGGGGTGATGGGATAAGCCGCGCCGTATCGCACTCCCGCGGCGATGAGCCCCGCGGTCAGCATCTGGTTCCCATCGGTGCTGATGCGGTGCCCGTCACCGGCCTCACCATGCTCAAAGGCGAATCGCTCCAGATCCCCCACCTCGTAGGCAAAGCCCGCGTCAAAGGCGAGCATGGCGTTCCGCAGCACGCTCTCATCCTTTTTGCCAAATTGCCGGCTGACGATGCCGATGAGCTTCTCCTTGTCGAGGTTGAAGACCGCGCACACCAGACCCAGCACAAACATGTTCTTTCCGCGATCCCTCGTGGAGCCGCCGACCGCCTCCACCGTAGCCGCGGTGAAGGGAATGCCGATGTGCTTGATGCCGCGCTCATGGCGCACCTCTTTGACTTCCCCACTGTCATAGAGACAGACGCCTCCATCGCGCAGCGCGCCCAGATGGCTGTCGTAGCTGTGCTGGTAGAAGGCCACCAGCACATCCGCCTCGTCCCCTGCATGCAACACCTCCCCGGAGCCAATGTGCACCTGGAAGATGGACGGCCCACCACTGATCGTGGAAGGGATGGTCATGTAAGTCATGACCTCCTGAGCGGTGCGTCCGGCCAATCTCGCCAGGAAGCCGCCGATGGACTGGATGCCATCCTGTGAATTGCCCGCGAAGCGAATGACCGCGTTACGGAGGGAATGCGGGGCATAAAGGCCCGGCGACATCGGGGTGGATGCAGGTTTCGCTAACATGTGGTTGTGGAATGCGTGCGAATTGGCATGCAATCCGATTAGACATGGAAATGCAATACTGGAATTGCGGTGCAGCGGCTTTTGTGTCTTTTAGGAAAGAATTGCCCCCCGGAGACGTTGCGACGGTCTCTCCCTGCCTTTTGAGGTCATGAAACCTCCCATTGACGCCTGCCGGCTGTCTCTGCCTTACTCATGCGGTGCCTCCTCGCGTCCATCGCCTCTGGCCAATTCTGGCTGTGGCCCTTATCGCCTATCCACTGCCCTATCTGGTGGTACGCTCCAGCGTGCCAGACCGCTATCGCGTCACGCTTGTCGGTCCTCGCCTCACGGATGGGATGGATGATTTCGTGATGGAGATTGTCGACCCCGTCCATGTCAGTCTACTGCCCGAAAAGCCTCCGCTCTCCTGGGCGACGGATGGCGTGGAAAGCCTGTTTCTCGCCCCGTGCTGCTGGATTGACATCAAATTGACGGGTTGGGGCTACCGCTTGCGGTCAACTTAGCCAAACCGGGTAATTTCATTCATCCCCGGCACTGCCGTTCATCACGCGGGGTCATGTCATTTGACAACCCGTCTCAACATTTTTCCCGTTCTACAGACAAAAGTCCCCGCCAGTGCCGCTATCCCCCGTGAATCACCTCACGCCTGCGTGGACGCCTCCCCCTCAACCTCAACCACCTCCTGGAACTCGTGGCTCGGCCAGCGCTCCCGCCAGTTCCTGCTTTTCGCCCGGTCTCAGACCCGGTGCGAGGCGGACGCACACGACGTGCTTCAGGATTCCCTGGTGGAAACCTGGCGGAGGGCCGGGCACAAGGCACCGGACGATGCCCTGGTGTACGCCACCATCCGCCGCCGGGCGATTGACCTCTTCCGCAGCACGGAACGTCGGCAGCGCCGGGAACAGACCGCCTATGAAATTCTGTGGCTGGACCAGCCTGCCGACGGACCAGGCATTGATCCCGCCCTAGACGAAGCCGTCCAGCGCCTGCCCAATCACCTCCGGGAGGTGCTCATCGTCCGGATCTGGGGCGGGCTGACCTTCCAGCAGATCGCCCTTTCTCTGGACATTCCCGCCGACACCGCCGCCTCCCGCTACCGGTACGCCCTCGACCATCTGCGCAAGGCGATGAAACAACCCGAGGTTTCCCAGCCCGCCTCACCCCATTTGCCATGAACATCGAAGATGACGAACTTGAGCGCCGCCTCCAGGCACTCCAGCCCGCAGCGGTTCCGGAGGCCCTGACCGCACGGCTTCAGCATGCCCGCCCGAAGCGCCCCCACTGGTGGTATCTGGCCGCCGCCATGGCCGCAGTGGCAGTGCTTTTCCTCCGATTTCCCCCACATACCGAGACAGTCTCCGCTCCTATTCCCCCACCCGCAGTCGCCACCGAAACTCCTGTAGAATCCCTGGAGGATCTGCGGGTCTTTCTCCCCATCGAGCAAACCAGCACCCTGGTGAAAGTGGAAAAAGTGGGCGTTCTGGAAACTGATCCTGAGCGCCCCATTCAGCTCATGCGCACCTTCTGGGTGGATGATGTGACGTACCGTGGCGACGACGGCGTCAGCACTTTCCAGCGCCAGGAATCGCGCACAGAGATCATCCCCGTGGCCCTTCAGACCTACTAGCCAGCCCTGACACCTCAACCCTTTCACCCCCACCCCACCTCGATCCCATGAAAACACCACGCTTTGTTCTTGCCAGGCTGCTCGCCTGCGCCCTGCCGCTGCCGTTTGTCTCCGCCCAAGAGGGCACCATCTTCGTCCCGGCCAATGCCGAGACCAGCCTCCCTCTCTTTCACCAGCCAGTCCCCACGCAACCCACACTCCCTGTCGAGCTGGAGAGCGAATTTCTCACGCTCCTGGCGGCCGCCGGTCCTGAAGGCGCGGAAGGACCGATCCCCTCTGGCGCACCCAGGGAGTTCTCCATCAGGGTTTCCCCTCCCGAGGAAGGCCAGACGGAAGCAGCGGTCCATATCCACAGGGATGGCGAGGAAATCGTCCGGCGTGTGAATGTGGGCAATGCCCGCAAGGTCTTGGTCGGCGGAGGAAAGATGCTCACCGAACGGCTCCCGGGGCCACACGGTCTGGCGATCGCCGGCGTCCCCGCCCTTCCAGCCATGCCCACAACTCCCCCGGTGCCAACAACGTGGCTGGGAGTCGCCACCGATGAAGCACCAGAGGAGGTGCGCGCCCAGCTACCGCCCCTGGCCGCTGGCACCGGCGTCCTCGTCCGCAGCGTGGTGCCAGACAGCCCCGCCTTCAAAGCCGGACTTCAGCGCTACGACATCCTCGCCAAGCTGGATGACCAGCTGCTGGTAAACCCCGCCCAACTGCGCGCCCTCGTCTCGGGCAAGAAGGAGCAGGACACCATCAAGCTGACCGTCTTCCGCAAGGGGATCGATCTGGTGCTGGACGTGAAATTGGGCATCCGCCTGGGAGGAGACGATCCGTGGAGTGTGTCCTCCTTTGTGACGAACACCCCGAGCGTGGCCGGTGCCTATATGGATCCTCTCATTTTCCAGACCAGGGCCCTCGTGGTGGATTCCAAAGGCAACGTCATCACCGCCACCACGGATGGCAGCCCCGCTCCCGTGGAGCTTGAGCGGGTGCAGGAAGCCTTGAAGAAAGCCGGCGTGGGAGCCGACGTGATCAAGTCCGTGGAGAAGAATCTTGTGGACGTTCGCAAGCAGCTGGAGAAGTCCAAGACAGACCTGGAGCGCAACAAGTCCGAGACCCTGAAGAGACTGGAAGAGAGCGCCGAGGATCTCGCCAAAGCTCTGGAAAATGCCCGTGCCGCTGCGGAAAAGGCCCGAAAAGAGGCGGTCGAACGCCTCCATGATGACGCCAGCAAATCACCGGTACAGGAAATAAAACCCTGAGCCCCCTCCCCGCACGCCCCCCGACTCCAGCCTGCCCATGATGAGGAGGCTGGAGCTTTTTTTCGCTCTACTCTGGCTGGGTCTGCGGTGCCCGCCAGGCTTCTTTCATATAACCCTCCAGCTCAGCGACAACATCCGGCTTGAGGCTGGCGAGGTTGTTCTGCTCACCCACATCTTCCTCCAGATTGTAGAGCTGCACTTCCAGTGACTTGGGCTGAACCGGCTGTGCTTTTCCGCCTGCGTTTTTGCCCGGGCGAGCGGCTCCCGTATTCAGATGAATGAGCTTCCACGGCCACTTGAGCACGGCCCGCTTGCCCCCCTGTTCATCGAAGTTCCAGAAGAGGTACTTGTGCTGCTTCTGCTCCGCCTCCTTGCCGGTCAGAGTAGGCACCATGGAGAGCCCGTCCGTTTCCCCTTCCAGTTTCGTGCCTGCCAGGTCCGCCACGGTGGGCAGCAGATCCTGGAATCCAGAGACGTGTTCGCTCTCACTGCCGGCCTTGATGGCAGCAGGCCAGCGGGCCACGAGCGGCACCCGGATGCCACCGTCTGTCATGCTCCGCTTGATCCCGCTGAACGCGCCGTTGGAGTCAAAGAAGTCCGAGCTGTGCCCTCCCTCAGCATGAGGGCCATTGTCAGAGGCGAACATCACCAGCGTGTTCTGATCCAGGCCCGATTTTTTCAAGGCGGCCAGCACGGCCCCCACCTGGTCATCCACAAATCGCATCGCGCTCGCAAACCCCTTCTCGACGTCCGGCCAGTCCTTGCCCGCATACTCGCCATAGGAGGGCACCTCCATGCCATGCTTCATCGGCGAGTTCTTGCCCGCCTCATTGTTCGCATGGGGCATGTTCAGCGCGTAGTAGACAAAGAACGGCTCCTTGCCCGTGGCCCGTCCCTGCAGGTAGGTCTGCAGTTCATCGGCGATCAGTTGCGGGGCGAACTGCTTGCGGCCATCCGCTGTGGCGAAACCCGTATCTTCATGCCCTGACTTGCGGCTGTCCGGCTCGGTGACGTTGTTCAAGGTCACCCTTTGTCCATTTCGGATCAAATAGGTGGGATAGAAATTGTGGGCGTGGCTGGTGTCCACGTAGCCGAAGAAGGTATCGAACCCCTTGCGATTGGGGTCGTCGTCCGGCAGCGGTTTCCCCAGACCATATTTGCCAAAGCACGCCGTGGCATAACCCGCCTTCTTCAAAAGATTGGGCACCGTGACGTCGTTGTCAGGCATCGTCCACGGGCCGTTGCCACGTACCCGGCAGTGCCCCGTATGCAGCCCGGTCATGAGAACGCAGCGGGAGGGAGCGCACACGGTGCTTCCCGCATAGTGCCGGGTGAGCTTCACCCCCTCCGCCGCCATGCGGTCAATGTTGGGTGTCGTGAGCGTCTTCTGGCCAAAACATCCCAGGTCGCCATAACCCATGTCATCCACGAGGATGTAGATGATGTTGGGACGACCCGTTGTCGCCGGAGCTCCGTCGCACACGGCGACGAAAAGGGAGAACAGGCACAGCGCCAGAGCAGCGCACCGGTTCTTCAGAGAGAGGAAGGCAAATGTCATCAGCGCTGCGAACGCTGGCGCTTGCCCTCTTGTTTCACAAACAGGGGCTCGATCTTTGTCTGAATGTGCGCAAACGCTCCTTCCAGGCCCCCTTCTTTGTAAATCCGGCCCACCTCAGCCTCCACCATCGTGGGCTGTCCCAATGCGTTGAGAAACTGGTTGCTGGTGAAACGGCTCTTCAAATCGGCGTCCACCTTCCCGTACTGCCGCAAGATCCAGGAGCGGGCGTACAACTCCAGCACAGCATCGCCCAGCCAGGCGTCTTCCAGATGAGGTTTGATGCGATCTTTTGCAGCGGGCATGCCCCAGCATTCGCAAAAATTCCTCAAAACTCAAAACACAAAATTCAGGTCTTTCCTGAAATCATGGTTGCGGTGCCATTTCGCCCTCACTCCCCCTTGATCAGCTGCGCCAGCCATCGGTGCCAAAAAAACGCGCCAGCTTTCGCCGACACGTTTTTGAGGAAGGACTCCCGGCTGTCAGTAGGCCCGTACGGTCTGAGTCTCTGTGACTCCCACCGAGGGACTGCGGTAGGTGGTCTGCTCCGTAGTGGTGGTGGTGGTGCGAGTGGGTGGTGCACTCTCTTGCACTGTCTCACAACTTGACAGGCATAGGAGAGCACCAAGAACCGCCGCGCCAATGATCAGAATGGATTTCATAAGTTTGGACTCCGCAGGTTACTTGGAGGAATGGGTAGTCGTCGATGTCGAGTCCATCGACATCCTCGACTGGTTTTGACGGGGGGAGCTGCAACTGGTGAGCCAAAGGCCCGCCAGGATCAGCGTCCAGATAAGGGATGATAGTTTCATCTTGTTTGTGTGGGAGGGGACCGATTAACGGTCCGTTGTGGTTTCCGTGGTGGTGGTTTTCTTCCGCTCAATTTCCTGTGTGGGAGCCAGCTTCGCCTTCCGCACCACCACTCTGGAAACCACCATGGAGTCGCCCACCTTCGTGTAATAGACCGTGACGGGGACTCCAGTCTTCACCACCGACACATCCACGGGTTTGCCCTCTTCATCCATGTAGGTGGTGGTCTTGCTGTAGTTGTAGCTGACGGGATCAGGGCTTGTTTCCGACTTGATCAAGAATCTTGACTCTCCCAATTCACTGATGATTCCGGCCGTGTTCATGGCAGCCACTGCGTCTCTTTCAGCGGCAGCAGAGGAATTCACCACTTGGGCTCTCCCGAGCACGACCTTGGTCGCCACCAACGATTCGCCCGTCTCGGTGTAGTAAACCGTCACGGGCAGCCCGGACTTCATCATCGCAATGTCCACAGGATTGCCCTCGGCATCCACATAGTGGGTAGTCTCACTGGACAGGTATTCCACTGGCTGGTCGCCGGTGGCCTTGGTGATGATAATGGATTGGGCTGAGACCTTGCTGACAGTCCCTTCCGATGTGACTGGGGCGGCGGTCACTTCCACCAGTTGGGCGCGAACGTGACCCAGCGAAAACAGGGCCCCTGAGAACAGGATGGCCAGTACGGACTTGCAGGTAATATGGTGCATGGTCCTGACACTCGGCGACCATCTCCCAAGTCGAAATGGGGTGTAACCCTACCATTCAAAGCCAACTCAACAAACCTCTGGAGACAACACGAGAATCACGGCCGTACACCAGGGGCAACAAACGTCCCCATGGGCACTTCACCCCATTGGGCTTTGCGGCAGATCGCGTACATTCCAGGATGAGCACACACTTCCCTTCATCATCCCGGCGGGGGAGCATCGTCATCTTCCTCCTGTTGCTGGCCGCCGGTTACCTGTTCAGCTTTGGTCCCGTTCAGGCACTGTACTCCAGTGGACGCATCTCCGGCCCCATGCCTGAAGATCTTGTGACGTTCTACAAACCGGTTCACTGGTTCTACCACAATACTCCCATGGGACCACCCATGACCCGTCACGACGCGTGGTGGGGGCGCCAGCTTAAGCGTTCCTAGCCTCCTTTTGAGGCTTGCTTGCATCCTGCCGCCATCACGAAGTCACGACCATCCACGATTTCGGCGTAAATACCCAACGGAAATTCGGAAAACAGGGTCTAAGCAGGCAACAGCCCCGCCATCGACTCAGGGAAAACGCATGAACACAAAAAATTCTTCCCTGTCACGGACCTACCTGGCCTCCCTGCGCGAACATCTCGATCACAACGGATCCAATGAATCCGGTCTGAAGAGCGCCCGGCTCTTCGGCATCAAGGCCACTAAAACAGGCATGGAAACTCTGGCTCTTGCGAAGATCCATGAGAGTGCCCTGGAGACCCTGCTATCTGGCGAAGTCTCTCCGGCCCGCAAGAAGTCCAAAACCCTACGCGGGACAGCATTCTTCACCGAAGCCATCACGCCCATTGAAGAAACCCACCGGAGCATGCGGCAGGCAAACATTCGACTGGAAAAACTCGTCAACAGCCTGACCCGCCGCACTCATCAACTGGCCGCCTCCAACGACAAACTGAAACACGAGATCGTCCACCGCAAGTCCGTGGAGGCCTCGCTCATCACCAGTGAAATGACCTCCAGCCAGCTGCTCAAAAAGTCCCGCCACATGCAGGAGGACCTGCGCCATCTCTCTCGCAGGCTGCTCACCGTCCAGGAGGAGGAACGCAAACGAATCAGCCGTGAATTGCATGACGTCGTTGCCCAGGCTTTGACCAGCATCAATCTGCGGCTGATCACCCTGAAAACCGAAAGCAACTTAAACGCCAGAAACCTGCGACGGAGAATCGCGATGACCCAGCGGGTGATCGAGCGGTCCGTCGAGATTGTCCATCGCTTTGCCCGTGACTTGCGGCCGACGCTTCTGGACGATCTGGGATTGATCCCCGCGCTCAAATCCTATTTGACCTCCTACATGCAACGAACCGGCATCAGGGTCAGCTTCTCGGTCTCTCCTACAATTGACACCATCGACAGCACCCGCCGGACCGTCCTTTATCGCGTTGCCCAGGAGGCCCTCACCAATGTCGCCCGCCATGCGAAAGCCAGTCAGGCGAATGTCTCCATTCGCCTCCATGCGAACACCGTCAGCATGCAGATTCATGACAACGGCCGCGGCTTTCAGGTGGAGGGCAACGCCTTCGCCAGAAGCAGCAAATGCCTTGGCCTGCTGGGCATGAAGGAACGGGTGGAAATGGTGGGGGGCACCTTCGCCGTGACCTCCGCACCTGGCAAGGAAACTACCGTTCAGGTGGAGCTTCCAGGCAAGAAACTTCCCTCCCGCACTCGCCCCTCCAAACTCGCTGTGGGCAAAGAACCCCCTGGCTCTACACCTCGCTCCCCATGAACCCCATCACCGTACTCCTCGCAGAAGATCACACCATCGTCCGCGAAGGCCTTCGCGCTCTGTTGGAGCTTGAACATGACATCGCAATCGTGGGCCAGGCGGAGAACGGGCATCAAGCGGTGGAACTCTGTCTCGATCTCTGCCCCGATGTGGTCGTTCTGGATATCGCGATGCCCCGCCTCAACGGCCTCGAGGCCGCACGCCAGATTCTGAGGAGCGCCTCCCCGCCCAAGGTCCTCATCCTTTCCGCACACAGTGATGATGCCTATGTGGAGCAGGTCATGGCCCTGGGTGCATCCGGCTACCTGATCAAGCAAACCGCCGCCCACACCCTCACAAAAGCCATCCGGGAGGTCCACCAGGGCAACCGCTTCTTCAGCCCCACCATCTCCCGACGCCGCAACCACCATGCCCAAAAGGCCCATACCCAAGGGGATCTTCCTTCAAAAAAGGACCCCTCCCGGCTGAGCTCCCGGGAGACTGAGGTGCTGCAACTCATCGCTGAAGGCAGGACCAACAAGGAAACCGCGGAGATCCTTCACATCAGCGTCAAGACCGTGGAAAAGCACCGCCAGAGCCTTATGGAAAAACTCAACATCCATGACATCGCCAGCCTCACCCGTCACGCCATCGCCACGGGCATCATTGAGAACAGCGTGCAGATGACCATCCTGTAGCCCCGTGCGCTCCAAGGACCGCGTTGAGTTACACCCTAGTACCTTCGGGAAGACTGGCCTCCATACACGCTTCCGCGCATGGTTCGCCCATGGGAATCTCCGTGTTGATTGAGATCGCCGGTGTTTCGCCCTGAATGCCGGCTGTCATGATTGCGATCACCATCGTGATCATGGCCCGAATGCCGGTCATTGTGATCATAGGTGTCCACGCAGCTCGCCAGGCTCAGAACGATGACGGCTCCAGCAAGTTTCAGATAGGATTTCGTTTTCATGGTAGGTATTGGGATAAGCTCAACGAGCCGTCCCAACGCGGGATGGCAAGGGAGAGACGGGATTCCCGGATTTCATTTCCCCAAAAGGTATCCACAGCCACCGGGGTCCACCATGGGGTGTACACCCCATGGTCCGCCCTACGCAGGAGGGGTTATGATTGGGCACGATGAAAACCTTTCTGCCCCTGCTGCTGGGGCTCTACCTCGTCAGCCCCCTGGCCGCCCAAGAATCGGCGGATGCTGTCCCCATCCCGGCACGCACCCCTGCGGAGCTTTCGGAACTGTTGGGCCCCATCGCTCTGTATCCGGATGCGTTGGTGGCGTTGATCCTGCCCGCCTCCACCGCTCCGCTGGACATCGTCCTGTGCGCACGTCAGGTCACTGCCAACCGTCCTCTCGATGAATTGCAGACGGAATCCTGGGATCCCAGCGTCAAAGCACTGGCCCACTACCCCGATACGTTGAGATGGCTCGACGAAAATCTGGAGTGGACCACCCAGGTCGGAAACGCCTTCATCGAGCAGCCCGTGCAGGTCATGGAGACCATTCAGGAACTCCGTGCCACCGCCAGGGCCTTGGGAAATCTCGTGGATACACCGGAGCAGCGCATTGTCCTCGATGACTCCGCCATTCGCATCA
>NZ_BATQ01000047.1 GCF_000739635.1 Verrucomicrobium sp. BvORR034 | reverse complement strand
CAACCTGGGAATGAGCAGACGCTTCGCCAGCTGATACTGCCCCATGCGACTGCCAAACACTTCCGACGGATTGTAGTACGGCCCCGTCACGACGATTGGGGTATCAGGAAACTTCGCCCGGATGATGGTAATGAACTCCGGAAACGTCTTCTCATACACCTCCGGCGCCGGATTGGCCCAGTAGTCGATGACAAATACCGCCGCCGGGATCTCCGCCACGGCCCGGGCCAAGGCCGGCTCCCCCATCCCGTTGCCGGAAAACCCCAGGTTTACGAAGTCCGCGTCCAGCCATCGTCCCAGAAGGCAGGGAAAGGTTCCCCCGGGATTCGTGGCCTGAGCCCCTTGGGTGATGCTGGAGCCATAATACACGACCGGCTTGTCTCGCGAATACGGCTTGCCCGCTTCCAGCCTGGCCCCTTGATCCAAGACAAGGCTCTCCACGGTGGCCGGGCTTCCCATGGGCAGATAGATTTCCACGTCCCGCATCACGCGCTCTGTCCCCAGGGTCCACTCCTTCTTAAGGACCGCGTTTTCATCCGGCAAAGCACTGCCCAGATAGCGCCCCTCGCTGTACAGATCCATTCCGATCAGCGCCGTGGGAGGTGAAGGGGCCAGCTTGTACTTCCCCGTCACCGCATGGATCCCCACGTTCAGCGAATCCGTACGAAATCGGAGCCTGGCCCCCGCAGGACTTTGGGAAAGCTGCCACACCTTGGGCGGCACGGTTGCCTTCAGCCTCTCCGGCAATCGCTTCAGTTTGGCCTCCTCCTTCCACCACGCCAGACCAGACACCGTGATTCGCGGATCAGGGAACGCCACCACTTGTCTTGCTGTCGTGACCGCGCCTGACTCCGGCTGACCTGCAAACCTCCCGGGTGTCACTTCGTTGGGCGGAGCGGCGGTCAGATTCCCCCATGCCACAAGGCCCAGCAGCGAAGAAATCATGCCTGTCCAAAGGCGGCGCTTGAGGAAGGACAGGTTGTGAGTGGGATCTGACCATGAAGTCACCATTCTCACAAGACGTTGCGAATCCGGCAGATGCTTCACCCGACTCACCCATAGCGGACAACGCAGGCAGCAATCATCACTTTCTGGGTGCATCCCGCGCCCCAGCCGTTAGTCTCACACCAGCCCCCAGTCCTCCCCATGGCCCACTTCCTCCTCGTTCCGTTTGGCAGCGCCGGTGACGTTAATCCATTCATCTGGATGGGCCGCCTGCTCAAGGCGCGTGGGCACGATGTGGAGTTGATCACCTCCCCGCTCTTCGATGATGCCGCCCGTCGGGCGGATCTCCGCTTCACCGGCGTAGGCAACAAAGAGGAGTACGAGAAGATCCTGAGTCACCCCGATCTCTGGAAGCCATACAAGGGCACGGCACTGGTCTTTGAGATGGCCGGCAAGCTGTTGCGTCCGTTCTATGAAACTATCGCCGGACGCATCCGCCCCGGCGAGACCGTCCTGGCCGCACCTTTCACCATGATGGCCGCCCGCGCTGCCCGGGAGAAATTCAAGTGCCCCCTGGTCACCGTGCACCTGCAGCCCGTCTGTTTCCTGAGTGTGCATGACACGCCTATCATCATGCCAGGCACGGAGTGGATGCTGAAGCTGCCGGTGTGGGCCAAGAAGATCCTCTTCTCCCTGCCCAACCCTTCAGACTTCAAGCTCACGCCGCAGGTCAGGGCGCTCTGTCGGGAGATCAACATCCCCGCCCCCCGGCGGGTGGTGCCGGACTGGATGCACTCCCCCGATGCCAATCTGGCGCTGTTCCCGGAGTGGTTTGCCGCTCCCCAGCCCGACTGGCCGGCCAATACCCACACCGTCGGCTTCCCTCTCGCCGACCTCCGCACGCTTTTCGAGCTCCCGCCCGATCTCGCCGCTTGGCTTCAGGAAGGCACAAAGCCGGTCCTCTTCACCCCCGGGACCGGCAACACCCAGGCCACCGCTTTCTTCCGCGAAGGACTGGCGGCGTGCGAGAAGCTGGGGCTGCGCGCCCTGCTGGGCACGAGCTTCCCGGAGCAACTGCCCAACCCGCTGCCTTCGTTTGCCCGACACTTTGCCTACCTGCCATTCAGTGAGGTGCTCCCTCACGTCTCCGCGTTCGTTCACCATGGCGGCATTGGCACACTCTCCCAAGGGCTGGCCGCCGGGGTGCCCCAGCTCATCATGCCCATGGGACACGATCAGCCGGACAACGTGATGCGCCTGCAAAGGCTCGGCACCGGCGATTACCTTGAACCCAAACACTTCAAAGCCGAGGCCGTGGCGGCGAAGCTCAGCCACCTGGTACGGGACGCCACGGTCAAGGAGGCCGCGGCGCGTGCCTCGACACTCTGCCGCGCCGATGAACCCACCGCCAAGGCGGTGGCCGTGATGGAGTCCGCAGGCGCTGCTGCACGTTCAGGACGCTACCTATTCCAGTGCCCGTAGACTGCCCTATTTTCAGTCGCCCCGTTTGGGAGCATCCTTGGCGGGCCATTGCCCCCAGTTCGTCAGTTGGGTCTTGAACCCGCCCCCCTCATCCGACTGCCACGTCATCCGCACGTGCATCTGGAGTTCCGGATTCGCTTTCACAAACACTTCCGTCTTCGCCACTCCCATGACACAGAAGGCGGTGGCATACGCATCCGCCGTGGTGGAATCGGGCGCCACCACGCTGCAGGCGATGCGATCGGTCAGCCCCAGGCCAGTCTTGGGATCCACGATGTGGGAATACCGCTTGCCACCGAGTTCAAGGAATTGATGCAAATCTCCTGAGGTGGAGCAGCCGCAGTTGCTCAAGGTCACATGCTCGTACCGGTCCGCATCCTCCGCGCTTTCAAAAGTGCGCAGTGCCACATCCCACCCAGCTTTCCCGGGGGGCGGATCCCCAAAGGCGAGGTCCCCACTTGCGGCCACGACAGCCCGGTTCAGGCCGCGATCTCGCAACACTTTCAGCGCCGCATCTGCCGCATACCCCTTGCCGATCCCTCCTAAATCGATCATCACGTTCTCGGCAAGCTTCGTGACGCTCCGTTGCTCCTCATTCAGCTGCACCTTGTGCCAGTCCGCCATGGCCACCGCCTTCCGCGTGTCCGCCTCATCCGGCAGTTGTTTCCTCCGCTTCGCCCGGCGCCACTGCTGCACCGCGTACGCCGCCGTCACGTCGAAGGCTCCTTCGGTCAGCCTCGAAGCCTCCGCTGATCTGGCCAGCAGGGTAAACAGATCATCACTCACCTTCACCGCCTGCCCTGCAGGGGCCCGATTCAGACGGCTCAGTTCGCTTTCCGGTAGATAGTCCGAAGCCGCCGCATTGATCTCCTCCACCCTCTTATAGGCAGCCTCCACCGCCACTTTAGCTTTTGCCTCCTCTTCAGCGTACAGCGTGATGTAGAAGACAGAGCCCATCTGGGGGCGCGAGTACTGGTACCGCTTCAATGCAGCATCTTCTTCAGCAGGCGCCTTGCAGCCCAAGCCCCATGCCAGGAGCCCTGCCACCACCACGAAAATCCACCTGCACATGCGAGTCATCTTGAGACAAAGCAAAAGCGGCGACGCTTCCGCAGGAAACGCCGCCGCCTTCATCAAATCACAAATCTTAAATCAGCAATCCAAGATCCAGACTACCCCTTACTCCTTTTCCACGCCGTTGTTCCAGTAGTGGAACATTTCTTCGGCACTGGGGATTTCCAGAGGGCGCACAATGCGGAAGCCGAGGAACTTGGCGTCCGTGAGGTACCAGATGCTCTTGGGGAGCTGCGGATCCTGCTGCTTCCAGTCGGGGTTGGAACCACGACGCACCGCGGCGCGGAGGCCAATCGCGTCATCGTCATAGGAACCACCACGAGCCGTCTGGGG
This sequence comes from Verrucomicrobium sp. BvORR034, assembly GCF_000739635.1. GTDB lineage: Bacteria > Verrucomicrobiota > Verrucomicrobiia > Verrucomicrobiales > Verrucomicrobiaceae > Verrucomicrobium. The sequence continues at coordinate 56,097 of NZ_BATQ01000047.1, read as the reverse complement.
ATAGGGCTTCTTGGACTTCACGTAGAAGCCCACGGACTTGTCACCCAGAGCAGCGAGGTTCTTGTAGTAGTCGGGCTCGTACTGGTCGATCGTCCACTCGCACACGTTGCCGAGGATGTCATACAGACCCCAAGGGTTGGCCTTCTTCTTACCCACCTGGGAGTATTGGAAGTTCGGGGCATTGTCGTAGCACCACTCGTACTCCTTGGCCTGGCCGGCTTCATTGCCCCAGTAAAAGGCGGTCGTCGTGCCTGCGCGGGCGGCGTACTCCCACTCCTGCTCTGTCGGCAGGCGGTAGAAGTGGCCCGTCTGGGCGCTCAGCCACTGGCAGTATTTGTTGGCCGCGTGCTGCGTCATGCAGATCGCAGGATAGCCATCCGTGCCCATGCCGAAGCTCATCTCGGTATAGGGAGTCGTGGGCTGGGAAATAACATCCGCAATCCCGTCCGCCGGGTTCGGCTTCTGTTTGGAGCCGTTCTTGTTGCGGCCCACATCGGTGATCATGAAGGGCAGGTACTCGTCCCAAGTGACTTCATGAACGCCCATCCAGAAGGGCTTCACTTTCACCTTCACCTGCGGCCCTTCGTCATCCTTGCGCCCCTGTTCGGAATCCGGGCTGCCCATGAGGAATTCACCGCCCTTGATCGCAGCCATCTTGTAGCCGATGCCGGTCTTGGGCACCTTGCTGTCATAGGCTTTCATCTCCCCTTCGGCCTTCTCCTTGGAAGTCTGCACGATGAAATCGTGGATCTTCTTCGCCAGCTCCATGTTGTCGAGACTCTCGGTGGTCGGGCCTTTCTTTTCCTTGGCCTTCAACGTCACCCCTTCAGGCCACACTGCCCCTTGGTCGATCCAGCCTCGCAGTAGATCGAGCTGCTCCTTCTTCAGAGGGCCACCACTCTTGGCAGGTGGCATCAGGTCATCGTGATCCGCCGGCAGAGAGGCCAGGGAGTACACGGAGCTCTTGGCAGAGTTGAAAGCAATGATCGTCGGCGCATTCTCACCCGTGGTGAAGGCGTCCTTCTTCGTTGCCAGGTTGAGATCCCCCTTGGCCTTGTCCGCATTGTGGCAGGAGAGACAGTTCTCCTCCAGGATGGGCTGGATGTGCTTCTCGAAGCTGACGCGCACCGTCTGCTCCAGCTTCACGTCCTTGGGCCAGGCAGCCCCCTGCTGCACCCAGAGCTTCAGGATCTCCGCCTGCTCAGGAGCCAGCAGTCCTTCCTTTTTGGGTGGCATGACTGCGTCTTCATCCGCCGCCAGCACCGTCGTGGTGTACAGCGGGCTCTTGGCAGGATCGCCCGGCACCAGGGCCGTTCCATTGTCGCCACCTTTCACGGTCAATTCCAGCGTTGTCACATTCAGTCCGCCCTTGTCGGACTTGTCGTTGTGACAGTGCACACAAGCCGCCTCAAGGATCGGCTTCACATGTTGCTTGAAATCAGGTTTCTCAATCTTGGCGGCCGCTTCAGCGAACACTGAAGCCCCCCCAAAAGGAAGGATGGAAGCGATGGCAAGTAGGGATGTCGGTCGCATGGGAACCAATGGCTTAGCACAGGGCGGGAGGGAGGAAACCCGAAAGTTCAGAGATCGAGTCTCAACTACGGACCTTCTCCCCCACCGTCAGTTTTTACGATGAGTGTTGAAAGAATGATGTTCAGATGACGGGTGCCGAGAGGCAGTTCACACCACCTCCCGACTCCCCATGAGGTTGTCCTCAGCAGGAGAGAACAGCACACGGCCTCAGGCCTTGATCAGACCTGGGCGCGCGATCGGGCCTGGATCAAACTTGTCGCCCCACTTCAGCGTGGCCTCAGGAGCCAGATCTTCCTCGCTGGCAATGGCTTCCTGCCAGGTGATTTTTTTGCCCGAGTAGGCGGACATGCGACCCATGATACCCACCATCGTGCTGTGCAGCATCCAGGTGCCGTCATTGAGCATCTCGCCCTTGCGGATCGCGGCGAAGAGCTCGTCGTGCTCCACCTGGTACATGTTTTTCTCCTCACCACGGAAACGCCAGCGGTCCTCACCGTCGATGAAGGGCTTGTCCCCACGGCCGATGATCAGGGCACCCTTGGTACCCCGGATGTAATCCGCATTCTCGTTGTAGCAGCCTTTGATCTGGCGGCAACCGAGGTGGGCCATCACATTGTTCGGGAATTCGTAGGCCACGTGGAAGTGGTCAAAGATGTTACCTCCCTCGTTCGGCAGCTGACGGCCCCCCGTCGCCACGCAGGAGATCGGGTCCGCGTCCTTGAGTGCCCAGCAGAGCTTGTCCACGCTGTGGATCGCCTGCTCCACCAGACCATCGCCACTCAGCCATGCGAAATTATACCAGTTGCGCACCTGCCACTCCACATCGCTCCACTCTGGCTTGCGGGCAGAGGCTTCTGGCATGGGCTTCACCGGGCCGGTGTAGTAGGTGGAAAAGACGGAGGTCAGGTCACCGACCTGGCCATCGTGCAGGCGCTTGAAAGCCTCCACGCGGGACGCACTGCGACGCCAGCAGTAGCCAGCCACCACACTGAGCTTCTTCTCCTGGGACTTCTTGATGGCGTCCAGGGCTACACGATAGCCGGCTGGATCCACCGCCATGGGCTTCTCGCAGAAGATATGCTTGCCGGCCTCCACTGCGGCCGCCAGATGCGCCGGGCGGAATCCGGGAGGGCTGGCGAGGATCACTACATCACAGATGTCGATGAGCTTCTGGTACGCATCCAGCCCGATAAACTGGCGCTCTTTAGGCACGTCCACCCGGTTGGCAAAGCTGTCCCCCAGCATCTTCACGCTCGCTTCGGCCTTGTCAGCAAAGGCATCCGCCACCGCGTAGAGGCTGGTGTTGTAGTCCGCACTCAGCGCCTGCTGGGCCGCGCCCGTGCCACGACCGCCGCAACCTACCAGGCCGATCTTCAATGTATCAGCGTTCTTCGCGTCAGCGCCCGTCGCCCCCTTCAGGACAAAAGGAAACAACACCGGGGTGAGGGCGGCGGAGCGGCCCAGGAACGAACGGCGGTTGAGCGCTTGCAGTGTAGTGGGATTCATACGAAGGAAGTTTGACGATGCACAACGAAGTTCGCGCCATCGGCGCTACTTCTTTCCGTCAAATGGCCACGCCTTAAAAGGTGTGACACGCTTCCTGCAAAAATCGCACGCTCTCAAGGGGGGGCCGACTTCGAGGCGACACCCCGGCCTCCCTTTCCTCCGGAATCCCTGTTAACGTGCCCCTCAGGACACCACGTTCGTCAAATTGGGATCCAGGCGAGGGGGCTGCGGCAGCCAGTTCTCCTCGTCATCTCCCCCGACCGTTTCACCATTGCTTGGGCTGAGCGCCGCCGCGACAAGCAGCTGGGCATCGTTCAGGAAAGTCTTCACCACTCCCGTCAGGAAATCCGCCTCCTCCTGGCGGGTGTGCAGCAATACCACGCTGATATCGCCTGCAAAGACGACTAGAGCATGCACATCTGGGAATCCCAACCACAGGGAGTCCACCAGACGCGTTCCGCCACTTTGAAAATGGTCCCGCCCGTCATTGAGCACCTGCACGAGCTGCTCCACCCGGAAGTCCTCATACGGCATGAGGCTCACCAAGATCTGGCGACGCCATGAAAGACAGAGCCCGTTGACAGAACCCGCGTGCTTGAGGCGCTCAAGGCTCGCGCGGAGGGAGGGAGTGATGGGATTGGCCATGGGTGTATGATTGCGGGAGGAAGTTGTGATCAGCGCCGGGAGGCATCGGATAGCCTGCCGACCTTTCAGTCATCTGGGTGGGAGAAAGAGGGTCACACTCCCTGCTGCCGCAGGGTCACCAGCAGCTCATTGTTGGAGACATTGGCGTCCACCATGGCTCCCACGGCTTGTGTGGCGGGCTTGTCTGTGCCCACAGGCAGCAGGAACATCATGGAAAACTCCGGCTCATGGATCGCAGCGTACAAAGAACCGCCCAGCTCCAGAGCCCCACCGACACGGTCCGCGAAATGGCGCAACCCTTGGTAGTCAGCGGCAAAGTCATCCGCATCCTGCTGGCCGGATTCACTGATCACCAGGCCATTCTGAATCTCTAAAACCCGCAGTGAGGGCGCCGTCGCAGGAGAGGAGTCGTACATGATGGCAGATGTAATTTGTTGCTATCCTCTTTCCTCTCAAAAAAAGGCCCCCCCGAGGCAAGAACAAAGCACTGGAGGGGACAGAAAGTGAGCAGGTTGCTGGATTTTAGAATGCGTATTCGGACATCGAATCTCCCCTTCCCCACGCGGGCGACTTTCTCTGCGTTTTACGAGCTCCAAGACACAAAAACGCCACCCCAGAGATGATTGACGGATCGAGACCTCAACTCACGTATGCCCTCCCTCATGAAGCTCTGCTGCGCCCCCCTCTTCCTTCTCTTCGCGATATCGCTGACCGCTAGAGCGCAGACACCCTCCGCGCCAGAAACAAGATCGGCACCCGCACCGATCATTTCCCCGGAGATCAACAAGGACGACCACAGCGTCACCTTTCGCCTGAAGGCCCCCAACGCCAAGTCCGTCACTCTGCGTGGCCAGTGGGACAAAAGCCCGCTTCCTCTCACTCGCGCCGAGGACGGCATCTGGTCCGGCAGCTTTCCCAGCGTGCCCCCAGGTGTCTGGGAATACAGCTTCGAGGCCGACGGGCTTTCTCTCCTGGATCCTGGCAATCCCGCCATCAAGCCCTCTCGGGAGCCCCGCTCCAGCATCCTGCACATCCCTTCCAGCCCACCTGCCGCATGGGATTTTCAAGACGTGCCGCACGGCACCGTGCATCAGCACACCTATTTCTCAAAGGCACTGGGCCGCCCACGCGAACTCGTCGTCTACACTCCGCCAACACTCGTCCGCGGTTCGACCGACCCGCTTCCCCTGCTGGTGCTCCAGCACGGTTCAGGTGACAACCAGCAGACTTGGGTCACCCACGGGAAAGCCCACTGGATTCTCGACCATCTCATCGCCACCGGAAAAGCCCGTCCTATGATTGTGCTCATGCTCGACGGCCACCCGCTGGGGAAAACCAGTCCGCAGGACCCCAACCGCCGGGCCGCCGCTCTTGAAGCTTTTCGCCGCGAGCTTTTTGAAGACGCTCTCCCGCTCGTAGAGACCCAGTATCCCGTGGCGAAGGAAGCCTCCAAACGCGCCATCGCCGGGCTGAGCATGGGCGGAGGCCAAGCCTTGAGCATTGGCTTGAGCCATCTGGACCGCTTCGCGTGGATCGGAGCGTTCAGCGCTGGCCCAGCGGATGAAAAAGTGACCGCCCCGCTCCTGGCGGACGTCGCCTCCACCAACGCGAAATTGCGCCTGCTCTGGATTGGTTGCGGCGTCGATGACAGAGCCCTGCAAAGAAACGAAGCCTTTATCGCCCAACTGAAAACGGGCGGCATCCAGCATGAATGGCACGCCACCCCGGGAGCCCATACCTGGCCGATTTGGCGTACTTACCTCGCCGATTTTCTACCCAGACTTTTCCAGGAGTCTCCCTAGCCCGCTTTCCGCGCGTGGTACAGGGAAGCGATGCCGAAGCTGAGCGCGGAGGCATCGCTCTTCACAAAGCCATTCTCACAGATCATGGCATTCATCTTCTCACCACTGGGGAAGGCCTCAATCGTGCCACACAGGTATTCATAGGCCGCCCGCTCCCCGGTAAGCCAGCCCGCCACACGAGGCATCACGTGACGGAGATAGAAAAGATGTCCCGTTCGGATCAGCCCTGATTGCGGCAGGGAGAAATCCAGCACGAACAAATGGCCACCAGGACGAAGGATGCGCGACATCTCCTTCAGAGCGTCGGGCCATGACGCCATGTTGCGCAGGCCGAAGGCCACGGTCACCACATCAGCACAGGCATCCTGGAGAGGCAGGTTCATGCCGTCCCCGACGACCAGCTGCGTCAGCCCACGTTTCCGGGCCTCCATCAGCATGGGCTGGGAGAAATCCACGCCCAACACCGCAGCATCGGGACAGCGACTTTGAATCTCCGCTGCAAGGTCTCCACTGCCCGTGGCCAGATCCACCACCTGTCGCGGCTGGCACGCGGCGACTTCCCGGCCTGTACGCCAGCGCCAGAGCACATCAATGCCCAGACTCAAAACGTGATTCGTCAGCACATAACGACTGGCGATGGAGGCGAAGGCCTTCCGGACGAAGCTGGCATCCTGCCCATTCTTTGGGGCGCTGTCGCTGACTACTGGCTGCATGCCACCGCTTTCGATTTAAAAAATAGAATAGTGATGGTGCTCACGAGAGGACTCGAACCTCCACAGGTCTCCCTACAAGATCCTGAATCTTGCGCGTCTACCAATTCCGCCACGTGAGCATTTTCATTGCGGCCGGGTCGTGAACATGGACGGGGCACCAAACTTCTCAACTAGAATTTTGTACTTTTCACATGTTCTTCGACCCATCGCCTTTCACCTCACTGGAAACAGCCAGGGCACGACCACTACCGTCACAACCAGCACCAGCAGAGTGAACGGCACCCCAACTCGTACGAAGTCCCCAAAGCGATAGCGCCCGGGTGCCATGACCAGCGTATTCACCGGGGAAGAAACCGGCGTCATGAAGGCCGCCGAAGCCGCAATCGCCACCGTCATCCCGAAGGCATGGGGCGCCACCTGCAGCCTCTCTGCCAGGCCCAGCGCAATGGGCGTCATCAGCACTGCAGTAGCGGTGTTGGAGATAAAGAGCCCAATCATCGCCGTAAGGGCGAATACCCCCGCCAAGATCGCCCGGGGACCGGCGTCTCCCAGCGCGGCCGTCAATCCATTCACGGCCATCTCCACCCCGCCCGTGGTCTCCAAGGCCCGGGCAAAGGGCATCATGCCCGCGATGAGCACAAGGCTTTGCCAGTGGATGGATCGGTAGGCACTCTTGAAATCGACACAACGGAACGCCCCCATGAGAAGACAGGCGATCAATGCCGCCGTCACGTTCGGCACGGCTCCGGTAATCATCAACGCCATCATGATCCCCAGCGCCGCCAACGCATACGGAGCCCGGTTGGCCGCCGGCGCCACTTCATCCATCTCTGCCGGGAGGCTGAGCACCAGGAAATCCTGGATCTGCCCCCGAAGCTTTCGGATCGCCTTCCATGGGCCCGCGACCAGCAGCACATCCCCCATCTTCAGCTTCTCCTCCAGCACTCCGGTCCTCAGCGCCGAACCATTCCGTCGCAGACCTACCACACTTACCCCATGCCGCGTTCGGAAACGTTGTTCCAGCACCGTCTTTCCAATCAGCGCCGACTCTGGCGGCACCGCGACCTCCGCCATCCCCACCTCGTTGAGCCGCTCCATGAAATAGTGACCTCGCAACGGCAGCCGCTTGAGGCCCATCTTTTCACCAAACTCCATCGCATTGTCCGCAGCGAAGAAATCCACGAGCAGCACATCCCCTTCCATCAGCACCGTCTTGCCCACCGGCTGGAGCAGCTCCGATCGCAGGCGGCCCGGACGCTCTACCGAAATCAAGTTGGCCCCGTGCGCCTGCCGGAGATTCAGCGTCTCCAGTTTCGCCCCGATCAACGGAGATCCGACAGACACCCGAAAGCGGCACCCGCGTTTCTGAAGTTGGTACTCCTCAATGAAGTGAGACAGCCCCCGGCGGCTCATCGTTGCCGCCGAAGCTCTGGGGTCACTCACCAGCCAGCGCCGGACTAGAAGCATGTACCCCAGTCCCAACCCCAATACCGAGAGCCCCAGAGGAGTGAATGCGAAGAATGAAAATCCAGCGTGCCCCCGCTGTTTCAAGGCCGCATCCACCACGAGGTTGGGCGGCGTGCCCACCAGAGTCATCATCCCACTCGTCAGCCCCGCAAAACACAGCGGCATCATCAAACGTCCCGGGTGTATCTTGAGTTTCCTGCTCACACCCAACACCACGGGAATGAAGACTGCCACCACGCCGGTGGAGCTCATCACAGCCCCCAGCCCTGCCACGACCAGCATCAGAAGGATCAACAGGCGCGTCTCGCTGCTGTCCGCCTTCTTCAACAACCACTCCCCCACCTGGTAGGTCACGCCAGTTCTCACCAGGCCTTCCCCGACCACAAAGAGAGCCGCAATCAAGATAACGCTGGGATCTCCAAAGCCAGCGAACGCCTCCGGCACCGTCATCAGCCCCATCAGGGGCAAGGCCATCATAGCCAGCAGGGCTACGACATCCATCCGGGGCTTGTCGCGCACCAGCATCACCACGCACGCAGCCAGCGCGAGCAGCACCTTGATCAGATCAGCATTCATAGGGTCGCCCGACTATCCGGAGCCCAAGGGCGTTCGGCAACCTTCAGGCCGCAACTTTGAGCCGCCCCCACGCTAATCTCCAACCTTGCCGGTGCCCACTGTCGAGAGCCTGAAGAGATAATTCGTCATCGGGGCCTCCGGTGCCGAAAGCGATGCCGTCACTGCCTCACCAGCCCGTCCCTTCCGCGAGTTGGTAAAGAAGTAGAGCTTGCCATCCGTGCCAAAGCAGAGGCCATCCGGCCAGAACACCCGGGAATCGGTCGCAAGCACGCGGTATTGCTTGGTGCCAGCCGCGATCATCCCCACCCCTTTGGCCCCGACATCTGAAACGTAGATGTTGCCCTTGGAATCGAGGCTGATGCCGTTGCAAACAGGCTTGCTCGCGTATTCTTCCACCAGCCCGGCCAGCTTGTCCTGGGCCAGGGCCGTGTTGCGCAGATGTTCCGTGCGAATCCGATAGAGCCGACGCGACCGCATGGGTCCGAAATAGAGCCATTCCCCTTTTCGATCCAGAGCCAGCGCGCTCACCCCGCCTTGGGTATTGGCCACACTGCCATCCAATCGCAGGGTCTGATGCCGCTGCCCGTCGATCTCAAGCTGGGTACCCTCCTCAGGCACCACCGAGGGATGGCCTTGGAGGATCCGCCGTCCCAGTCCAGTACCGATATCCACCACGATCAAGGCTGCGTCCGAACCGTTGGCAGGATCACTGAGGTACACAAAAGGGTACTCAGGATCGACCGCCAGATCATGCAGCAGAGAATCCGGAAGCACCGACGGAGGAGCAAGATGGATGACGCGTTGGAGCTTGTTGTGATCAAAGTCCCAAGCCACCAGCTTGGGCGGCAGCTCGCTGCGCCGACCGTTGTCCACCATCCATACCGTCCCATTTTTGTCAGTATGCAGGCCCTCCACCGCGTCTAACAACAGCGGCTCATCTTTGGAGGCCTGACTGATCGGCAGGGTCGGGAAGGGCCGGGACTCTCCCTTCTTGTTGACCGCCACCACCCGGTTCTGCGGCTTTTCCTGGAAATTGATGCTGAGCAGGAAGGCTCCATCTGGAGCCACTGTCAATCCGGCAGGGGCCAGAGGAAGCTGGAAGACCACTTCCAATGGCGGGGCCTCGGATGCTGCGGGAAGGGACAGAGCCGCCAACAAGCAACACCCCCAAACTGCCCCATGAGCCCCCCTTGAGACCCACTGACGCAAACGAGCACCTCTGATGAACGACTGTTGTTGCCCCCCCATTGTGGGGACGCTGTCTTTCCCGCTCCCCCTCGCCGTACCTTCATACTGGCTGATAATGTCGGGGGAGTTCATGGTGCGCATGCTTCAGTCTCAAACCTGCTTCCGTGCCACACGGGCCTGGATAAAAGAACGTACACAGAGCACCAGAAAAACAAGGCAAAGAACGCCCAAACTTCCCTGCGTAACAATCTTGAGCCAATGCGGTTCACCCAGCAGACCCTTGATGGCCATCATGAAGCCACCCACCGTACCGAGCAGCGCCACCAGCGCCGCGACATGCATGACGTGCTTGTTCGCTCCAGGGAACTTTGCCCCAATCAATCCACAGAGGATCAGGACGCCGCCAAAAGCAGAAGGGATGATCAATGCCGTTTTCGCCGCGGCGGTGGCACCTGCGGCCACCCAGCCTGCCACACCCAGAAGAACCATCAGAATACCAAAGAGAATCGAGTATCGTGCCATAGTGTCGGCACGATAACCAGATCCTCACTGTTTACCAGTTTTTGATCCAGGTTGCCGTTTTCTGGGTGTCCTTCTTCGTTGCTACATCCCAGCTCACCGTCGCCGTTTTCACATCCCCATATGACCAGACGTCGTACGTCGAATTCACCGCCTCAACATGCCCGCCTTTCGTGTATTGAAATGGACGCCCATAGCCATCTACCAAATAGCGCGGACCTGGTGTTCCTTTGGATTTGCTGGCAGTGAAGATCACATGAGGCGGAAGGTTTGGGTTGATCGAGTTGGCCACCTCCTGCTCATCCAGCATTCCATCTGAAGGCACTCCTTTTGAGTCAGCTTTGACATAGTCCGAGCCATCCCCACTGATTACCTGGTAGAGCATCGCAGCACCCCCGCAATTCATCGTTACCTCGTCAAAAGTCCCCCTGTCGCTCTGAGCCTCACCCGCAGGCTCAGGGTAGTACCCAAACTTTTCATGATACTGTTCCAGACCGGATTTGATCGCCGCTAGGGACGCAACGGTCTTGTTGCGCTCTCCTGATGGATAGTTGCTGGGGCCCCCTCCCATTGTTAGATATACCAGAAACCCCACAAGGCCGATGATCCAGAGGAGGGCTTTCAGCGCGCCTCCGTCGTTCCGTTGGACCATTCGGCATCGATTGCTGGATCGTTGTTTCATAAAATCATCTCAGCTGAATCTCGGAGAGCTCCTCCACTATTAAAAAAACAAAAAGGCCTCGCGCCAGAAATCTGACACGAGGCCTGCAATCAATACCAACAACTAAGACTACCAGTTCTTGATCCAAGTAGCCGTTTCCGTGGCGCTCTTCTTGGTATTCAGATCGTCATTGGGGGTGCCGGCTTTATCGGAGTGTCCATAGGACCAGATGTCATAGGTGGGGTTAACCGCAGTGGCTTCTCCACCCTTGGTGTACTGGAAAGGCCGGCCAAAACCATCAATCAAATAGCGCGTGCCCGGGGTTCCCCTCGCCACTCCGCCAGAAAAGATCATCTGGGGAGGCAGGTTGCTGTTGATCGAATTCGGCACTTCTTCGACCGACACTTCACCGTCGGACTCCACCCCCGCTGCTCCACTCAGCTGGATGTAGGTGTTGCCGTCGCCACTGAGGGCCTGATAAAGCATGGCAGCGGCGGCCCGCTTCACCGTCAAGCCACCGTAGGTACCAGTATCCGAAGCCTGTGCAGCAGGTACAGCGGGATACTCACCGAACTTCTCCTTATACTGCTCAAGGCCGGATTTGATTGCTGCGAGAGAGGCGGTCGTTTTGTTGCGGCCTGCCGCCTGCTGGGCGTACTGGAAGCCGCCCAGCGTCAGCGCTGCCAGCAGCGCAATGATGGCAATCACCACCAAAAGTTCAATAAGCGTGAAGCCACCTGCCAAACGGCGGTTCAGGTGACGGGAAACGGTGCGGATTTTCATGACGATTTACGAGGCAGTTGGGGGTTTGAAGCAAGCCCCGGCCAGTGCACATCAGACGGCACCGACCAGGGCATGAATTCGTCTTCGAAGGTTGTAGAACTAGGTGTTCTGGTTGATGCCCTGGATGATCTGAATCAGCGGCATGAACAGCGCCAACACGATCACACCGACCACCACAGCGAGAATCACGATCATCAGCGGCTCGAGCATGGAGGTGAGGGCAGACACCGAGTTGTCCACTTCATCTTCATACACATCTGCCACCTTGAGCAGCATCTCCGGAAGCTGACCGGTTTCCTCACCCACGTCCACCATGCTGATGACCATCGGCGGGAAGACCTTGCTGGCTTCCAGCGGTGCCACCATGCTTTCCCCTTCCTTCACCGCGTCATGCACCTTGTTGATGGCGTCGGACACCACCACGTTACCGGCTGTTTCACGGGTGATGTTAAGCGCCTGCAGAATCGGCACACCGCTGGTGACCAGGGTACCCAAAGTGCGCGTAAACCGCGAGATGGCACTCTTGCGCTGTACATCGCCAAAGAGCGGCATTTTCAGCTTGAGCTGGTCAATCACCCGGCGACCACCCTTGGTGGTCTTCACGATCTGCCACATGACAATAATGGCCGCGGTGATGGCGGCGAGGATCAGCAGGTTGCCCTGGATCCAGCGGCTGGTGTTGATCACCCACTTCGTCAGCTCAGGAAGCTTGTCACGGGAACCGAGCATGTCCTCGAAGATCTTCTCGAACTTCGGGACGATGACGGTCATGAGGAAGATCATGATACCCACGGCGATGATCATCACGATCATCGGGTACACCATGGCGGCCACGATCTTGTTCTTCAGCTTTTGGGCCTTTTCCTGATACTCGGCCAGACGGTTCAACACCAGTTCCAGCACCCCGCCCAGTTCCCCAGCCTTCACCATGTTGATGTAAAGCTTGTTGTAGATGCGCGGGAACTGCTGAAGGCTTTCCGAGAACGTGCTGCCGGTCTGCACCGAGTCGGCTAGCGTGTTGATCGTGCGCTTCATGATCGGATTCGGCTCCTGCCGACCCAACACCGTCAAACCACGCAACAGCGGAAGACCGGAGTCAATCAGCGTCGCGAGCTGGCGGGTGAAAATCATGAGCGTCTTGCCCGCCACCTTGGCGGATGCAGAGGCTTTGCCTCCGATTTTCGTCTTGCCCTTGGCGGATGTACCGCGCGCACGGCGCTTGATCGCGGCGGAGTCCCCCTTGCCTTCTTCCACGACCTGGGTCGGGTAGAGCTGGCTCCGGCGCAACTGCCCGATGGCTTCCGCCTCATTCGGGGCGTCTATGTCTCCGGCAGTCTCCTGACCGTTCTGGTCGAGGGCGATGTAGTGAAACTTCGGCATGGCTGGGGTTCGTCAGTAAATCAGGATTGTATTAACTCTGGGGAAAAGCTTACTGGTTCCGGCGTCAATTTGTCCACTCTGAAAAAGACGGTTTTTCGCCGGGGTCCGTGAGAATGAGGCGCGCTTAGGTGTATTTCAGCACTTCTTCAATGGTCGTGACGCCGTCATAAATGTTGCGCAGACCGTCTTCGCGCAGGGTTTGCATCCCCAATTCGACAGCCTTTTGGCGGAGCACCAAGGTGGGGGCCTTCTGGGTGATCAACTCCCGGAGCGGGTCGTTGATGTCCATCAGCTCATAGATACCCTTACGGCCTTTGTAGCCACTGGTGCCACAGACGCCACAACCGGCACCTGTGAAGAATTTCTTGTCCCCAATGTCGCTCTGGGACAGGCCCAGTTGGTTGAGCACAATCGGGCTGGGTGTGTAGGGGGTGACGCATTCCTTGCAGATGGTCCGCAGGAGACGTTGCGCCAAGATGCCTTCCAGCGTTGCCGCCACCAGGAAGGGCTCCACGCCCATGTCAATGAGACGGGTCACGGCACCAGCGGCATCGTTCGTGTGCAGCGTGCTCAGCACCAAGTGGCCCGTCAGAGACGCCTGAATGGCGATCTGCGCCGTTTCCACGTCACGCATTTCCCCTACCATGATGCGGTCTGGGTCCTGACGCAGGAAGGAACGCAGTGCTTTCCCGAAGGTCAAGCCCACCGCCTCATTGATCGGCACCTGCATGATGCCCTCGATGTCGTACTCCACCGGATCCTCTGCCGTCAGCAGCTTCGCATCAATGGTGTTGATCTCCTTAAGAGCGGCATACAGCGTCGTCGTCTTACCCGCGCCCGTGGGACCCGTCACAATGAAAATGCCGTTGGGCTTGTGGATCGTGTCCTGAATGTAGTCGTACAGATACGGCGGCATCCCCAGGGCGGAAAGCGTCAGGTTCACCGAAGAACGATCCAGCACGCGAAGCACCACGCTCTCGCCGTACTGGGTCGGCAGGGTGGAGACACGCATGTCCACCGGACGCCCGTCCACGACAGTCATGATACGACCATCCTGCGGCACTCGGCGCTCGGCGATGTTCATGTTGGACATCACCTTGATACGGGAGATGACCGACATCGCCAGGTGCACCGGCGGCGGAGCCATTTCGTAGAGCGAGCCGTCCACCCGGTAGCGGATCTTGAACTCGTGCTCGAACGGCTCGAAGTGAATGTCGGACGCCTTCTCCTTGATGGCCTGCTCTAGAACCAGATCCACAAAGCGGACGATCGGAGCGCTGTTGGCCTCGGCCTCAACGCTCGCCCGGTCTCCCGGCTTGGAGCTGATCCCCAACTGGCCAAAAATGTCTTCGATGCTCTGAGTACCGCTGCCGTAATGCTTGTCGATCAGGGCCTGGATTTGCTCTTTCCGCGCGACCACCGGAACGATGCTCTTGCCCAGACCGAACCGGAGATCTTCCAGCAACTGGGGATTGAGCGGGTCAGTCAGCGCCACGTACAGGCCATCCGGCCCAAGCTGGATAGGAAGAGCGCCGCAGAGACGCGCCATGCCGGCGGGAATCAACTCCAGCGTATCGCGACCTGGCTCGAAGGTTGTCAGGTCATAGTGTTCGGCTCCAATTTCTTCCGCCACGAGAGCCCAAAACTCGTCCTCGTTGTTGAAGATGCCGTACTCCACCAGAAGGTCCACCGGGTCTTTCCCCGTCGTCTTGTGGTCCGACAGGATGTCCGCAGCTTGCCCTTCATCGAGCAGGCCCCGGTTCGTCAGCAGTTCCACCACGCTTTGCGCTGTCATTGTAAGTAAAAGTAAGTCTAGTCTCGGTCGTTGTGCTCGTGGCAGGGTCTGGGGGCGGCCGTTTTGCAGTCCGGCATCGCCCGGTCCCCTGTTGTCATCAGATCGTCAATTCGCGTCGGACATGGTGGCCTCGATGACTTCCTCCGCAGTGGTCATGCCCGCCAGCACCTTGCGCACCCCGTCTTCACGCAACGTGCGCATGCCCAGTTCGCGGGCCTTGCGACGCAGCACCGGAGCCGGCAGCGACTGGTTGATCATTCCGCGAACCTCGTCATCCATCTTGAAGATTTCCACGATCGAAAGACGACCACGGAAACCGTTGCCGCGGCATTTCGGGCAGCCAACGGCGTCCATGATGGTCGCACCGTAGGCCTGGGACGCATCCAACTGAAGGGAACGCAGTTCCTTCTCCGTCAAAGCTCCCGGCGTCTTGCACTCCGGGCAGAGCTTGCGCACCAGACGCTGAGCTTCGATGGCCCGCACGGAGGATGCAATCAAGAACGGCTTGATGCCGATGTCCACGAGACGGGAAACGGCGCTCGGAGCATCATTCGTGTGCAGGGTGCTGAAAACCAAGTGACCCGTCAGGGAGGCGTTGATGGCGATGCTCGCCGTCTCCATGTCTCGAATTTCTCCCAGCATGATGATGTTGGGTGCCTGACGGAGCATGGCGCGGAGGGCGGCGGCGAAGGTCATGCCAATGTCCTCCTTCACCATCACCTGGTTGATCCCGGGCAGCTCATACTCGACCGGGTCTTCCACGGTGATGATCTTGCGGTCCGGCCGGTTGATGAAGTTCAGGCACGCGTACAGCGTCGTCGTTTTTCCTGAACCGGTCGGGCCGGTCACCAGGATGATGCCATCGGGCAGCGTGATCAGCTTTTCAAACGTCTCCTGGTCATCGGAAAGGAAGCCCAGGTCACTCAGCCCCAGTCGGAGTGAGGACTTGTCGAGAATACGCATGACCACGCTCTCCCCGTTGCTCGTGGGGATGATGCTGACGCGCAGATCCAGCTCTTTGTCCTGGAACTTCATCTGGATACGGCCGTCCTGCGGGACGCGCTTCTCATCGATGCTCATCGTCCCCGTCATGATCTTCAGACGGGCGATGATCGAGGAGTGCAGCTTCTTGGGATGGTGCTCCACATCATGCATCACGCCATCGATGCGGTAGCGGATCCGGAGATCCTTCTCCATCGGCTCGATGTGAATGTCCGAGCCGCGGTTCTTGAAGGCCTCCATGAGGGTGTTCGTCACCAGGCGGATGATAGGCGCGTCCGTTTCCGAACTCCCCTCCATGCCCTTCACGACGGTGCCCGCCATGTCGCCCTCATTTCCATAGATGCTGCTGGTCAGCGTACGGATGGATCCTGGCGTGCTGCAGATGAACTCAATCTCCGTGGAGAGGACGTGCGGCAGCGCGTCCAGAGTCTCAAAGTTGTTGGGATCGCTGATGGCAATCTGGAGACGACCATGCTCGAAGCCGATGGGCACCACCTTATAGCGTCTTGCCACGTCCTCGGGCACCACGTTTTTCAGGTCGGGTGACACGGCATACCCCGTGAGGTCGATGAACTCCATTCCGGAGTTCACCGCCATCGTCTGCGCCACGTCTTCTTCAGAGAGCACCCCTCCTTTGATCAGTCCCTCCATGAGGGTCTCGGAAGGTTTCTTGGTGGTGCGGGCGTGGTGGAGATCCTGCTCGTTCACCATCCCGGATTCCCGGAGAAGTTCGAGCAAAAAGTCTTCGTTGGAATACATGTATGACGAGGCGGTGGCAGTGAATAATTCGAAAATTGGCCCTAAGGCGCGCCAGATTACCCCGCCGCGAGTTTTCGTGTCAACACTCTCAGGTTTTTTTGACAAAATCTTGAGAAATAACGTGCTACGAAGCCGTTCGAGTCAGCCGCAAGCACCGCACGCATCCTCCGCTCCCCTATGTCACTCCGCCGCTTCCTGACCACCCTTCTCGCCTTGGGCTGCCTGTCGGCTCTCCAGCCATCCCGCCTGCAAGCCCACGAGGCAGGCCAGCAGATGGTGGATACCGCCACCGCCCTCCTCAAGGCCCTGTCGGCTGAAGCCCGCACGAAAGCCCAGTACCCCTTCGAGTCGGAAGAACGGTTCAACTGGCACTTCGTCCCCAAGGAACGCAACGGCCTCTCCTTCAAGGAGATGCCTCCCGAGGCCCGGCTCCTTGGACATGCCCTGCTGACCACCGGCTTGAGCTATCGCGGCTACGTGAAGGCAACCACCATCATGAGTCTGGAGGAGGTCCTTTTTGGCATTGAAGGGGCAGACCCCGCCAAACGCGACGCTGCCCGCGCCCGTCGTGACCCCGAGAAGTATTTTATTAGCATTTTCGGCGAGCCTTCCATGAAGGGCACCTGGGGTTGGAGACTGGAGGGGCACCACTTGGCCTTGAACTTCACGGTTAAAGATGGCTCCCTGTTCCGCAGCACCCCATGCTTCTTCGGATCTAACCCGGGTGAAATCCGCCAGGGCCCGCGCACCGGAGTCCGCCCCCTCTCCGCTGAGGAAGATCTGGGGCGTCAGCTCGCCAAGTCCCTCAATGACGACCAGTGGAAGAAGGCATTGATTCAGGAAACCGCCTTCAAAGACATCCTTACCGAAGCCAAACGCCAGGTCAGCCCCCTCTCCCCGGATGGCCTCAGTGATGCCGATTTGAACGCCGACCAGAAAGCCCAGCTCCAAACACTGCTCAAGGAGCACCTGTTCCGGATCCGTCCCGAAGTGGCTGAGGCCGCCTGGCAGGAGATCCTCGCCAGCGGACCGATCCACTTTGCCTGGGCAGGCAGCCGCGAGCCCAACCAGGGGCACTACTACCGGATTCAAGGCAAAAGCTTCGTTGTGGAGTACGACAACACCCAGAACAACGCCAACCACGTCCACACCGCGTGGCGCGACTTTGACTCAGACTTCGGGCTGGACCTCCTCGGTGAGCACGTCAAGACGGCCCACCAACCCGCCAAGTAAGACCGGCCACAGCCCCTGTTTCGCCTTCCAACAAAAAGAGCCCTCTCCATAGAGGGCTCTTTTTTTGGGAAATTGGCAACCTCCGCCTCAGCAGTGCCCGCCACCGCAGTCGCAGTCTTCTTCCGGCTCGGTGTCCTCGATCTTGGCTCCGTCCTTGAGGGTATCGAGGAATTCGTTGAACTTGCCATCCCGGAACTCCTCCAGGATGCGGGCGCGCACGGCCTCCCGCACCTCGTCCAGGGGCTTGGGTACTGCGGCTTTTCGGTCGGTGAGGCGGCAGATGTGGAAACCCAACTGGGTGATGAACACCGGGCTGATCTCGCCGTCCCGCATGGAGAAGGCGATGGCCTCAAACTCCTCCATGAACTCCCCTTTCTTGAACCAGCCAAGATCGGGTGACATATCCTTGTTGGAGTTGTGCTCGGCCGCCAGGGCGTCGAAATCGGCCCCGCCCAGCACCTGATCTCGCAGGTCCCGCATGGTCTGATACACTTCCGCCCGGCTCCGGGCACCGCTGAGGTTCAAGGAAATGTGAGAGACACGGATCTGCTCCTCAGTGAGAAAATGCTTCACATTGGCCTCGTAATAGGCCTGAATATCCGCCTCGGCCGGCTCGGGCTCGGGTGAGTACACATGGTTGAGCATCTTGTCCATCCTCACCCCGTTTGCCAGATTGTCCTGGAGCAGGCTCTCATCCTTGAACGGCATGCCGATGCTCATGTAGAACTGCTCCTCACCTCCCGACTGCTCAATGAGCTTCTCCAAACGCGCCTTGGTCTCCCCCTCGCTCACCTCAGGGAATCGACGCCGCGACTCCTGCTGGAGGAGCGCCCGGGAGGCGAGATTGTCCTTGGCCATCCCACGGAATTCTGGATCGCGCTCGCAGCACGAAACTTGAAGAGCCCGCTCATAGTGTCCCTTGATGTGACGGAATTCTTCTTCAATAATCTCGTCGTCAATTGTCTCGCCGTTGATGATCAAAGCCATGGCATGAAGTGTGCGTGTCTGGTGATAAAGAGCAATGGAAATCCCGGTTGTGAATACGCTCCGCTCCCGCCATCGTGATCAAGCTTCCCTCATGAAAACCCCGATCAAGGTGAACCTGGCCGTCCTAGCCTCCATTTTCCTCGTTCAGTGCGCCGACAAGCCGGCTCCGATGCCCGCCTACGGGTACCGCGCTGGCACGGGTCTGACGAACCCTGCGGCAGGTTATGCCGCTCCGGCAGCCCCCTCCTACCAGCTGGCCACCTACTCCCAGCCAACGGCGCGGCCGCCCCAGATGCCGCCGCCCAATCCCATCTCGCTTTCAGTCCCCCAGCAGGGGCCCGGCTACCCCTCGCCTTACGGAGCACCGGACTACGGCACCCCGCAGTCGATGTTGTTTTCCAGCGGGTCGAACGTGGGCAGCGCCCCTCCGATCCGGGCTGAATCCTTCATCCTCGTGAATGCGGATACGGGAGCCGTCATCGCCGCCAGGAATGCCGACACCCAGCGAGGCGCCGCCAGCACCCAGAAGATCCTCACCGCCCTGATCGTGGCCGAGGCCGGGAATCTCGATCAAAGAGTCAGGATCGCCGCCAGCGACGTGGCGGTGGAGCCCTCCAAGCTGGGCGTGAGACCCGGTGAGGTTTACACCCGGCGGGACCTTCTGGTCGCCTTCCTGGTGAAGAGCTCCAACGACGTGGCCAACGTGCTGGCGCGGGACAACGCTGGCAGCGTGGAAGCTTTCGCCAGAAAGATGAATGCCCGCGCCCGTTCCCTCGGTGCGGTCAATTCCTACTTCACCAATCCCCATGGACTGACCGGGGGCGGCCAGCACTCCACAGCTCGCGATCTCTCCCGCATCGCCTGGGCAGCCTACAACAATCCGGTGGTCCGTGATGCCGTCCGGCGGAAGTACTACACCTTCACCTTCAACAACGGCCGCCGGGTCACGCTGGAGAACACCAACGAGATCCTCGGCAAGATGGCCGAGTGCAACGGCATGAAAACCGGCTACACCGTCGCCGCAGGCCGCTGCCTCATCTCCACGGCCCACTCCGGTCGCAAGGATGTGATCCTGGTGCAGCTGGGCACCAGGACCAAGTACATCTGGGACGATGGCATGGTCATGATGCGATGGGGCCTCCAGCGCTCCTGATTCCCCGCCTGCACTCCCAGCTATATATAGAGAAGCGGCAGAATGGGGAACAAGGGTGCGCAGCAGCGTCAGCGTCCACCGAAGATGGCGCTGCCCACCCTGACGATGGTCGCCCCCTCCTCCACGGCGGTCTCATAATCGCCACTCATGCCCATACTCAGGCCCGGCAAACGTTTGCCACTCCGGGTTTCCAGGCGATCCCTCAGTTCCCGAAGCGCCGCAAAGTAACGCCGGCTTTCCTCACCTGACTCCCCGATCGGGGGCACGGTCATCAGGCCCACCACATTCAGCCTGTCGAGCGCCAGCAACTCCTCCAAGTCCGCCTCCAGACGCGCAGGCTCAAAGCCATACTTGCTAGCCTCTCCGGAGACGTTGACTTCAAGATAGATTTGGGAAACAACTCCAAGCTCCCCCGCGATCCGGTGGATGTTCCCCGCAAGATCCAGACTGTCCACACTATGAATGGCTTCCACCACGGGAAGCACCTTGCGAACCTTGTTTGACTGCAAGTGGCCGATGAGATGCCAGCGCACATCAGGGGGCAGCACCGGCACTTTCGCCATTAATTCCTGAACCCTGTTCTCACCGAACAAATTTTGTCCAGCCTCGACAGCTTCGTGAATAGTCTCAGGAGAAAATGTCTTTGTTACGGCAATCAGCTCAATTTGGTCTGAATTCCGTCCAGATCTTGTCGCGGCTGCGACAATTTTTGATTTTACAACGCAAAGTTTGTCACGGATAAGCATGCTTAATCAAGTTGCTAATTTATTTTCAAAGTATAATTAATACCCTACTTACATGCAGCTGCAAATCTTCAAAATCTTCTGCGATCTCGTTGAGACCGGCAGCTTCAGTCTCGCCGCCGCCAAGAACAATATCACTCAAAGTGCGGTGAGCCAGCAGATCCGGGTTTTGGAAGAGAAGTACGGCGTGACGTTCTTCGAGCGTGGCGGCAAAAAGTTCTCGATCACTCCTGAAGGCGAGATCTTTGACAGAGCAGCCCGGGAGATCCTGAGCGTGTATGACAGCATCAATTCCCGCCTGAATGAACTGCGGGATGTGGTGGCGGGACCGCTCAAGGTGAGCACCGTTTACAGCATCGGCCTGCATGAACTGCCCGCCAAGCTAAAGAAATTCCGTGAATCCCATCCTGAGGTGGACGTTCAGATCGAGTACAAGCGCTCCCCCATGATCTATGACGACGTGGCGGATGGCCGTGCCGACATTGGCCTGGTGGCGTTTCCGGTTCGAGGCAAAGGCATTATCAGCGACGTCTTTGATGAAGACGAGATGGTGGTCATCTGCGCCCCCACCCACCGCCTCGCCAAGAAGCGCAAGGTGAAGCTGAAGGAACTGCAGGGCGAGAGCTTCGTGGCCTTCGACCCAGACACCCCCACCCGCAAAGCCATTGATCGCGCTTTGAAGGGGCACGCCATCACCTTCTTGCAGCAGCATGAGTTCGACAACATCGAGACCGTGAAACGCGCCGTCGAGGTGGCAGGCGTTGTTTCCATTGTCCCCCGCCGCACCGTGGACAAAGAGGTCGCTGAAGGCCGTCTCGCCGCCGTGAAGGTGGAGGATGCATCGCTCAACCGCCCGCTGGGCATCCTTCGCAAGCAGGCCCGCATCACCACACCTGCCATGCGGGAGTTCATGAACGTGCTGCTGGGCACCAAGTAGCCCCACCCACGCGACCAGGATGGTTTCCCGGACCGCCATGGATCGAGCGCTGCGCTGGATGCGCCGCCCGGCCGTGGCGGTTCTTCTTTTGGGGGTGGTGCTGCACTTGACGGTGCGCGACCGATACCCCGTTCTGGCCACCGTGTTCTACGGCCTGCCGCTTCCCATCCTCACACTGGGCTGGTTGGGAGCGGCTCTCGCGGGAAAGCAGGGACTCATCAGCCGCGCCGTCAAACTCAGCCTTGGCGTCGCCTGTGGACTCTGGTGGCATGGCTCCTCGTACCAAAATCATGTCTCCTTGGATCCCCTCCCCGGCCAGCGTGAACTGAAGGTCTTGTATTGGAACCTCGCCCATCGCCGCCTGCCGCACGATGGCGTCGCCCGTCTGCTGGCTGTACACCGCCCTGACATCGCAGGGTTCGTTGAAACAGGCCGCATTTCCGGAGACCCCAATCCGTTGGTGACCGATCTTCCAGACGGCTACCAGATGCTGAAAACCGCCCACGGGACCGCGGTGCTGGTCCGGGGCAGCGCCCGCGTGCTGGGTGCCCACGTCCTCCCATCGAGAAGCAAATACCTCGAACTGGAGCTGACCGTGGACGGCCAGAGCTGGCGGCTTTTCATTGTGGACGGGGTCTCCTCCCCCATCCGTTCCCGGCAGGACGTGCTGGAGCAGGTGCTGGCACAGGCCCGGGACAAACCTCGAACCCTCATTGTCGGGGACTTTAACACCCCGCGGGAATCCGTCTGGCTCACCCCATGGCGGGAGGCCTTCCATCACGCCTTCGATGAAGCCGGCCATGGCTGGAGCGAAACCTGGCCCCGCCAGTCACCCCTGCCATTGCTCAGCATCGACCACATCTGGAGTTCCAAGGACCTCCTGCCCTTGACGGCGCAAAAATTGTGGTCACCTGAGTCTGATCACGCCGCCCTGCTGACGACGCTCCGGGTGAATGCACCGTGAATCCACCTCCCATGGCATGAAGTGCGTCAGTCGCAGCTCTTCCTCGAAGAGGATTCGGCCACAAGCCCAACATTGGCGGGCTTCCAGCGATTCTACGTTGGGTACACGAATCCAGCGGACCTACTTTGGCGCGATCGGCGTCAACACCACGTTCTTGATGGCGGCCGTGGTCTGGTACGTGGTGAACGAAAGCGGCTGGTAATCCTCAATCGGCCCCGGACGCACCCCGATCTTCTTGCCTGCGATATCGACATCGATCATCTTCTCGTCGTTGATCCACGCCGTGAGCGACTCAGGCGTGACCCGCAGCTTGATCCGGTACCACTTCTTGTCCTCCAGTTTGCGAAAGTGCCCGGTGGAGTTTTCCGAGGCGTCGAGCCCGTCGATGCTGGAGATGCCCGTGACACTGCCGCTCCACCCGCCGACGACCAGCGTGGCGCAGGTCTTCAGGCTTCCTACGGGAAACGTGAGCCCGCAGAAGAAGTCGATCCCCTCCACCCTTTGCGCCTCCAGGGTGATCTCATAGTTGGTCAGAGGGAGGTCCTTGGTCTTCTGATAGATGGTACCGGTGATGGATTCCCCGGAGCCGATGATCATCTGACCGTCTTTAACGGCAATCTCACCGCTGCCACCCGCGTCATAGGCCTTCCAGTTGTCCAGGTTCTTGCCGTCAAAGAGCACCACGCCCTTGTCGGTCGCCGGTGCCGTACTGGGCACCGGCGCAGGCTCCGCCTTTCCCGTCATGGGTGCGAGCATGGCAACGGCGGAGAGAATTGGAGCAAGCAGGACCTTCATGGACGGAGGAAAACGGTGGAGAGTGGCGTGGTTGTGTGCTACGAAACAATCGCCATGAGTCTTCCGAGTCAACTCCCCAAATTCGTCATCCTGGCCCTCGCGGGACTGTCCGCCCTGGGTCTCTCCAGTTGCAAAACCCTTAAAGTGGCCAAGCAGGACGACTATGACTCGCCCGCCTATCGGCCGCAGAGCCTGTCCAATGTGCGGGTCAAGGTGAGCCTGAACAAGCAGATGGTCTATGTGATGGAGGGCGACAAGCCTCTCCTGGTCACCGCGACCTGCGTGGGCACCCCGAGCAACCCCACCCCGAAGGGCAACTTCAAGGTCTACAACAAGATCGAGAAGAAGCGCTCCATGAGCTACGGCTTTGCCGTCCAGGGGAACGCCATCACCCCCATCAAGGCCACCAACATGCGGGGTGGACGTTATGTGGGGTACCCCATGCCCTACTGGGTGGAGTTCTCCCCGGCGTACGGCTTCCATCAGGGGTATGTGTGGAACGTCCCTCGCTCCCACGGTTGCCTGCGCCTGCACAAGAATGTGGCCCCCAAATTCTTCGCCCTCACCCGCCTGGGCACCCCGGTGAACATTGCCAACACCCAGCCGGAAGACAGCACGATTGGAGCCAGCGCCACCCGCCCGGGTGCGGAACATTACCTTGCGCCTGACCCGCCGAACAGCGAACTTATCACTGAGGCCGCCTTCAAGGCCCCTGACAAACCTCTCTTTGCCAACTGATCCGGCCTGAGGTCCGTATTCTGACTCCGATTCATGTCCGCTGCCTCCACCCCTGTGTCTGCCCCCGCTCCCGCCGCCAAATCCCGCCGCGTCAACGTCCGCACCCCGGAGGTGATGGAGCGGGTCCAAGCGGAGGTGGAAACACACTACCGCAGTGTCTTGGTGGAAAACCTGCGGAAGGCTGGCGGGTTCATGACGGTGGGCAACACCACCATCCGCCTGGCGCGGGACTTCGGCTTTTGCTACGGGGTGGAACGGGCCATCGACCTCGCCTATGCAGCCCGGCGGGTGTTCGCCGACCGGCGGGTGTTCCTTTTGGGTGAGATCATTCACAATCCCGAGGTCAACCGCCAGCTCACGGAAATGGGGATCGTCAGCATTCCCATCAGCCAGCATCTCGAGGCCGTTTCCAAGCTCGGGCCGGAGGATGTCGTGATCGTGCCCGCCTTCGGCGCGGAGACCCAGCTGATGAACATCATCAGCGAACGCGGCTGCCTGGTGGTGGACACCACCTGCGGCGACGTCATGAGCGTCTGGAAGCGCGTGCGAGGCTATGCCAAGCAAGGCTTCACCTCCATCATCCACGGCAAGGCCTCCCACGAGGAGACCCGGGCCACCTCTTCGCGGGCCCAGGGGGATGACGGGAAGGGAAATTTTGTGGTCGTGCTCACTCTCGGCGATGTGGACTACGTCTGCGACTACATCCGCCATGGCGGCAATCGCGAGGAGTTCCTGAAGCGCTTCGAAGGGGCGATGTCGCCCGGCTTCGATCCTGACCAGCATCTCAAGCGGGTCGGCGTGGCCAACCAGACGACCATGCTGAAGTCGGAAACCGAGGAACTTCAGCGCCGGGTGCAACAGGCCGTGATCGATCGGGATGGTCCAGAACCCGCCCAACAGAACTTCCAGGTCTTTGACACCATCTGCGGAGCCACCCAGGAGCGTCAAGACTCACTGTTCGAGATGCTCCGCAAACCGCTCGACATCCTCCTGGTCGTCGGCGGCTACAACAGCTCCAACACGACTCACCTCGTGGAAATCGGAGAAAAAGAGCTGCCCACCTTCTTCATCCGTACCGCCGAGCTGCTGAAGAGCTTCACCGAGATCGTTCACTTTGATCTTCACCTTAAGGCGGAAAAGACCAGCTACTCCGCGAAGCTGGCCAGCGAGGAACCCATCGTGGTGGGAGTCACCGCCGGTGCCTCTTGTCCCAACAATTTGATCGAGGACACAATCCTTCGGGTGTTTGAGCTTCGGGGCGTTGCGCCCGATTTGGTGAAGCAGGAAGTCGCCCGGGCGGCAGAGGCGCAACAACGCACGGAATAGCACCCTTTGCCGTCTGCGGCAGAAGACAAAAAAACATTTGCGCAACGGCCGGCTCCATTGTATCAAGCAGGCCGCTTCCAAAAAGAGGAAGCACCGTTTGCGCGGTTAGCTCAGTGGTAGAGCACCTCCCTGACACGGAGGGGGTCACAGGTTCGAACCCTGTATCGCGCACCATTTTTAGCCTCTGGCAAAATGGATTCTCATTGCCATCCTTCGGCGCGCGTCGTCGCAGTTGATGCAAGATTGCATTCACTGGCTGTGATGTCTCAGGTCAGCGCCGGGCTCCTCGTTGATGGATCGAACCCTTCAGCAGCAGGAGTCGTTCAGATGCGGGGTATCCGCCGGTTTGCCCGCCTCAATCCATTTGAATTGGTCGCGCAAGAACGCGAGGGCACTTTCCACCTGGGCCTGCCTGCGGTTGGTCGCCAGGATGGAAGAAGCTGCGGCAGCGCTTGGGGCGACCACTGTCCAGATGGCCCTGTCCTGATTCTATACCCAGACTCGGTGAGGCGAATCTTGGCGACGACATCATGGCCATGCTGGAGCCAATTGGAGGCTTGGTCCAAGGAGTGACAGTTTGAGACGTATGCCCGAACCCGGGGTAGCGTGGCTGCAGTTCGAAACAACTGTGGCATCCGGTCAAGCTACGTCATTAGATCAGCAGTCGGATCATAGTCGGAAGCCGGAGGCAAGCAAAGCAGCAGGATTCCTCCAAACACCCGCTCGCAGTGCCCGCCAAGCAGAATCACCTTTTCACAAACTCTTTTGACCCTTTCTGACCCGGCCATTTCCTCAGAGATAAGAAAGTCGAAGATCCGCCAGTCCCCCTGCTCGACGACGCGCAAAAAGCGCAACTCCCTGTCTCCTTTCTGCTCTGCTTCTATAACATCTCCAAAGCGGGGAGATTCGATCATCAAAGGCACAGTCACAATCCGGTAGAGCGTAGGCCCAACCGGCTCAAGATCCAATGACATCGTGATATTGTCTTCCGGGAACTCAACCGACCAATCGTCGCCACCTTCCAGCTGGATGAAGAACTCACCGGAATTGCTCATGCCGGAGCATAAGCAGAGAAATGTTTCCAATCCACAGGCAAGATAACCCCACTTCGGAACATCCCGAATGCCCTGAAGCGGTGACGGACGGCATGCCACATGCCGGGAACGCGGAACCGCCATGCAAGTTCATGAAACTACCTTTCCACGAAAGACCACCGCGCCCCCATAATTAGTTTTTCGATACAAAGCAATCACGAATCATCCCGGCAACACCGGGCAACTGGCGTGCGAATTCATCGCGGGTAGCTGCAACTTTTCCGCACGATCTGGCGGATTCATCGTGTTGGCTGGCGGATTCAAAAATAGGCAGTTTTCAATCTGGTAGAAGCACCGTTTGTTCCGTGCAGCCAGATATGAAAGAACTCCCCTCCATCATCTGTCAGTGGCCTTCCCTGCCCTGGAAGACCAGGCTTTCTGATGTTTCCTGAAACCCCGGCAACAAGGGACAAATAAAAGCAATTGCCATGATCCGCTTCGCATTCTAGCCATCACACATTGCTACTGCGTCTCAATATCATATAAGAGACCCTTTTGCCGGACATCGCCCAGAGCGGCCAAGCCCCTTTTTCAGTGACCCAAACCCAACTGAAAACGCAAACCTACAAAACTAACATGTCCCCCCAAGACCCACGCAAAACCTCGCGCCGTTCCTTCCTCGCTGCCACGTCCGCGTTCGCAGCAGGTTCCATGCTGACCAAGCTCCAGGCGGCTGGTGGCCCCAAGATCGTCATCCCTCCGGGTGCCCTGGAACACATCAGTGCCGCTCGCAAAGCTGGCGGCGTCAGCCTCCTCTCCGCCCCATCCGCCTACACGGGCATCCAGACCATTGCAGGGAGCGATGGTCTTGCCCGCTATGAGTGGTTTGACCCCGATGCAACCGGCCTGGGCTACTTCACCGGCCTGGAACCCGACAGCGGGGATCTCTCCGGCCTGGTGGGTGCGGAACTTGCCCAGAGTGAGACCGCCATCTATCCCTCACCCGCAACCTCCAGCGGAGCTCCCAGCTATGCCCGCCCCGGTCGTCTCACCAATGACGATGACATTTCCCAGCAGTTTGACTTCTCCCTGGACATCTCTGCCGGGTACGCTGTGCAGAAGGTGGTTCTTCAGGTAAAAACCTCGAACTATCTCCGGCTCACTGGCAGCACCCTCGTCGGGCTCGGCGGTGCCAGCGGCTATGGAGACGCGCCCTTCACGGCCAGCATCGTGCAAGGCGGCAGTCCCATCGCCACCACTTCCGTGGCACGCTATACGAACTCCGCCACCATCAGTTCCCCCAACACGTTCGCCCAGGGCAGCTGGGATCCCTCCGACGGAGACACCACCTATCCTGGTGGCACGGGGACCTTCTACTTCACCTTCCAGTATGTCTGGACGGGTTTAAGCCTCAGCTCCTCGCCGTTCACCATCAACTTCGTCAGCGGGGCCGGAGATCCGCAGTTGGGTCACGCCTTCTCTGTCGACACCATCCAGGCAGACGTGGAAGCCCTCTAGTGGAGCGCTGATGTCATCCCTTAAAACCCTCCCGGGTGTGGCGGCGCTGGCCGCCACACTTCTGTTCACGTCTCTGCTGCCGGCCACCGCCCAGGCCCAGACCGCCAACCGATGGATCGGTGGCACCTCTGGCAACTGGTTCACACCGGGCAACTGGAGCAACGGCGCGTTGCCTGCTGCCTACGCCGCCGCAGCCGACCCCAACAGCACGGCACAGATCGATGATGGCAGCGTGGTCACCCTGGCAGGAGGTGTGACGGTGGAGGCCACTGCCATTAAGGTTGTTTCCAGTACCCTGGAGATCAACGACGTCAGCCTCAATCTGCGCGGCTCCTATGCCTATGGTGGCGTGAGTGGCGCAGGTGGATCTGCCGACCTTGTCGTCGGCTCCGCAGCATCGGGTGCAGCAGGTCTCGTGAGGATCAACGGCGCTACCCTCAGGGGCTACTACCGGAGCTACATCAATGATCCCCGCTTCGGTACTGCCACGGAGCAGTCCCGACTCTTCAACTTTCAAGTGGGAATCCTCGATACCAAGGGGAAGGCCATCATCGAAGGTCTCTCGGACGTGCAAGCCACGTTCACCGTCGGCAGCATCGGAGGCACTGGCACTCTGGAGGTGCGGGGTGGTGCCACCATCTCAGGCAGCCTGGCCATCGGCTACATGAACTCGATCTACTCATCCGAAACAGTAGGTCAGGGACAAGTCCTTATCACTGGAGCTGGCACAACTGCGCTCCTGGAGACTCTGTACATGTCCAGCGGCAATAATGAAGGATCTCTCACCATCGAGCAGGGCGCGAAGGTGACGGTGACCAGCAACCTCTCCGGCGGTTACTACGAGAGCGAGTTCAATGCGGGCGGCGGCACCGGGGTCATCAGGATCGCGGGCGCGGGCACAGAACTCAATGTCACCAGTTACCTCGTCAATGGAGACACCCTCATCAAGGGCACCACCATGCTGGGCGTGACCGGAGACCTGACCCTCATCATCGCCGACGGAGCCTCCTTCTCCACCCAGGGCGGCGCAGTCACTCTGGGTGCCGAGAAGGGCCAGATTTACTTCGGCGATCCCTATTCCTACGACAGCAAGGGAGTGATCCAGATCGGTGAAGGAGGCACAGCAGGTGCTTTCCTCGCCCCAGAGGTGACCACTGGCTATGGCAGTGGCGAGGTCATCTTCAATCACAACGAATCCAACTACACCTTCTCCGCCAACATCACGGAGAAGGCCCCAGTCCGGCCGTATCGGGACTTCTATGACCCGGAGTTCAAAGAACCCGGCAAGACCGCCGTGTATGTCCGATCAGGGGGCACAACCCACCTGACGGGTGCCAGCACCTACTCCGGAGGAACTTTCATCGACAACGGCACGCTCATCGCCGGAAGCGACCGGGCTCTCGGCTGGGGCACGGTGAATGTTGCCAGCGGCAGCAGATTGCTGGTCGCTCCGGGAGTCACCACGCTGAAACTGGGCAACGTCGTCACCCTCACCTATCCCACCACCCAGACCCATCCCCTGCCCGAGACCATCGACATCCATTTCGCCGGCAACCTGTTGGTGGAAGGCGGCAGTACCCTGGAGTTCACCGTCGGAGCGGACTCCCTTGCGGCGCCACGCATCGAGATCACCGGCTCCTTCAGCCTGGAATCGGGTTCCTCCTCGAACCCTTGGAACCTGGTGTTGCATTTCCCTGACACTTTCGACTTCGCTTCCACCTATGACTGGACCTTTCTCACCACCACGGCCGGCCTCAATGGCTTCGATCCAGACAATGTGAGCATCAATCTGGAAGGCTGGTCCATCTCCGCCATCGGCAACGATCTCGTCCTCTCCTACGCCGCCGTGCCAGAGCCAGGGCGCCTCCTTCTGCTCGCCACTTCGCTGGCCACAATCCTCCTGCGCCGTCGTCGTCGTGAAGGCAGCTCCAGACCATCACTCCTGTAAAAAACACCGTCACCCATCCCCGTGTGTGCCCTCTCATGAAGCCCCCCGCTCAGTTGAAAACACTCATCCTCAGTCTCTCCCTTCTAGCCTCCCTGCCCTTGGCGGCCGCGACCACCGCCATCCCGCTACCCTCCGGACATGAAGCGGTCGCGGAATGGGGCGGCAACCGGGAGTTCTGGAGCAATCCAGGTCCCGGCGGCGCGGCCATTGCTGGCGTGCGCAATGCCAGAAGTGAGACGCCTTCAGCCACAGCAGGCACCTTCCTCCTCAGTTCCAATGTCAACGCCAATGCGAGCTACGTACCGGAGTTCCTGAAGCCAGGGCGAAACACCACCTTCACCATCGCTGCCTCCGGCATCACGGCACCTGTGCCAGACCTGTTGACCATTCAGATGGTGGCCATAGCACCGCCCACCACGCTCAATCTGGCCATCGGCTCCACCACCTATTCCATCGCACAGGCGGTCCTTTCCACCGACACCTCCATCGCCACCACAGGCGACAACATCGCCCGCTATGAAGGGCTGTACACCAGCGGTCTCGCGCCGGTGCTCTACACCTACACGTGGGACCTGAATGCTCTGGAATTCGCGGGGCAGAGCATCTCAGACTTTACCCTCACCTTCCTGCGGTCCGGCACCAACTGGGACACCTACGACATGCAGGTGTCGTTTGGATCGGCGGTGCCAGAGCCATCACTGTCCCTCCTGGCCATGCTCGGTCTCTCTGCATCGCTCCTGCGTCGCCACCGTAAACCCCATTCGCCCAGCCAGCCATGACCAGGTTTCCGCACCATCGAGCCAGAGCCTTCACCCTGGTGGAGCTTCTGGTCGTTATCGGCATCACTGCCGCGCTCATCTTTGCGACCGTGCCCGCCTTGCCCTCTCTTTTGGGCAACCGGGGCATGAGCAAGGCGGTCACAGAGACCTGGAATCTCCTCGAACTCTCCCGGAATCACGCACTCACCTCCTCCCAACCCACCTTCGTTGCCTTCCAAAACACCAAAACCCTGGATGGTGAAGATGCGCTGACCGCCTTTGCCTTCAGCAGTCTGGTCACCCGGCCCAGCATCAGCCCATCCACCAAGCAACTGAACGACATTCAGGTGCTGAGCAACATTCACCGCTGGACGGGAGTAAAGCTGGCAGAGTGGGACAAGTTGGATGCCGAGTTAAAAAAGCTCCGCTTTGCCGGGGCGGACTCCAAATCCCT
Source organism: Verrucomicrobium sp. BvORR034 (assembly GCF_000739635.1). Lineage (GTDB taxonomy): Bacteria > Verrucomicrobiota > Verrucomicrobiia > Verrucomicrobiales > Verrucomicrobiaceae > Verrucomicrobium. Next base: position 25,180 of record NZ_BATQ01000047.1, on the reverse strand, counting down.
CGCATCAGCCCCGGGGCTCAATGTCTCCATTGGCAACCTGGTACCAGAACCCGCGTGGCTCTTCACCATCATGTTCAGCCCCCAGGGCAAGGCCATGATCTATTCCAGCTTCACCACCACCGACGGCAAGAACACTTACACACCGGATATCGATCTGAACACGCCCTACGACCGGTTTATTGACCTGGTTTTGCTCCCGACCCGCGGTGGAAATGTTGACTCCAACAACCCCGATCAGGCGGCTCTCGTGCTGAATGGCGCCAGCGGCCATATCCAAATACTCCGTCCTTAGCATGCGAATCCGATCCACCGCGGCTTCCTCCCACGAGGCATCCACCGTCCGCTCCCGCTGGACGCGGGGCTTCAGCTTGGTGGAGACCACTGTCGCTCTGGGCATCTCTGCACTGAGCCTGAGCCTTCTCATGGGGCTGCTTCCCGCAGGCATGAGTTTGACGGCCAATGCTTCGCGACAGGCTGAAGCCAGCCGCCTGCTCAAGCAAATCGCGACCGGCATTCAAGCAGCCCCCCGGCAGGATGGTGGGAGCTACCAGGTGCTGGGCCTTCAGGATATCGGTGAGATCACCTGGACTCCCGGCGACCTTTCGCATCCACCTGCGGAAGGTCTCATGGACGCCTCTGGAAGTTCCCATGTTACGGCAGACAAGGCTGATTTTGCCTATCGCATTGAAATCACCCCTCCCCCAGATGACTGGACGAGCGGAAGAGCCGTGATCCGCATTGCCTGGCCTGCTACTTCCATCTGGGAAAACTCCGCCTGGCACAACCATCAAGGCAGCGTCCGGGCCCTTCTGATTTTCCGCCCCCAATGAAAACTCACACGGATAGACACCTCCATCATCTGCGGCAGGGTTTCACCCTGGTTGAACTGCTCGTGGTGATGGTGGTCTTTTTGGTGCTCACGTTCTTGCTGGTTCAAGCCACCACCACGGCCCAGACGGCAACCTCCCATCAACTCCGCCAGATGGATGCCATCACCTCGGCCCGGATGGCGCTGGACAACCTCACTGAAGACATCAGTACCTTGGTGACCCGGGGCGGCACTGGCGTGTTGTTCAAGCCGGGCGATGCCACCACCAATGACACACTCAAGTTCGTCGCCATCTCCCGAAACAGCAGCCAGCATCCCCGCGCACGAATGACGATTGTTTCCTACACCATGGAGACACGGCCACACCCCCTGCTGAAGTGCGATCTGCCCATGCTGGTGCGAGGCAGCGCCCCGCTGCTCTGGCCCACAGACAACGACATCCAGGCCGAAGACTATCTTCTCAGTGAATGTCTCAGCACCCGTGCGCTCGGGGACTCTGATGTGACGGGAGAGCATGCCTTCCGTTTTGAGCTTGTCTGGATGCGTCGTGACGGCACGATCACACGGGATCCCCGTGGATTGCCCCCCTACACTGCCGATCAGCAGCCCGATCCCAATGGATTCATCAAAGTGGATCTGAAAGAAGTGCGGGCCTTCATCGCCAGCATTGCCGTTCTGGACGGCCCCGCCCAGAGGGACATCGCGGAAGCGGAAGGTTTCGGCCCTCTTCAAATGAAACTGGTGACGATGAGCACAAGCACCGCCCTTGAATCCACACCCGCAAGCTTCTGGCAGCAAGCCATCGCAGAGCTTCCTCCACCAGCACGACAGCACACCCGCGTCCTTCAGCGCACCTACTACCTTCCTCAATAGAGCCGCCAGATAATGAAATCCCTCCCCGGTTTCCACTTCAAGTTTCAACGTCGAGGTTCGTCCATTGTGGTGACCCTCGCATTGGTGGCCCTCTTTACTGCCATCTTGCTGGCATTCTTCACCCGGGCACAAAACTATCACGCCATTGAAGCCAGCGCATCTGCCCGTGTGCGCAGCGAGATCTTTGCCCAGTCGGCTTTGAACTACACCATCGGGCTCCTGACCCAAGAGGTGACCGCCCCCTCGCAGAGCGAAGTGATCCAGGTGGCGGGAACCCGCATTTTCAAGCCCAAGACCCGGGACAACATGCTGCCAGTCGTGAAGATCCCCACGGCCATGAAGGGCGACAAGAGCGCCCACTATCCCAGCATCACCAAATTCAGCCATCCCTTGTTCGACCCCATGACATCGGATGTACGCAGCTCTACTCCCAACAAGGACGGGCGCTACATCCATTCAGAGCAATGGAACGAGCCCAGTCTCTTTCTGGCACTCAAACCTTGGGGCAAGAACGACGCGCCCTTCTGGATCTACTTTGACGAAAGCGGCCCCACCCGTACAGCCAGCCCCACGTTGGTGGGCCGGACGGCCTTCACCATTCATCAGACCGACTGTCTCATCGACTACAGCGTGGCTGGCTATCCCGCAGCGATGGCAGGTGACATTCTCAAGATCAACGCCCTCAAAGCCACTCTGGCCGGGGCAGATCTCACCCAGGTCATGACGGTCAGCCGTGACCTCGCCCGGGATCCGCAGAACCGTTTCGTGGACGTTCGCAGCAGGCGCAGTGCGCGGGATGGAAGCTACCTCCACCGGGTTCTTTCCAATAACAACGGGTTCATCGATCCGCCGGAGGGAGACACGCAGTTCATCAGTCGTCTTGACCTTCTCCGTTTTGGCAAGAACAACCAAATCAACTTCAACCCCCAGTCCTACATGACACCTTGGTCCCGCACAGTGGACGCACCTTCCTGGGACCCTTCCACCCCGAATGCCGCCAACGTCTTTGCCCCGGCGATCCTGCGTACCCATAAGGCCGCCGCAACAGATTATCTCGTGGATGGCACCCAAAGAAAGTACACCCTCCTCCCCGGCACGGCTGTTGCCAGTCGGCGCTTCGCTCTGAACCGGATTGCCTGGTTCGAGTCCACCTCCACTCAGAAGGACGACGCCATCAAGCAGTACTTCGGTCTTGTGAATGATGCCCAGGGACGCTGGGTGTACGAAGACACCCACATCAAGACTCTCACCGAGTTAAGGGCCGCCACCCGGGAGCCCAACTTTTTTGAGATGCTGAAAGCGGCCATCGTCAACGACTCGGTGGGACGCAGCTTCACGGGCACCACCGCATCTCTGACAGCGGAGCGGGATGCCGACAAGGACCTCCAGATTCTCCGGATCGGAGCAAACATCATTGATGCTGCCCGCCCCAACAATCTCCCCACCACCATTGTTTACACCAATGCCGCCAGCATCACCCGGCAGGTCTATGGCGTGAAGGACCTGCCCTACCTCTATGGAGTACGGTTCCGACAAATCACCAAGACCGACGCGGGGAGCAACATTCAACAGGTGGACCAGTTTGCGATTCCCATCCTGGTGAATCCGCATGCGGCCCCATTGCAGACGGTGAGTCGTCCCCCCGTTCGACTCAGGATGGTTGGCAGCTTTGCGAATGCCAAGATGACCTCCAGGCATGATACAGATAGCTCCGGAGATCGCATCATCGCCATCAATCCTGACGCCCATCGGACCCCGCATCCTCCGCTGAATGACTGGACACCTTCGACGTCTTCGGAAGGTGAGCACGGCTTCCCTCCCATGCCAGACTACTTCACCGGCAAAGCACTGGCCTTCTGGATCACCACCAGCGCCACCAAGCCCAATGTGGAGACCCAGCTTCATCACTTCAACCTCGTCCTCGAGTATTGCAACGACGCAGGGGTCTGGGTGCCCTACGATGCGCTGGTGGGAGACGGCTCCACAGAGCCGACCGCGGGCCTCGGAGCCTCGGTGGCGGTCACCATCCAGTCCGCCAACAAGGCAGCCCAAACACCGGATGACACCGTCTTCAACGACAGTCACACCCCCTATTTCATCAAACCCGATCCCCGCACCAATCGCTGGGGCGTGGCCCGGGGGGAGACGGATGCACCGCTCCTTGCGACAGATCCCGCGGCAGTCATCACCATGACCGCTGCCAACGACTATGCCACCATCGCAGGGGCCGATCCCCTGACACCCGGCGGCATTCCTCCTTTGGTGGTGGATCAGGATGGCGTCTCACGTCTCGATGATGTGGCCGTCGGCCGACGCACGGCCACGTCCCCGAAGCGGGTTTTGCAGGATGTCCTGGCAAACCGCCTCAACTCAAACTTCAAGGCGAAGGTGTCAGAAGACCGCAACGTGATCCTGCACCGCCCCTACTACACCACCGGAGAACTGGGCTGCGTCTTCCGAGACGACCCCTGGCGCACGCTCAACTTTGCCAGCCCAGACAGCGGAGACTCCGCTCTGCTGGAGTACTTTGACATCAATGAGATCCCGCAAGACGGCGTGGTGGCGGGGCGCATCAACATCAACACCCAGTCGCCAAAGGACAGCATCTTTTCGCAGCTCATGGACACCTCCTACCTGATCGGCCAGGCTCAGGAGTACATCACCGGCGGTCGCCCCCACCGGTTGGAACGCACCAGCAACGATCATGCCTACACCATCCAGACGCTCTATAGTCGCGAGGTGGGTCTGACTCCCTTGCGCAGCCTGGCGGATCTCGTGGGCATCCTCCCCGTCAACCGGCTCACGGCAGAGATGGCCGGCAGCAAGCAAAGGCAGGAAGTCCTCGTGAGGGCCCTGGGCACCGCGGGCCAGACCCGCACGTGGAACTATTTCATCGATATCATTTCCCAGACGGGCCGCATGTCGCCCCCCGGCTCCACGGATCTCGCCCTGAATTTCATTCCCCAGGGAGAAACCCGGCTCTGGGTGCATATCGCCATCGACCGTTTCACCGGCAAGGTCATCGCTTCGCACATGGAACAGTTCCAGGACTGACCGCCCGTCCCGCCCTCTCCACCAATCCGATGCAACGTGAAGCAATCTGGCGAACGCTGATCGTGGACCACGATCCAGCATCCCGGACGCATTTGCGGAAACTCCTCGCCGCTCATGCTGCGGTGGAGGTCATCGGCGAGGCAGGCTCCATTGAGGGGGCGGCGGACTTGTCCACGTCACTCACTCCAGACCTTTTGATCCTCGACCCCCAGTTGCCAGACGGGCTCGGCTTTGATCTGCTGCCCCATCTTCAGAAACTGCCTGGCATCATCTTTCTGAGCTCCCAGGAGGAATTTGCCGTCCAGGCCATTGAGGTGGGCGCCATCGATTATTTGCTGAAACCCCTCACTGCAGACCGCCTTACCCTCGCCCTCAGCCGGTTGCGGGGACGCATCCCGGATGCCTCCGCCAATCCGCAACCATTGTACATGGTGGACCTCATGATTGTCCCGGTGCACCGCAGCTACCGCGTCGTCCCCACCAACCAGATCGTCTGTCTCAAAGCAGACGCTTGCTATTCCATTCTCCACCTCGTGGATGGCAGGGAACTCTACGTGTACCGCGCTCTGGGAGAGTGGGAGCACCATCTGCCGCAGGAAGGCTTTCTGCGCCTCGACCGATCCTTGATCGTGGCCCCGGCTCATATCAAAGATCTGGAAATCACCAACCGGGAGTCCGCCAGCATGGCTCTTGTCGGATTGGCAGATCCCCTAAAAATCGGAAGGACAGCCATCAGCCGTCTTCGTGACTACCTTGGGGCCGCCGATCTGGCCTCTCTGCCCAAGCGCATCTCAACCTGACAGGTACGCTCCACCATGGAACGCTAAATAAATGGGAAACGGGTGTCCAGCCGACTGGGCGCGATTCGTCATGGGTCTGAAGCCTGCTGCCAGGAAGTCTCCTGCCAGCTCCACGAATAGGAGATAAGACCATGAGCACCAACACCATCGAAAGCCCCACCCCTCAGCCTCCAACGACAGCCGAATCGCCGCTATCGAGTCATCAAGTCGTTTCCCGCGCCGCCTGGATCGAAGCCCGCAAGGAGTTGATCAAGAAGGAAAAAGCGGCCTTGAAAGTGCAGGACGAAGTGGCGGAGGAACGCCGCAAACTCCCATGGGTGAAAGTGGAGAAGAACTATGTCTTCGACACCCCAACAGGAAAAAAATCATTGGCCGACCTCTTCGCAGGCAACAGCCAGCTCATTGTGTACCACTTCATGTTCGGCCCCGGCTGGAAGGAAGGGTGCCCCGGCTGCTCCTTCATGGTGGATCACTTCGATGGACCGCACATCCATCTCTTCCATCATGACGTGACTCTCATCGCCGTATCCCGAGCAACGCTGCCTGAGCTCGATAAATACAAGGCCCGCATGGGATGGAAGTTTCCCTGGGTGTCCGCACATGATACGGATTTCAATCAGGACTACCATGTCTCCGCCACCGAGGAGGACAAGGCACGAGGAAAAATGGAGTACAACTTCGAGGAAACGGATCTGGAGATCGACGAACTGCCCGGTGTGAGCGTCTTCTACAAGGACGATCACGGCAACGTTTTCCACACCTATTCCGATTTTGCCCGCGAGACAGAGTCGTTGCTGGGTGCTTACCACTTCCTCGACCTCACCCCAAAGGGACGCAATGAAAACGGGCCCAACTTCAACCTTGGAGACTGGGTGAAGCGGCACGACGAGTACGATGAAGCGCCCGCGGCCAAGACAACTTGCTGTGGCAGTTGCTGACCGCCCTATTCCCGCATGATGCTGGCAGCCCGCAGGAATTCTGCGGCGCTGCCTGCGAGTTCCGGCTCACGCCTTCCTCGCCAGGATGCTGTACATCAGGGGCATCGTGGGCATCCCCTTCGGTGGCACCATCCGCCGTCCACCGGAGTCCCACATGCCCTCAAACAACGCGCAGCCGTTCGCGTACGGATACTCGTGCAGCCGGACAATGGTCAGCCCCGCCTGTGCCAGGGAGGTAACGACATCCCCCAAGCCCCAGGCAAACTCATGAGCCGGGTGAGGGTTCACAAAGTTCTCGACCCCGGTTTGATACTCTCCTAGAGCCAGACCATTTCCGGACAGCGCCACGTAGTCTGACACTCCCGGGGAAGAGACCGCTCCGTTCGGAAAGTAGTCATAGTGAAACTTCCAGTTGTCGTCAAAGATCATCGAGAAGGGATGAAACTCGACAAACACGAAGCGACCGCCAGGACGAAGAAGCGCCTGAATGCCCCGGCCCCAAGCCCCGATGTCTGACAGCCAGCAGATGGTGCCGTAGGAGGCAAAGATCACATCATACTGAACGCCAGCCTCCACCGTGGAGGTGAAGTAGTCGTAAACATCCATCCGGTGAAAGGTGGCCGCCAGCCCGGAGTCAGCCGACAACTTTGTGGCGAAGTGAATTGCCTCGTCGGAGATGTCAACCCCTGTGACCGTCCCTCCCAGTTGCACCAGGCCGAGGGTGTCCTGGCCGGAGTTGCACTGCAGATGAAGCACCTCCAGCCCCGTCAAATCTCCAAGCAACTCCTTCTCTTCAGGAAACAACGTACTGCCTCCATCGCGGAAGCAGGCGGTCTGGTCGCCCTTGTGGCTGTTGTGCGCCACCGTCGCAGCGTTCCAGGAAAGGCGGTTGGCTTCGTGAAAGTGCGGTTGCATGGGGAAAAGAAGGCTTAACGGGAAACCAGAGAAACCAGCCTGGCTTCGATTTCAACGAATGAAGGCCGGGCATTCACCTCTGGATGGCAACACACGTCCCTTAGTCGCACGAGTTCAGCGACGGCATCGACATGCGCCACAGGTTCGGCAATCAACGCCACCAGTTCCTCCAGCAAATACCCAAAGGCCCGAACTTCAACACGCTCCAACTGGCGAGCCAACGCCGTGTCCTGACGGTCGTAGAAAGCTGCCGCACCGAAGTCACTCAAGAGACACTGGCCGTGGGGCTGGTAGAGGATGTTATGCGCGTAGAGATCCCCGTGAAGAATTCCCTTCTCATGCAACTGCACTGCTGCAGAAGCGATGCCATGGGCCAGACGTATCCCAGCCTCAACTGACAACTGGATGTCATCCACATACACATCCCGGGTGCACGTGTCAAAACTGGGGGGCCCAGCGAGATTGGCGTAGGCGGGATCAATGAGGCTCATCACAAGACCGTCCGCACCCTGGGGGTGGCCGGCAATCCGTCCCAGTACCTGGGTGAGATGAGGATGATCTCCCACGCCCAAACTGGCGGCCATTTCACTGGCAGGAAGACCATCCGAGGTCATTGCCCCTTTGAAAATCTTCACCGCCACATCCATGCCGCCCCCACCTGAGTCAGCATGTCGCCACTCTGCACGATGAATCACCCCGGAAGCACCTTCCCCGAGCTGCTGATTCAGCGTCAGTTCCGTCCAAGGGATTGTCGTGATCTCGTTCCGCCCACGGTCCAGGCCATCTTCCGTCATCAGGTTGCCGGCCAGGGCCAGCCACGCCAGGCGCGGCAGACGGAGCAACCAGTCTGGCAACGCTGCAAAGCGGTTCGCTGCAAGCCGGAGCAGTTCGAGGTTTTCACAAGCAGCCATTTCCTCCGGCAAGGTCTCCAGCTGGTTGCCGGAGAGCATCAGCTTCTGGAGCCGTCCACATTTCCCCAGCGCAGCGGGCAGCGCATGCAGCCGGTTCTCTGTCAGAATGAGCCACTGCAGATTCTGGGGCAATGCCCCTTCCTCGATCTCCTCGATCTGGTTCGCGCGAAAGCCCACCATGGTCAGGCTTGGGCAGGTGCCCAGCACCGCCGGCAACCGGGTGAACTCATTGTTGGAGCAGAAGAGGATGCGTAGCTTCTTCAGGCGTCCTAAATCATCCGGCAGGGAGGAAAGCCGGTTGTTCGAAAGGTTCAGTACCTCCAGCGTGTCCGCGTGATCGAACACCTCCCGCGGGAACTCGGTCAGGCCCACGGCAAGGTCGATTCGCGTAATGGGCAGGGCAGTGAGGCTGGCAGGGACCTTTTCAGACATCGGGAGAGCGTGAGAACGCCTTCCCTACGCCATAACCCCTACCAGCGCAACGTGGCAACCATCCCCTAGATGCCCACTTCCCAACCCTTGCGATACTTGCGCCCCAGATACTTCTCCGCCTCTGGATTGCCGGTGATCTTTTTCGTCTTCGGGTCGAAGTGCACCATGCTGCCCGTGCGATAGGCGATGTTGCCCAGGTGGCAAAGCAGGGTGCTCTTCTGCCCTTCATCGATGGGCGAATTGAGCTTCTCGTTGCCACGGATGGCTTCAAGGAAATTGCCAATGTGTTCCACGTCGCCCCCTTTGCCCTTGCCCTTGGCGATCTCTGAGCCCTTGAGATCATAGAAGGTGTACGCAGCACTGGTGGTGTGCAGCGAGCCCCCTTCTGCGTAGAAGATGCATTCGCCCGTCTTTTCCACAGGACGGGGATGGCAGCTGCTCTGCTCCCAGCTCATGCCCACATTGCCGAAGTCAAATACTGCGGATCCCGTATCGGGCGTTTCCTGCTTGTCATCGTACCAGTACCGTCCGCCATTGTAGGTCACACGCAGGGGATAATCCACCTGCAAACCCCAGCGCAGGACATCCAGGTGATGGATTCCGTTATTTCCCAGTTCCCCGTTGCCCCAGTGCCACAGCCAGTGCCAGTCGTAGTGCACATACGACTCCATGTCCCGCTCGGCTGTCATCGGCCCCTGCCAGAGATCCATGTCGATCTCTGGTGACGCCGGATTCGCCTTCTGGCCAATCGCCTTGCGGTTGGCATTGTAGAAGGCGCGGGCGTAGTGCACCTTGCCGATCTTTCCCTCATGGAGCATGGCGATGGGCTCTTTGAGCCAGGTGCGGCGCTGATTGCCCATTTGCACGACCCGGTCATACTTCTTCGCCGCTTCGACGATCAATTCCGCCTCCTGCATGTTCTGGCTGCCAGGCTTCTCCACGTAAACGTGCTTGCCCGCTTTCATGGCCAGCACGGCCGCAGGCGTGTGCCAGAAGTTGGGGGTGGCGATGAAGACGGCATCCAGTTCCTTGTCATCGAGGAAGGTGCGGAAGTCCTTCACCCCCACGCATGAGACCTGCTGTTTCTCGGCCACCACCTTCAGCCCCCGGTCGAGGCGGACTGGGTCCACCTCAGCCAGGTACTTGATCTCCACATTGGGGATCTGCAGAAGCGCCTGCACGTGCCCCATGCCGCGCCCCAGGGCGACGACGGCCACCTTAAGCTTTCGAGCATCCCGCACCTCCTGGGCATGGACTGCGGAGATGGCGAGACCGGCCCCGAGGGCCGATGTATGCTTGAGAAGGGAGCGTCGGTTCATAGAAAATAAACTAGAAAACACATTCTGCCGGCTGCTTCAGTCTTCACGGCCCTGAAGACGGGTCATGGGAGCCGATCAGCCGTTCCAGACAAACTCAATGGGTGACTGCACGTCAGGATGAAGGCTGCGATGCACCGGACAGCCGCGTGCCGCGCTCTCGAGCAGTTCCCGGTCTGCGTGATCCTGCGGGAGAGGGATGGTGACCACCACGGGCAGGCGCTCAATACGGCGTGGCGGTGCCGAAGTCATATGCTTCTCCACATGCACGGTCATTTGCGGCAGATCATACCCCTTGCGGTTGGCAACGATGGCCATGGTGGTGGCAATGCAGGTCGCGAGAGCGGTGGCCACGAGATCGGTGGGAGAAAAGGCCTCGCCCTTGCCCATGTTGTCCTTCGGTGCGTCCGTCGTCAGCACCACGCCGGAGGGACCATGTTGGGCGCGGCATCGCAAGCCGCCATCGTACGTCACATTTACTTCAACCATAGGGCTCTTACGCAAGAGCCGGTCATGGATCTTTCAAGCGGCATCTGCTGGATTCAGCTAGACTCCCGACAACGCCTCATTCAGCACTGTCGAATCCAGTTTGGACGGCCGGACCGCTGCCACATTCATGGAAACCACGGGCAGGCCCAGGGCCCGCGAATCGCCAGCCGCCACGTGGGGCAGACAGGTCCAGGAAAGCTCCACAGGGCGCCCCCTCCGGTCAGCCACTACGGACAGGTCGATGGAAAGGGTTAGTATCCCCTGTTTTCCTTTCACGCACGGCCGTGGGAGTGGCACCCCATCCACACTAAACTGGAGGTGCTTGCTGAGGTCTGAGGCCCAGGCGCGCAGCCTGCCCACATCGATCCAGACCTTGAAGGAGAGTCCCGCAGGAAACGTGAGCCGGACTTTTGCCTCGGGTCGGGACCAGCGCAGCAGACGGTCTTCATAAGGCTCCAGTGGATAAAAGCCTTTCAGGTCTTCATCTCTAAACCGGCCCACACTTCCGATCTCACGGCACAGGAGCATTCTCGGCACCCGACGCATGTGCCAGGGGAGCCAGTGCCGGAACCAATAGGCGGCCCGTGCCCGGTAGTGCGAGGTGAACTGACCCGGCAGAAGGTTGTTGGCGTGACGGAAGTACACGGGAAATCCGCTCAACTGCCGCCACAGGCCCTGCCCACGGGAGCAACGCAGATGATGACTGAAATCCAGCGGCATCCTGTGCAGGGGCGAAGGGAGACTCTTGCCCAGCAATCGGGTTTCCCATCGCTCCTGAAAAGTGGGCTTCAGATCCCCCATGCAACGAAACGCCTCAACCGGAACCTCAACCTCCAGATGCTTCTGCAAATAGTCCAGGGTGCCCTGCACCCCCTGAACCGCACCCACCGCGGGCGCATGCTTCGCCACCCGACGCCAGTCAATCTTGTCGCCCGCCTGTTGCACGAGGAAATAAGCATCGGCAATCCAGCGCACTGGCGACACGGACTTGTACTGGGGCCCATGCGCGCAGGTGTGAAGGAACTGGTCGGTGGTGCAGGGCACTCCGGCGGGCTCACCATGCAGTTCCAGAGGCTGTCTGCCCTCCCACAGGGTGCGGTCAAAATCTTCTCCCGCAGGCAGGTGACAGAGACGCCAGTGGAGATCGATCGTGGCGTTTGACGGATCCTTGAACGAACAGGCATGGATGCTGGCAGGCAAATCCCGTGGGGAATGAACCTGCGAACGCCAGCCCAGTTCCTCCAACACGTCCATCGCCCGCCCCACCTCGGAGAGAGGTACCAACAGGTCGAAATCGTCCATGGGACGCACGCCGTGGTCGCGATAGACCGTGAGCGTCAGCCCTGCGCCTTTGAGCAACATGCAGGGGATCCCCCTCGCAGCCAGCGCCTTCAGCACTGGCGCCTTGCGGCCCAACACCATCTGATTTTTTGTCCAGAAATTGCGGTAAATCCCCTTCAGCCTCGGCAAAAGAGGATCCGCTGGATCCAGCCCCACGCGCACGAGGTTGCGGTAAAGCAGGCCCAGGAGCCGGAAAGTGCCAGCCTCCAGATAGTCCAGGTCATTCCCCGCCTTCCAGTCTTCCCAGGCCGGCAAGGCCGCTTCCGCTTCCAGAAGGGCCGCCCGCAGCAGCAAGGTTTGTCCAGGCGTGGGCCAGCAGCCTCCCGTCAACAACACGGTGGTGGTGGCAGTGGCGACTGAGGCGGGCATGAGATGGGGACGGTGCGGTGGACTCCCGCACCGGGCTTTCCAGAGGCACGAACCATGCAGACATTTCGTCCCTAGACAAAAATTTTGGCTGGAATTCTGCATTCACTGGTGAAGCCTGCGTTTTCTCCTTCCGCTTGAACCAGATGTCTGCCCGCTACCGCCTCAACGAACCCGATGTCAGCGCCGAAGTCTTCGATGAAGAGGTGTTGGCCATCAATCTGAAGACCGGGCACTACCACAGCCTGCGGGAGTCCGCCGTTTTCCTCTGGCAGACTTTGATGCAGGGGTTCTCCATCCAGGAAACCGCCTCCCGGTTGGCCACCAAGTATCCGGAAATCGCGGCGCAAGCCCTGACGGAGACGGAGAGCTTCGCAAAGCAGTTGGTGGAGGGAGGTCTGGTCGTCGAGGCGCCGGATACGACAAGCTCCGCGGAGGCACCCCCTGCCGAGCCCGCTGGCAAACCCTTCGTCAGCCCTTTGATTGAGAGCTATACGGACATGCAGGAGTTGCTCCTCATCGATCCGATCCACGAAGTGGACGTGTACACCGGCTGGCCTCAGAAACCCGCATCCTGAATTCAGGCATGGCCGTGACTTCTTCCCCAGTCGGACCTTCGGAGATCCGAACGAGACTGGACACCTATTTTGACTCACTGCTCGCCGCCTACGAGGAAGCGACCAGGAGAGCCCCCTGCCATGCCCACACCGGAGCCCTGGCCGAACGACGCCTCGTCGTGCGCACGGTCGGGCAGGCCCTTCAGGAGGTGTTCACGCCATCGCTCACTCATCTCCCCGCCTTGTCCGCCTACCGCCCGGGTGGATTGGAGGTGCTGGCGTGGGACGAGGCAGCCACCGGTGTCGAGCTTCCCGCCCCGCCCTGGACTCCTCCTCCTGTGGGCACCGCCACCTCGGCTCCCAGGCTCACCTTGCCGGAGGGGGGTGAAGGCTACCGCATCAATCTTGCCGAGCAGGACAGCCTGTTCATTCTCTACTCCATCGAAAGAGGTCAGGCGGTGATCTGGGTACGCGATGCCGCCCAGCTTCCCACTTACGTGCATTCCGCCCCGTTCCCCACGCTGATGCATTGGTGGTCCCAACAACAAGGGCTGCGCCTGCTGCATGCCGGATGTGTGGGCACCTCCTCAGGTGCCGCCCTCATCGTTGGGAAGAGCGGCTCTGGAAAGTCCACCACGTCACTGCACTGTGCCCTGAGCGGCTTCTCCTACCTGAGTGACGATCTGTGCATGGTGCGAACCCAGCCCTCTCCACACGCCTACTGCGTCTTCAACAGTGGCAAGTTGTTGCCTGACAGTCTGGCACGTTTTCCAGAACTGGCCGCGCGTTCCCGGGACCCTCTGCCCGGCGTAGAAGGAAAACCAGTCATCTTCATGCATCAGCACTATCCAGAGAGAGTCGCCGTTGATCTCCCTCTGAAAGTGCTGGTCGCCCCCCGGGTGGCGGGCACAGAAGGCACGCGATTCATGCCCATCCCACCCGCAGAAGCGCTCAAGGCCCTGGCTCCCAGCACGCTGCTGCCGCGGGCCAACCCGGAGCCCGCCGCCTTTCATGACATGGCCCGGCTCGTGCGATCCCTCCCGTGTTATCGCATCGAACTGGGCACCCGGCTCGACGAGGTCTCCGCAGTGTTGCGCCACCTCATTGAAATTTCCTGAAACCCATGCGTATCCTCCACTGGAACGACGGTTACTACCCGCGCATCGGTGGCACCGAGACACTGGTCCGCGATTTGTGTCATGTGCAGCAGGCAGCAGGGCATCAAGTCACCGTGGTGGGACGCGCCCTGCCCGGATCACCCGCAGAGGAGGTCATGGATGGCATCCCTGTCTGGCGTCGCCCCGTGCTGGATGAAGAGCTGATTCATCAACCGGGGTTGCTGACCCGGCAGATCAAGGCCTGCGCGGACTACAAGCAGAGGTTCCAGCCCGACATTATCCACATCCATGGTTGCCACATGGCCGGCTGGCTGCACCTGCTGAGCCGCAGCGCAGCCCCCTGCCCGGCCGTGCTCACCCTGCACGCCCCCCTTCACCTCCCCGCCGCGGTACAACGTCGCGTGCTGGAGGAGGTGGAGATCCTCGCTGCAGTATCCGCCAGCATGCTGGCCTCGTTTGCCCCCCAGCTCAAAAACCGGAACGGCCCCTCTCACGTCATTCACAACGGTCTGGCGCTGCCTCTGCCGCCCCCCGCCCCACCCAGGGATGTCACGACGGCCTTGTGTCTGGGGCGCATGGTCAATGAGAAGGGATTCGACATCGCCCTGCGCGCCCTCGCTCAGGTGCCGGGCGTCCGGTTGATCATGGCGGGAGATGGGATCGAGCTTCCCCATCTGCAGAAGCTGGCTGCTGATCTCGGTTTGGATCACCGGGTTGACTTTCGGGGCTGGGTCCATCCGACCGCCGTTTCGGACCTCATCGCCAGCTCGGACGTAGTCCTCATGCCCTCCCGCTGGGAGGAACCCTTTGGATTGGTGGCCCTGCAGGCTGCCCAGGTGTCCCGCCCCATCATTGCCAGCCGCATAGGCGGTCTCCCGGAAATCATTCTTCACGGGACCACGGGATTCCTCGTTCCTCCGGAAGATCCTGCCGCCATGGCGGCGGCGCTGCAGTCGCTCTGCGACCATCCAGAATCTGCCACCCACATGGGCAGCCATGCCAGATCCCATGCGGAACAAACATTCTCCATCGCGTCCTGCGCGGCGGCGTATGAGAATCTCTACACCTCGGCATCCGCCGGCATCAGAGCTTCATGAGAATCCTGGTCTGGCCCGAGTTATTTCATCCGCACATCGGCGGGATCGAGGTGCGCAGCGGCGAACTGGTGGCAGAGCTCTGCCGGAGAGGACACGAGTGTACAGTCATCACCAGCCGCATCCCAGAGACGCTGCCCATTGCAGACACATGGCACAGCGCTCCAGTCCATCGGCTGCAATTTCGACGCGCCATCGCCACGGGCGATCTGCGGGAGCTCCAACAGGCTCTTGCCACCATCCGGGCGGTCAAGGCTACCTTCCAGCCGGATGTCGAACTCGTCTTCGTCTCTGGGCCACTGATCGCGCTGCAACGCATAGCCAGCAGGCAGGCTCCGCGCCCGACCATCGCGAGCCTGCAAGGGCGGATCGAGGAATACACCACCCCTGGCGGAGCCGTTCGCCAGCATCTGAAATCGTGCGAGCTCATCGTCACCGTGTCTCACTTTCTGCATCAGGCGGTTTGCAGGGAAATGCCCGAGCTGGCTCCAAAAACGATCCCGCTCCTCAACAGCCTGCCTGTCTCAGGCGTGCCCCCTCTGCCCCTGCCGCAGGACCCGCCGATCATCATGACGTTGGGCCGGTTGATCGCCGACAAAGGTTTTGACCTTGCTCTGCGAGCCATGCAGCAAGTCCACGAAAAACATCCCGCCGCGAAGATGATCGTGGCGGGCGACGGTCCTGAACGCCAACCGCTGGAGGCTGTCACGTCTGAACTGGGTTTGATAGACTGCGTCCATTTCACCGGCTGGATTCCGCCCGCCGAAGTTCCGGACTTTCTCAATCGCGCGTCAGTAGTGGTGATGCCCTCCCGTTGGGAGGAGGCCTTCGGACTGGTCAGTCTGCAAGCAGCGCAGATGGGAAGGCCGGTGGTGGGCACTCGAGTCGGAGCCCTGCCGGAAATCGTGGTTCATGGAAAAACAGGACTCCTCGCGGACAAGAAGGATTTCACGGGGCTGGCCGAAGCGCTGGACCAGCTGCTCAGCTGTCCCGCTCTCATGCAAGAAATGGGCGATCAAGCCAGGGCACGAGCGCTCACAGATTTCAGTTTTGAGCGCTATGTAACCCTGTACGAGGAGCTGTTTGACCGAGCGATACGCTCTGCGTGACCCCGAATCCCCCAACTTCCACTCCTCAGTCTTTCGCGAACGCAGTGCTGGCAGCGCGCTTTCTCTGCAGGTGTTGCTGAATCATCTGCAGGTAGCCCGGTGCCAGCGTGGGTTTGGTGAGCACCGAGTTGGAGCCGTGCACCCTGCGCAGCACCACCAACTCCTCAGTGGTGGCAAAGTTCAAGCCGACGTGCCGGGCTCGTGAAATCCATTCTACGAACTCCGCATTCGGCAGCGTTTCATCAAACCCACCCACCCGTTCAAAACAGGTCCAGCGGAACGCCACCGCACCAGCCTGCCACCCCTGCACCGCCTTCCCGGTCAGCTCACCGGGATTCTGCCCGGCCCAGGCCATGGCGTCATGCGGAACATTCACCATCCGTGCGCATGCGCCATCTGCATCCGGACTGAAGGCCAGTGTTTTCATCAGCGCCTGAAGGGCCCCCGGTAGCCAGACGTCATCACTATCGAGGAAACAAACCACTCCCTCCTTCACCATATTCAGGCCCGTATTCCTCGCCTTGGCCGTGCCTCCCCTGTTTTCGTGGCGCACGTATTGAAGCTTGTTGCCGTAGGCCTGAACCACCTGCGGGGAGTCATCTTCTGAAGCATCGTCCACGACGATCACCGTCATCTCCGGCCAGTCCTGGGCAAAGACGCTGTCGAGAGCGTCCTTCAGGAATCTGCCATAGTTGCGGGTCGGAATGATGACGGATACTGTTTGCGCAAGGGTCATGAGCAGAAAGTGAGATCGCCTCGGGAAGTGGCAACCACCCATCCTCCCTCGGGCGCAAGGAATCAACTATCGCGTTGCGGACTTTTCAACCGTCTGGCTGCCGTCGAGCTTCAACTGAAAATGGCTGTTGAAATAACTGGCGAGCGCATCGCTCACGGCGCGAGACAGCTCCACCCGTTTGACCGCGGTGTCCCGATAGGCACCCGGCGTCTCCATCTGGATCGCATCCAGGCCGGCTCCGTCCCGGGAGCCATGCGTTTCCGTGCTGTATCCACCGTTGAAGTACAGATCATCCGGCTCCAATTGGCTGGAGGGTGATGGCACGCAGGAGAAACCACGCTGCTCCAACAGGGCACCGAAGCTCGTGGAGCCCCGGATCAATGCCGCGAAGCTCACATCGGTCCGCTCAGCGAGCAGCCGGATGCTGCTGCGCGTCACCAGGTCCGGCGCGTTGAGTTGTTGGTCACTCTGTTGCAGCTCTTTGGACTTGAGCAGGTAGCCCAGCTCAATCCGCGCCTTGGGATGAGCATGCCCATGAATGTCGAGGAAAATGCCCTTGCCGTACTGACTCATCACGGCCGACTCCGCATCACGCAGGAAGCCATGGTATTCCTCCCAGGCGGTCTGCCCCTTGGAGTTACCCTGCGCTGCCTCGCGCACCTCACGATTACAGTCGAGCTTCACTCTCGCCAGCTGACACACCACCAGATGCGGAGCCCGGCCATATTGCTTGAGCATGGCAGCCCGCATCTCCACCGCGAGTTCCAGGGTACCAGTGTCCCGCAGCAGCTTGCCATAGGGCCGGTTGGGAATGTCCTTGGGAAGCAACCGCCCCCCATGCGGTGCCGCAAGTACGACCGGCAGGTCTCCCGGCCAGTATTGGATATAGCCTGTCGTGCCGACTTTGGGATTCTCGGGCAATGGGCTGTCCGCCCAGACCGCCGCTGTGCTCACGATCAGCACAGTCAGCAGAACAAGAAAAAACCCTGCTGGAGCAGGATGACCAGCAGGGGTAAATTTCATCGGTCTATCAGATGAGGGAGCGGGAGTAGCCGCAAGCTTCGCTGGCTAGTCCGTGTCCCGCTTGTCAGCGGTTGGATCGGTCTCAGACTTTGTCTCTGGCTTGGACTCCTCTGGAGAAGGGTCCGCAGAGGTCACCGTGTCGTCAGACTTGGGAGCAAAGTCATTTGCCGTTGAGGATTCGGTAATGATGCTGCTGGCAGGCGCAGGCGAGGCTGCCGTCGCAGCTACCGCCTGCTTTTCCTTCCGCTTGGCTTCATCGTCTTCCTCTTCCTCTTCGTCGGAGTCGCCGGTGTTCCAGGGATTGTAGTTCTCGTTGTCCCAGTCGTCCGCCACTTCAACGGCCTTGGATTCCTCATCCTGTTCCTTGTAGTACTCAGGATAGAGCTGGCGGTCCTTCTTCTCCATGTAGTAGGCCAACCAGATGCAGACCTCGTACAGAACGTACATGGGCACTGCGAGCAGCCCCAGAGTCAGAGCATCTTGAGTGGGAGTGATGACGGCAGCGACCACGCAGATGATGATGGCTGCCCACGCGCGGGAGGTTTTCATCACCTTGTAGTTCAGCACGTCCATTTTCACCAAGGCCATCACCACCACTGGCAGTTCAAAGCAGGCTCCGAAAATGAGGACGAACTGGGAGACAAACTTAACATACTCCACCCGCTCCCAGATCAGCTTGCTTGGAGTAGCCGTTCCCCCTCCATGGGAAGCACTGAGCTGGTTCATCCCCACGCTGAACTCGTAGAAGAACAGGAGCGCGCGCGGGGCGACCACGTAGTAGGCAAACACCACCCCCAACAGGAAGAGTCCGCCGCCCACACCGATGGCCGGGAAGATCACCTTTTTCTCGGTGGTTCTCAGCCCGGGGAGGATGAACTGGAGCAGGAAGTACAGCAGCAGCGGGAATGCCAAGATGACCCCAGCCACCAGGGAGATGTTCATCACGGTCATGAACCCGCCCGTGACCTTGAAATTCTGCAGGTCCACCTTGTCGTAGATGCCCGCCATCATCAGCGGATAGTCGATGATCTTCAGCAGAGACTCATAGAAGAAAAACGTCCCCAAGGTCACCACCAGCAAGGTGACGACCATGTTGACGATCATCTTCCGGAGATCATCCAGGTGATCCAGAAACGGCTTTTCTTCATCGGCACCGCCGAGATCCACTGCGACTTTTTCACGCAGGGTAACGACTTTTTTGAAGATCCAGTTGAACATGGGTGGGAATTCGCGGGAATGAGAAAACGATAAGGACGCTAGGGTTCGCGTGACAGGGGGCTAGACCATGCCATGGGCGGCCATCCTTGCAAACAGGGCGAGGGTAAGCGCATCCTGAATCACATGGCTGGCGACCATCTGGCGCAATTCGGCCCCGGTCACAAGCCGCACTTCGCCAATGTGCTCCCCTCCGACAGGCTGGGGAGTCCGGACGATTCGCACTGGATGAGCGGCAAACAAATAAACGTGCTCATTGGTAAATCCTTGCGAGCCAAAAAACCAGCCCAAAGGAGTAAGCGTGCCCTCTGGGGCGACCACGCACCCCGCCTCCTCATCCAGCTCCCGGTGCACCGTATCCAGGATGGCCTCGTGGGTTTCCCCGTCATCCAGCTGTCCGGCAGGGAACTCCCAGAGGGTCCGCTGCACGGGCAGACGCTCCTGGTGGATGAGGATGAATTTTCCGTCATCCGTGATCGGAGCCACCGCAATCGCGGATTTCCGGTGCGCCACCGTCCAGTGCACGGGGGTCTCCGGCCGGGCGGGGGTGAGGTAGGCACACTCCTCGATCTGGACGTACTTCCCCGGGTACACCATCTCCCCCGGGAGCTTCTTCCAGTCGTCATGGTCGCGGATTTCGCAGAGGGGAAACTGTAGGACAGGTTTGCAACCTGTCGGCTGGACAGGATTGCATCCTGTCCCCTCGCCGCCACCATCGGCACAAGCCCCTTGGATCACACTTCCGTCGCTCTCGGTTTTCATCACGTTTCGAAGTTCCACACTGTACTCGCCTACCGGCAAACCGGCCTTCTGTGGATTCTCCAGGATGTAATCGCGATATTTCCGAAGTTCCACTGCATCGCGAACAATCCGGTCGTGACTTTCCTCCATCCATAAAGCGCCAGAGCGACCAAGAACCTTGTGAATCTCCCGGGCCGAGTGCCGCTTCCAACCGCCGACAATGTCGGAGAGAGCCATTCCAGGCAACGGCTTCACCAAGACGTGGGTGTGATTGGGCATGACCACGAAGCCATCCAAGAGGTAGCGCTCCCCATGAAAGTGCAGGAGGGAATCCACCACCACCTTTCGGAGTCGGGTTTGAGCGAGCAAACATTCGCCGTACCCCCTGTCAAACCACTCCTCTCTTCCGTCCACGAACCTCGCTTGATATTCCGCAAACGTCTTTCCCTTCCAAGGCTCGGGGTGCTGATGGAGCCAGATCTCCAACTCTTCACGCCATTGGGCCAGGATGTGAGTTGGGAGCGAATCCCCTAGCCGAAACGTCACGAAGTACGTTGCCCCTTCCTGCCGCCAGTGGGGCAGATGGCGCTGTTTAACCGTGATGACTTTGTTCCATTCTAGAGGGACAAATAGATCCACAGCAGTAGCAGAGGCAGGATGAAATCCTGCCTCACCAACAGGTTGGAAACCTGTCCTACCGTCACTCACGCCAAACTCTCCCGCCAGTGCTGCAACCTCCCGGCCACATTGGCAGGCGAAGGGGCACCGATACCCTTGCGGGCGGCGAGGGCGGTATCCATCTTGAGCACGGCAAAGACGTCGTCTCCAAACGCATCGCTGAACTGGCGGTAGTCCTCCAGCGACAGCTCGGGGAAGGGACGACCGGTGCTCAGGCAGTGGGCCACCAGCTTGCCAATGACCTCGTGCGCCTGGCGGAAAGGCACGCCCTTCAGCACCAAGTAGTCAGCCAGGTCGGTGGCTAGCAGGAGCGGATCGCTCGCCGCCGCGGCAGCCCGATCACGATTCACATCCATGCCGCGGACCATCTCGGTGAAGACTTCCAGCGCCAGGGTGATCGTTTCCAGGGAGTCAAACAGAGGCTCTTTGTCCTCCTGCATGTCCCGGTTGTAGGTCATGGGCAGGCCCTTGAGGAGGGTCAGCAGGGCCATGAGGTTCCCCACCAGACGACCGGACTTGCCACGCGTCAGCTCTGCCACGTCCGGATTTTTCTTCTGCGGCATGAGGCTGGAGCCCGTGGTGTGGGCATCACTCAGGCTGATGAAGCCAAACTCCGCACTGGCCCAGAGGATGACGTCCTCACTCAAGCGGGACAAATGCACCCCCTGGAGGGCAATCGAAAAAAGCAGCTCCGCCACGAAGTCACGGTCACTCACGGCGTCCATCGAGTTCTGCGTCACGCCGTCGAAACCCAGTTCCTTGGCCACGAATTCGCGATCCAGGATGATCGTGGACCCTGCCAGCGCGCCAGAGCCGAGCGGCATGATATTCACACGCTTCCGAGCATCAGCCAGACGCTCGGCATCCCGGGCGAACATCTCCACATAGGCCAGCAAGTGATGGGCAAAAAGCACCGGCTGCCCACGTTGCAAGTGGGTGTACCCCGGCATCACGGCATCCGCGCCCCGCTCGGCGCACTCCACCAGAGCACGTTGGAGTTCCCTGGTCAGGGCGATCAGGGAATCGATCGCATCCCGGGAATAGAGGCGCACGTCTGTAGCCACCTGGTCATTCCGGCTTCGCGCGGTGTGCAGCTTTGCCCCAGCGGGTCCGATCCGCTTCGTCAGCGTGGACTCGATGTTCATGTGCACGTCTTCCAGCTCCTGGCTCCAGGCAAAGTCGCCGCCTGCGATCTCGTCGCGGATCTGCAACAGTCCGCGCTCGATGGCCTCCCGCTCTGCGGTGGTCAGGATGCCCGCCTTCTCCAGCCCTTTGGCGTGGGCGATGGATCCGCGGATGTCGTGAGCGTAGAGTCTCCAGTCAAATGACACGGACTCGCCGTAGCGCTGCACGAGCGCACTGGTGGGTTGTTGGAAGCGTCCTTTCCACATGGCTTTTAAGGGGGTGAAATGTCTAAATGCAAGGTTGAGGGAGGGCAATGGGGACTTTGTGCCGAATCAGTCCGCCACCACCGGGCCCACCGAGACGAGAATGAGCGTGGGCTTGCCCTCTTCCCGGGCCAGGGCCAGGTCCACCCGGAACTCTGCCTGCCAGTCGTTGATTGCCTCCGCATCCACCAGTACCTGGCAGACCCTCCAGGTGCGCCCGTCCTCGATCGCCTCCACATAGGTGTGGCGCCCATTGCGAGCCTCTGCATCCAGGAGAATCCGGTCGTGCTCGTCGTAATAGGGGTCCATGGCAGCCGCGAGCTTCTCCGCATTCCATTCTGATCCCGGGGCTCCAAGGGCACTGATCGCTGCGCCGTAGCTCTCGGTTGCCAGAGGTCGCAGAAATTTGAAGATCTCCGTGCGAATGAGCGCGGTGAACTCTCGCCTGTTGCGGGTGATGTCTGGTGCCTGCTCCGGTTCTTTCCCCTCCTCAGCCTCTTCGCCCGGTTTCCAGTTCGGATCCCGCAGACGCTCCCATTCATCCAGAAGGCTGGAGTCCGTCCCACGCAGCACCCCGGCCAACCATGCTTCCATTTCCTGCACGGGCTCGGTCTTGAACTGGTCCGGCACCGTCTGGGCCAGCACCTTGTGCACAGAGGACAGATGGCGCAACAGCACGCCCTCCGCCCGGTGGAGTTCATAGTCGTTGATGTAGTCCGTGAAGGAGCGGAAGTTCTCGTACATCTCCCGAGCAATGCTCTTGGGGCGGATGTTCTCCTGCCCTACCCAAGGGTGGGTGGCGGAAAACTCGTTGAAGGTGCTATACACAAACTCCCTGCAGGGTTTCGGATACTCGAGTGCCTCCAGACGCTCGATGCGCTCTTCGTAGGGCACCCCCTCCTCCTTCATCGCCGCCATGGCCTCGTCCTTCACCTTGCTGAGCTGTCTCCGCAGAATGGTGTCGGGATTCTCCAGGATGGACTCACAGAGAGTCATCACGTCCGCCGCATAGTTGGGCGAGTTGGGATCAATGAGGGCCAGCGTGTCTATGAGGTAGAGAGACAGCGTGTAGTTCAAGGAAAAATCATCCTGAAGCGCCACATTCACCCGGAGCTTCTGTCCGCCGGGCTGCCGTTGATCCTTGGGCAGAATTTCGATGATCTTCCGCGTCACCAGAGCGCGAAAGAGCTGCCAGGCCCGGTCGCGATGCTGCTTCTTTGCCGCCGCCGTTTCATGCGAATCACGTATCAGCTTCTGCATGGCCCGGCAGCCGTCGCTTTCGCGGCTCAGCACCTGCAGCAACATGCCGTGTGATACCTGAAACCGCGACTGCAAGGGCTCCGGAGCGGCGGACTGGAGCTTCTTGAAGGTGTCTTCACTCCAGCCCACAAAGCCCTCGGGCGGCTTTTTCTTCACCATCTTGCGCAGCTTCTTGGCGTCCCCACCCGCCTTGGCATCCATCTTGGCGTTCTCGATCACGTGCTCCGGGGCCTGGGCCACCACATAGCCAATGTCATCGAACCCACGCCGGCCAGCACGCCCGGTGATCTGGTGAAAGTCCCGTGCCGAAAGCGTGGCCACCTTCTGCCCGCCGTACTTGCTGAGCCGGGTGAGCACCACGGTGCGGATCGGTACGTTCACCCCCACCCCCAGCGTGTCCGTACCGCAGATCACCTTGAGCAGCCCCTTCTGCGCCAACTGCTCCACCAGCACCCGATACTTGGGCAGGAGCCCCGCGTGGTGGATGCCGACGCCATGACTGAGGTACTTTTTGACCTCCTTGCCATACGGGCTTGCGAATTTCACCCCCACCAGATGCTCCTTGATCGAGGCCTTTTCCGCCTGGGTGCAGAAGTTCAGGCTCATCAAATCCTGCGCGGCCTGGGCCGCATCGTTTTGCGTGAAGTGCACCAGATAGACCGGGGCCCGGCAGGCCCCCACCAGTTCCTGCAGGGTCACATCCACCGAAGTCTCCGCATAGCTGAACTCCAGCGGCACCGGGCGCGTCTGGGAGGAGACGATGGAAGTCTCCGCCCCAGTCAGCCGGATGAGTTCCTTTTGGAAGAAATCCGTCGCCCCCATGGTGGCGGACATCAGCAGAAAGCGCGACTTGGCCATGGTGAGCAGCGGCACCTGCCAGGCCACCCCACGCTCGCGATCTGCGTAGTAGTGGAACTCGTCCATGATCACCTCGCGGAACGGAGCCCCCTCGCCATCCCGCAGCGCATAGTTGGAGAGAATCTCCGCCGTGCAGCACAGGATGGGCGCATGGCGGTTCACCGTCGCATCTCCGGTGGCCATGCCGACATTGTCCGGCCCGAAGTCACGACAGAGCGCGAGGAACTTCTCGTTCACCAGCGCCTTGATCGGACAGGTGTAAACCGACCTGCGACCGCGAGCCAGGGACAGGAAGTGCAAAGCGGTCGCCACCAAGGACTTACCGGAGCCCGTCGGCGTGTTGAGGATGACATTCTGTCCCTCAAAGAGTGCCAAAACCGCCTCCTCCTGTGCCGGGTACAATTCCAGCTTCTTTTCTGCCACATAGTCCAGGAACCGGTCCAGCAGTTCGTCGTTGGAGCAGTCAGGCGTGGTAGGGAGGCGGCGCAGCAGAGGGTGGTCGGACATGAGACGGCCCGCAGTGTCGCCAGAAGCGGCCTGCGGGCAACGGAAGAGTGCATCTCCGGCGGAGGCGTTCTCACATTGCTGACGGGAACGAGCACCCGGTCACATCCACCTGCACGATGGCCTGGCGTGACGAAGCAAACCAAATGCTTTTCTCAAACCAACTCCACGCTGCGCCCTGTAGTGCTCTTCACCACAGGTCTCCGGCGCTGCCTGATGGGAGCAGTTGCCTGGTCAAAGTCGTCCGCCTCCCGGAGGCCGCCAATCATCCTTCCGTCCAGATGCGCCTGCATGGCATAAACTGAGCGGCGGAAAATGTACGCTTGGTTTGCCCCACCACGCGGCATGGAATGCAGGACCGACTCGCCCATCAGGAGTTTGCGCAACCTCAATGCAGGATGATCCAGGGCGAGGCCAGCACCGGTGCGGATGGCAGCCATGAACTCCATGCACTTCTCCGCATTGATCTCGTGGTAGAGCACGGCTGCGGCCAGGAAGGAGGCCTGGGAAATGCCCTTCACACTTTTCTCTCCCATGAAGTCTGTGATGGCGGTGATGGCCACTTTGTGGGTCTCCAGAGCCTGCTTCACCACGCTGTCGGGCGGCGTGCTGCCACTGTTGCTTGAGACGGTACG
>NZ_BATQ01000048.1 GCF_000739635.1 Verrucomicrobium sp. BvORR034 | reverse complement strand
GCCATTTTTCCGACCTCCGCCAAGATGCGGAGACTTGGAAAATCAATGGCCGATCAATCTTCTATGCATCGAAGTCTTCCCTTATTCGCTTGAAACAATCTTCTCAACGGGAAAAAGACCACCTCGACGTCATGGCCCTGAAGCAACTCCTAAACGACCCTCGATCGCTGGACTGAGTGTCAAAACGCCCCCCAACCAGCAACGCGTCTCAACAGGCGCTTGCGCCGTCTCAACCCGCCGCGAAGCGGCATCTCAACCATCCCGCCCTAAGCGGGATCTACTGCGCCATCTTCGGCACCCGTTCGCGGAACGCCTCACGACCGCCGTCACGGCCATTGAGACCGCCCTGCGCCACTAGGTCATAGCCGCGCCAGTCGGAAATCGTTACCTCCGCGAACTCGCCCACTGGGAGCGCCGGATCCACAAAAACGACGCCGTCGATATCGATGGAGTCCATGTAGGAGCGGCCTTCGCCGGGGTTCTCCACCAGCACACGGTAGGTCCTGCCCAACTGGCTGGCGTTGAACTCCTCTGCCCGATGCTGCAAGACGCGCATGGCCTCGTTCCACCGACGCTTGCGGGTGGAGTGGTGCAGGTGGCCTTCCATCTTGTCGGCACGGGTGCCCTCTTCACGGGAATAGTTGAAAACACCGGCCCGCTCGAACTTCGTCTCCTCAATGAACTGGACAAGCTCCTCAAAGTCCGCCTCCGTCTCGCCGGGGAAGCCGACGATAAACGTGGTGCGGATGGCGATGTCAGGGATACCGGTGCGCATGCGCTGGATGAGCTCGCGAATGTACGCACCGTTGGTTTCGCGCTTCATCAGCGTCAGCATGTTGTCGCTGATGTGCTGGAGGGGGATGTCCACGTACTTCACCACCTTCTCACACTCCGCCACGGCCTGGATGAGCTCGTCACTCCAGTGGGCCGGGTGGGTGTAGAGCAGGCGGATCCAGAAGTCGCCCTCCAGGGCATTCAGTTCGCGGATCAGCGTCGCCAGGCTTTCGCCACGGCTGCTATCCACCCCGCTGCGCGGGTTCGGGCGCTGCCCTTCCCACTTGTCCATGCCAAAGTAGGTCGTGTCCTGGGAGATCAGGTTGATCTCCTTCACCCCGCTCTTGATGAGCGCCTTGGCCTCGAAGACCACGCTTTCCTGCGTGCGGCTGCGGTGCTTGCCGCGGATCTTCGGGATGATGCAGAAGGAGCAGGGATGGTTGCACCCCTCGGCGATCTTGATGTAGGCGGTATGCTTCGGCGTGAGGCGGAAGCGCGGGGTGTCGTAGTCCGGAATGTATTGCGGCTTCTCCGTGACGTGGTTTTCCGGGGCCTCGTCCTCCTCCCGCTTCTTGCCCATGAGCCCCTCGATGATGGGGGCCACCTTGGTGAGCTGGTCCAGACCGATGAAGGCGTCCACCTCGGGCATCAGGTTTGGCAGTTCCTGGGCAAATCGCTGGGCCATGCACCCCGCCACGATGATCTTCTGCTTGGCCCGGACTTTTCCGCCTTCCGCACGGCCGTCCACCGCCTCATGCACGCTGGCGATGCTCTCCTTCTTCGCCATGTCGATGAAGGAGCAGGTATTGATGATCAGCACATCTGCATCCTCCGCCTGCGGGGTCATGGCCATCCCTGCCTGCTGCAGGTGCCCGATCATGATCTCAGAATCGATGAGATTCTTCGCACATCCGAGGGAGACTAGGCCGACTTTGGTCATGGGGCGCAAAGTCTAGCACAAATGGCAAGCGAGGAAAGAAATTAGAACAATCCGGGGCCATCGGCCCGCCCATAGGGACATCCCTGATGGCTTTGAATAGACGTCTTCCGGGCTTTTTGGCATAACCAGAGATCGCCAAAAAAAACCGTTCATTCCCGTACCCCTCCCCTTGGGTCCCCAATCTCCCCCCAGCGACCTCTTTTCCCCTTTCCTAAGAACTCCGCAAACTGTCCTAAAAAACCCCTTGGACGGTCGCCGCACCTTCACAAAGACGCCCGTGTCCCCCGAGTCTGATTCACCCCCTTTCGACCCCGATTTCGACAAACGCGAAATCAAAAAGCAGACCCACCGCGCCCTGCTGCTCATCCTCGGTGCCCTCATCGCCCTCGTGCTCACCTTCGTCGGAATCTTCTTGTTCTACGACGTCCCCATGCCGGACGACTCCACCCTCCTGGTCACCGATCAAGAACTGCGGCCCCCGCCCGCTTCATCTCCCACCGCAGGCAATCCCCTGGCCGATCTGGTCAATGCCTTGAAGGCCACCAATCTAAAAAGAGCGGACCAACTCCAGTCCAAAGCCCGCTCGCTTGAGCCCGGAACCGAGGCGGAAGTTCGCACTTTCCTCGCCACTCAGGGCCCCGCCTTCACCGCTTTCGACACCCTGCTCCATCAAGCTCGGCCAGACGACTGGCGTTGGCCCGAACTAGGCACCGAGCCCCCCATCAACTGGACAGGAGAATCCGCCTCCTCGATTCAGAACATTGCCTTCCTCATCCGGCTCCGTTCCCGGTTGGAACTCGCGGACGGCCACTGGGAAAAGTCCCTCCACAGCCTTTCCTCCCTCATTCAGTTGGGAGCCGCCCTCCAGCGCCGCCCTGGCACACTCATCCATCATCTGGTGGCCAGCACTACCCAGCGTATGGGAGAATCCGGTTTGGAAGCCGCTCTCACCCTCCAGCCCGTGCCCGCCGACCGCCTGGGCGAACTACAGCAGCAACTCACCGGACTCGAGCCAGACCGTGCCAACTACGAACGCACCCTCCGAATCGAATATCGTTGTTTCAAAGAGACCCTCCATCTCATGGTCGATGCCGCGGATCTGAGGTCACACCACGGCACCAAGCTCCTCGAACCGATCACCCCTCTTTTGCTGAAGCCGGGCATGGCCTGCACCGTCCGTTTCCAGCACGACCAGACCGTCATCGCCGCCCTCCAGCAGGGCTGGAAAGAAGGCCTCCGCCAGCAGACCACCCTGACAGATGAGTTCCAGGAGCGAATCCAGCCGCTCACCCGCCGCCTGCTCAGCTCCAACCCCGTGGGCGACTACCACCACCTCCAGCACACGGCCAGCGCCAAAAGTATCTTCGCCCGAAATCTTATCGATGTCGCCCTCCACCGCCAGGCCCTGCTCCAGCTCGCCCTGCGCCGCTACCAACTTGACCGGGGTCACCTGCCCGACGATCTGGCCGTCCTCGTCCCCCAGTACCTCCCGGAGACCCCCCTCGATCCATTCACCGATCTCCCCATGAAGTGGCTTCCCGCCACCCAAATCATCTACTCCATCGGGGAGGATTTCATGGACAACAGCGGATCCTTCACCAAGCCCGCCAATCGAAGAGAGCCCGACCTCGGCATGCACTACTGGTGGGGACCCTCCGCCGCGAAGTGGCGCGAGGAAGAACGTCTGAAGTCCCAACCCACCCCCAAAAGCCCAAAAAAGAAGTCAACCAAGTCCAACGCCCCCCGGCCAACAACACCCACCCCTCCCTGACACCTCACTGCACCGCCCGAAGGCCCTGCCCGTGCCGACCGGAACGAATGACTTCTCGAACCTAATAGCACCCACCCCATGCTCCATGCCCTGGCACAGAGCTCCCACACGCCCGCCTCTCCGTGATTCCCACTGGACACACCATGGACACCCGCAACCCCAGCCTCCTCGAACCCAGGCGTCATCGCCTCAAGCCACTTTGGGCTATCACAGCACTCATCGTCACCCTCCTCAGTGTCGCAGCTTGGCTATTCTTCGTTCAGGACGATCCGACTCTCGATGTTGCCCGCCCGATCCCAACTGCCCCCCAACACGAGTGGAGCAACAACCCCCTCGCCACCTACTGTCAAACCTCCGCCCTCTTGGGTTCCACCTATCTCTTGTTTGACCCTTTCAATCCACTTCCTTCTTCTCAGCGTTTTAAGCTGACCGACCCAAAGGAAGTCGAACTTCTGACTGCGTTTCAGACCCTGGTCGCGAGTGACCCAGCCACTTGGCACAGCCACTCACCCCGCGCCCTCCCCGACAAACAGACTCTCAACTGGTGGCAATTGACACAGACAACCAGCTTCATCGACGCCAAAGCCAAAGCACTGGGAGACGAAGGACAAATTGCGGATGCCACGCGTCTCGTCTTGTCTTTGATCAAGCTTGGCCACGGTCTGGGCAATCTGGAAAGCGATCTCTCTAATGCCTTTTCCTCCGCGCCCCTCCATAGGAAAAGTGTCGCCACACTCTATGAATTGCTCAACGGCCGGGACATTCCCGTCCAGATCTTGCGAGAGGCACTTGAGCTACTCACCCAGTATCCTCCAACTGCCAGGGATAAGTTCGCCTTCGCCCGCCGCAGCGGCTACTTCGCATTTAAGGAGTCACTTGTCCAGACGCGACTAAACGGTTTACCTGCGGGACTGGGTTCCTACCTCCCCACTGGTCACGCCACACCTCCGCTCCCGCTCATAGGCAGCCCTCTCAAGATCAACCGAACCGTGGGCATGTACATGGGCCGGGGAGAGGCCGTTCTAGCAGCTCTGGATCAGGGATGGAGCGAGGCACTTCGGGTTGAGCAAGCCTTCGAAAAAACCTCCACCGCCGCCATGCCGGTTCATGGAACCTGGAGGCACTATGTGGAAAGCAATGCCCAGGGCCGGATCATGCATGCCTTTGCCTCGAGACACGCAATGCAGTATCTCGAACTGGTGATGACGACTCACGCCGACTTCGAAGCAGCGCGCATCAACCTCGCCCTCCGCCTTTTCGAGGTGGATCACCAGCGACTGCCTCACGACCTCCAGTCTCTCGTACCCACCTATTTGCCAGCAGTTCCCCTTGCCCCCTTTTCAGGTAAGCCCATGCGCTGGAATCTTGAGGCAGCCACCATCTGCGCGATCAGCAGCGAGGCGGACAATGAGCGTGGCAACCACACTCCCACCTCTCCAGAGGAACACGAGAGGGGCCTTGATTTCACACTTTCATACGGTTGGAGCGCATCCGCATTCCAACAAAGAGCGCTCGACAACACTCCTGTGCCACTGGAAGCCCTGCCGCCCGCGACTAAACCGTAATAGTTCCAGCTCCAACACTCCTGCGCCGCGCCAAGCACCCTGAACTACCGTAGCCCCTGTCTCCTCGAACCCTGGCAGGACCAAAAAACCGCCATCTGCGAAGCCAAACCTCGCTCCTTCATGTCGACAGTGGAATCCAACTCATAAACTTGCCTTGTTCAATGCCAACAATCTCAGATCCCACTGCTGCCCAGGCACCCACCAGCCGCCGTGTGCTCATCGTCGTGGTCACGTTGACGCTTTCGCTCGTCACCGCCCTCACCGCCTTCCTGGTGATTTATGACATCGAACCACCCGATGCCAGCGACATGGCCCCAGTCCCAACCGCAAAAACGCCCGAATCCGGTCAGATCAATCCCCTGGAGAAGTTTCTCACGGTGCTTCAGCACCGCCCTGTGGACGCCCCGCCTCCGCGAAAGAAAGCTCCGGCGGCTACGGGACCTTCACCCCAGGAAACTGTTCTGAACAATCGCGCGCTGGTCCTCAAGGCCTATGAGGAACTTTTGCAAACCAACCCCACCTCCTGGCGTTGGCCGACAGAACACGGTGAATCCCTTGAGACCTCGCTGGATCATCAGTTGAAACACCTGATGCCAGTTGCCAATCTCATCCGGGTGCAAGCTGGCCTCGAAGAATCCACCTCTCCGGAAGAGTCCGCCCTAACCACCCTTTCTCTCGCAAAGTTCTCTCATGGGCTAAACAACGCCGGAGGTCTCTTGATTCACAACATGGTGGCTTCTGCCATCCAGCGGACCGCCGTTCTCCAGTTGGAACGCCCGCTCGCTCTAAATGCCATCTCTTCGGCCAGCTTGATGAAAATCCAGAAACAGTTGGAGGATCTTGACCCGTCCCTCATCGGTTTCATCGCCACTCTCAAGGCCGAATACGTATTTGCCGCCGAGGCCTATCGAGCCACGAAGAGCGGCGTGGCCCTGGAGGTCGATCCTCGAAAGCTCGATCTCAAAGGTTACCCAGAACCTTTGAAGAGCATGCTGCTCAAGACCAATCTCACCCTCGCCACACGCCTGGAAATGCATCGGCAGCTGATCAAGGGGCTTGAAACCAATTGGAAGGCAGCCTTCGACGCCCATCAGACAACCAAGCAGAATCTCGACAAAATCTTCCAATCGCCGGTGCGCTTCTGGCTCAACCCCAACACCACCGGCATCGCCTTCAGTGTACTGGATGCACAGGATCTGCAAGACTCACTCATCCGCCAGATGGGGCACGCAACCATCCACAGGCAAGTCATCCTGCAAGTCGCCCTGCGCCGCTATGAAGTAGATCATCACCGTCTGCCTGATGATTTGAGCGAGCTTTCGCCTGCCTATCTAGCCTCTATTCCCCAGGACCCTTTCACGGACTTGCCGATGCGCTGGAATCCCGGCACTCAGGTCCTCTACTCCGTTGGCGTGAATGGCTCTGACGACGGTGGAGCCTTTCGCATACCTGTCACCATCGATGAGCGTGACATCGGTCAATATTATTGGTGGAGCAAGGCCGCTTCGAAGGCGCGGGATGCCCAGCGCTTGGCACCGCCAGAGGCGGGTGGGCGCCCCGGAGTTCCCGCCGCTCCATAACTCCCTCCATCCCATCCCGCTTTCACCTCGTTCCAATCATGAGCACTGCCTCCGCCCCTCCCCGCCGCAAGCGCTCGCTCGGCAAGCGCATTCTGACCTCCCTTGCCATCCTCATCCTCGCCGCGATCTACCTCCTCTACTTCCACGACGCAGCGCCGCAGGATGACAGGGACATGATGCCCCCCTCCACCCCAGTGCCCACTGAGGCTTCGCATAATCCCCTAGAACCCTTTTTCTCAGCACTCAAGACCGACCGCATCTCTCTTCACGACGGTCTTCCGCAGCCCATCAAAAAATTCGAGCCCGGCAGCTCCGGCAAGGCACGTGAATTTCTTGATGCTCATCCCGCAAGCCTCCAGGCCTTTGCTGACTTGATGAAAACGGACCCGGCCACATGGCGCTGGACCTTCTCTCAAACAGAGAATCTGGGGGAAGATCACAAGAGCACCCCGTTGGGGATGGTCGGCCCCATCGTCAACACGATGATTCTAAAGGCCAGGATCATGGCTGAAGACGGCCACCACGCCGATGCCGTGCAATCCCTGCTGGAGGTGTTGCGGTTGGGTCATGCGCTGGAGCAGACACCGGGCACGGATCTCCTGGCCCAACTTGTCACTTCGATCATTCAAGCCAACGCGATCCCCGCCCTGGAGTCCGTCCTGGCCAACAAGGGAACAGATGCTGCTCACCTCTTGAGCGTCCAGCAGACCCTTTCCTCCTTGGAGTCGCGCCGCTCGGACTATCAAGCCTCCATGAAGGTGGAGCATGCGCAGGTGAAAACCACCTTCCGTTACTTCAAATCAGGCAAGCTGCCTGAGCATTCGTCCGAAAGCCTTGCCAAGACTCCGGATCGCTCCTATCCCGGGTGGATCGTTCCGCTGAACAAGCCCAACATGACCGCCGCCAGCCAACTTGCCTTTGAACGTCCGATCATGAGCGCACTGGACACCTCATGGGCAAGTGCCCTTCAGGCTGCGAAGAAACTCGATGACATTCGCCGGGCGGAAGTCAGTTCCCACTTCTTCTGGCTCGACCTGAATCTCTACGGCAAATCCTATCTTGCGACGTTCGTGTACCCCGGGAAAATGCTGCTTGAGCGCAAGGCAGAAGCCGTCGCGCAGCTCCGCCAGATGGTCATCGTCCTCGCCTTGCGTCGTCATGAGTTGGAGCAGGGCAAGCTGCCAGCCCTCCTGCAGGAACTCGTACCCCAATACCTTGAAACTGTCCCCATGGATCCCTTTGATGACAAACCCATGCGGTGGAATGCCTCCCTCCAGTCTGTCTACTCCGTCTATCGTGACTTCAATGACGACGGCGGCACCTACGATCACAGCGTCAACGCCCGCGGCCAGAAGGATCTCATTCTCCCGTGCTGGTGGAGCCCGCATGTTGCCACCCAGCGGGAACAACCCAAATCGCCAGCAGCTCCAAAACGAACCCGAACCAAGCCCCTTCTACGTCAGTAGACGATCATCCGCTACCCTAGTCGTTGCACCATCTTCAGCATCCGTCCCAAACGTTCTGATTTAGCCGGAGATCAGTGCACTGCGGCCATCCATTTGGTGTCCGGACAAGCCATCAGAAGGCTAACCTCATGCCCCCGATACCCGAAAGCTTCCTTGAACCCAAACGCCAAGCTCGTCGTGCCTGGTGGCTCGCCTCCGGCGCACTAGTCGCCGTCTTTGGCGTTGCCGTGGGAGTGCTCTTGTTCTTCGATGTGCTACCGGTAGACGACTCATCCCTTGCCCCTTCGGTAGAACTCCCCGCTTCCGTCCCCAATCCTCTGGCAGCGTTTCTGGCGAACGTACCCGCTGCACTCCAGATCGATTTCCTGAAACTGCCGGAGGAGTCGCGCAAGCTTGTTTCAGGTCACGAGGCAACCATCCAGACCTTTCTCAACGAACAAGCGCCCACACTGGACTCGTTGGACAAGGTTCTCTCCACAGATCCCGCCGGGTGGCGCTGGCCCGGCGCACGCGATCCGGCCACCCTGGATTCTGCATGGACAAGCACTCACGTTTTCCCCATTCTTGCCAAGCTACTCGACCTTCGCTCTAGCTTGCGCCAGCAAGATTGAGACCCCGTAGGCGCTTCCGTTTTTCACAAACACCTTACTCCCGTCAATCAACGAACCTGCCAATGGCCAAGAAGTCTGAACATGCCGCGCCAGATGCCCGGCGGCAGTCCCGAGCTGTCTGGAGCGTCGCACTCAGCCTCTTGGCCCTAGCCATGATCGGCCCAGTCCTGTTTCTCGCGATTTACGATGGCCCAGCACCAGAAGACGGCATCCTGACACCCGACTGGACGACCCTTTTAAAAGGAACCGATCCCTCCCCCCTTGCCACCTTAATTGACGCTGTCAGCCTCCCGAGGGACCCTTCCTATGAACCATCCCGGATGTTGATGCCCCTCACCTCCGCGCAGCAGCAATTTCTGGAGGATCACTCATCAGTGTTCATAGCAGTGGGCGCCCTTCTGAATACAGATCCCGCCATCTGGATCTGGCCGGATGCCGGACTCCCGCAGGACTTCACGATGTATCTCGGCTCGCCACTCCAATTCAGCGTTCTCGAGCGTTTCCTCGAAAGGCGCATCGAATTCCACCTCAACGCGAATCGTCCAGATCTCGCCATCGCAGACTGCCTGAAGATGGCTCAGCTGGGTTCCCATTTGAGTCGTGTAAAAGGCAACCTCTGGCGAATCAAACAAACTCTTGAACTCCAGTCCCATGCTGAGCTTGCTCTTGAGGCTTTGTTAACCCAAGCAGGGGTCTCGGAGAGCCAAATCCAGGCTTGTCTCACAGCATTGTTGGCATTGCACGGACCGGATCGAGAAACGTTGCGATTTGATATTCAAGTGCAGCACCAGTTGTTCAAACAGCTCATCAGCAACCGGTCAGACCAAGATACATTCTTTAGAAGCAACTATCCCGGTAGTCGGCCGGAATTTGCCAGTGAGATCAAGCCAAACTTTTGCCTTTCAACTTGGTTCACGCGGGTATTGCCCATCTACGAAGGTCTGGCTGTGGATTGGAAAACCGGTCTTGCAGCAGCGCAGAAGAACTACATCGGCCAACCAACCTGGGTGGAAAGCGTCCGTCAAACTCTAACCCTGAATCGTTTGGGAGCCAACCTCACCCAGCAAGCGATTGGTCAACTCTGCAGCACATTGCAAGACGTCATGGACCATGCCACCCTCCATGACGTTGTGATCCAGATGCTGGCCTTGCGACTCTACGAGCTCCGCCACGGACATCTCCCCGCTCGTCTTGAGGAACTCACTCCAGGCATTCTCCCCGCCCTGCCGCCTGACACTTACAGTGGTGTTTCCTACCATTGGAATCCCACAACTCAAGCCCTCTACTCCGCAGGCCCCGACGGTACAGACAACCATGGGGACATCGACCACGTCTCCCCTACACCGACATCCAGAGGAGGCATTCGTTTGCTGTGCAAGGACCTCGGCCAATACTACTGGTGGAGCGAAGCTGCCAGAAAAAGTCGCGATGACCATTGATGCCGCGCCCGGAGAATCTGACGGTCTCGCCAAGAAACCGGCTCCGGCTCAGTCCGTGTGTAAGTTAATCCCTGAAGGGGATATCTACCACAGCCGAAGGTTGGACGAGCCCTAAGCGAGTCAACCTTGGGGACCTTCAAAAGAGGGTCATCAGGTGGGAAGGCCGACAGCATCCCCTTCCCCTCCTACCGTCTTCAACGCCTCCACGTCGCTCGTGTGCGATGCGGCATGAATGTTTGATTGCACCTCGCGAGGCCACTCGCTGACTGACGTTCCCGGCAAGATGCCGGAAACAGCACGCAAGATGCGTGTGCTCCCCTGGCTTCTCCAGCACATGTCACTTTGAGGAATCGCCAGACCAAGTTTCGACAGACACAGAAGCGCCACGGCACGAGGCGGAATGCAAAGCGGTAGACCCATCCGGCATCGCTCTGCGAATTCACACCAAATTCACCGGTGCTTCCTGAACCTTTCACATACCGCATGTAAGAATGCAGGAGCATCACCATCCACCGCGCATGTCAGCAAACTCGCGCCAGCCCGTCCCACCACCACGTTCATGAAAAGACTTCCCGTCATCCTCATTCTCCTCGCAGCGCTGCTCTTCGGGGTCGTGATCTGGCGAGCTCAGGGCAGGGTTCTCGCCCAGGCATCAGCCCCCAACGGGATCGGCCATGTCGTGGTGCGGAAGGTCTTCTGGAATCCGTGGTCCATTGGCGGTTTGCTGGGCGAGGGGGAATTCTTCATCCAGGCAGACTATCGCCGGCACCCAGGAGGCCCTGTTTACAGCAGTATCGGCCACTACGGCAAAAGCTTCTACCCTTCCTCAGTGAAGGTCCGCTGGAATCACACCCGTCAGGCAGAGGTCATCATGGACGGTGTCAGCTACATGTTCCTTGCGGAGGAAAACTGGCTGTGGTCAGCCCCCATCAAGCGCGTCTAGGCAACTTGCCATGATCTCCTTCACCTCCTAGTCCAAGGACTCGACCTCGCCAACGTCTATCGATCAACCCCTGAGATTCACAACCGATGAGCAACGCCGTCCAGGCTCAAAAGGGCCGCAACCCGCAGGGGCAGGCCTTCATCCCGGGGAAGCCGCACCGATCTCGTTCCCTTGAAGCAACCTGCCACACCCAGGTGTTTTTATCCAAACAGGTGCTAAGGACCATATCCGTATCCGGGCAGGGATCATCAGTACTCTACTGGTGGAAGGGCCCGAGCTCGTGAAACTTCCACGCCCCACCTGAAGCCCCCTAGCGCTTCGGCCCCTCCATGATGCGAGCCACAGTCGGCAGATGGCGATGGAACCAGCCTGGAAATGCCAGAAAGAGCAGCACAAGAAAGACAAAGAAGGGAATCAGCACGCAGATGAGGATGGAAGCAAGATCATAGTTGATGCCTACAGCTCCAAACGCTTGCAAAAACCGGGCAGAACCGTCGAACAAGCGCTCTGCAAACATGGGCCTATCACCCACCACAAGATACAAGACCAGCAGAACGCCGCTGAAAAGGCTCAGACATATCGGCTTGCGCAAAATCTTGTCGATCAGCGCCAAGAACACCAGAGGCACCAGCCCGTAATACACCACGACGTTGATTTCCTTGTAGGTCAGCCCGGTGACCGACGCGAGCCACTCCAGCGCCTGATAGACGATGTAGAAGGTGAAGCTCATGCCGCATCCTCAGCGTTCACCCTTGACCGGCAGCATACCGAAGGCCTCCAACACCACACGGGCCGCCGCGGCGATCGCCTCATTCTGCCACTTCGCATCCGCCGCCTTTTGCGTGTGGTAAATTGCGAGCACGATCGGCTTGCGCCCCGGTGGCCAGAGGATTGCAATGTCATTGGCCGTGCCGTAGTCCCCTGACCCAGTCTTGTCGCCCACCTTCCAGTCGGGAGGCACCGCCACCCGGATCCTTTTGTCCCCGGTGGTGTTTCCCAGCATCCACTCCACCAGCTTCGCACGCTGCGCCTCCGGCAGTCCATCGCCCCATGCCAGTTTCTGCAAGCTGTGCCCCATCGCCGCCGGAGTCGAGGTATCACGCGGATCGCCCGGCAACGCCGTGTTCAATTCCGTCTCCCATCGATCCAGGCGGAACTGCGTGTCGCCAATCGACCGCGCATACGCCGTCACCGCGCCAGGCCCACCCAGGATCTTCATCAGAAGATTCGCCGCCGTGTTGTCACTGTACTGCATGGCGGCCGCGCACAACGCCTCCACCGTCATCCCGTCTTCCACATGCTTCTCCGTGACAGGTGAATAGGTCACCAGTTCGTGTTTTGCATAGGAGATCCGCCGCGTCATCAACCCTGCATCCTGCACACTCTGTTTCAGGATCGCCGAAGTCAGGATCACCTTGAAGGTGCTGCACACGGGGAACCGTTCTTCCGCCCGGTGCTTTATCTCCATGCCGCTCTCGAGATCCAGTGCATACACACCTAAGCGGGCGCCATCCTGGCCTTCTATTCCCTCTAGCTTGCTGACGGCAGCAGCCAGAGTCGCGACCGATTCTTGAGCAGACAAGGTTGCCATTCGAGGCGCCACCACTCCAGCCACGCCAGCCAGCCAAACGGTTCTACAGAAAGAAGAGCGAGTCATCATGCTTAAATCAGATCTTAATGTGCTGCAAAGCATCCGGCAAGACCAGGCCGTTGCCCGACACAAAATGGGCCGCAAGGACGCGGGCATGCCCTGCCGTCAACCACCATTTCATGACACTTCGTTGGAGAAACCCTCATTGACTAACGCATCGGCATGTGGAACTACATGAAAAAACCTGCTCATGCCTGCCATCTGTCAGTTCTGCGGCGCCTCAAAGGCAAACCCCGTGTACTCCTGTCCCAAATGCTACCGGACACCAAAAAGCGATCTGGAGTGCGGAGAGGCCATCCTGCTCTCAAGCGCCTGCATGTCGGACCACGATCTCGCCTCCTGTGCCGTCGATTTGAAACAAGGCATCCCGATAAATCTGCCGCCATCTGTCATCGCCTCGGTGGCTGCCGACTACCGCAAAGTTCTCGATGAGGGCGAGGCTCAAGAAGAAAGCCACCGTAGGGCCAGAGACGAAGAACGAGCCCGAAGATCGGCAAAAGAGGCCGCCTTGGTGTATCGCTTCGCTCTGATTCTTGTCGCTTTTGTCATACCCGTCTTGTGCTTGTGGCTTGCCTGGGACACACCTGCGGTTCGCCTTTGGTATGCAAAAAAGCAGGACACCCCGGCCGCATACTCCAAAGTGATGATTGAGTTTCCCGGCACGATCCAGGCCACTGAAGCCCAAAAGCGCTATCTCGTGCTCACTGATGACTCTGCTTGGGCGGCAGCTGCCCTATCCAATTCATTCAAGAGCCTTCGCTCCTATCTGAACAGCCACCCAGAGGGCAAACACCACCTCGCCGCCAAAGACGCCCTGTTTGCGATAGCGCAGCCGTTGTGGGTAAAAACCGTTGGAGAGCAGATACCGAAGAATATTGAAGCATTCCCCCAGAGTCACGAAGAAGTGGCAGAACGCTTTCCGGTAATCGAGTCTCTTGATGCCGTTTGGAAGAAAGCCGTGGAAGAAAAGTCGATCACGAAAGTAGCCAGCTTCCGGAATCTCTCTGCAGACAATCAGCGGCGATGGCCCATTCTGACAACCATCAAGGATCTGGCCCGGACTGAGTGGGAACAGGTGAAAAAATCCCGGTCGCTCACCAGGATCGACGCCTTCAGCCAGGCTTATCCTGAACTGCGTGAGTGGTATGATCCAGAAGAGGCCCGGCAGGCGCTCTACGACGACATCACCTGGGTGAAGGAGCAGGATCAACTGATGTACTACCAGCGATTCGTCTCCCGCCATCCGAAGCATCCCGACATTCCCGCGATGCAAAAGCGGATCATCGACATGGAGGTTGCAGCGATTGCAGCGGGAGATCACGGAGCTCTCCCTAAAGCCGAGGCATCCGGAGCCCCCCGCGGAACGCGCACCAAAATCGCCCTCCAGAACGATACGGGCCATGAGCTCACCGTGTGGTTCAGCGGAAAAGAATCGTCCAAGGTGGTTCTGGCGGTTGGGCTTTCGCAGACAGTGAATCTGCCAAACGGAACGTTCAAAGTCGCCGCATCGGTCAACGCCGCACACGTGCGCAACTACTATGGCACAGATGAGTACAAAGGCGGCGTCTATGACCTTTCGTTCTATATTTCCAGCAATCCCCTGAATCTCCCAGGAGACTACCTCCCCAGCCCCTTGAAGAACTAGGCTGGGGAAGTTCAGTCTATCCTAGAACCAATCAGCCGCTCTTCCCAGAAGAAACCGGCTACTTTTCAGGCCCCTTCACCGAGATGCTACGAAGGGGCAAGATCAAGCCGACTCCTAAGCGCTGTAAACACTCCGTTACCATTCCTTGCCGAAGAATTCAGGTGCACTCAGCATACAGATTGCCGTCAGAACTCCCAGCCCTGCGATGCCCCAATAGCCGAAATGCCAGCCCCAAATGCCCGTGTGCATCAGTCCTCCTAGAAATACCACTGCTATAGGCAGGACTCGACGCCCCGAATACCAGGACAAGACAATCGCAATTGCCCAAAGGGATGTGATTCCGTAGTACACAAGGCGTAGATACTTTCCATCAGCTCTGACGCAGGCGTCTCCTAGGACGCCTCCTCACCTCTCCGGCGCCGCCGGCATTCCCAGCACCTTCCGCAGCACCGGCTCCAGCCCCCTCGCATAGAGGAACATGCCATAGCTGTTCGCATGGCGGGCATCTGACAGCGCGTCCGCTTGTTCCGCAGAGATCAACGTCAGGCCATCCACGTAATGGATGTTTTTGTCCCCCGCTTTTTGCTTCTCTT
>NZ_BATQ01000049.1 GCF_000739635.1 Verrucomicrobium sp. BvORR034 | reverse complement strand
CTAGTTTTGGACTGAGGCTGACTAGCCAGAGCCGGTTCCTTGGCGGCCACCCCAAAACGCGCGCGATTGGTTCGTTCTCCTCACGTCGACAACTACGACCGGCCTGGACGGTCGCGCGGCCCAAGGCATCATCAAGTCCCCTTCGCATCCGCACACACCCCGATGAATCACGCCTCAACTCCCACCCACTGATTTTTGATCACCAAACCACCCAGCGCTCCTGTAGTTGTCGACGTAAGGAGGCACTAGCTGAAGCGTCTGCAAGCTTCAGCCTGGCGCTTGCGTCATCGAGCACCAATCAACACGCGGCCCAAACGCTCTCAACCTTCCCAGGATCGCTGTTCCGATTTCAGTCGGTTGCCCACTCCGAAAGCGTTGTGTAGATGCCCGTCTCCAAAGCTCCTTTGCTGCCAGCAGCATTTCATTCCTCCCGCACGATACACACGCGGGAGGACAATCAGAAGTTGTCCTTGAACCAGACATAGGCGCGGTTCGATTTCGTGTCATGCAGCAGGAAATAGTGCTCACCATCATTTCCGTGCTCCTCATTCACAAAACCAGCACTCCCATAGGGTTTGGCACCTTCCGATAGTTGGCGAGGCCAGTAGTAGGGTGGCATCTTCCAAAATGAAACAGGAATTGTTTTAGCCTCTTCCATCTCAAGCTCCGCAATCACCGCAGCGATGGCAGCAGGTGATCCGTCAATCCTCCAAAGGTATTCCCGGTTAATGAAACCACCGAGTGAGTAAACGTAGCACCGGGCTCCCTTTCCATAGAGCGCCTTCTCAATCTGCACAGGGCGCGAGTTGGGAATGGCTGGAAAGTCTCGATACCAGCAGATCGCCGCAACAAATATAGCCGCAATGACAAAGAGGACGGTTCGCAGACGATTTAGCCTGCCAACCTTGGGTGATGCTGGAGTTGCCATTGCGAAGTCCCTAGTACCTGACTACTCAAGCTTGAGCAAACGACATCTGCAAATCGCTGCACACAAAATGTGCGATCAGTTGTCTATCACGCCTTAACAAACTCCCCGATCCTCGCCACAATTTCATCCAGAGTCTCCTCGCCATCCACTTCAACAAACCGTGCGGACTGCGACTCCACAAACGCCCGGTCGGTCGCCAGATTTCGTCCCGCCCCCACCCGCTCTTCATAGCCAGCCGCCCATTCCAGGAAGGCGTCATGCTCCTCCTGCAGGTCGCCTCCCGGATCAATGCGGAATCCAAACTGGGCGCGCTGTCTGTCCAACAACCGTTGCAACCGGATGGCCTTGGGAGTGTTAAGAAAGACCCCGTGAGTGGGCGCCAATGCATGAAGGCCCCACGTCGCCACAGAGCCGCTGAGAATCCAGCTGCGCTCAGGATCCAACACAGGCCTCAGCAGGGCGCGCCTTTCCTCCAGCGTGTACTGCTCTTGAAAGGGCGGATCCGTTGGCTTGTGGAAATAGGTGTCGGAATCAACCGCAGGAATGCCCAACCGCTCGCCCAGCGCCTTTGCGGCGGTGGTGCAACCCGATCCCGGGCCGCCAGATATTAAAAGGCGAATCATCATAGAATCAAAAGCTGGAGCTGAAGCATCTGTCCGGCAGCCCTCAACAGTGAGGACACCCTTTGCACCGCGTCAACCGTCGCGCTCCTGGAAATGCATCCGATACTTGCAGTGCCCCGCCCCGGCATCCACCACAAAGGTCCACGTGCAGCCTCCATCGGTATAAGTGTAGAGTCTATAACCCTGCTCCGACACATTTCCCCCCTGCAGATGCCGGACGAACTCAACGACTTCGCCTGGTGAGCAGAAGAACTCCCCTTCAGAAAGATTGAGATCCAGATCATTGCTGACGGTGATGTCCCGGCTTGAAGCCGGAATGATTGCCGGCAGCCAGCCACGTTCGAACAACTTGTCCGCCTCTGCATCAGCCCGGGATGGATAGCGACTTGTCACCGTGTCCGAATCGGAGCACCCACCCAACAAGAAAGTGACCACCAGCAGAAGCGGTATCCGGACAACTGTCATCTTGTAGGCACGAGGAGCCATGATTTTACACCGATTAGTCGACCTAACAATTCACGGCGCTGGGTCGCTGGTCAACCAGCGATTTTCTCATCGCATACCGGAGAAATTTCCGTCCACGACGTTGCACGTATTGCTCCTCCGTCACGGAGAATCCCTGGCGCTCAAAGAACGGCCGCGCCACCAGACTGGCTTCCGTGAAGACCTCGCTCACTCCACGTGCCACCAGCGCCACCTCGGCCTCATGGTAGAGGACTGAAGCCACGCCCCTACGCGCTGCCAGGGGCGCAGTGTACAAAAGTTCCACGTGACCATTCAGTTCATAGGAAATGAAGCCAAGCAGTTTCCCACCCGCCTCGGCCACGTGAGTCGTCGGGCCCGCAAGCCGAAGCCTCCAACCCGCCAGGTCAGGCGGACGCGGTGCCCATGCGTCACGCTGCGCCACATCATAGTGATCGCGTGCAAGCTGATGCACCGAGTCTGTGAAGAGGCGTACCACAGACTCAAGGTCGGATTCTCGGTACGGCCGCAGCGAAATACCTTCGCTGCCGCGTCCGGTTTGGGCCACTGCTTGCATCCACCACTGCTGCCACACTTTGCGGCCTACCTCAAGACCTCCGTCGCCAGCAATGCTGACAAGATCACCCCTCCTGCGGCCGGTCCACCATGAGCGACTTCCGCACCTCCTGCAGACACCGGATCCACACCCCACTGCTCAGGGGGACATAGTAGCTCTTGCCATCCGAGCGGGTCACGATGTCAAAGATGTTGCTCGGCTGCTGCACGAGCTCGTCATAGATGCCACTGAGAAACACGCCTTCCACGGTTTTAGGAAACTTTGCGCGATACTCCAGGTCAGAAGCCTCTTTGATCGCTTCGTCGATGACGATGACCAGGGATGAAAGCGGCAGGCCTACTCCGCTCTTGTTCGCCTCTGCCAGCGCCTCACCGAGCAGTACCTCCAGCTTGCGGATGACCGGACGCAGGTCACGTCGTGATACAGGGCGGGATTCCTCCTCCACCAGATCCTTGTCGGACTTCACGGCGGCGGGGGCCAGGGGATGGAGATGTCTGTCGGAGCTCACGGGAGGGGGGATTGAGGCGGAGCAGAGAAGCCGCAGAAACCCAGAGGGGGCTTAAGGGCGAACGGCTCCATGTGGCTGGACTGACGCAATTGTACCAGCACCGCGACAAAAGTTGAACTTCACCGTTACCTGCGGGAGCCGGGAGGCCGGGGATCGGATGCGGCGACGAGGAGCCTCAGAAATTCCTTTATGGTACTGGGTGGGGAACCGCTCCGCCGACAGGCAAAAGCATGTTGGAGCCGTGGGACCGGCCGGGCCAGTTTCAGAAACGTCACGCCATGGGTGATGATGCGTCCCGCCCCCTCCGGCACCAGGGTGATGCCGCTTCCCACCGCGACCATGGCCAGGATGGCGGTAACGCGCTCTGACTCCTGAACGATCTTCACCGTGCCCAGGCCAGTCTGTGCACAGAGCCCGGCAAACTGCTGACGAAAGGCTGGCGCCGCTTCCCGGGAAACCATGACCCACGACTGCCCGCGGAGCGCCTTCCAAGAAAGTCCCGTGCGTACCCCTGCCGCATCCCCCGCGGCGAGGGGATGCCCCGCAGGCACGGCCAGCAGCAACTCTTCCTCCCGCCACACGGTAAGATCCAGCTCGCGCGGCACTTTCTCCGGCCGCGCTCCCATGAAGCCGCCGTCCAGCTCGCCGGAAAGAATGGCCTCCACCTGGGCTGCGGGTGCCAGGTCTGAGGCCTCCAGGTGACACCTGGGATGGGATTCCTGGAATTTTTGGAACAGTCGAACCAGCGGATCATCCAGCAGAGCCCCGACGAATGCTAGGCGAAGCCTCTCGGTCACCCCCTCTCTGGCGAGCCGCAAACTCTCTGACGCCCGGTCCAGGATGGCCAGCGCTGCCCGCGCATCTTCCAGATACCGGCGGCCCGGCTCAGTCAGCGAGACCGAATGAGTATCCCGCTCCAGCAACCGGCAGCCCACCCTCCCCTCCAGCGCCTGAATGTGCCGCGTGAGGGGCGGCTGGGACAGCCCCAGGCTCCGGGCAGCGCGGGAGAAGTTCAAGTGCTCTGCCACCGCCAGGAAGCACTCCAGCTCCCGCATCTCTGGTCGTTCCAAGCGCGTCATACGCAAACCGTATCACCATGATAGGGTCATAGCAATTCCACATCACAAGAAGCGGCGCAGTATGCCCTTGGGCACACGATCAAACGATTCAGCCCATACCCATCCAACTCCAGCCCTCCATCCTTCCATGCATCCTCCCCCTTCCTCCCCCACCCCACTGGCAGAAAAATCCACCCTGGAGGAGATCCGCACCCGCTTTGATCACGATGTGGAACGGTTCAGCAAACTGGAAACTGGCCAGCAGGCCACGGTGGATGCACCCCTTGTGCTGGAGCTGATCGCAAAGGTG
Organism: Verrucomicrobium sp. BvORR034; assembly: GCF_000739635.1. GTDB lineage: Bacteria > Verrucomicrobiota > Verrucomicrobiia > Verrucomicrobiales > Verrucomicrobiaceae > Verrucomicrobium. Next base: position 172,490 of record NZ_BATQ01000049.1, on the reverse strand, counting down.
GCGGGCAGTCATCTGCAGACTGGTAGCTCCCTGTTGGATCTGGGTTGCGGAGCGGGAAATATGACGCTGCGCATCATGCAGGAGACCGGTCCTCTGCACTGCCATCTAGTGGACTTGAGCCAAGCCATGCTGACCCGGGCGCTGGACCGCGCCGCGGCGGCCGACGCCGCCAGCGTACACCCCACGCAAACTGACTTGCGAACCCTGGAGTTCGAGGCATCACAATTCGATGCCGTGGTGGCTGGCGCAGTGCTGCATCATTTGCGGGATGACGCGGACTGGGAGAACGTCTTCCGGCAGATCCGCAGGTGGTTGAAGCCGGGCGGACGTCTGTATGTGGCCGACCTCATCACGTTCGACGATCCCACCATCCAGAAGATCATGTGGGACCGCTACGGCGACTACCTCACCGGCCTGGGCGGCCCTGACTATCGAGACAAAGTCTTCGCCTACATCGACAAGGAGGACACTCCACGATCACTCCCCTACCAGCTAAACCTGTGCCGCGAGGTCGGGTTCAGATCCTGGGAGGTGCTGCATCGCAACAGCGTCTTCGCCTGCTATGTGGCGGAAGGGTGACGCTCCATGAAGGCGCAGCCATTGCGACGACTTAATGCAATTAAATTGCATTTTCAGTTGATCAGTTGCGGAGCATGAGGCAATCAAGCCTTCATGCAAATCAGTTGCGTTACAGATCGAACCCAACTTGACTCACCCGCAGGCTTCACCCTGGTGGAACTGCTGGTCACCGTGGTGATCGTCGCCCTCGTGGGCACCTTGGTGCTCGCGGGGGCGGGCTTGGTCCGCCAGCAGACTCAACAGGCCGTATGCATGGGCAACCAGCGGCAGCTGGGCGTGGCCATCCTGGGTTATTGCCAGGACCATCACGGGGACTTTCCCATGACCTCGCATGGTCTGGACGCGTCCAACCACACCAACTCCTGGGTGTTCAGCCTGGCCGAATATCTGGCACACGTGGACGAGGTGAGGATCTGCCCTGCTGATCCCAAAAGCAAGGAACGCCTGGAGGCCCATGGCACCAGCTATGTGTTGAACAGCTACCTCACCGTCGCGCAGCAGGATCCCTTTGGCCGCAGCTTGGGAGGATTCACCAATATCAATCAGCTGACCTCGCCCGCGACCACGCCACTGGCCTTCATCATCAACTTCTCCAAAGGGGTGGGCTACGGCAATGACCACACCCATTCCGAGAGCTGGGATTCGTGGGGCAGGATGCTCGCGGACATCCAACCGGACGCCTTCCGTGGTGATTGGCACGGTCCTGATCGGACGAAGGGCTCAGCGAACTACCTCTTTGCCGACGGTCATGTGGAAAACCTCGCCGCGGCACAGATCCAGTCATGGATCACCAGCGGCCACAACTTCGCAAACCCTGCTTCATCCCCCCAATGAACCTGCTCCCCTGCCTACCCATCGTGCGTCAGACCTCCGTCCTGGCGGTATCTTGCGGTCTGCTCATTTCCTCGATCCACGCCGCCACGGTGCTGGGTCCGGGACACGCCGACCTGCGCTACAACGTCAATGCTTCTGGAGACTGGTCAGTCCTGGTGCATCATGACGGCTCTGGCTCTGTGCCTGCTTCCGATCATCCGGTGGGTACCGACACCCTTTTCTATCTTGGCAGTGCCCTGGCCCCTTCCGGCAGCCGGCTCTCGCGCCCTTCCGGCACCACCTGGGACTTCCTGGGTGTTCCTGCGGGCAGTGACATCTGGGTGATATCCCAATCCCAGTCCGCCACGCCCAACACGGTATGGCTGGGGCTGAACACGGAGGAGACCTCCACCTCGAGCCTCCTGGCCTGGGACCCGGCCCACACCAGCGTCGGATCCGGCAAGTGGCTGGAGCTCCGCCTGCGGGATGTGACCTACACCGGCTCTGGCACGAACAACCAATTTGCCCTGTGGGTGAGCGGATCCTTTGGCACGCCCAACGTCTGGATGGACACCTCAGATGGCATTGCCACGAACGGGAGCGACGATGTCTTCTACATGGCTCCGGGTCAGCACAGCCACATGAACTGGGCTTTCACCAGTGAAGGGATCTATGACCTCACCTTCGACGCCCGCACCCTGCTGGCAGATGGCACCTTCAGCATCAGTGATCCCTTTACCCTCCGCTTCGGGGTCAATGCCACCGAGGCCGTGCCGGAACCGGGCAAGTCCCTGCTGGCACTATTCGGTCTCTGCCTTGCATTCATGCGCCGTCGGCGCTGAACACCGCTCAACGCGTTTTGCAGATGTGGGGCAAAGGTCAATGCCATCAGGGAAACGGAGAATCTTGCCGGGTTGGCCGCCTGAGAGCCAGGAGTAATCGCGATAGTGCATCCACTATACCGCTGACAGAAATGCCATTCAGAAGGGCCGAAGGTCCGGCTTAATTGCAGCCTTGGGCAACGCCCAAGGAATAGATGACCAAATAACCCTTGAGGGCTGAAGGCCCGGACTCATCAAACCTGTCCACGACGAGCATCTCTGAATCACCCCGGGCTTCAGCCCTCAGCTCGTTCTCCAGGGAGACAATCGACCTCGCCAGCTTTCCCTCTGATGGCATTGGGCTAAAGCTGCGATATCAGGATCGCACTGCCAACTGCTGTCACCATCTGCCTCCAGCACAACTGCCACGCCGCAAGCCAGCCCAGCTCGCGACCCACCGTCCACAGGGTCACCAGACAGGCACTGAAGGTGGACATGAGCCATACGGCGACAAACACCTGTCGGCCACTCATGGCGAGCAGGATGGTACCATCAGCGGCATTGAGCGCCAGCATGCCGTCCTTGCGAATCACGGAGAGGACCAGCGCCGTGGCGGCTTCTGCAGGCAGCCCCACCCATCGGAGGGCGGGTGCCAGCCACTGGCCCACTCCGGTGAGCACGCCCAGTTGATCCAGACCTGCGGCCACCACGCAGATTCCCAGAAACAACGGCATGGCCTGAAGGAGAAACTGCTTCAGGATCGCCCGGACCCGCCAGAGGATCGCGCGAGCTGACGGCCATTGCAGAAAGGCCCGCTCGGTCAGCGTGGACGGGGCCTGCCGATGGGCGCGACCTCTTCCATGCCAGAGCCGGGTGTGCACAGCGCCCACCAGAAACAACAGCAGCAGATACGGCAGGAGAAGCCCTGGCCTTCCCGCGGAACCAAACAGGCTGAGCGTGGCTCCGATCTGATAGGAACAGGCACTGCCAAACGCAATGAGCGAGACACAGGCACGGCGCGAACACGCCCCACAGGCGCGACTCTGGTGCACGGCAACGACATTGCAGCCATACCCCGTCAGCACCGGCATCAGATCCCGGCTGTCGAGCCCGATGCGTCGCAGCCAAGGATCCAGCGCGGCGGCCATGCGATCCTTCAACCCCGTCTCTTCCACCACGGCCACACTGATGCCGACCAGCAACACCACGGGAAACGCCCAGAGGAAGGAATACACGCCCAAGGTCAGCAAACCATAGCCGCCAGTGAGTGGAGCCTGCATCCAATGAGGCAGCGATAGCGCCACGGCCAAAGCCTGCGCGGGAGTGATCAACACTCTCTCCACCACCGGCTGCAACCAGGTGGCCGCCAGCCACGCCAGATACACCGGCCCGGCGAACATGCCCCCGGCCAGCAACGCTGCCAGCACGGGACCGACTGTTGCGTGCTCGAACCAAGTTGCGGCCGGATCCCGCTCCTCTCGCAGCCCGCCAGCCGTCACGGGATGTTCCAACCACCTGGCCCCGGGTGGCCGGGCCTCCTCGATGGCTTGCAGCAGGGCTTGTCGTTCCCCGGTTGCCAGTTCACGGGCATTCACCAGCACCACGGGCACCTGCAACCTCTCCTGGTAGTGTTGCACCATGGCATGCACGGAGGCCGGGGCCAGATCCTTGAACGTTACAGCCACCGCACTGCGCCTGCCCCGCAAGTCCAGCTCCCGCAGCAAGATTTCCATCTCCCGCATTAGGTGGGTTCCCCGCACCACGAGCAGCACGACATCGGCCCCTTCCGTCTCGGCCAGTGCCAGTCGGGTGGTTTCAGCATCTGCCGCGATACGGATCCCGGGCGTGTCCACAACGTCACAATTGCAATCCGGCACCTGGCAACGCCGGCAGACCACGGTGGATCCGCGGTAGTTGGCCTCATCGCCAGCGGCATGCCCGGTGAGTCCGCGAAAGAGAGCGCTCTTCCCTGCTGACTCCAGACCCGCCAGCACCACGGATGGTGACGCAGCAATGCGCACACGGTTCATGAGCCAACCTCCCGGTTCCTGCGACCCCAGGCACGCGCCCTGGGCACAGTGCCTTTTTCTGACACAAAGGCGGCATACCAGTCCGACGCCGTTCCTGGCGGCAGCCACCAGTGTCGCTTGGGGAGCATCTGATACTCCCGGTACTGAGCCGCACGGTGACAGCTACCCAGATGGGATGCAATCCACCCCTCATACTCGACGAGCCACTTCAGAAGTGTGCAGGTGACGGCGACCAACTGGGCCCACTCTGCGGCTCCCGCAGGCGTCCAGATGCGAGCCTCCTCTACCCGATCCGCCCGCACGGGCAACACCTCCCCGCAAAGCTGACAGACCCGGCGCTGCCGCACAAAGATCATGCCAGGCCCGGCCCCCTCTGCAGGGTACCAGCCGGCCAGATGGCCGTGCAGTTCGAGGATCCCACCCTCCAACTCCCGCTGATAGCGGCTGGTGCCATGCACTCCTTCCTTCGCAATGCGACGGAACCCATGCTCCACCAGCAGATTCCCTCCCGGGTGCAGGACGTCCCGACCCCAGTAGTACATCTGCAGGTACAGTCCGGTGGCCACATCCTTCAGCCGCGGAGGCAGCGCATTGGGTGCGTTCGTCAATACAGGCTCAGACATGCGCAGGCACCTCCCGAACCTTCAGGGTCTCATACTCCGCGACAGGCGGCACCTCCCGCTCTTCTGTCGCCGCCACCGCACACTGGCAATCCACGCAGCATGACAGGTCCTCCAGCATGAATCCATGATCCTGCCAGGGACGCAGCGCAGTCTCCCACCGCAGTCCGAGGCGCTGCGCGATGGCGCGCGCCACCACACCAAAGCGGGAGCGAAACTTGTAGATGAAACAGAAGCTGCTGCCGCGATGCACCAGAGAAGGTCCGCTATAGAACAAGCCCGGGGTGAGCGTGCTCTCATCCGCCTCTTCACTGAAGATCAACTGCCCCTCCGCTTCTTGAAACAAATGGCGCACCGGCAGCAACGCCGTATGAAAGCCCGTGCAGAGAATCGGCGCGGTCTCGGATTCATACACTCCCCCAGCCCGATCATGCACCCTCCACCGGCCGCGCTGACGGGTGACTTCAGAGATGTCCGCGTTCTTGTAGAAGTGAATGCTTCCCGGAGCCTCCAGCCGCGCCGCCTTGAGCCGGTCGATAGTGTAAGGGCTGAGAGCCACACTGGGGTCCGGGCTGCTCACATGCCACGGTTCGCCGCGGGAGAGCACCTTCACATTCTTCCCCAACCAGGCGAGATTCACCGCCGCATCGATGCCGCTCTCATAGCCGCCGATGATCGTGTACTCCCCGCCCCGCAGAAGCCTCCAGTCCGCCACTTCACCATTGTGCCGGCAGTGGTGTGCACCTTTGATGCCGCCGTGATCCGGCCGGGAGAATTCACCGGCCGCCCAGATCACGTTCCGGGCGCGCACCACCCCATTCGAAGTAATCACATCGAACCCAGCTCTTGAGGTTTTTATTTCCTCCACCCCCGTCCCCTCCCGGACAGGCAGTCCATAGTGCGTGGCTACGGCCTTGAGATACAGCGCATACTCCCGGCCGGTGGGATGTTCCCCGTGCAGGAAGTCTGCCGGCGATGTCTTGGGGGTGATCGCATTCAGATCCGGCTGGCGGAAGGGATTGCTGTGGAAGCTGGGTGTGATGAGTCGCATCTGCCGCGGCCATCTCGCAAAGGAGGCCCCCACTTCACTGCGGTCGAAGATGGCCATACGCTGCACGCCGCAGGCCTGGAGCGCCAGTGCGCATCCCAGCCCGGCGGGCCCGGCCCCGATCACCGCCACATCCAAGCCCGCCTCCAGCTCCGCGTTCTCGTTTGATACCCTTATCGCAGTCATTAACGCAAATTCATTGCAGTTAATGCTTGATGCAAGAAAATTGCAGGAGAAAGTGGACGGCGATAACCAAACGCACTATGATTGCATCTACCGCCACCTCCCGCCCTGCCTTTGCGATGAGACTGCCCGCCTTGTTCAGTGTCCTGACCCTCTCTACGCTGGCCCAAGCTGGCACCCCGGTAGAGGCCCCTGCCCACTCCGGCCCCGCCAAGCCAGAGGTAAACTGGCTCACCGGCGAAGGAGCCAACATCGGAGGCTTCCTTTTCCCCCACGTGCACTTCCAGAGTGTGTATGGCGGCACTACGGCGGATGAGGTAGAGCATCTCGGTGCCGGCCACCATGATCCACAGCGCGATGGCTGGACCATCCAGGGCTTTGAGTTTGGCACCTCCCTGCGCGCGGGTGAGTATGTGGAGGGCTTCGGCACCTACCACCTCTACTATGACCGCGCCACGGATGACTGGGATGGCGAGTTCGAGGAATGGTTTGGTAAGATCAAGAACTTGCCCGGCGGCCTGGAGCTTCGCGGTGGCCGGTATTTGAGCCGGTTCGGCCTGCAGAACCCCATACACATGCATGGTTGGGACTTTGTGGACAGCTCACTGGTAAACGGCCGATTCCTGGGGGATGATGGTCTCTACACCATCGGCGGTGAGGTGAGTTGGACGCTCCCCGTCTCCTGGACCTCCGTCCTCAGCGTCAGCGTGGGCGTAGCTCCGGAGCATGAGCATGAACACGAGGGGCACGAGCATGCGGAGGAGGCCCTATTCGAGGCAGAAGGCAGCCTGTTTAGCGACACCTTTGTAACCGCCAACTGGACGAACCAGTGGAACTACAACGACTTTCACCAGTTCCGCTACGGAGCCAGCGGAGCCTGGGGGGACAATGAGTTCGGCCGAACCAGCCAGGTCTATGGCATTCATCTGGAGTACCTCTGGCGTCAGAACGGTCTGGAAGCCGGTGGCAGCTACTTCCGCTGGCGTACTGAGGCGATGTACCGCCGCTTCGGAGCCGTGGCAGAGGCTCATGCACATGAGCATGAACACGAACATGAGGAGGAAGCTGGCCACCAGGGTGAGGAAGATCATGACCACGATCACGATCATGATCACGAGGCCCCCGCCCGTCGCACCTTGGATGAGTTCGGCATGTACACCGCCCTGGCCTACGGCTTCGACAGCGGCCTCGAGTTCGGATTGCGTGGAGATTATGTCCAAGGAATCGCCGCAGCGGGGTTGGATGAACGATTCCGTTTGAGCCCCTCCGTCACCTGGTACCTGAACAAGAACCGCACCCTCTACTTCCGCACCCAGTACAACTACGACCACTCCAACGACTTCGGCGATGAACACAGCCTCTGGGGACAGGTTGGGTTTAACTGGGGCGGCCCGGAAGTTCGTTAACCCCTGATCGTCAATTGTTTCTGACACCCTCTGGCAGGCTGGACTGCATCCGGCCTGCTATTTTCGTCCCAGTAGTTCGTATCCTTTTCACCCGAATCTTCTTTCCCATGAAACTTTCCCTTCGCAGCATGCTTCTCCCCGTCCTGACGGCGCTCTTTGTGGCACTGCCCGCCCAAGCCGCGCTGAAAGTGGCCACCCTGCACCCCTTGCTGGGCGATCTGGCCCGCCAGGTAGGCGGCGACAAGGTGGAGGTTGTTGACCTCCTCAAGCCCGGCGCGGATGCGCACCACTTCGAGCCGACTTCGAAGGATCTGGCCACTATCAAGGGCACGGCTCTCATCCTGGCCAGCGGTAAACACCTGGAGAGCTATCTGGACAAGCTCAAGGACTCGGTCGGTCCCGCCACCAAGATTGTCGAGGTGGGCAAGCCAATCCCCTCCATCAAAATCGAGGCTGGCAACGATCTTTTCCTTTGCTGCCCTGCTCACGCCGCTGGCGGCATTGATCCCCACTGGTGGCACAGTGCCGACAACATGAAGCGCGCCGCGCGCGTACTGGCGGACGAGTTCTCCACGGCCGATGCTGCCAATGCCGCCACCTACCGGGCCAATGCAGAGGCCGCCCAACAAAAGCTCACCACCTTGAAGAGCTGGGCCCAGCAGCAGATCGCCGTCATTCCCAAGGCTGACCGCAAGCTGGTCACTGCCCATGCGGCCTTCGGCTACTTCTGCAAGGAATTCGGCTTCAAGAGCGTGCCCGTACTGGGAGTGGGCCGTGAGGACGAAGCCACACCCAAGTACATGGTGGAAACCATCAAGACCATTCGCGACAACAACATCCGCGCCGTCTTTCCTGAGGATCAGGCCAACCCCAAGGTGCTGCAGGAGATCGTCCGTGAAACGGGCGTGAAAGTGGGCAAACCGCTCATCGCGGACGGGACGTCCAGCAACGCCACCACCTTTGAGGCCATGCTCCGCCACAACGTGTCCGCCGTGGTTGAGGCGCTAAAACCCTGATGGGTCTGCTACTGGACAACCAGCCGTTTCATCGGATTCTGCATTCTTCATGCGAGGCTTCCCTCCCCTACATCTGCTGCTGTTTGCCATCGCATTCGGCCTGGTCGCTGTGCCGCTGTCCCACCTGACCTTTGCCCGCCCTGCAGTCGTGCAACCCCAGACTGGGAAACCCGCAGCGATCCCCGATGGCATCCACACGTACCTGAGGCTGCGATTTGCCCATGTGCCAGAAAAGGTGTCGGTGAGACTGGGCGACCAACTGCTCATGGACGAGAAGACTGCGGCCCCCGCTGCCACCATGACGACAGAGGCGAGCTTGGTGATTCCCAAGGAAGGACTGGAACTCCTGGTGCAAGCCACTTGGCCGATCGGCACTCCAAGCACTGCCATCACCCTTGAGCTCGAGCCTGACGAGAAAGAAGCCCGTTCCCAGACCCACTGGACTGCTGACTCGGCCTTCTCGCAAATCTATTCCTTCGTCTGGTGATCCCTGAACTGTCCTGATGCACGCCACTCACGACCCCAAACACGACCACGGGCAAACGCATGCTCATGGTCATGATCACAGCCACACCCACGAGCATGTGTGCTGGGGCCATAGCACGCACAGTCCCGTGCATCACCGACTGGAGATCTCCAATCTCAAGGTGAGCTACCGTGAAGTACTTGCCCTGGAGGGAATCAACTTTGCCACAGAGTGCGGGCGCAGCCTGGCGCTGGTGGGCCCCAACGGTGCTGGCAAGAGCACCTTGCTGAAATCCCTGGCCGGCCTGCTCAAGGCTGACTCAGGACGAATCCTCTGGCGCGGCAGCCCCCTGGTCAGCAGCAGCCACGAGCTGGCCTACCTGCCACAGCGGGGCGATGTGGACTGGAACTTCCCAATCACCGTCCGCGGCCTGGTCGAGATGGGCCGCTATCCCAATCTTGGCTGGTGGAAGAAGTACTCCACCCATGATGAGGAGATCGTGGAGCGGGCTCTGGCCGCCATGGACCTGAAAGATCTGGAGAAACGCCAGATCAGCGCGCTGAGTGGCGGCCAACAACAACGAGCCTTCATCGCTCGTGCTCTTGCCCAGGAAGCCCACGTCCTCCTGCTGGATGAGCCTTTCACCGGTCTCGACCGCCCTGCTCAGGAAACCCTCATCCGCCTGTTCAAGGAACTCACTCGCGAAGGCCGGCTCCTCATTGCCAGTCACCACGATCTCAAATCTGTGCCCGACATCTTTGACGAGGTGCTGGTCATCAAACGGAAGCAATTCGCCTTCGGCCCCGTGAAGGACGTCTTCTCAGAGAAACTGATCGAGGAAACCTACAGCAGCTGAATGCACCGCCTGAAGGCGGAACTCCAACTCTGCCTTCGACCGCTCCTCAGCCGATACGGACCTTGTCTTCCATACATCATTCCCTCTTCCATACATCATTCCCAATTCATCACTCCTCATTTTCTGAAGTGAGCACTTTCGCCGATTTCATCTCCGAAGCCCCCGCCAAGCGGGCCCTGCTGGCCTGCGCCATGATTGGGTTTTCCAACGGCTTTGCCAGCGCCTTCGTGGTGCTGCGCAAGAGTGCCCTGAAAGTTGGCACCCTCTCACATGGACTGCTGCCCGGCATTGCGCTGGCCGTGCTCTTCTTTGGACTCAGTCAGTGGAGCGCTCTGGCAGGAGCCGTCTTTGCCGCCATGTTCATCGGGCTGGGCTCGTTGTTTGTGGCTCGAACCTCCCGTCTGGACCAGGACACAGCGCTGGGCATTCTCTACACCGCCGGGTTCGCTGCCGGGTACATCGTGCTGACGCGGCTAAACATCCGCCAGAAGCTGGATGAGTGGCTCTTTGGCAGCATCGTTGGCATGGCGGACTCGGATCTCTGGATCGCCTTTGGCATCAGCGTACTCGCCGTGCTTATGCTCACCGCCATGCAGCGCCCGCTGCTGATCTTCCTGTTTGAGCCCAACGTCGCCGCCAGCCTGGGCGTGCCCGTTCGTTTCCTAAACTACGCCACGTTTGGCATCGTCATCCTGGTGCTCATCTCCTCACTGCAGGCCGTGGGTTGCATCCTGAGCGTAGGCCTGCTCGTGGCCCCGGCTGCCACAGTCTACTTATTCTCCAACTCCGCCCGGGCCTTGTTCCTCGGAGGCGGCATCATTGGCATGCTCGGTTCAGTCGCTGCATTCTTCCTGAGTTACCCGCTGGGCTGGCACATCAGTTCCACCATCGTACTCGTGCTGGGTGTCATTTTTGCCCTCGCCTACATCTCCAGCCCACGCTACGGCTTGTTCAGCAAGCGGCGGCAGGCGGCGTGAGAGTTGACGTGACCGCAAAGGGGAGAGGCAAATGGGGCAAGATCGGCTTGGCGAGGATAAGGTGTTTTCGATATCGTCAGATGCTTCAATCTTTGTCCGCCTGGGGACAGGCACAGATCACCATAGCACACCGTCAGCACTATTGGCATGCGCCCCAGCCTAATGCCAAAGGCATCGCAGAGCCCGGCCACTGGAAAGCGCGAAGAGAAATTTGCACCCGGAAAGGGTGCCAGAGACGCCCGTCCGTCCACCACGTCCCCAGTTATTGCTCATGTCCGACGCCCTGCTGCCCGCTTTCAAGACCACCATCCTCGAACACTTTCCGGATCTTGCCGACTCAGAGTTCTCACTGCTGACCAAGGGCTGGCACTCCGTAGCTGTGGATGTGGATGACCGGCTCATCTTCAAATTCCCCCGCCATAAGGAAGCAGAAAGAGCCCTCCGAACCGAGGCAGGCCTTCTGTCCGTCATCCGACCTGTGGTGACCATGCCCGTGCCGGATCTCACACTCTTTCCAGGCCCGCCACTCTTCTCGCATCATGCCAAACTAAAGGGCGAACATCTGACCACCAAGGAATACTCCGCCCTTCCAGTTGGCGCACGCGGGGATCTCGCCAGTCGCATGGCCCAGCTTTATGCCGAGCTTCACGCACTGGAGCATCACCTCATGGCAGCTGCAGGTGCAGCACCAGTCCACCCGTGGCCCGAGCCCGAGGACATTCTCCGCGACGCATGGCCAGTGCTCCCATCGGAGCTACGCAGCCCGGCTGAAAGAGCCATCGACGCCTGGCAGCATTTGGCCCCAGATCCCCATGGCACTACTTACGGCTTTTTCGACGGGCACGGCTGGAACATGGCCTTCGACCACGGAAGCCAAAGGCTCAACGGTGTTTACGATTTCGCGGATTCAGGCTTCGGAGCTCTGCACCAGGAATTCATCTATTCAAACTTCATCTCCTGGGACCTCACCTCCCGCATCATCGGTGCCTATGAAAGCCTCACATCACGCACGATAGACCGCAAACGGGTCCACCTGCTGACCGGCGTCTTCTGGTTGTCTGAAGTGGCCGGATTCGCCAACGAGCCCGCGCACCTTCCCCAAGCGCTCGAACTTGTGTCCGACTGGGTACGTCATCAGTAGGAGAACCGCATCGCCGACGGAGACTTGTCTTGCTCAATCCTCTCCCTTCCGTTGGCTGTCTTCCAACTCCTTCCAAAGCGCCTCATCGGTCATCGGTCGCTGCAAGATTCCTATGCCTTGCAATCTTCGTATCGTTTGTACAGGGGCGTTCCAGGCCAGGATTTTGCCCGTGGGGCTCTGGCGGATTCTCAAGTGACATTCTTCCCCTTCGAAGTGGATCAGGTCCACTTGCGCATCTCGAGGGAGGGTAATTTTGCCCCAGCTTTGAACGCCCTTGCTCGATGAAAAAACGTTGATCACTTGGGTCGAGGTTCCCCCTACCTCAGGAGGTTGATTGGTTTCGCTAAACCCCTCCGGACCACCGTGGGCCCTATGGTGACGCACGACAAAGACGGTAGAGCCATCTGGAGAAACCGCGATCCGGTCAGACCGCCGGGCAAAATCAAGCAGGTTGCGGTTTTCACCGCGGACATACTGCGCCTGAAGCTCCTCTATGGCCTTGTTCGGAGCCCAAGTCACGTCTTCCAACTGGTCCAACAAACTGAGACTGTGCTTCGTTTCAAAATCGGACTTCGCCCGGAGGAAGTCGGTATAGGCGACGCCGATTGCCGGAATAGCACTGCACCACAAGCGCACCCTACCGTCTGAACGCTGATACCAATAGCCTTCCGTCATCACCTGCCATCCGTTGCCCTCTTTGTAACCTTCGAACATGCATCTCAGGTCATCAGTAGGATCGTATGCGTCATGATCTCAGCAGCATGCTCCGATAGTTGGGATTCCGTCGGCTCGCCATACAGGTCAATGGCCGCATCCAACGTGCTCCCCAGTGGCAACAACTTGACGGACCGCAGCCGGTGTTTGCCAAAAACGTAGACATCCATGAGCTGTTTGAAAAGGGACATACAAAATGCAGAAGAGGTTTAGTCACCAAGCGCTCTGGACCCGGCAACACTGCAATGACACCAGACAAAGAACAAATCCTTTTCGAGTGTCGTGCATCTTGCTTTCTGTGCGCAGGAAAGACGCTCCGACTGCCTCACTTTTCCGGCTCCCGCCGGACGATGTCCAGGAGCGACTGATTGTCATACTCCGTGAGGCGGAACCACCCCAAGTGCAACCCTACCAGGCCCGTCGTCAGCCCAGTCAGCAGGCCACCGATGTGCGCCCAATAGGCGACACCTTCACCACCTCCTACTGCGCCCCAGATGTCAAAAACGAACCAGGCGAGAATGAGCACCCAGGCCCGACAGGATGTGGTGCCACCACGAATCATGAAGACCCAAAAGAGATAAACCCGGTTGAGCGGGTACATGGCGAGAATCATGCCCACCATCCCGTTCACTGCACCACTTGCACCAATCGCGGGACTGCCATCCATCAACACATGGATGGAAGCCGACATCAAGGCGCACAGCGTGAAGACGCCCAGGTAAATCCAGTTGTTCGTGTTCGTGCAGATGGCGTTTCCAAACACCCAGAGGAACAACATGTTTCCCAACAGGTGAAAGATATCCCCATGGAGCAACACATGCCCCAGGATGCCCGGAAAGGAAAACCCATCCAGAACCAGCGAATCGAACTCACCGGAATCCAGCCCTGGCCCGAACAACGCAAATAGAGAAACGATGGAGCACGCTGCAACGATCAGCCAGTTGGCCCATGGGCGTTCTTGCTGCAACGTTTCAATCTCGTAAGGGATCAAGATGAACATTGGAGCAAATGCTACATTTGCCCAATGTTTGCGCAAGCGATTGCACAACCGTGAGGCGATGCAATGCACCTGCAAGCTCTCAAGAGGATGCGACGTCAGCGAGCAGGTGCCACATCCCTCACCCCACCATACTCCGGCCCACCCGCGCCAAGATAGCCGTTACTGGCACCGCCGACATCAGGGGTGATCCAGAAGGCATACAGGCTCCCTTCGGTAAGATGAAAACGAAGACGCATGGCGCGCCCCGCGAACTCAGCCACGTCCGGCCGATCCACCCAATCCAGTTTTTGCTTTGTGGCATCTCCCGTGAGCCTCTTCGAGACCGCCACCACTTTGCCGGCATCATCCACTAACTCGGCCCAGAGCTCCCCTTTGCTTGTCCTGGCATTCACAAACAGGTGGCCCCCTTTGAACTTCACTGCGCGGGTGGCAAGCAACCCAGTTCCTTTCCCTGCTTCCACGTCCATGGAGGCAAAACCATCCCGGCGCAACATGGCCAGCCCCACTGCGCCGCCGGTGTACATCCCGCGGTTCCCATTGGGCGCGATGCCTGATGCGCCCATGTACGGGAAAATAAGGTGATCCCCCATCACCACAAACACCCCGGTCGTGCTCTGCAAGTAACCGCGATCCCATGCCCCTTCAGTCCGAGACCCGACAATGAAGCCCCGACGGTCCGGGCGATCCCAATGGAAACCATCCCGGCTGAAGCCCAGTTCAAGGTCGATCAGCTTGGGGAACTTGCCCCGATTACAGACGTCATTCTTGGGCCCCCGATGAATGTAGTGCACGCCCACCATGAGGCTCTCATAAGCCACGGCATTGAGTCCGTAGAGCTGCGAGGCCTCCCCGGCTCCGGGGTAGCGCCCCTCTGGTTCCGGCGCATCGAGCCGGTCGGCATTCGTCCAGTACACAGCCCCCGACCAGTCAGCCCCGCGCATGAAGTCGCTGTTTTCGGAATACCAGCGCGACCGCCCCCGCGGTCCTCCGCGCTTGATGCTGTAGCACCACTTCTGGCGAAAGGGATTGTAGAAAAAGGACAGTAGTCGTCGGCGTGTCCCGTCGGCACCCCATCAGACCACTTCCTGGCACCATCGGAGACATGCAGCGTGTGCGTGACGCCTGTCACCCGTTGATCTTTCGGCACCTGGGTCCAGCAGGTCATGTACTTCACCCGTTCCTCGGGCTTGGCATCCAGATCAAACCAGACGCTGTTGTCCGCCCCGCCCGCGGTCAGAGCAGCACCTGTCCACCTCAGCCCGTTCGGCAGCAGGGTATTCCCTCCAGCCAGCCCCAGTTCGGGGCGCTCCCAGCGATGCATGTCCGTGCTGGTGGCCAGCGCGAGCGGCCCACGCCAGCCCGCATTGTAGTACATCTTGAAATGCTTTTCCGCGGGATCGTAGAACACGCCGCCCTGGCCCAGGAAAGTCATCGCCTCCTGATCCTTCTCCCAGTCAGAGGAAGCGGCCAGTTCACGCGGCGTCTCCGGCTTGAAGACGGGATTACCCTCGTACTTCCTCGCTGTGTGAAAAGTGCGCTTCAGGTTCGTGGTCTCGACAAGAAAATCATCCACAAACAGCTGCCGGCCCACATCGATGGCGATCACCTGGGGAGGATGCTGCAGATAGGGCACCCTCATTGGTTCGAGGGAACTGGCATCCCTGTCGCGCGGCGGCCACACGTCCGGAAGCTCGATGTTGTTGTACAGCGTCTCTGCCGCGGCCGCCGGCCCCGTCAATGCAAGACCAATTGAGAGAAGGAGGGCGTTGCGCATCAGCATGAAAAGAGCTTACGCTTCCTTTGACCCGCGGTGCAATTCCTCCGCGGGGATTTTTCGATGATATGGTAACATCCAGATCCGAGGAAGCCTCGCCAAGAACAATGATCATCGCTGGCTGTCCGCTTCTCCGCTAATTTCTAGTTTTTTCATGCATTCTTGGCCGCGCCTAAAATTTCTTCGAGGCGCTACTAAACAATTTCGTCACTTTTTTGTTACTTTGCAGTGCGGATGACAAGAGTGTGGATGAAAGCCTTCTCGCCCCGCCATCACTGTCCCCGAAATCTCCCTTCTCCATGATCGACGCCTCTGCCACCACGACGCTCATCTACTTCCAGCAGTTGCTGACAGAGTTTGGCCTCCCCGCACCCGCCGGCGAACCGAGCGCCTCGATCACCGTCGATGACAGGCTCACGCTCCAGATCACGGCATTGGACAACGGCCAGATGACGCTGATTACCCCTCTGGCAGGGGAGGAAAAAGAGCTTTCCCCTGCCTTCGCCCGCCGGCTTCTGGAAGCAAATTTCCTGCGCCGCGGCACCCGGGAAGCGGTGTTTGGTCTGGCCCAAGGCAAGCCAGTCCTGCTGCGCACCCTCAACCCGGGCCAACTCACCTACCCGGAGTTCCGCCATGTGGTGGAGGATTTTGTGAACACGGCAGACACGTGGTCTGCGGCGAGCAGTGCGAATGCTGAGTCAGCTGCTGCTCATGGAAGCTCCTACCACACTTCGAACACCTACGTGACAGCCTAGCCCCCGTCCAGAACGTCTCAACCACTCACGCCGCACGCGCTTATGAACCCAACCTCCGTCACAGGGCCCCGCACTGGATTTGGCACCAAAGTGGGTGCAACCCCCGACCAACGGATGGAGGCGCTCCGCGATCACGTCGGCAATCGGAGCGTAGGAGGCCGATTTGTCTCCTGGGTGAAGAACAAAGATGGCATCACGCCCAAGGAGCAAAACTACCAGAAAATCTTCCAACAGGCCCTTACCGACAAGCTGGGCAGCAAGGAAGCAGTCAACGTGCTCTACAAGGAACTGCAGCTTTCTCCAGACAAGCCGCTGAGCTCCCGCAAAATGCAGATGGCCATGGACAAGGCAGACGAAATGGTCACCGACCGGGACAAATACACGAAAATCCGGGACGGCCAGATTGCAAAGAATCTCGCAGCTGAACAAACCGCTGCAAAAGCAGAAGCCGCCGCCCGAGCCAGAGCCGCAAAAGACGGGCGCACCTATGTCCCGCTGCAGCAGGCGATGACCAAGGTGGAGATTGACGACAAGCTCAGCCCTTCGGCAGCGGCACTTCGTAGTGCCATCACTTCCAAATTACAAGGTACCCCAGATGAGAACAACCGGGCGGCCAAAGCCATCCTGAAATGTCTCTCTCTGAAGGAAAACGAGGAGATCACCGATGCCCACATCGACACCGCCAACAAACTCGTCCAGCGGTACGAGGAAAGTCGGGGCTCCCAACTGCATTCGGAGATGGGACCAGGCCGATTTCCCGAATACTTCCAGGCCACTTTCACGAACATTGTTGCCAATGGCTGGGACCCACGAGCCGACTTGCTTTCCACCGACGAACTTGTCGCACTGAACGCGTACACCCAGATCGACTATGCCATCATCAACGATGAACTCCGCAACGGCCCCATCTCCCCATTGACTCGGACTACCACGGACCTCTGCGTCCAGGGGCTGGGCAAGCTGCCTCCCTACGATGGCCCGGTCTCAAGAGGTACCGATCTGCCAAGGGACAAAGATCAAAACTGTGTGCGTGGCGGAACCATGACGGACAGAGCTTTCACCAGCACCTCCGCTACGAAATCGTTCGACGGCAGCCACCAGTTTTCCATCCACAGCCCTGGTGGTCATGACGTCAGCTTTCTCTCCAAGTTCCCCGAAGAGGTGGAGGTGCTTTATCCCCCCAACCATACGTTCCAGATCGTGTCTCGGCATGGAACGGTTGACTACGGCGGCTCGACCAACCCAATTGGCAAGACAGTCGACCCCGGAGTCACCCAGGCGACTATCATCCTCAAATAGCAACGGAGAGCCGCCACGCTCCATTTACCCGTCACCGCATCGCCATGGAATTCTTCCCTCCCAGCACTCCCCCTCCGCCGCCCACCGCAGAGGAACAGGCCCTGATCGATGAAGCCAGCAAGATCTTTGCCACTCTGAAAGACCGTCCGCGGGTATCTCAATCTCTGCAAGAAAGGGCCTCTGACGGATCCCCCGACGCAACCGAGGAGAGCGAAGACACCCCTCTGATCTGATTCAATCCAGCCTATCTCTACGCCCCCATTCCTCCCCATGTCATCATTCCAAACCGCCCAATCACTGATCGAACAGTTTTCCCACTCCGTCGGCGTCCCCGGCTTGACTCTGGATGACGAGGGCAGCTTGACCCTGCGCGTGGGAGAGGGCCAACTGGTGCAGGTCGCCCATGATCCTTCGAGTGGCGAACTGATCCTCAGTGCGCAGGTGCATCCTGACGCGGACGAACTGCCCCCTGCCGCACTCCGACGGATGCTGGTCACCAACGTCAAACTTCATGCCGAATCCGGCCCCACCTTCGCCATCGTACCTGATGACGGCACGGTGGTTCTAGAACATCACCTCTCACTCGCGAATCTTGAATACAGCGAGTTCGAGGCCGCCTGGACCTTGTTTCTGGATCAGGTGGAGCGTGCCAGCGCCAAACTGACCCAGATGGCTGAGTCCCACACCGCAGCGGCATACGACGGCGAACCTCTGAGCAGTGAGCAACAGTTCGTCATCAGAGCTTAAACGAAGCCCCGGTAAAGAGCGGCAAGCACCCTGCCATGACCAAGTCCCTGGCGCGTTGGGGAGTCGGCACCCCTGTGAGCCTGTTTGAGCGAACTAGCCGCCGGCGAAGCTCATTTCACCACGCTCCGCCCCCAGGATCGTGGCGAAAAGGTGGTTGGAGCGCAGCTTCAAAGACGAGGAAGTCCGTCACTCCGCGGATTCGGATTGATCTCGAGCGCGGAAATCGCTATTCGATAGGGTATCCCAACAATCATAGTGCGCGCTTTTTGATTGCCTCCTCCACCCCTCGTCTCATGAAGCCACTCCTGCTCGCGTTGACCGCCTTTGCAGCCATCCAAATCTGCCAGGCTGAGCCCAAACCTCAAAGCGCCCCCAAGCTCCCCTCTGGTGAAGAGTTTACGGCCCTACGCATGGCCTTTGCCGCACGACCTGACTTCCATCCCATGTGGTCGAGAGATGAGGCGAGAGAGGCCCTCATGACGGCTGTCAAGGCCAAGGATCGGGCCAAGATCATCGAGTTGTCAAAGGCCTGGCTGGAGAAGGTCCCGGTTGACGCCGATGTCCACTTTCTCAGGGCGCAAGCTCTCAAGGCGGCCGGCGACTGGGCGGGATTCACTTACCATTGGCATTGTTTCTACGGTTTGATTCATTCCATTGCCTCCTCAGGAGACGGCCGCACCGCGAAGACCGCGTTTAAAGTCATTTCCGTTTCAGAGGAGTACTACTTCCTCGATGAGATTGGCGCCGAGCTAATCGAACAAACGCTGGAGCACCCTTGCGACAAGATGAAGGTCAAGCTTCGCGACGGCACTGAAACCACCCTCTACTTTGATGTTTCCATCTCGTTTGCGGCAATGTCACGACAGCTTGCGCCCGCGAAATGATCGAGACAGCAACACGCTTGATCCATCTATACGACATTGAATCCCGCCCAACATCATGTCCTCGCCGAACCTGCTTTCCGCCACCCCACTCCTTCACGTCTCCTCTTCGGAAGCCGCCGCCACCTACTACGGCAGCCAGCTGGGCTTCACCATTGCCTGGGCCTACCGGCCTTCCGCTCCGAATCCTGATCCCGGCTACCTCGGGCTTGAACGCGATGGGGTTGAACTTCACGTTTCATCCTTCTCTGGCGACGGTGTCGCCGGAGGGGTCGCGTCATTTAAGGTTCGCGACGTCGATGCCTTGTACGCCGAATTCACGTCCCGCGGGGTGCCGGTAGAACTTCCGCCCTACGATCAATCCTGGGGCAATCGCGAAATGTATCTTCGCGATACAGATGGGAATTCGATTCGTTTTATCCAGCCAGGATGATCCGCAAGAGCTGAATGAATCAGCCCGGCCGCATCCCTCTGCAGGATGAATTCAGACACCTCAATTCTGAAAAAGATATCAATCGTCTTCGCTATCGCGGGACTGCTCGGAGGAGTCTTGTTTACAGCCTACCATGGCCACCAGTTGGGCTACGAACTCAAGCATCTCCACTGGTCGTTCAATGCCTTCCAACCCATCCACGACGACATTGAGTTTCCCCATTCATACCTGAGCCCCTACGTACTCGTCGCATTGGCGGCGCTGCTCAGTTGTTCACGCCAGTCCGCATGGACATCTCTAATTTCGACCTTGCTCATCCTCTACGTTGGCGGTGCCACCTACCAAAGTCTCCTGCGTTCAGGCGTTCCCTCCATCAATGACATCACCAATGTGAATCTTCCGATTCAAGGTTATCTTGCCTGGATTGCCCTGTTCACGGCCGGATGGAGCCTCGTCTCGCGGCTTAAAGGCATGCTCACTCAGAAACCACGTGCGCTCCAGTCCCCTGCCCAATTCCCCCCATGAGCACCACCAGCGTCAACTGTCGCATCAATGCCCCCCGGGCAGCGATCTATCGCGCCTTGATTGATCCCCTGGCCATCCCTCACTGGAAGGTTCCCGACGGGATGACCTGTGAGGTGCACGCTTTCGAGGCACGCGAGGGAGGAAAGTTCCGCATTTCCCTCACCTACGACCTGCCCACCAACACCGGGAAAACCACCGCCCG
This sequence comes from Verrucomicrobium sp. BvORR034, assembly GCF_000739635.1. GTDB lineage: Bacteria > Verrucomicrobiota > Verrucomicrobiia > Verrucomicrobiales > Verrucomicrobiaceae > Verrucomicrobium. Next base: position 152,204 of record NZ_BATQ01000049.1, on the reverse strand, counting down.
AACCGATACCTACCACGGCCACTTTGCGAAGCTCGTGCCTGACGAACAGGTGGTGGAAATAGATGTGTTTGAGACAGAGGACCCCGCCATGCAGGGAGAGATGATGGTTACCTACACCCTCACCGAGGAGGACGACGGCAGCACACTCTTCATGGCAGTACACGAGGGTGTGCCAGACGGCATTGCCCCGGCTGACAACGAACTCGGATGGCAGATGTCACTTGGCAAACTGGCGGCGTTTGTGGAAGGACGTTGAATCCTTGGAAGTTAGTGGATGCGTTCGTAAGAACGTGGTCAGGGGGCAGGCGAAGGTGCTGGAGTTAGAGGAAACCATGCCGGCCAGCGGACCATTCCGCATTCTCACGAATGCAGCTACAAACCCCTCTCACGGCCCAATTACGGGAGCAGTTAGCATTCAAAGGAAGCTCGTGGCTGCGTTCGTAAGAACGTGGTCAGGGGGCGGGTGAAAATGCTGTAGTTAGAGGAAGCAATGTCGGCCATTGGACGATTCCGCATTCTCACGAATGCAGCCACGAACTTCCCTACCCCGATCAGTCACTATTACATCGAACTTAAACTGACGCACTAACGCACTGACGCTCCCCATCACCTCTCCACTTCCACCTTCTCCACCCGCCCATTGCCTCCGGCGACGACCACGGTGACGAGATAGGTCCTGCCAATAGAATTGATCGAACCGTCCGCATGTTTGCCCTCCCAATACTCATGCCAACGTAGAACCAGTCGCTGGGGTGACTCCCACTTCAGAGGTTCCGCATGAGTATAGATCTTCTTGGCTCCCTTGAGTTCGGCATCGCCAGCGCGCCCCGGCAGTTCCGGCTCAGGCACTTCGACCCGAGAAAACTTTGAGGTTCCTGCGGCCTGATAGATCACCGTCTGCGCCGACTGCCCGGTCACACTGAACACTGCCAGACGGCGCGAATCCGGACTCCACAGCACTCGGCCTTCGCGGTCAATACCCTCGCCAGAATCATCCGGCGTGAGGTCTGCCATCACCCCGCCATTTTTGGCCACCAACTCCGCTCGCTCCACCCGCGAGTTCTCACGCGGCTCCGCGGCACTGAAAACCTTGCGCACGGCGTACTTCCCATCTGGAGACGTCCAATCCACGATCTCCTTGCGAAACAACAATGCTGCCGTTTTCGGAAAGTGTCGGGTGAGATATCCCATCGGCTCGAACGCGCTCATCTCCATGGCTTTCACATACTCACTTCGTACTGCCAGCCGGCAGTCCAACGGTTGCCCCGCCAGGAAGGCGCTCCACTTCTCATCTCCGAGGAGATGGATGACATCCATGAAATAACCACAGTGCATCTCAGCAGCGCCGCCATCGGTGTCGGTGATCGCAAAATAGGCCGTCATCGCCTCCGGCACCCCTTTCGCTGCCCCACGCGCCAGCTTGTAGTAGTTGATGCCACGCCCCTGGCCATAGAGCATCAGCTCGTCACCCGCCTCGCCGTCCTTCAGATCGGCCATTTCTGCATGCTGCATGATGCGGCTGTAGTGCATCCAGCCCGCCTTGCCGGACCGCAGCGTCACCCGCCACCATTCCGAGCCCTCTCCGGGTTCAAAGTCAAAGACTTCACCTGCAAGCACTTTTGCCACCACCGGAGCATCAACCGACTGCCCGGATCGCAAATTGGAGTGGCCCTCCGGATCGTGAATCTGCCCCTGTTGCCCGGCCAGGGCCGCAGTTCCGCCGGCGGCCCACAAGCTCGCCAGCACCAACACCTGGAACGTCTTCATCTTGATGATGTTTGTTTCCTGGAAAGCCCCACGTGACAAAATTCTTTCTCGCGGCAGTCGCTTTCCGGCTCGCACGAGACTTCCCAAACTCCTCCCCAATCGCTAGTCTGAGCGACTATGGAACGAAAAATCGCTTCTGAATTCGACCAGGAACTGCTGGATTTGTACGATGATTTTGCCCACAGCCGCATCGATCGGCGAGTCTTTATGGACCGGGCATCGAAATTCGCCGTCGGCGGCATCACAGCGGCAGCCCTGCTGGAGGCCCTCAGCCCGAAGTACGTCTTCGCCGCCCAGGTGGCCAAGGACGACCCCCGCATCACCACCAGCTATGAGGAGTATCCCTCACCCAAAGGCGCAGGGAAAATGCGCGGCCTCCTGGTAAAACCCGCCAACGCCGCTGGCAAACTGCCAGGCATCATCGTGGTGCATGAGAATCGCGGCCTGAATCCCTACATTGAGGACGTCGCCCGTCGGCTCGGCGCGGCCGGTTTTGTCGCCTTTGCCCCCGATGCTCTCTTCCCCGTAGGCGGCTACCCCGGCGATGATGAAAAAGGCAAGGAGCTACAGGCCAAACGAGATGGCAAAGAGATGGTGGAGGACTTCATCGCCGCTGCCGAGTGGCTGCAAAAGAACCCAGCTACGGACGGCAAAATTGGCGTGGTGGGCTTCTGCTTTGGTGGCCTGATTTCCAATACCCTCGCCTATCGCATCCCGGACGTGATCAAGGCTGCAGTGCCCTTCTACGGTCGCCAGCCCGCCGCAGAAGACGTGCCCAAGATCAAAGCTCCCCTACTGCTCCACTATGCCGAGCTGGACACTCGTGTGAATGAAGGCTGGCCTGCCTACGAAGAGGCGCTTAAGAAAGCCGGGGTCACCTACACCGCACACATCTACCCAAAGGCCAACCACGGCTTCCACAACGACACGACGCCCCGCTACGACGAAGCTGCGGCAAAACTCGCTTGGGACCGTACCCTGGAGTTCTTCAACAAGACGTTGAAGGGAGCTTAACCCCCTCTCCCCTTGCCTGCCAAAAAGAAACCCTCTGACAAACCGTTGACGGGAGCTGACCTGATCAAGGAGGTCTCCCGTCGTATCCGTGCCGCCCGGAGCCTGTGGGATGCCCATCGCAATGCCGCCTGTCGGGGCGAGCGCACCAAGGCCCTGGCTCTCTACGAGACCTTGACGGATGTGGAGAAGGAGAAGATCCCACAGGAGCTCCGCGTCTGGCTGCGATACCGCAGTGAGAAATACTTCGGCGATGGGCGCACGCCTCCGAAATAGCAGCCAGCCCCGGGAAGCATTCGCAGCACAATGCCACGCCCCTCGCCCGCTTGCCTGCGGCCCTTTGCTGGACGAGAATCCGCCCCATGCATCGGAACTCCCCCGGCCAGGCCTTGATCACTCTCGCGGTTCTCGCCGTGGCCGCCGCTCTGACCTCATTGGCCCAAGCCCGTAGCTGGACGGAAGCCGCCTCGGGTCGGAAGATCGAAGCGGAGATGGTCTCTGCGGACGACAGTTCGGTCACCATTGCCGTCCGCAGCGGCCAGCGTTTCACCTTGCCGCTGGACCGCCTGACTGCCGAGGATCAGGCGTTCGTGCGACAAAATAAATCCTCCCTGCCGCAACCGGTTGGCGCTCCTCCGGCTGAAAAAGAGCCCAGGGCCAAAGCGGACCGATTCGAAGCGATCAACATCTCCGGGGCAGACGCGATCCCCAGCACGGGGACTGTGAACCAGGACCTCGCCCCATTGGACGAGGCCATCAAGAAATTCATGGCCGAGAAGGGCATCGGAGCCCTCACCTTTGCGATCACCAAAGAGGGCAAAGTCCTGCACGATTTTGCTTATGGATGGTCCGACGCCAAACTCAAGATCCCGTTGCAGCTTGGGACCAAAATGAGGATCGCCTCTCTGACGAAGCCAGTGATTAGCGCCGCCATTCACACGCTGGTAAACGACGGCAAGCTGAAGATGGAGGATCGGGTTTTCACCGTGCTGGAGCTGGAAAAACTGAACGAGGCCAAGGGAGGCGACGAGCGGTGGAAGAAGATTACGATCCAACAACTGCTGGAGCACAAAGGTGGCTGGGATCGGGACAAATCCGGGGATCTCACCAGCCGCGGGGACATGATCGAGGCGATGTTTCACATCAAGACCGAGGAGACCGAGCCCATGCACGTGGTCCGCTACGGCCTGACGCTGCCGCTGGATTTCGAGCCCGGTGAGCGCTCTGCCTACAGCAACTACGGCTACATCCTGCTCGCCCGAGTCATTGAGAAACTGAGCCAGCAGACGCTGGTGGACTACCTCCAGACCACCGTAGCCGGGAAGTCAAAAGCACATTCCTTCAGCCTCAGCGCCTCGGATGCCAGGGACCGGCAGCCGGGAGAGGTCTGGTACTGCTACCATCCTGAGTATCCGCAAAAGCAGGTCCCACTGGACTTCCATGTGGAGGCACGAGATGGCGCGGGGGCTCTCGCCTGCACTGCGGCTGACTACTGCCGGTTTCTGGAGCACTACTGGATCAGCGGTGAAGTGCGTGATCAGCGGCGACTCGCCTACACCTTCAGCGGCAGCCTCCCTGGCGTGACCGCCATCTGTGCCCAGCGCGCAGACGGTGTCTGCTACACCGCCATCGCCAATCGCCGGGACAACGCCAAGAGCGAATGGAACGAGGAACTGCGCAGCGCCATCAACACCGCCCTGGCGCTCACCAGCCTCAAGTAAAAGAAGGGCCACCCTAATAGAGCACCACCGAACCGGTGACCGGATCCAGCACGACAGACCGATAGTCTGCCGGGAGATCCTTGGGCGAACCTTCCGGCATCTCACGCACCAGAGTGAACACCGTCTTGGCATCACGCGGCAGGTTGGTGCGACCATCCGGCCGGATCAGGTAGGACACGTACTCATACACCATGCCCAGGTCTGCATCATCCGGCCCGCTCTTCACGGGCGTCTTGCTCAACAGCGTGCTGTACTGGGGATCACGCATCATGATCACCCCACCCGTCAGCTTCTGCGCCTCAGTCGTAAAGTGCAGCTTGGGTTTCCCATCAGAAGCCCATCCCGTGATCTTGGCAATCTGATAGCCACGGTACTCCTCCCCACCCAGCCCTTCTTTCTCCTGATACCGGTAGAACCTTACCTCCACCGGTACGCTCTCCTTTTGCGCGAGCAGCACCGCATGCTCCAGGTCCGCCGCCAGCTGCCTGGCCATGCCGCCCAGTTGCTGGGTCGCCATGGAGGCGGGCACGGTCAAGCCCGCCATGGCCATGAGCAGCGCCATGACCGCAATCACCACCAACAGCTCCACCAGGGTGAATGCCTGCTGGTGAAGCCTGGTTCGATGCAACAAATGTCTCTCGTTCATGGCGTAACCTCCGTGATCCACTTGCCGCTGCGCAGGGTGACCGTTGCGTTCAGAGCCTTGAAGTGCAGCCCCAGGGCACCCAGCGCCTTCTCAACCTCAGTCATGTCCTTCTCGTAGTCGCTGTATTTGGTGAATCGCCCCTTGAAGACATCGCGAACCTTCTGAGCGGCAGCGTCTTCATCATCGCCAGAGTTTGCCACATACTTGTCGTACGACTTCTCCTCCGAGGCGAAGAGCGTCACCATGACCTTGGGGGGCAGTTGATGCCGCCGGGAGCTGCTGATCGCATTGCTGCCATTCCACTGGAAGTCACGACTGTCATACGCGTACAGGGGATCAGGCTCCACCTTCACGTCAGAGTAACCTTCCCCGCTGTTGGTCACCGTGACATTCGCGGAATAAGGGACCAGCACCATGGCCAGGATATTTTCGGCCACCGGCCGGGAGTTGGCCACCAGGTCCGTCTGGTACCATTGCAGTGCCTGTGCCTTGGCTGTCTTGCGGTTCAGGGCAAAGGTCTTGCTGTAGAGAATGCTCTTCTCAGCGGGCTGGGAGTACTGCATGAGACGGAAGCGCTTGCGCTCCGGGTAGAGTTTCTTGGCCGTCTCATCCTTCAGGAAGCCAGGACGGTTCACGAGGTCCGTATCATATTTCACGTAGAAGCCCCAGGCGTTCACCAGGGTGTGCAAGCGTTCCGTACCTGCCACGGCAGGGGCACCCGCTCCAGGACCATCTGTAAACGAACCCGCAAAACCCAGCGGCGCCTGGAAGAACATCGCCTGTCCCGTCTCGGCACCTGTCCCCACCAGATCACTGGCCGGACCAAGGATGAAGTGATGATCCGACACCCGCTCGTACCCGGTGGCGGCACCGCTGGCATTCCGCTTGTAGCTCCAGCTCGCATCCATCACCGCCTGGGAGAGGGAGCTGCTCACCGCATCGAGAGCAGCGCGTGCCTCCTGAAACTCCCCAACATGCGCCGTGGCCTGGCTCATGGTGTTCTGGGTACGCACCACCACATCCGCCATCAGCACCATGATGATGGCCAGCACGCTCATGGAAAGCAGCAGCTCCACCAGCGTAAAGCCGCGTCGCAATGGTTTCAGGAAATTTCTCATGGACTTGCCATTCAGGGTTTTCGCAAGCTCGTTGCCATCACTTCGTCTTCGTCATGGGGCCGGTCTGCTCCACATTCACCACCCAGGTGGGCCGCTCCGTATAGCGCCCCGAGCCCTCCGCGAACGCCTTGTCAGGATCACGATCACCGGTGAACCGAAGATTAAGGCGGCGCAGGTAGGGATTGGTCAGCGCGTCTCCCGTGAGCTTGGGTTCCGTCTTGTCCACCGTGGCCTGCACCGCGTACATGCGCGCGGGATCGGTGACGCTCACCACCGGCGTTCCCGTCTGGTCAAAGTAGAAGGTCTTGTCCGCCAGGATGACCGATCTTGCCCCTCCACCATCTTGCTTGATCCAGGTGGCCGTCTGGTAGTCAGACACGATGGCCTGGATCATGCGGGCCTCCGCCTGGCGGTTCGCGGAACTGCGCAACGTGTCCAGGCCAAACGGCACCAGTCCGAGCAGCGTGAGGAGGCAGATGGTGGCGATGCCCACAGAGATGGCCACTTCTGCCAGCGTGAAGCCCGCCTGCCGGCGGAGACGTCCGAAGTGAGGAAGGGATGTTTTCATGAGGAGCGGCTTTTTTGGGTTGGGGAGGAGATCCGGTTCAAGGAGCGAACTGCTTGCGTTCCACCACGCGGAAGCGGTAGTGCTGGTCCCAGCTGCGGAAGAAATCACTCCCGCCCACCATCACCGCCTTCAGTTCCTGGTCATTGGGGTCCATGTAGCGTTCCAGGGTGGCCGAGCCGCGATGGTTCGAGAGCACAGCATCCTTTGCCTCCACCCACCGGCTCGGGTCTGAGGAGCGGGACTTCTTCAGCATCTGCACCCGGTAGTGCACGGTGAAGGTGTTGGACTTCGTGGTGAGCCGTGGGTAGAGCTGGCCGTAGGGAGCTTCACGGGAGTTGTCCCCGGTAAGTTCAAAGCCATTGGGCGTGCCGCTGCTGGGGGACTCCAGTCCGCCCGCCCCATTCCACCACTCCACCATGTCCGCATACTTCGTGGGAGGTGCCTTGGCATCGGTATTGTAGCTGGCTCCAGGAAAACGGCGCGGCACCAGAAAGATCTCACAGATCTCAGATGCGGATCGGAACACATCCCCCTTGGTGAAGCGGTTCTCAAAGCCTTCCAGCGTGGCGTCGGTGTTCACCGCATAACGGAGTTCATACTTGTGACGGGTGCCTTCTTTGTAGTTGTTGCCACTGCCGTTGCCCAGACCGGCAGAGGTGGTCCCGCCAGCAGACAACGGGGTGATGGCCGTGAGTACGGTGGACTTGAGCGCCGCATGCAACCCCGTGGTCCGCCGGATGTGGCGGAAGGGCTGCATCTCATAGTTCATGTTGATCTTGCCCGCCGTGGAGAAGGCCTCACTGATGGCGTAAGGCTCCACCACTGGCATCCACCACAGGTCCAGCCAGAGGTGATCTCGAGGTCCCTTGAAACCCTCATGATCCGCCGCCACTGGCTCGTTCAGTGCCACCGTCGAGCGAGAGGCCGGATTGGGACAAAACAAGAGCGTCTGCCACGGCCGCGGTGCCTCCGCCGCTATGAGCTCTGATGGGTTCGAGCCAAATATGCCCGAAGGCAGGGACCCGAAGGCTACTGCGGAGGCAATCTGGCGGTTCGGACTATAAGTAGGTCCGCTCTCCACGTTAAAAGAGCCGCGTGAGAAGTAGCCCAGGTCCGTGTCGTTGGCCTGGTTGTTGGTGGAGGCATTGCCCTCGTCTGCCTTGTTGATGTACGGCCCATCCTCGATCCGCCCGGTTCCGTTGTCCCAATCCCCAGGACGATTATCTGCATTGAAAGCGCCCGCCAGTCCACGGGTTACTGCCGGTGGGCAGTCGCGGAAGTAGGTCATGCCCTTCACCAACACTCCGGCGGTGTTTTGTGTAGATGGACGATTGGTTCCGTTTCCCTTGCCGATCGTGTCATCAGTGCCATAGAACCCGATCTGCCCAGTGTGAGTCTGACTTCCCTGGCGTAGAAAATGCAAGGCCCGCACATTGGTGTCAGCGTATTTCGGATGGGTGGTGAACCAGGTGGCAGGCACCTGCTCTGTGGCGGCCAGCAGGCGCAGATCGCCCTTCGTAGGACTCGCAGCCGCAGCGTTGATCTCCACACTGCGGGTTACATCACCCTCCACGATCAGGCAGTTGAAGAGCCCTCCATCCACTTTCTTGAAAAACCGCTTGGTGATGTCTGTCAGCCCTTTGGTGGTGGCATCACCGGGCTTCATCTTGGGCACCTGCAAAGTGGCGGGTGGGAAGTTCAGCGTCAGCCGCTGCACGATCCGGGCGCTGGCCTGCGCGCCAAATCCGGTCTGCACCTCCACTTGGATGTCGCCACCGCTGAAGAGGAACTTGTCCTTGCCCGTCACATCCACAAGTTCGCTGTAAAACGGGAACCCCTTCTTCTCATCACTGCGATCCAGGATCTTGTTGCTGCCTGCCGCATCCACATCTCCGCTCCCTCCGAGGTCGGCATTTACAAACTGGGCACCCAGGCCCGTAAAAGCCGTGCTGTGCCCCCCGTCCACCCAGCCGTTGGGCGTACTGGCCCGGTTAACTCCAGAGGAGGGAAAACCCATGCCCGTACCGTCCGCCTTGAAGTTATCCAGACCAGTGATCTTGTAGCGGACATTCGCGGACCAGCTCGGCATGCCTACTGTTGGTGAGAAGGGCTCCAGCACGATGAAGGCACGCATCTGTTTCGTCTTCAGGAAACCATCCGGCAGGGTCTCGCCGGTATTTTCTGCTGCAACAAAGACAATCGCGACCTCGGTGATCGTGGGAAAGCGTCCAAATCCCTTGGTGGACTTGGTGACCGTAGAAGGGACGTCATTCTTGATTCCTGGAATCAGGGGTACGGCTGTGGATTCTCCAATATTCCCACCGCCACGCTGCGGCAGATACGTGTACTTCGGGTCCACCCCCGTGCTGTAGCTGTTCACCGACCAGCGCAGAAAGTCGAACATCTCCGTCAGGATCTGGTCGCGGCGCACCGGGGTGTACTTGGTTTTGAAGTTGCCTCCAAACCCGGGCACCTCATACGCCTTCACCGCGCCTCCCTCTGAGGTGGGCGAGTTGTTTCCGGTAAGCGCCTTGAGGTAGGCCTCGTACATGTCCGCGTTGCGGCCCGGCGCGGTGACCAGCGGCTTGTTGCCGAACGAGTCCTCCCCGATCTTGAGGTCGCCTTTGGGATCCTGGCTGGATCCGGGATTGTCTTTGTTGGTAAAGTTCGCAGCCCGCTGGAGGTACCAGGTGCGGCCACCGCCCGTACCCAGAAAGAGCAGCAGCTTGTCCATCGCATTGCGATGCGCGGCATTCACTGAAGTGGGCCACAACAGAATGCGCGGCTTGTTGAAAAGGTTCAGCTCCGGCGCCCGGCTGTGCGCCGTGAGGAAGAAACGACCAATCTCGATGTCCCGCCAGGTGAGAGCAGGGTTCTGCGCAGCCCGGTTACGGTCATACACCAGTTCATCCAGCGTTGCATAGAGCCGGTCGTCCTTGACGGGCGCCCCCGTGCTGTCCACCAGCGGGATGGTAGCCGTGGGGGCCACCGTCCCGCCCATGCTGCCACCCCAGGGAATGCGGGGGCTGATGGCGTGATATCGCTGCACCCTTGCTGACACCTCGGCATCCGTCATGCCGAAGTCCATCTTCCAGGGCTCACCAAAGGCCTGGAACACGGGGCTCAGTGACGTCTGTGCGGGGTGGCCAGGATAGCGGGAGAATTCGTTCTGTGCAGGTTGTTTCCTCGCATACTTCGCGTCGGAGTCAGTGTACGCCCGGGGCATGTCCCAGGCGGTTCCTTCGGTCGCGGTATTGACGTTGATCTTGGTGGAGTCGTCATCCGTCCAGAACGCCAGCCGTCCCACGATGGGATTGGCTTCAGTGGGCCGGTCTGCTTCAGGAAACTCCACACCAGTTTCTGCCGTGCCACCAGAGGGGGCCACCAGCCTGCCATCTGCCAGTTGATAGAGCCAGCGCACCGGCATGGGCAGTCGCGCCTCCAGATTGTTCTCATCCGCCGGCATCAACGTTCCCGGCACGACAGCGCCGGCCAGCGGCACAGTGGCCTTCGTGTTGCCACGGAAGTTGAATCCCTCCACCGCCAGTCCGCCCGCACGGGGAAACACGGCCCGGGGATCCGCGATGGGAAACTGGATACCGACTTTTTGACTGTCAGCCAGCACCACAGGGGCCGGTTCATTCAAGTCCACATACATGCCCGGCACCTTTTGCCAGTTTGCCAGATCGGACTCGTCGGTATTCAGAGCCGTGGTCACTTCTGTGGTGGTCAGGCCTCCGGTGGTGGAGGTCACCCCTTCCTTCATCACCACCATGCGGTCGTCGCTGTACAGCTTGTACATGGCTACCATCTTGGAGCGGGTGTTGCTCGTGGTGGCATCCTTTTCCGTGCCATACACTCGAATCATACCTGGCTGGGAGGCCCAGGTCTGCGTCACCCCGTTCTGCTCCGTGGCCCGGCGAATCTGAGCGATGGCGAGGTTCAGCGGCATCTCGGAGAGGTTCCGCGCATCCGCCGTATCAGAGAAAGCGGCGGCTGCCCGCTGCTCAGTCCTGGCCAGAGTGAGGAAGGCTACCACCAGCATGGAAACCAGCGCGACCGAGCCCAGAACGAGGACAAGCGCGATGCCAGCACGGCGACTGATGATGGACAAAGCAGGTTTAAGTTTCATGGCGAAATATTACGCATGTACCCTGTACCTACATCGCATCCTAAAGCGCGTGTTCCATAGGTGGGTGTTAACTCCATGGCTCGTCTCGACGGAAACGGAACTGCGCGCCCCAAAGCGCGGGTCGAATTGCTATAATATCATGCTAAGAAGTTGATTTTGAATCATCAATAGGGAAACCCATCAGTCGCAATAGTAGTTTATTTTACACATCACACCGGATTCCCTAGATTTTACCCACCTTTTCCCGATGCACCGCTCTCTGTAGTTCCCACAACGCCCGCATCTACATTGTAAACACTTTTCCCTTCATTTCCCGTATCCTGCTGTGCTCGAATGCTTCCCTAAATCCCAGCCAGCAGGAGCCGACTAAGCAAACATCTGACCATCATTCCGCGACAGACTTTCTCCTTGCGCGACTTCCCAGACGCATGTCTAGGGAATCGGCGAAACGCTGGAACAACTGCCCCCCTCTGTTACCATGTTGCAAACCTCCTTATCGGTATTCTCGTCCATCACCCTCATTGACGTCCTGGTCTTCATCATACCGTTTGTATTGGCGGTTCTGGTTGACCTGCTGACTCACAAAAGCGGACACAAGATCACGATGGGCAACGCCCTCATGTGGTCCATCATCTGGGTGCTCTGTTCCGCGGGCTTTGGGTATTACATCTGGCACTCCCGAGGCGCTGAGGCTGGCAGTCTGTACGCCACAGGTTATGTGCTTGAGAAGGCCCTTGCACTGGACAACCTCTTTGCCTTTTACCTGATCTTCAAGTCCTTCGGTCTGACGCAGGAAAACCGGCAGCACTTCCAGCACCGCATTCTTTACTGGGGCATTTTGGGAGCGATCATTTTCCGCTTCGTCTTCCTCGGCTTCGGCGCGCTGATTGTGAACGTCAGCCCGTACATCCTGATTCTCTTCGCCCTCGTGGTTCTCTGGACCGTGTGGAAGATGTGGAAGAGTGGTGAGGATGATGAAGAAGTGGACTACACCAGCCACTGGTCTGTGCTGGCGGTCCGCAAGTTTGCCTCCACCAATCCTTCGATTGAGAGCGGCAAGTTCTTCCACCATGGCGTCACGCCTCTGTTTCTTTGCCTGATCTGCATCGAAGTTTGTGACGTGATTTTCGCCTTCGATTCCATGCCGGTAATCGTGGCCGTGGTTCGCGATCCCTACCTGATGATCACCTCCAGTCTTTGGGCAGCCGCCGGTCTGCGCAGCTTGTACTTCCTCCTCGTAGCGGCTCAGGGCCTGTTCTGGGCTCTGGACAAGGCCGTCATGGTCTTGCTCATCTTCGTCTCTGGCAAGCTCATCGGCAGCGCGTTTGGCTTCCACCTTCCGAATGTCGTCAGTCTTTCCATCGTCGCAGTCGTCCTGCTTACCGGGGTGGTTTGGTCCCTCGCGGTCAAGGCACCTGAAGACGGGGAAAACGGCGACATTGCTGAGAAGTAACCGTCCACCACTGGACAGCTTCCTACACCACCAGTGCCAGCGCCATCGCGCTGGCACCGGGTTCCTCACAACCAAACCTCTTTTCCAGAAAAGACAGCGATGGCCATCAATCTAAGCAAGGGACAACGGGTAGACATTGGGCTGCAGAAAATCGGCGTCGGCCTCGGCTGGGATCCGGCCAAGACGGGCCAGGATTTCGACCTGGACGCGTCAGCATTCCTGCTGGGTGCCAACAACAAGATCCCCGCAGACGAGTTCTTCGTCTTCTACAACAACATGCAGTCGCCAGACGGCGCGGTCACTTCCTCAGGGGATGATCGCACGGGCGGCAACTCGGACGGGGACGATGAAACACTGACCCTCGATCTGGGCAAAGTGGACCCCCGCGTGGAGCAGATCATCTTCACCGTCACGATCCACGACTACGAGACCCGCCGCCAGAACTTCGGGCAGGTGCGCAATTCCTTCATTCGTATCTACGACGCCGCCTCCGGCGATGAGATCTGCAAGTACGAGCTGGACGAGGACTTTTCCATCGAGACCGCTGTCGAGTTCGGCCGTCTCTACAAGCGAAACGGTGCCTGGCGGTTTGAAGCCATGGGCCTGGCCACAACAGGTGGCCTGCAGGCCTATGTAAGCAAGTACGCGTAACCGTTCTTCACCGCTCCAACCCACCCCCAGCATGGCGATCAACCTCCAAAAAGGCCAGACCATCAGTCTGGAAAAGGACACCAACGATCTCAGCCAGATCACCATCGGGCTGGGTTGGAAGATTCGGAAAAAAGGCTTCTTTGCCAAACTGACCGGGGGCAGTCAGGACCATGACCTGGACGCCATCGCGTTTGTGCTGAATGAACAGGGCAAGGTGCGCAACCTCGGTGAAAAGCTCATCGGCAGCGACGTCATCTTCTTTCAGAACCTTCGTCACCCTAGTGGGGCCATTTACCACTCGGGCGACAATCGGGTGGGAGGCAGTGGCGACAATGACGATGAGCAAATCGTGGTACGGCTGAACTCGATGCCCTCCCAGTACCACCGCATCCTCTTCCTGGTACAGATCTACCAGGGGCGCAAAAACTACCAGCACTTCGGCGAAGTGGAAAATGCCTACATGCGCGCCATTGATGCCAAGGGGAAGGAGATCGCCCGCTACAGCCTGGGAGTTGATCCCAACTACAATGGCAAGTGCATCATGGTCTTCGGTGAAGTGGCCCGCCAGGGCAGCGGCTGGAAGTTCAGCGCCCTGGGCGAAGGCCATGCCACTGATAACTTTGTGGAGATCTTGAAGACTCTCATTTAACCTCCTTTCATCCTATGAGACGACTCCCTGTTTTCCTGCTTCTCGACACCTCGGGCTCCATGTTTGGCGAGCCCATTGAACAGGTGAAGAACGGTGTGCAAATGCTGGTCTCCGCACTCCGCCAGGATCCCTACGCTCTGGAGACCGCCTTCCTCAGCGTGATCACATTCGACTCGAATGCCACGGAGAAGGTGCCTCTTACAGAGCTGACCGCCTTTCAGGTTCCAGCCCTCACCGCTCAGGGAGCCACCTCCCTTGGCGATGCTCTGACACTCGTCGCAGACGTCGCCTCCAAACAGCTGGCCAAAACCACCTCCACCACCAAGGGAGACTGGAAGCCCATGGTGTTCATCATGACGGACGGTGCCCCCACGGATGACTGGAAGAAGGGTCTGGGCCGCTTCCAACAGGAGAAATGGGGTGTCGTCGTGGGATGTGCTGTGAACAAGGGCGATGCCACCGTGCTTCAGCAGATCGCTGGCGAGGCAGTGGTGCGTCTGGATACCTCAGATCACTCGGCAATGGCCAAGTTCTTCAAGTGGGTGTCGGCCTCCGTCAGCAGCAACAGCAAAGCCGTCGAGACCGCCGGCAAAGAGGTGGAAGGCCTGGATCAACTACCTCCCCCACCCCCTGAGATCAAAGTGGTGGTCTAGTCTTTCATCTTCCCCCAAACCCTGCCCTTCCCCCCTCATCTCATGCGACGCCTGCCTGTTTATCTCCTCATAGACACATCCGGTTCGATGAAAGGAGAACCCCTGGAGTCTGTGAAAGTCGGGCTTCAGGCCATGCTCAGCGGCTTGCGCCAGGATCCGCATGCGCTGGAGTCCCTGCACCTCTCCATCATCACTTTCGACAGGGACGTGAAGGTGGTCCTGCCCCTCAGCAGCCTGGAGACCCTCCAGCTCCCTCCGATCGTCTGCCCCGATTCCGGACCGACCAACTTGGGTGCCGCCCTGGAAGTCCTGTGTCAAAGGGTGGACACCGAGGTGCTGAAATCTCAGGGAGAGAACAAAGGGGACTGGAAGCCGATCCTCTTTGTCATGACCGACGGTTCCCCGTCTGACATCATGCTCTACAAGGAAACCGTCCCGCAGGTGAAGAAGCGCGGATTTGCCAGCATCATTGCCTGCGCCGCCGGCCCCAAGGCCAAGAAGGACGAACTGCTTCCCCTGGCCGACCATGTGGTGACCCTGGACACGATGGACAGTGGTAGTTTCCTCAGCTTCTTCCGCTGGGTGTCGTCCAGTGTCGCCGCGGGAAATGTGAGCATGGGTGCGAGCACAGAGATCCATCTGCCCCCTCCGCCGCCTGAGGTGAACCTGGTGTTCTAACCCCTCCTGTCACCTCTCTGCATGGCAGCCATCAATTCCCTCGGCACAAGGAATGAGCAGCGGCAGCCGCTGCACAAGTTTTTGCTGGGAAACCGGCACCTGATCCAGGCCGATCCTGCCCGGATCGTTCTCCCCCTCCTCCAGTGCCTGGCAGAGATTCATGCAGAGGGCAAGTCGCATGGGGCTGTGTGTGCCCAGAGACTCATGTGCGCCCCCAATGGGGATTTCGATGTGGCCTTCTTCCGCCGCCGCATTGGCTGGGACGATGGTCTGACGGCCGCGGAGACCTACTACGGCTACCCCAGTGGCCAGGGTGAGACGATGGAAGAGCAGCAACAGCGCGACAAACAAGCGCTGGCCAATGTGCTGCACCTTCTGATGCTAGGCCATGAGGCGCCGCCACCTCCGGCGCGACTGACAGCCAGCATCGTTGGTAGGCTGGGCGAGCACACCCCGTGGCCGCAAGGATTCGTGTCTCTGGTCGAGCACTTGCTGACGGTTGAAGGGCACGAACCCACGCCAGAACTGGATGCCTTGATCCACGCCCTGGCACCACCCGCGCCTGAGCCGCCTCCCGCCGCTGTGGAGAATTCCTCCCTGCCGGAGATTCCCACGCCCCCGGCGCATGAGGAGCTTGTTCCAGCTCCCGCAGAGATCATGGTGCTGGAAGTGGCAGCCCACGAAGCGGAGGCGCCTGCACCTTCTCTCTGCATTGAAAAAGGGGACGAGTCCGCGCCCGCCGATCCGCCCCAAGCCGAACCCACCCCAATTCCTCCTGACGTGAATTTCCGTGAACCTCCCAGCCCTCCGCCCCTGCCCTCCTATCCTGTGCGGCTGCCCAATGCCACCGTAGGTCGGGAGTACACGGCCAACGTTCTGACTCCGCTGGCAACCGGAGCCCTGACTTTTGCGTCTTTTGAACCGGCCGCCGCCCTGCCTGATGGCCTGGTCACCGATGGCACCACCATCACTGGCAGCCCTCTGCTTGCAGGTGAGTACGAGATCCCTGCCGCCTGCCTGATTCAGGGTGCCGATCCCGACCGGCCCGACAAGCTGCTAAGAACCCTGCAGATTACCATCAATGCGGATCCACGATCCCTATGGAAGAATCAGGATTCAGATCCCACGTCTCTCTTCTGGAAAGCGGATGCCGACTCAGCCGCTCTCAGGGACACGCCTCAATTGGTGGCAGCTGCGAGCCTGCGCGGCCGCTCTCACGCTCACGTGGGAAGCTGCCGGGACGATGACTTCTCACTGGCGTGGTTTCCTACAACCGGGTGGTATGCCCTGACGGTGGCTGATGGCGCAGGCAGCGCCAAGTATTCGCGGCAAGGCTCCAAGATTGCCTGCGACAAGGTCAAAGAACACTTCGCCAGTCTGCTGGGGGAAAACGGTCAGGATACGCTGACTCCCGTGACTGAAGTCTGGGCCGCAGATGGTGAGTCAGCCGACAAACGCAACGCCGTGCGCAATGAGCTGTACACCCAATTCGGTCGGGCGGCCTACGCAGCCCGCAAGGCGATCGAAGATCAGGCCAATGAAACCCAGGCCACCCTGCGGGACTTCCACACCACTCTGATCATCACTCTCGCCCGCCCGATGCCAACTGGTGGCTGGTTCATTGCCGCCTTCTCGGTGGGCGATGGTGGGGCCGCCGTGGTCGGTGTTCCGGACGGAGCCAGCTGCCTGCTGACTCAGCCGGATGGCGGCGAGTTCGCCGGGCAGACCATTTTCCTGACCATGAAGGAAGTGCTTGCCACCGGAGAAGGCATCATGAACCGGATCAAGTTCGCCCTGGTCCCGCAGTTTGATGCCCTGGTCCTGGTCACTGACGGCATCTCAGACCCCAAGTTCCACAGCGAAGTGGCCCTGGCGGATCCTGCGGCATGGCAGGAACTTTGGACGGAGCTGCACCCCTTGGTGGCCGGAGCATCTTCACGTGATGAGGCCGCCGTAAGCTTGCTCCAGTGGATGAACTTTTTCTCTCCCGGTCACCATGATGATCGCACGATCGCGGTCCTCTGTGAAACTCATCTCCCCTCCCAACCATGAGCATCGTCAAACTGAAAGCCACCGACGGCACGGAATTTGAGTTCGACAGTGCCAACCAGGCCGGCTCGGGCGGGATGAAGGACGTGTACTTCTCCAAGGACAAGAAGCAGGTGGTGGGCTGGTACCGCAAGAAGCCGGACTACAACTCCATGGAGCGCCTGCGGAACATCGTCGGCGTGTACCGGGAGCGCATCTTTCAGCAGGAGGGCGGAGCTTATTGGGAGCCCTTGTTCTGCTGGCCGACCCACATCATCGAAGACCAGGGTCACATCGGCATCGTCATGCCCACATACAAGTCGCATTTCTTCTTCCAGTACGGGTCGAAGAACGACGACTTCCTGAGCATCAAGGGAAAGGAGAAGGAGGGCAAGTGGTTCGCCTCAGCGAACCACCAGCAAAAGCACCTCGATCCCCGGGAGCGAGGAAACTGGCTCAGCTACTTCACCACCTGCATCAAGATCGCGCGATCCGTGGGACGTCTGCACATGGCGGGCCTGGCCCACTCCGACCTCTCTTACAAAAACGTGCTGGTAGATCCTGCAGGTGGAAACGCCTGCATCATCGACATCGATACTCTGGTGGTGCCCGGCCGCTATCCGCCCGATGTGGTGGGCACTCCGGACTTCATCGCCCCTGAGGTGATGGCGACCCTCAAGCTGCCGGTGGGGGACCCCAAAAAGCATCTGCCCCGCATTGAAACAGACCGCCATGCCCTCGCCGTGCTGGTCTATATGTATCTGCTCTACCGTCACCCTCTGCGTGGGCGGAAGATCCATGATGCCGATCCGCAAAAAGACGAGGAACTGGGCATGGGTGAAAAGGCGCTCTTCATCGAGCATCCCACAGATTCCTCGAACCGGAGCGACCCTGCCTCCGTCAAGCCGGGTTTCCTCCCCTTTGCCGACACCTCGAAGATCCCTTACACCGTCTGCGGACCGTACTTGAAGGAGGTCTTTGACAAGGCTTTCATCACCGGCCTGCACTCTCCGGACCAGCGCCCCACGGTGCAGGACATGGAGACCGCCCTGGTCAAGACGGTGGATCTGGCCCAGCCATGTGCGAACCCGAACTGTGACCAGAAATGGTTCGTCTTTGACAACAGCAACAAGCCCCGCTGCCCCTTCTGCGGCACCGCCTTTGTGGGGCCGCTGCCCGTGCTGAACCTGTACTCCTCCCGCGGAGGTGGGAAGTTCCTGCCGGACAACCACCGGCTCATGGTGTACTCCAACCAATACCTCTATCCCTGGCATGTCTCGCGCCTGGTCTTCCCCAGTGCCAGACTGACCGAGGCCCAGCGCAAGCCCGTGGGCTACTTTGTCTTCCATGGCGGAAAATGGCTTCTGGTGAACCAGACCCTGCCCGGGCTCAAGGATGTCGGTACGGGAGAAGCCATCCTGCCTGGCAACCGGGTGGAGCTGCAGAACGACCAGAAGCTGCTGCTCAGTCCTGAAGAAGGCGGCCGCCTGGTCCACATTCAGATGGCCAACGTGTAGCCGCCCTCAGCACAGTAGTTTCATTTATCCTCATCTCCCCGGTTTCAAAGCTCATCCCCTTTCCCCTCCCATGCGCCGCCTTCCCGTCTATGTCTTGTTGGATTGCTCCGAGTCCATGATTGGAAACGGCCTCAGGGGCATGCGTACTGGCATCAGCAGCATGTTAAAGGCGCTGCGCCAGAATCCGCATGCGCTGGAGACTGCCTGGATCTCCTTCATCACCTTCGACAGCCGGGCCGAGCTGAAATCACCTTTGCAGAGCCTGGATGAGGTGCAGCCACCCCGCCTGCTGGTGCGACCCGGCACCTCCCTGGGCAGCGCTCTTTTGCTGCTCTCCGAGCGCATCCTGCAGGAAGTGAAGCGCACGCAGCCGGGCACCCTGACGAAAGGGGATTTCCGACCCATCGTCATCCTCATCACCGACGGACAGCCCACGGACGACTGGCGCTCCGCCCTGCGGGAGATGAACAGCACGGTTAAGATCGCGAACCTCTATGCCGTGGGCTGCGGGGACGACATCGACTTTGCAGGACTGCGGGAGATGACGGACGTGGTACTCAACCTGCAACAGACAGACGAGCAGGGCTGGGCCAAGCTGTTCGTCTGGATCAGTGAAACCGTCTCCACCGCCAGCCGTGGGGTGGCCGATGGCGATGAACGCGAGCTCATGCTGGCCAAGCTGCCAGATTCCGTGGAGAAGATTGAGGACGAGGACATCCCCTCCTACAGCGGGGAGCATGGCCGCGCCCGTCAGCTCTTCCTCACCGCTCTCTGCGGCGGGAACAAGCAGCCCTACCTTATGCGCTACCGCTGGGAGCCTGACTATCGGGTCTATATTCCCGCAGCGTCCCACATCATGGACGCAGAGACCTGCGACTTCAGCACCCGGGGTGGCACCGGCCTTCCCGCCGTCAATTCGCAAGAAGTGGATGGCTGCCCTCCTTGTGCCCACTGCGGCAATCAGTCCGCCGGCTCTTGCGGGAATTGCGGCACAGTCTTCTGTGGATCCTCCCGACAGAAGGACGGCTCCAGCGTCTGCCCTGGCTGTGGTGCCATCCTCCGTCCCGGTGGCAGTGGTGAATTCAAGATCAAAGCCAGCGAAGGCTGAACGCCGGGCTTCAGACGATATCCAACAGGTCTCTCCCTTTTTTCCTCCCATGCCTACATTCCAAGTCGTCGGTAACGTTGATCCCTTCCTGCATGTCTCCATGACCCGTGGCGAGTCCATCTATGCCGAACGCGGCGCGATGGTTACCATGGACGGCACCCTGGAGTTGAAAGGCGAGGTCCGGGGCGGCATCATGCGTGCTCTGGCCCGGCGCCTGGCCTCTGGCGAGTCCTTCTTCCAGCAGAGCGTGGTGGCCACCAATGGCGATGGCGATGTGTTGCTGTCGCCCAACATGCCCGGTGATGTGATGATCCTCGACTGCGGCGCCAAGCAGTACCGGCTCAATGACGGGGCCTTCCTCGCAGCGGAAAGCACCGTGGAGATCAAGACGACCACGCAGGGAATCTCTCAAGGCCTGTTTGGCGGCACGGGTGGCTGGTTCATCATGGAAAGCGCCGGCCGCGGCAAGCTGGCCATCTCAGGCTTTGGCGCGCTCTTTGCCATCGACGTGAATCCCACCACCGGGACCATCGTGGACAACAGCCACGTGGTGGCATGGGACTCCACCCTTCAGTACAACATCACCGCGTCCACAACGGGACGCGGTTTCTTCAGTAACATCATGAACTCCATGACCAGCGGAGAAGGGCTCGTGAACCGCTTCAGCGGCACGGGTCAGGTGATCATCGCCTCACGCAACCGCGCTGGCTTTGTGGACTGGATAGCAAGCCTCATCACTCCCGCTCGAGGGTAGGGTCTGGATCACGGGGGAACCAAGAAGCTCTTCCGCTTCACGGTGCAGGACATCTCGCATGACGAGACGTCTTGCCCACTCGGCGTGGCAGGCTGTCTCCTGCATGGAACCGTTGAGGCTGAAGACCGCCGGAGAGTCAGGATGGAGGATAAGCCGGGCCTCATCAAGCTCCTCCTCGGAAGGACGGTATGCAGCCCAGATGGCAGCCACTTGCGTGGGATTGAGGGCAGTCTTGCAGAAGATACCACGATGGATGTCCTGCTCGACTTCACGACGCAGGGTCTCCAGATCATCCAAGCGATCAAACACCGGTCCGCACAAAGGCAGATCGTGAGCACAGAACACCTCGATCAACTCATCAATGATGCGGCCCAGGGGTGTTTCATAAACCGTGAAGCCCCGTGGGCGACGAAGCCCACCGAGTTGAGCAAAGAGATCATTGGCACCAACACGCACGCGCAGGATGCTTTCGCGATGCTCTGCGCAGACCGCGGCCAGCTCACGCCGGCCACCTGCGTCGAGGGTTTCCCGGGACTCCAGGATGGGCACCAGTGGGAACCGGCCATCAAGGATCTTGATCCAGTGATAAATGGAGGCCGCAGTGGCCTTGGGCAGCAGGAACGCTGTGATATGGTCCAGGTGCGCGGTGTTCAGCAGCCGGGAAAGCATGTCTGAATCTGCCGGTCGCACCAGCAAGGCCCGCGGAGGAGCCGAATCGATGCGATGCAGGACTTCGCACAAGTCCGTGGCCGCGCGGGAGCGATCATTCGGGCGGACGGCATCCTCCAGGCAAACTGCCAGAGAACAAATGCCGAGGTTCTTCTTCCCACCCAAGATATCCTGGAGACCAGGCCGGGAAGCAGGAACATAGAGCAAAGGAGCCAGGCTGAGGGGGGCAGTCATGTGAGGCTAAAGTAGCAGTTATTGAGCAACATTCGCGATTAAAGCGACGGCGGCAAATGGCATCTGGCGCACCTCCAGGGGCACACCCCGGTGCTGGGCCAACTGTCGGATGAGCACGGCGTCCGTCTCATGAGCGTCTGGAGAAAGCAAAACCAAGCGCGGAAGACGGCGCAAGAGCACCCGCACGGTTTCACCGATGCCGAGCTTGATCCGGTTGCGATCCGTCATGCCATGCTCTTCCAGCAAGGCGGAGAGAAAGGCATGGGCGGCCACATAGCGGGGCTGACCGCCGGAGGCGTTGGGAGGCGATTCGTCACTAGAATCCAAGGCGGCCATCTTCTCGAGCATCGTGCGGACAAACCACTGGCTCAGGTCATAGCGTCGCAGATGACGCAGTTCCACGCAGCCATGCCACTCGCTGCCCCCCTCTTCCCCACGGGGCAGGACCGACCGGGAGACCAGACCGGAAACCGTGCCCCCCAGCAGGGTGGAAGGGATCAGATAATCCCGCGCATTGGGAGCATAGCAGGCCGCGCCACAGACATCGAGCGGAGTCCAGAGACCGTCGTTAATTTCCTCAAACTCCGGTTTCCCCGCCAGAGACTCCCGCAGTTCTTTGGCGATGGTCCCCTTTCCGGTCCAGCCATCAACAAAGCGCAGGCTCTGAGCCGGGTGATTTTGTAATATCGTGCGCAGCGCCGCGTAGTCCACGCCGCGGTCACGAATGATGGAGATCGAATAGTGCGAGACGCGCAGGTCGGGCCGCGTCTGCCGCAAGCGGTGCCAGAGCAGCGTGCCGATGGGGGTGCCCGCTCGGGCAATGGAAGTGATGACCACCTCGCCCTGATACGCGCTCTCCGCGAGCGCCGCTGCCAGTCCGCAGATGTCCTGCGCCAGTTGGGCGCCATTGGTGAGCAGACTCTCCCGAAACAAGCGCATCCGCTGCCGGGTGGGAGCGTCCTCTGGACCGATCATCTCACTGTAGTGCCGCTGTCCGCTTTGAATGAGGCGTTCACGCTCCTCCAAAGGCGTGGCTGACACTTCAATCCTCCGGAGCAAAAAAGTCACCTCCTCGGGCAGATAGCTGCCGGAGAAACTGGCTTGGATAGGGGGATCAAGGGTCATCATTGTCAGGGAATCGTAATGCATTGCTCCAGCTTGCTTCCCGCGGGAATGCCGAGAAACGAACAGGCTTTCATAAACTCAAGGTCCGCGGGCATGTCTCCCAGTCCCATCAGGGGCGGCATGCCACCGGCAAAACGGTCCTGGTAGGCTGTAAGGCCCAGCAGTTTTGATACCCCAGGCGGCAGGACTTGCAGCTCATTCTTCAGCAAGGCTGCGCGACACTGACGGACCTGCAGCGTGGAGAGCAGGTTGACGCCCGCGTCCGTCTGCCACCATTCCTCGTCGGCCTTGGCAACCAGATAGGCTGGCAGAGGGGTGCCACTGGCAACCAGACGGGGACGGGCTGCTCCTTGTGAGAGCTCTGCGATTTGCAATCTGACAGCCTCCAGCTCGTCTCCAGCGGTCGAGAGCACACCAGACATGTGATCGTTCCACACTGAGTCGAGCTCACCGTCCAGTCCCACCATGATGGCGCCATTGGCGAGGATGGCTCCCTGGAAAGTGATCCCTTCAATGGCCACTCGGGAGAAAGAGTCCAGATCACGGGCCGTCACGGCCACGATATCGAAGTGTTTGGCCAGGGCCCGCATGAGCACATAAGTGGCACGCGGCATCCATGACGACGCGACCGGGCCCTCATCAGTCTGCCTCCAGGTGGCCGGCACAGCCTCAGGCCCCGCGAAAGCGCGGGCGAAGAGGGTGCCATCTAGGTCTGTCGCAATCCAGTCACGGTGACTCATGAGGTCAATGTGCCGGGAAGTGGCAGGACTTCCAGCCGGGAAATGTGATGAATCGGGTGCTCAAGAGGCGGCAGCACGTCTTCACAGCACAGCAAAACCCGATCATAACCGTGGTCTTCCGGCACGTTGTAGAGAAACTCCGTGTGCCTCTCTCCTGAAAGGGCGGGAAACGACCTGACATGGCCAATCGCGCCGCCAGGGAGCACCGGAGAACGGGTGGTGGCCTGTACCCAGGCAATAGCCCCTCTCGCCTCCAGATCGGCCGCCAGCAGCAGAGGCTGATAACCATACTCGCCCGTCCCGATCACGAGAATGCGATGCCCTGGGCTCACATCCAGCTGCCACGGGAGAGGCTGGGGGTGAGACAAACCATGCCGGGTTCCCCGGCGTGCCAGACCCGCCCGATCTGGATGAGGGACGGCAGGAGGCGCTTCTGCAAAGACACCGGTCTCCACAAATTCAAAACTGCCTTCCACCAAAGAGTGAAAAGCGGTGAACTCCGACTCCGTGGACTGCGCATCGGTCATCCATCGCGCGAGCACAGCAAGCTCCCGCCGCAACGACTCAGGCGCGATCCCCCGCCAGGCGGCGTAACTTGCGACCAGTCCCAATGCGGTCCGTCCCGTCGTCGCTTCGTCATCCACGACCACCACTCTGCGAGCGGTCGTGAACAGGTTTTCAGGATCATCCTCAGGTGACGGAAGGTGCACCAGATGCGCCATGGCATGGGAGTGACTTTCCACGAACTCAAAGGCAATGGGCCCGCCAGTGGGTCGCCGCGTGCTCTCGATGTAGAGCCCCTGACCTCCCCTCCTGCACCAGGCGGCATACACAGTCTGGGCGAGCGTGGTGGCAGTTTCAGCCATGCCCACGAACAGGACAGGGCCATCTGCAGGGTCGATGGAAATCTTGTCCGCAAGGCGACTTGCGACATCCTGCATGGCCGCAGGCCGGGTGGGCATATGCCGACCCAGCACTCTGCTCACAAACAGGAACCGACGCCGGGCATTGTGTCTCAAGGCAAAGTCACAGATCTCCGGCAATGGGAGTTCCTCCTGCCGCATGGACATGCGCAAGGTACCGCCAGGAAGGGTGGCCTCGTATTGCCCCGGAGCCGTCCGGACCACGTGAGGTGGAAGCGTTTCAGCATCCATCACAACGGCGCATCCTGAAGGTTGAAAGCTTGCCGGTCTGCCAGGAAGGCGCTGAACCCCTGCTGAGCCCGCACCGTTTGAACGGGCCTGGCCAGCAATGCGGCCACAACCTCGTCCTGCCCCAACTTGAGCGCGATGGCGAGTTCGAGGAGATTCACACCCGCCAGACAGGCCAGCGCGAGCCCACCAGACATGCGACCGTTGATCTCCAACAGCCGGGGCGGCCCGCCATTGCTGGTCGTGCGGAACTGCATGTTGAAAAGACCATCCAAGGAAAACCGGGCCACCAGACGGCGGGCCAGCGCCTCAATCTCTTCGTTGCGTCCTACCGTCTGTGAAGTGTCCTGTGAGACGGAAGTCTTCGGCTTCATTCGCACGACAGAGGCCACGAGTTCCCCTGTCCGACCGACACAGTCCACGCTGTATTCGACTCCGTCCAGGTACTCCATCACCATGACGTCGCGGAAGCTCTCCTCACGGCCCAGAATGTCGCAGGCCTCGGCCAGAGAGATCACATTTGCGTGTCCGTCCAGGAGACGGCTGACCGGGGTGATGTGATCATTGAGGACATAAAACCCCAAACCAAAAATCGACTTGCCCGGCTTGAAGCATGCGATACTCCCCTCGAGACGGAGGGACTCCACCGCGGCGGCGAACTCGGTCACCGTGTTGACCTTGAGGTAGCGCGAAACAAGCGCCACGTCTTCCGGGATCCCGGCCAGGAACTCAGGCTTGTCTTCGAGCAGCCGGAGAGTATCGGCATCGGCAGCTACCAGCACCTGGGTGCCCAGCGCCTCAAACTCGGCGCGCCTGGCTGAAATATTGGGCCGGGCCCGACCCGGCATGAGCACCTGAATGCTGCGAGTGCGACAGACTTCCAGACACCAGTCCACGTAGGCATCACCCTGGAGCCCATCGGGTTCTAGGAAAGCCTCATCCGCGCCACACATGGCGGGAGCGTCCCACTGGGGGTGGCTCACCAGTAGATGGAGCCCGCCCCCCGCTGTGGGTTGCTTGAGCAACAGCAGCAAGGGGTGCAGGCTGGAACTGGCCCTGCTAAACCAGACACAAGGTTTGGTCATCAGAGCTCAGGAAGGTGTGGCGTGGAGCAGAATACTGGCAGCATGATCCTGATGAAGCCTGTTAGAGGCTGGCCTTCATGGCAGGCAGCAGATCCTGGAAGGTGCGGCCGGAGGTATTGTCCCCGATGGCATGCATCTTCCACTCGCCATTGTGGCGGTAAACTTTGGCCATGACCATGGCGGTGTGCGAGCCGGTGCAGCTCAGGTCATACTTCGCCAGCTCCTGGTTGTTGCCCCCGTTGATCACGCGACAGAACGCATTTTCAATCTCAGCAAAGCTCTGGCCGGTGAAGCTGTTCACCACGAACACCAGGGATTTCACCGTGGGTGCGACCTTGGAGAGATCCACTACGATCTGCTCGTCATCGCCGTCACCAGCGCCCGTGCGGTTGTCGCCCGTGTGACGGATCGATCCATCGCGGCTGGCCAACTGGCCAAAGAAGACGATGTCCACCGGTTGGTTCTGCTCGTCGAAAAGCGCGCAGCTCGCGTCGAGATCGATTTCCTGGTCCTTGCTGCCGAGGCCGAAGAAGGTCTTCTTTTTCTTCGCATCCCAACCCAGACCCATGATGATCTTGGTGAGGCTGCCACCCGCTTCTTTTTCAAGCGAGATTTTCTGTCCTTTTTGAAGGCTGATGGCCATATGAAAAAATGGTTGAAGGTGGTAAAACGGGGCCGCTCCCACCTGATGGAGAAGTGGCCCCGGTAGGTACAGTACTACGGTCTTAGATATTGACGCCGTAGTTCTTGGCCATGGCCCCAAGGCCACCCTGGAAGCCCTGACCCACAGCGCGGAATTTCCACTCGCCGCTGTGACGGTACACTTCACCGAAGACCAGTGCGGTCTCAACGCTGAAGTCTTCGCTCAGATCATAACGCACGATCTCCGTGCCGTCGGCTTCATTGACGACGCGAACGAAGGCCTGGCTCACCATGCCGAAGTTCTGTTTGCGGGCTTCGGCATCATGAATGGTCACGGAAACAGCGACCTTGTCCACGTCTGCGGGAACGCCAGCAAGGTTGACCTTGACCACTTCGTCATCGCCGTCGCCAGCACCCGTGGTGTTGTCGCCCAGATGTTTGACCGAACCGTCCGCGGATTCCTTCTGGTTGAAGAAGATGAAATCGGCATCGCTGCGCACCTTGCCATCCGGAGTGAGGAGGAATGCGCTTGCGTCAAGGTCAAAACCAGCACCGTCCGTGGAGCGGGCATCCCAGCCAAGGCCGATCAGGATGTTTGTCAGACCAGGAGCCGTCTTGGAGAGGGATACGTTGCCGCCTTTGCTAAGTGAGATTGCCATGGTTTGTATGGATGTATGGTTTGGTCTTCTTTTTGAGGAAACTGTAGGACCGATAACACGATGATCGGTTCAAAATCAGATGTACCGTCGCGGATTGTTTTTGTTGAACGACGCCGCCTTGCCGGCAAGGCTGCCTTTGAAGACCGCGGGGCCGTCCATCGTGGCATTCAACCCACCCTGTGGCGTCCACTGAAGCCAGGGAGTATTCTCGCTGCCAGGCAGAGAAGTGAGGCCGGAAGGTTCAAGGGTAATACCCTCGGCGTCTATCACGGCCAAACCGATGACGTAGCTGTACACCGTGTCATCCTTCGACGCAGCAATTTTCATGAAGTCAAAGGCGCATTCCACCACCTGGTTTCCGTATTCCATCTTCATAATGGGGCGGAGAGACGCCACGGAAACTGCGCCGTTGGACACGGCGGAATAAACGCTGAACACCATGCCCACCCTGCCGCCCATGCGCTGGGCAATTGCCGGATTCACTTCTACGGTCTCGGTGGCGGGGGCATTGAGTGAAGCCACCGTCACATCACCCAGATGGCGGGCGAATGGCATGGCGTCAAAACTACCCGCGAAATCGGGTGCCTGGATGAACTTCATGCGCCCGTCAGGCAGCAGCATGCCCACCCGCAGGTCCAGGTCATCATTGCTGTCGGAGTCATCGCCATTGTCCGTCCAGCTCGCCTTGACGATCAGCTTGGCGGGGGCTCCAGCGCCCTTTTCCAACGAGACGCGATGGGTCTGCCCGGGTTTGGTCAACGTGATTTTGGACAGGGACACTTTCGCCGGCAAAGGTGGAGGCACGGGCGCGGCCATTGAAACAGGCGCGACAGCGGCAGGTTTCTGTTTCTCCTCCGCCACCTCACCACCAAAGTGCTTGAGCAGGGCAGCCAGGCCCCCATTGAAACCCTGGCCAGTTGCAGCGAGTCGCCACTCATCCTTCCAGTAGAGCTCGATCAGCATCAGGGCTTTTTCCCCTGCGTAGTCCGTGGGCTGGAGGCGAAATTCCGCAGCCGTCCTGCTGAAATCCCCCACCTGGACATACCCGGTGGAAATGTCCTTCATGGTGGCAGCGCCATCAATCGCGGCGGTGAATACCAGCCTTTTGATCCCGGCGGGCAGACCCGCAAGATTCAACTCAAACGTTTGATCCACGCTGCCAGCTGCCCCTTTGGCCCGGATGGAGCCACAAGGCGATGCTGGCTGATTGTAGAATACGAAGTAGCGCTCGTCTGAAAGACGCCCCTGGGAATCAAGTCCAAAACAGCTCAAATCAACCGTCGAAGGTGCCGGGACACGCAGGGTCACCTGAACTTTCAACCCTGAAATTCCAACGCCTAGGCTGGAAAGGGTGGATTTTTGGCCGCGCGCAAGGGGAGTCATCGGAACTGGTAAAGTCCGTTGCGTGGAGGGTCAACTGAAGGAGGTCACAAGGACCTCCCCGAAAGAAACTTGCCTGATCCGATCTAGAGATCGAAATCTGCTGGGCTGATGCCGACAGCAGAACAGGCTTCTTTGACAGCCTTTTTCTCGTCAGAATCAAAGTTGCCGTCCGCACCGCCAATGATGATGCCAATTTGAATCACCGCGCGGGCCTGATCAGGCTTGCTCTTGAGCTTGGCGATCGCCTGGATGGCCTCGACTTTGCCAAAGTCGTAGTCGGCAGTCATCTTGTCGCAGAAGTGATCAAACTTCTGCTTCAATTCGGCGGCCGGGAAAATCTTGAGCATCTCGTTGTTCGTGATCAGAGTGGCGATCTTGCCCTTCTCCTGACCACTGATCGTGCCGTCTGCAGCCGCGATCATGGCGCACATGGCCATGGTCCCGCTCGCAAACTCGGCATTTTTGAACTTGCTGATGTTCGTCTGCAGGGATGCGTTCATCCCGGCCACTTTGTCTTTAAGATTGTCCCAGAAGCTCATGTGTGTATGACTTCATCATACAAGTTACAAAGCTGTCGAGCAACATTTTGACAAATTTTTTAACAGAATCGTCCTGCGAGATGAGTTGACCGCTCTGCCTCTCAAAATCTCATGCGCCCAAACCAGGGCTCCGCATAATTTTTTAATTTAAGTATTCAAGCTGGCCCACATGCGTTCCTTTCTCTGCTCCGCCTTCGCC
The DNA here is from genome assembly GCF_000739635.1 of Verrucomicrobium sp. BvORR034. GTDB lineage: Bacteria > Verrucomicrobiota > Verrucomicrobiia > Verrucomicrobiales > Verrucomicrobiaceae > Verrucomicrobium. Next base: position 123,324 of record NZ_BATQ01000049.1, on the reverse strand, counting down.
ATCCTGGCTTTTGTCCTGCCCCAGTCGGTGCACAGTGCCCCGCCTCCCAACGTGCTCATGATCGCCATCGACGATCAGAACGACTGGCTGGGGTGTCTGGGCGGGCATCCGCAGGTCAAGACTCCCCATCTGGACGCGCTGGCTGCAAGAGGGACCAATTTCACCAATGCCCACTGTCAGGCCCCGTTGTGCAATCCTTCACGCACCAGTCTTCTCACCGGACTTCGACCCGGCACCACGGGAGTTTACGGCCTGCAGCCTGGGTTCCGGCAGGTGGAGTCGCTCAAGTATCACGTCACCCTGCCACAGGCCTTCATGAAGGCGGGCTACTACGCTTACTCCTGCGGAAAGATCTACCACGACGGCTCCATCAAGCCCAAAGACCGCACCGGTGAATTCACCGAATTCGGCCCCGCCCCAGGCATCCCCAAACCGGACCGACCGATCGCCAAGCTCCCAATTGCTGGACGTCATCCGGCGATGGACTGGGGCGTGTTTCCCGAACGGGATGAAGATCAGGCCGACTGGAAGATCGCAGATGCGGCCATTGAGAAGCTCAAAACGGTGCCGAGTGACCGCCCATGGTTTATCTCAGCCGGGTTCCGTCTGCCTCATGTGCCCTGCTTCGCCTCACAGGCGTGGTTTGACCTCTACCCTGCAGCAGAAGTGAAATTGCCGCTGGTAAAATCTGACGACCGCGACGATTTGCCGCGGTTCGCCGGATTCCTTCACTGGAAACTTCCAGAACCTCGATTGAAGACTTTGCAGGACCTTGAGGAATGGCGGCCCCTGGTTCGGGCCTATCTGGCATCCATCAGCTTCATGGACAGCCAGGTCGGCCGCGTGCTGGAGGCGCTCCAGGTGTCTGGTCAGCTGGACAACACCATCGTTGTGGTGTGGGGTGATCACGGCTGGCACCTCGGGGAAAAAGGGATTACAGGAAAGAACACCCTCTGGGAGCGCAGCACCCGCGTGCCCTTCATCTGGGCCGGGCCGGGCATCACCAGCGGCCAGCGCTGCGCCCGGCCGGCGGAACTGCTCGACACCTTTCCCACCCTGCTGGAGCTGGCAGGACTGCCCGCCCGGCCCGACCTGGAAGGTCACAGCCTCGCGCCACAACTCAAGGACGCCCGGACACCCCGGGAGTTTCCCGCCATCACCACGCACAACCAGAACAATCACACCATCCGCACAGAGCAATGGCGCTACATCCGCTATGCTGATGGCAGCGAGGAGCTGTACGATGAAACAACTGACCCCAATGAGTGGACCAACCTGGCCCGTGACCCCAGCCGGGCCGCCGTCAAACAAGAGCTCGCACGGTGGCTGCCCAAGAACAATGCCCACGCCGCCCCGGGCAGCGCGAATCGCGTGCTGACCAATGACAACGGCAAGCCGGTGTGGGAAAATGAAGCCATCGAACCGGACGACGACTTCCCTCTCGATGTGCTCATCAGGTAGCAGCCTCCACTTATTTCATGACCGCACCGGCCGTGAGGATGCGCAATTGCAGCTCGATGACGTCATTCACCAGATGTCCGGCGAGTCTGCGGAAATAACGCCCGGAACCGTAGAGCACACCCCACTCCGTCCGGTCCAGTGGCAGTGACGCCTGCAAGGCCGCCTTCCCCTCCGGAGTGAAACCCGCCGCGGCCCCGATGGTGAGGGGATGCGTCTCCCCGCGCAACGTCAGCGTTCCATGCAGCTTGAGATTCTGGCAGCCGGGCGCCTCAGAGCAAACCTCCGCATTTTCAAAGGCAAACACCGCCTCCGGGTAGTTTTCCACATCAAAAAAGTCGTCGCTCTCCAGGTGGTGGATGAGCACATCGTGCAAGGGTCCACCCGCCAGATCCGCGCAGGTGATTTCCCGCAGGTCCACCGTCACCGCCCCGGACACGGGCACCCCGCCCTCAAAATTGACGTATCCCTCGCTGATGGCCACATGCCCCCAGTGATGGTTGATCAAGTTTCGCCCCACCCAGACCACCTTGCTTTCACCCAGATCCAGCGAGAACCGGCCATCGCGGACAGCCAGTCCACCGGACGCCACCGCAGGAGCCTCCAGAGGCCGCCCTTCCGCCCGCCAGGCCTCCAGCCCACCACGAAAGTCATAAACCTGCGCGTACCCGGCCCGCTCCAGCTTGGCCGCCGCAGTGGCGGATTCCCGGCTCTCAGGTGCCACACCATACACACACACCGGCTGATCGCGGCGCAGGGCTTTGCCGGCCAAATCGGGCAAAAACACCACCTCAAACACACACTGATTGATCGCCCCGGGCAGATGCCCCTCCTGGTAATCTTCCGCCAGCCGGACATCGAGCAAGGCAAGTTCAGGGTGCGTTTCGCGCAGGGCGTCGAGTTCGGCGGGAGTCTGGATCAACTGGGGCATGGGAGGGAGGAGTGAGGAACCGGGGTAGTATCACTTCGCACCCCGCGCCCCCCATGGCCGGGCAAAAGCGGGTGAACCTTGGCGCAAATTTTCGCCCCCTCCACGCGTTTAGTTTGCCTGCGCGGGCAATTCCCGCCAGCATTTCCGCTTTGCTTCACCCACTCATGAAACGCCGTCTCTTCTACTTCACCTCCGTCGCCGCCCTTGCCCTTTCGGTCGGGCTCGCCCCCTTCTTGACCGGTGCCGAGTCCGCCAAGCCCAAGCCCCTGCGCGTGCTCCTCGTCACTGGTGGCTGCTGCCACGACTACGCCAAACAGCGCCTGATCCTCGCCGAGGGCCTCAGCGCCCGGGCCAACATCGAGGTCGAGTTCGCCCACACCGATGACAAAAGCACCAAGGCCAGCTTCGACATCTACAACAAGGCCGACTGGGCCCAGAACTACGACGTGGTCATTCACGACGAATGCTCGGCGGACGTGAAACAGCAGCCGTATGTGGACAACATCCTCAATGCCCACAAGGATGGCGTCCCTGCCGTGAACCTCCATTGCGCCATGCACAGCTATCGCGTGGGCAATTTCCGCGATCCCGTTCAGTCCGGCTCCCCGGATGCCCTCTGGTTTGACCTCATCGGCCTCCAGTCCAACGGCCACGGCCCGCAGGAGCCCATCGCCATCACTTTCACGGACAAGGACCACCCCATCACCAAGGGCCTCGGCGACTGGACCACGATCAAGGAAGAGCTCTACAACAACATCAAGATCCTCACCGCCCACCCTCTCGCCTCCGGCAAGCAGACGGTGAAGAACAAGGATGGCACCACCAAGGATGTGGAGACCGTCGTGGCCTGGACCAATGAATACGGCCCAAAGAAGACCCGCACCTTCAGCACGACTATCGGCCACAACAATGAGACCGTGGGCGATGCCCGCTACCTCGATCTCGTGACCCGTGGTGTGCTTTGGTCCGCCGGCAAGCTGGGTGACGACGGCAAGCCCGTCGCCGGCTACGAAGCCAAGCAGAAGTAAGTTTGAAGTTCTCGGTTTCAAGTTTTCAGATCTATGAAACGACGTTTGTTTCTTCCCGTGCTGGTGGCTGCGGCCACTGGCCTTGGCATCTGGGCGGCAGAGGCCCCCAAGGAAAAACCCAAGCCCCTGCGTGTGCTCATGGTGACCGGCGGTTGCTGCCATGACTACGAGAACCAGAAGCGCATCCTGGCCGAGGGCCTGAGTTCCCGCGCCAATGTGGAGTTCACCATCGTGCACGAAGGTCCCGACCCCAAAGCCAAGGACGCCCGCAACCACAAGGTGAGCATCTATGAAAAAGATGACTGGGCCAAAGGATATGACCTCGTCCTGCACAACGAGTGCTTCGGCGCCGTGGATGATGTGGCCTTTGTTGAGCGCATCGCCAAGCCCCACTTCGACGGCGTGCCCGCCGTCATGCTGCACTGCTCCACTCACAGCTACCGCGCGGCAAAGACGGACGAATGGCGCAAAGCGCTGGGCCAGACCAGCATGAGCCATGAGAAGAACCGGGACCTCCTGGTGAAGACGGTGAATGCGGAGCACCCTGTCATGCAGGGCTTCCCCAAAGAGTGGCTCAACAAGGCGGATGAGCTCTACAAGAACGAAAAGCTCTGGGAGAACTTCGTGCCCCTGGCCCAGGCCTATGGTGAAGAGACCAAGAAAGACCACGCCGTCATCTGGGTGAATACCTACGGCAAGGGCAACGTCTTCGGCACCACACTGGGTCACGGCAATGCCACCATGGAAGATCCCGTCTTCCTGGACCTCGTCGCCCGCGGCCTCCTCTGGGCCTGCGGCAAGCTCGATGACAAAGGCAAGCCTCTTCCGGGATACGAGTCGCAGCAGAAATAGCTGCTGAGTGAAAAGTCATTGGTCAAATGTGAAAAGTGGGGCTTCAGGAAACTGAAGCCCCACTTTTTGATCAGGCCCAGCCCTCTCTTTCTCCACCAAGCGTCCCATGTCCCATTCGCCTCTCCCGATCACTCTTGCCTGCGCCGCTCTGCTCCCTCTCTGCGCCGCCAGCCTCCGGGCCCAGGCACCCGCCACACCCGCTCCAGCATCTGCGCCCGCCAGTCAGGCGGAACTGGCTGCCCTTGCCAGCATCCCCGCTTTTACGATGCGCGACGGTCTGCCCAACTTTGCCCGCATGGTCGCCAACAAGGAGGAAGTTCGCGTCTCCTACTTCGGCGGCTCCATCACCGCCGGGGCAGGATCAAGCAAACCTGAATTTTGTTACCGCGAACTCCTGCACTCATGGCTGAAGAAGCAGCATCCCGACACCCGGTTCACGCCCTACAATGCCGCCATCGGCGGCACGGGCTCATGGTTGGGAGCCTTCCGCTGCTGGAATGATGTCGGCTACCAGCGCCCTCATCTCGTCATTGTGGAGTTTGCCGTCAACGACGGAGGCGCTCCAGAACCTGAGGTCATCGCCAGCATGGAGGGCATCGTCCGTCAGCTTCGTTTGAATACACCTTCCAAGCCCGACATCCTGTTTGTGTACACTCTGGTCAAGGGACATCTCGACGACCTCAAGGCGGGCAAACTGCCGCCCACCATGCAGTACCATGAGAAGGTGGCTGCCCACTACGGCATCCCCAGCGTCGTGATGGCCAAACGGGGCGCAGAAGAGATCCTCAGCGGTCGCATGTCCATGGAGGCTTTCGCCAAGGACAACGTGCATCCCACGGATGCCGGATATGCCTTCTATCTCGAAGCGTTGAAGCCCTTCTTCAACCAGGTCTTCGCCACGCCGGCCCCCGCCACCGCCGTGAACAGCAAAGTGCCCGCCGCACTCTCGCCCAAGGCCATGGAGAAGGCGAAGTTAGTTTCCTATGACTGGACCACTCTGGACGAAGGCTGGCTCGGCTGGCAGCTGAGTTCCGCCAGCCAGCTCCCCCATCTGGCTGTGAGCAACAAACCAGGCTCCACCATCTCTTTCAAATTCAAAGGATCCCAAGTGGGCATCTACGACATCATCGGCCCGGACACGGGGAACCTGGAGTTCTCCCTCAACGGAGGCGACTGGCAGAAGAAAGTGAACTTCGACAAATACTGCCTCACCTACGCCCGCCCCCACGCCACCCCTCTGGTGCAAAACCTTGATCCCTCCAAAGAGCACGAAATCAAGATCCGCATCGCCGCCGAAAAGCCGGAGGGCAGCAAGGACATCTACACCCGATTGGGCTGGTTCCTGGTGGACGGCACCGTGGAAGATCCCAACGCTGGAATCGACCCGCTGAAGCGCATCGACAACATCTATGCCTCGATGAAGCCAGTCACATGGACAGCCCCGGAAGATCGCTGGACGAATCTGGAGAGGACCCGGGAAAAGCTCGCCAACGGCCCAGCCTTCACCATGGTATTGCTCGGTGACAGCATCATCGGTGACACCTCAGCTTCCAACTTCGAACTGCTCATGCAGCGGGACTATCCCAAGAGCAACATCAAGAAAGTGCTCAGCCTCCGGGGTTCCACCGGTTGCTGGTGGTACAAAGATGAAAATCGCGTGGAGAGCTACGTCATCCAGCATACTCCGGATCTGCTCATCATCGGCGGTATCAGCCAGCGCGATGACATTGAAGCCATCCGCTCCGTCATTCACCAGAGCCGTGCCAAGCTGCCCAACCTGGAAGTCCTGCTTCTCACCCCTACCTTCGGGTCCAACACCAGCGTCATGCTGCAGAACTACACCCTGAAACCGGACGCGAAAGCCTACCCCTACCGCGCCAATCTACAGAAGCTTGCCCAGGAGGAGAAGTGCGGTTTTTTTGATATGACCGCCCCCTGGTGGGAATACATCAAGTCCAGCGGCTATGCCACAGACTCCTTCAAGCGTGACGTGGTCCACGCCAATGCTCGCGGAAGCCAAATCTTGGGCCGCCTCATGCAAAAGTTCTTTGCTCCCTGAGGCAATCATCAACTCGTCCTAATCACCTCGCATTCGCCACCGGAACTTCTCTGGTGGCGGATTCTTTTTGCTCTCCCCCATCCAAAAAACAGAAAGGGTGTGGTTGCCGGAGGTCGCGACTTGGAGGTCTCCCTCCTGTCCGCGTTGTTTTTCCAGGATCAATGCTACCGCAATGTCCTTTCAATTTACCTCTCCGGCAATCACACCACTTATACTTTACAAAAATTGAGTAGGAATGTCGATAGCAAATTTAGGGAAACCGACAGCATCTGCTTTCTCCCCACCGCCATCAACACCTCCACCTCGCTCCAATGCGATATTGCACGAATGTTGGGTTGCACCTCGCGAGGCCATTTTGAGAGAGCACCAGACCGCATTTCGCCCCCAGGTTCCTTGGCAGGCACTAGCTGAGGCGTCTGAATGGGGCCACATCCTCATCGAGGAAGAACTCCAGTTCAAATCCCGGCACTCACTTCACCAGCCGCTTTCCTGGAATGGAATACGAAAACGGCTCCCGCTCTCCGAACCACACCCGGTAGATGTCATAGTTCGTTTTCATCATCTCCTCCAGTAGAGGCTTCCAAGGGCGGTCCGTCACGGAGATGATGCCGGAGTTGGAACGCTCCCCATCGAAACCGGAGAACCAGCGCCCTGTCACTGACTGATCCACCAGGGTGAACCACTCCGTTCCAATCACAAATCCCAGCGAAGCACTCTGCTCCACATAGTTGCGGTACATCAGGCCGCGCTCCTGCTGGCTGCCCACCTCGCGACCGCCATCCAGACCGCTGTCCTTGGGAGAGGACCAGAAGAATTCACTCAGCATCATGGGCAGTCCGCCAGTCCACTCGTACACTTTGCGCAGGTGGTCCTTGTCCACGCCGTAGGTGTAGTAGTTATAGGACATCACATCCAGATGCGGCCCCATGGCACGGCAGATCCACTCGTGACTGATCGTCCCCGGTTGGAGCCGGCTGCCGATGAGCAGGTGGTTCGGGTCATGCTTGCGAAAAGAGGTCTTCACCAGCTTCAAGTATTCGTCCAGGAAATGGGTGGCAAAGGCTTCCGCATCCGCCTTGGCCGCAGCGGCGGTCACCGTCAGTCCCACCTCCAGCAGTGCATCAAACGAGGCAACATTGGCTTCCCATGCCTTGTTAAATGCCCCTATGGACTGGTACTTGTTCTGAAGCCACTTCACCAGTTCACGTTTGCAGGCATGCTCGCTGCCCTTCAACGAGGGCACCACGTGGGGGATCTGCTCGTAAATCGGCTCATTCACGATGAAGTATCCGATGATCAGCGGATCTTTCGCTTTGGCCGGCAGCTCACGGGCCATGTTCGCCTCGATCATCGCGCGCGTTTTTTCATCGAACGGGTCAAACGTCTCGTGAATACCGGAGATCCGCGGCACTCCCTCCCACACATTGATGGGCAGATGCGCCACCGTGGGGAATTTTGCTGTGGCCCGGGCCTTCTCGCCGCCGTTAGAAAAGGCACCAATGGAGTTGAAGCCCCACCGCTTCATACGGCCGATCATCCTGGCAGTATAGGATTCATCGCTGTAGGGCTCGCCATACTTCCTCACCTGATTGACGAGGTGATAGGAAAGAATGGTCCCATTGCTTCCCGGACGAAAGACGGAGGCATACTCGCCCTCCGGCTTGGGCAGCCACTCGTAGGCCGTCTCCCGCCCCTTCACCAGGGTGTAATCATCATTGGGGTTCACAACACAGAGCCCAAGGTGGAAAAACGCATTTCCCAGCGGGTTCACCAGAATCCAGCGGTCACCCTTCTTCTCCACCCGGAAATAGCCAGTCGCCTTGAGCCCTAGCTTTTCCTTGCTCCCGGGCAGACCGCCGTACTCGTCCGTCGCCGGCGGATTCAGACTGTCGTAGTACTTCTTCTCGGCCGCCACATCCGCCTTCAGCTCTTCCAGGCTCTTCACTTTGTCCGCCCACTCCTCACGGGTGGACTGGCCAAAGCTGTCCACCAGCGGTTTGGCCACAGCCACCGCTCCCGCTTCGACAATGCCGTACACGAACTCCGGCTTGTTCACGTCATAAGGCGTGAAGCTGTGCCAGTGGAAGATCGACCAGTTCCATTCACGGTTGTCAGACAGTTGCAGGAAGCTGTTGTCCGGCACCTGCACGGTAAGCGTGCGGCCTTCGTAGTTCTTCAGCGCCAGCTCTGGCGCATGCCCCTGGTAGAGATGCGGACTGGCTGGCTTGGATTTGGGAAACTCTCCGGACTTGTCTCCCATTTTCCATGAACCACCCTGGTTGTAAGCAATCGGCAGCTGCAGGGACGTGCCGATGTTCTTCACGTCTGCCGGGATCTGGGTCACCTTGCAGGAGAGCTTTCCGTCATTGCCCAGCGTCACCTCGGCCACGCCACCGCCCGCATAACGGAGCTTCACCGTCTTGCCGCTGATGGTTGTTTCCACCACCTTGTGAAGGGGCTGGTTTCCAGCATCCAGCAGCTGGGGGTATTCCAGAGTCAACCTCCCCAGGTTGCCCGCGTCGATCTCCAGGCCTTCATTGACAAACTTGAAGCTGGCGCTGTAGGCGGCACCAGAACACAGGGTGGTCCAGACAAGAAACGTGGCGAGAGAGCGGTGCATGGCAGTGGTCCGATTGAGAGGGCGCGGGCATCTCACCACGGCCCTCCGGAGCCCGCAAGTCAAATGACAGCGGCCCAGAACGAGATTGGCGCGAAAGAATGATCCCCCCACGGCCTTAGATGGGAATTCGCCATGCCCCGGATTGCCCGCCTCCTGCCCCTTTTCCTTCTCCCGGCCCTCGGTGCCAGCCTGCTGCACGCTGAGTCTCCCTCGGGCGGACGTCAGCTGCAGGTCAATCCCCAGACCGGGCTGGACACCCATGATGGCATCACCCAACCGGTGAAGACCATCGCTCGCGGTGTGCGCCTGGCACAACCCGGGGACACGCTGAACCTCGCCCCGGGTCTCTATCACGAGAGTCTGGACCTCTCCCTGAAGATGGGAGAGCCGGACAAACCCATCACCGTGGACGGCCATGGCGCCGTTCTGGATGGCAGCGAACCCGTGCGTGCTGCGGAGTGGGAGTCACTCGGTCAGGGCCTGTATCGCAAGATCAAGATCATCCCCTCCATGAACCCCGCCGTAGTCGGACGGTGGTTCTTCCTCTGGGACGGCAAGATGAATCACATGGGCCGCACCTCCAAAGGTCCCAGCGCCGCTTTGAAGAAGCCCGAGGACCTCAAACCCGACCAATGGACCTATGTCGCGGAGGAGAACGCCTTCTACCTGAAACTGCCGGAGGGACAGGACCTCGACACCGCCAACATCCGCTATCCCGCCCGCAGCAACGGCGTGATCTTCGCCGGAAAGGGCGCGCACGTGACAGTCCGGAATGTGACCAGCACCCATGTGTGGAACGACGGATTCAACGTTCACGGTGCCCAGCGCAGCCTGCGGTTCGAGAACATCGCCGCCATCGAGTGCGGCGATGACGGCTTCAGCGCGCATGAGGACGCCCAGTGCGAGATTGACGGCTTTGTCAGCATGGGGAACTCCACCGGCCTCTGCGACGTGGGCGAAAGCGTGACGCACTACCGCAACGTTTTCATCAAAGACTGCATCGGGCATGATGTCTTTTTCATCGGACTCGATCACTCATTGGAAAACGCCGTGGTGGAGAGCCGCGCCAGCTCTGCCTTCAGCTTCGACGGCGGTCGTCTGCCGGAGGGCAAGACCGCGAATCTCCGTGTGAAGAATCTGCACCTCCTCCGCACGGGGGACGGGATCAAGGAAATACGGCTCGGTTCCCGGGGCAAGTTTGAAGCAGACCGTTGCACCTTCGAGGGGCTGAACGTCACCGCCACCCCCGGGGCCTCCGTCCGATTCCAGTCATCCGTGATCACCGGTGCCCGCAAACCAAACATCGTGATCTGGGCGAACACGACCTGGGCAGGCGGCACCAATGTCTATGACATCGGCAGCCTGAGAGTGGACAAGGCCACGTTCACTGCCTCCACCTTCACCGAGTTCCAGAAGCTCGTCTCCAGTGAGACAGATTCAAGATGGGACGCCGCCTCCACCGCTCCCAGCTCGATCGGCGCTGACCCCGCCGTCCTCGCCAAGCTCCGTCGCGAGTAGCCCGTCACTTGCCGGGCTTGCCCCCGCAGGACCGTTCCGGTATAATGCGGGTGTTATGAGTGCGCGTAGGCTTCACAAGCCCGCGGAGGCTCTCCGCGAGCTGGGCGAACACGTCCTGTTGGACGGTTTCGGCGTGGTCTTGGACCTCGACAAGAGCCACGGTTGCTGGGTGGTAGATCAGGCCAGCGGCAGATCCTTGCTGGATCTGTATGGGTGCTTTGGTTCCCTCCCGGTGGGATTCAATCACCCTGACATGGAGGTGGATGCATTCCAGCACGACCTTCTCACTGCCAGCCGGGTGAAGACGGCCAACTCGGACGTGTACACCTTGCTGTATGCGAACTTTGTCCGAGCCTTCCATGATTTGGCGGGACTCCCTCCCCTGGAGCGCTACTTCTTTATCGAGGGCGGCGCCCTGGCGGTGGAGAATGCTCTGAAAGCTGCCATGGACTGGAAGGTCCGCCTCAACCTCGCCGCCGGTCATGGCGAGCGTGGCACCGCCATCGTTCATTTTGAAAAAGCCTTTCACGGACGCAGCGGCTACACTCTGAGTCTCACGAACACGGACCCCGTCAAGACCGACTACTTTGCCAAGTTCAACTGGCCACGACTGCCAGCCCCTGCGCTGGATTACAGCCTGCCGCCGGAGCTGCGCAACGCCCGGGCAGAAGCCGCCGAACAGCGCATCGAGTCGCAGCTCCGCACCCTGCTGGACTGGCAGGGCATCGATATCGCCGCCATCATCATTGAACCCATTCAAGGTGAGGGCGGTGACCGCCACTTTCGCGGTGAGTGGCTGCGCACCCTCCGTCGCCTCTGCGACGAGTATGAGGTGCTGTTGATCTTTGATGAAGTGCAGACAGGCGGAGGCACCACGGGCCGTATGTGGTGCGCCGAACACTTCCTGGTGGTGCCGGACCTGCTCGCCTTTGGCAAAAAGGCGCAAGCCTGCGGCGTGATGGCAGGGCCGCGACTCGATCAGGTGCCAGACAATGTTTTCCGGCTGTCCGGCAGGATCAACTCCACCTGGGGCGGCAGTCTGGTGGACATGGTGCGGGCGACTTATTTCCTGCGACTCATTGAAAAATCACCGGCTGCTCGACAACGCCCGCCGCGCCGGGAAGCTGCTCACTGCCGAGCTGGAGAAGCTTGCCGGGCGTGAGGCCCTGATCTCCGCCGTACGCGGACGCGGTCTCATGATCGCGTTTGACCTGCCCACCCGGGAACTGAGGGACGAGTTTCACCGGGGCCTCTTTGAGGTAGGCGTGCTCGCCTTACGCTGCGGAGACCGCTCCATCCGCTTCCGCCCTGCATTGGACCTCCCAATGGAAATCGTTCCGCACATCATCGAGCTTCTGGAGCGCCAGTGCCGGCGCATGAACGCCTCTTTGATCGTCTGATCCCCCACCCTGCTTCATCATGCACGCCGCCATGTCAGCCCTGGGTCTGGGCAAGATGAATGCGGGTGTCTTTGATGGCACCTGGCATGGGGCGGGGCCGGTGGAAGACGTGGTCACCCCAGTGGATGGAGAACTGATCGGGCACGTCCGGGAAGGTTCCGCGGCAAACTATGACGACGCCGTCTCGCGGGCCCAGGAAGCTTTTCTCCGCTGGCGAACAACCCCGGCACCGCTGCGCGGTGAACTGGTGCGCCGTTTTGGCCTGCTCCTGCGGGAGAACAAAAGCCGGCTTGCCGAACTCGTGACGTGGGAGACCGGGAAGATCCTGGACGAAGCCGAGGGTGAGGTTCAGGAAATGATCGATGTCTGCGACTTCGCCGTGGGGCTCTCCCGTCAGCTTCACGGGTTGACCATCGCTTCCGAGCGTCCGCAACATCGACTCATGGAGCAGTGGCACCCGCTCGGCCCTGTGGGCGTCATCACTGCCTTCAACTTCCCCGTGGCCGTGTGGGCCTGGAATGCCGCGCTGGCCTGCGTGTGCGGGGATCCTGTGGTGTGGAAGCCCTCCAGCCTCACTCCGCTCTCTGCCATCGCCGTTACGCGGCTGGCGGAGCAGGTATGCCGTCAGACCGGTATGTCGCCCGCGCTCTTCACGCTGGTATGCGGCACCGCCCGTCCCATCGGCCGGTGCATGGCCCGGGACCGACGCCTTCCGCTCATCTCCGCCACCGGCTCTTGTGCCATGGGCCGTCGCCTCGCCCGCACGGTGCACGCCCGGCTGGGTCGCACCCTGCTGGAGCTTGGAGGAAACAACGCCGTCATCATCACCCCCTCTGCCAGTCTGGAACTCGCCCTGCGCGCGGTGGTGTTTGGAGCGATCGGCACCGCCGGCCAGCGCTGCACCTCCACCCGCCGCGTCTATGTTCACGAGAGCGTCATGAGCACCTTCCGCCATCGGTTGCTGGATGCCTACAGCTCCCTGCGCATCGGCAGTCCGCTCGACCGCAGCACCGTCATGGGCCCACTGGTCAACCGGGATGCTGCCTTGCACTACCTCGACGCCGTGGAGCGGGCCAAACACCAGGGTGGCACGGTGCTTCATGGCGGCAAGCCTCTGGACCAGCCCGGCGGCTGCTACGTCACCCCCTGTGTCATGGAGTGTGGTCCGGATCTTCCCCTGCTCCGCACAGAGACTTTTGGCCCCCTCCTCTACCTCATCCCCTACCGCCACTATGCCGAGGCCATCGCCTGGCAGAACGACGTGCCGCAGGGCCTGAGCTCTGCCGTCTTCACCCGTGATTTCCTCGAAGCCGAAACCTTTCTCGGCCCGGCCGGGAGCGACTGCGGACTGGCCAATGTGAACAACGGCACCAGCGGTGCAGAGATCGGTGGCGCTTTTGGCGGGGAGAAGGACACCGGCGGCGGCCGGGAGAGCGGCAGCGATGCCTGGAAGAACTACATGCGCCGCCAGACCAACACCATCAACTACGGCACCACCCTGCCTCTCGCGCAGGGCATCCACTTCGGAGAATCCTGACCCATGAGCGCACTGCCCCCCAACCGCGAAAACCGCTTTGACTGGCCCGTGTGCCAGGAGGCCGAAGACTTCCTGCTGGCCCAGATGGAGCTCTTCCTCACGCACAACGCCTTTGCCCGCCTGCTGGCCGACCGCATGAGCTCAGACACCGGCACCCTGCTGCTGGACTGGGTGGACTACATTGTGCTTTCCGAGAACCACGGCCCCGTCTTGACCACGCTCGGTTTCGTGCCCGATACGACCGCAGAGACTCCTCCGGAGCATGCCGCCTGGCATCACCCGGAGGCCATGCTGCCCCGCATTATTCTGGAAGAAGGGCATGACCGATACCCCAACGCTCTTGCCATCCATGCCGAAAGCCTCCCGGATTTCATGGCAGTGCATGGTATTTCCCGGGAGATTGAAGGCCCGCCACTCAGCCGATTCCGTCGGGCGCTGATTTCCGATGAACACGGCACCTGCTTCTATGCGGTGGAACGCCGCGGGTATCGCGGTTTCCTGCCCGATCCTCATCCTGCCGAAGCTGCGATCGCCGCCCTGCTTCAGGCGATGGAGCTGTGGAAGATCCGTCAACGCCGCTTTGCCAGTGCCGAAGACGGCTACCAACTCACCTTTGCCTTGCTGGACGAGATCGTGTCCATGGTGGGCAGAGATCTGGCCTGCCATCTGGTTTTTGCTGGAGAAAGGGAGTACTGGCAGCGCCGCAATCGCGCCGCGCAAATACAGAAGATCCGGCAGGATCGCCTTGGCTTGGGATGGGCCAATCATGATCACCACACCTTCCGCAGTTCGCGGAGCCAGTTTGTGAATCTGATGCACGTGATGGAGAAACTGGGCTTCGAGCGGCGGGAGCGCTACTACGCTGGAGAACAGGCGGGCTGGGGTGCACAGATCCTCGAACAGCCGGTGGAAGGGATCGTCTCTTTCTGCGACGTGGACCTGCGTCCCGAGGACACGGAAATCGACTTCTCCCGCCAGACTCTGCCGCCCCAGCCCAAGCTGGGCACCATCGGACTCTGGACCGGATTGCATGGAGAAAGTTTCCTCGAATCGGGCATGCATCATCTGGAGTGCCGCTTTGACCACGCCCTGCTCCGCGAACAACTGGCCACTGAGGGCATCAACACCATGATGCCATTCTCTGACCTCCCCTTTCTCAAACAGGCCTTCACAGAGGGCGAACGCTGGCAGGTCCGGCCAGAGCGCGTGCAAGCCCTGCTCGATGCCGGCTCCATCGATTCCGATCAAGCCTCCCGCTTCCTCGCCGAAGGGGCCATCGGCAGCCACCTGGAGAACCTCCAGCGGAAGGGCGGATTCAAGGGGTTCAATCAAAAGTCCGTCAGCGCCATCATCGCGGCGGTGGACCCGCGGAAGATGATGTCAGCAACTTGAACCCTGTATCGACCGACCGCCCTGACACTTGCCAGGACGGCCGGCCTCGGATTGCTCTCGCCTACATCGTGAAGTTCACGACATGCGGCTTCACCAGTTGTTCATAGTCACGCCACGCCATCTTGATCACTTCATGGTGGGATCCGGCGCTGAAGACGATCTCGTGCCGTTCCGCCAGAGCTGGCGAGACATACACAGACATGTCATACAGGTTGCCGAACGGCGGCATGGCCCCCGGTTCACAGTCCGGAAAAGCCTCCCGGAATTCACTTTCATGGGCCAGATGCACATCCTCCGTCTCCGTGATGTCACGCAGGTCTTCGATCAGCACCCGTTGATTCGCAGGCAGCACCGCCATGGCCAGCGCCCCATCTATTTCCACCATCACCGTCTTGGCAAGGAACTGCCCCGGCACATGCACGGAGGCCGCTATTTCCTGGGCGGTGTAGGCGGGTGAATGGGCGACGACCACATACTTCACGTTCCGTTGATCCAGGAACGTTTTGAGCTTCTTCGCAATCATACGCACCTCCCTTCATTCATCGACAACGATTCGATTGTTTTCCGGCCCAGTCTGCCTCTGGGTCAGTCGGCAGGGCGGCGTCTTGGGCAGAGCCCTCGCACTACTTGATCGACCTCAATCCTACCAGTTGGGCATCGCACTGGCGAGGTCAAACTGCCCCACCGTCACGGTCGTGCTCCAGCACCAGCACGAGGCATTTGCAGGCCCCGCCCGCCCTGATGAATTCACTCATCGGCACCGCATGAGGCAGATACCCGCATCCCCCCAGCGTTTGCACCACCTCAGGGCACCCGTCTGGCAGCACCACCTCCCGCCCCAGAACAATCGCATTGCAGGCAAACCGCGCCGCTTCGTCGGCAGAAGCCTCAATGAGCTGAGGAATGGCATCCCTGAGCTTTTTCTGACTCCCGGCATCGAAGGCGTCCGGGTACCAGAGCGCCAACCTCTCCGCCAGAGGACAAAAGCAGGTATCGAGGTGGTAGTAGTGCGGATTCACGAGCCGCAGCCCCACCACGTCACACCCCAGCAGCTGTCCAAGCATCGCGGGTGCTCCCGGGTCAGTTCGAAATCCGTGTCCACAATAGAGTCGCTTCCCGCAAAACAATGCATCCCCCTCCCCTTCAAAGCAGACATCTCCGTTCAGGGTCGTCATCTCGTACCCCTCCCCACCCAGCCACTGGCGGTACCAACGGGTCTCGCCCTGTCGCTCTCTATGCATGAATCTGCTGAGCACACAACGCCGCCGGTGGATCAGCGCCGCATTGGCAGTAAAGACGAGATCGGGCCACTCCGGCTGCGGACGCATCACCTCCACCCTACATCCCAGATCCATCAGGAGCGCCTTCAAGGCCTCCCACTGCCGCACTGCCTGCGCGTGATCGACACTCTGGGAGAGGTCCATCCAGGGGTTGATGGAGTACCGCACCCCATAGAAGTCCGGCGGGCAGAGCAACACCCGGTTCATGAAACCAGTGTACCATGCCAGTCATCCCCCGCCCACCAGATTGCCCGGCCCGGCCCGCGCAAATGTCACCACAACCCCGCATATTGTCCTCTGCTTGGAACATTTGCCCCGGCTGCTCCCGTAAGCGATTCCCATGAAGCCACTCCATGCCCTGTGCCTCACGCTTGTCGCCGGCTTGTCCACCAGCGCGTTGATCTGGAACGCCTCTGCCGCCGCGCCCAGTGTTGCCGCCGCAGGAACGAAGCCTTCACCGGAAGCACTCTCTAAGGTGAAGGCCGGCTTCGCCGAGCGGGACATCACTCCAGCCATCGGCATGGAGCAGCCCGGCGGCTACGGCAAGTCCTTCCACACCACGTTCCACGATCCCTGCAAGGTCCGCATCGGCGTGTTTGACGACGGCACCAAGCGGGTCGCCCTCGTCGGACTGGATGCCCTCATCGTGCCCCGCAGCGTGGTCCTGGCCGCCCGGGAGCAGATCACCAAGAAATGCGGCATCCCGGGTGACGCGGTCATGATCGGCGCCTCGCACTCCCACTCCTCAGGACCCGTCGGGATGATCCAACCGGGGGAACTCGACTTCGCCAGCGATCTGGTCAAAAAACTCGCGTACGAGGAATCCTCCTGCGCCGACCCCGGTTATTTGCAGACCGTCATCAAGGCCATCGTGGACGGCGTGGTCTGGGCGGACAAGAACAAGGTGCCCGCCCAGCTTGGGTTCGGCGTTGGGACTGAGGACAAGGTCGCCTTCAACCGCCGTGTCAAAATGAAGAACGGAGAAGCCTGGAGCCATCCGGGCTCAGGCAACCCCGACAATGTGGACTACGCCGGCCCGATCGATCCCGATGTGGGCGTGGTGGCCGCATGGGACATGACGGGCAATCTCCTTGGCGTGATGGTCAACTTCTCCTGCCATGCCACCACCAACCCTGGCGGTATTTCCGCGAACTGGATCTATGATCTGGAGCAGACCATCCAGGGCGCTCTGCATACCCGGGTGCCGGTGGTCTTCCTCCAGGGAGCCTGTGGCGATGTCACCCAGGTGGACAACTTCAGCAAGTTCCAGCGCCCCGGCCCCGAGGAATGGAGCCGTCTGGTGGGTGGCCGCGTGGGTGCGGAGGCAGCTAAGGTCATCTTCTCCATGCCCAAGACCACTGAAGCCCGGCTCGACGCCAAACAGAAGGTCTGGAAGATCAAACGCCGCATCCCCTCCCCCGAGCGGGTCAAGGAAAGCACGGACCTCGTGCAACAGCCCAAGCCCAAAGGGGACACCACCGCCTGGATGTTCGCCAAGGAGATCGTCATGCTCGACGCCCTCGTGCAAAAGGAGCCCGAGTGCGAGGTGGAGGTGCAGGCCCTCCAGGTGGGACCGCTTGTCTGTGTGAGCAATCCCGCGGAGTACTTCGTTGCCAACGGGCTGCGCATCAAAAAAGAAACTGGCTTCCCCATGACCTTCCCCGTGGAGCTGGCCAACGGCTGCACCGGCTACGTCCCAACTGAGGAAGCCTTCGGCCCCAACGGAGGCGGCTATGAAACCCGCCTCACCTACTACAGCAATCTGGAAGTCACCGCTGGCACCCAGATGGCCACCGCAGGCATCGAGCTCGCAAAGCAGATGACACCTGACAAGATGCCTGAGCGCCTCCCGGCACCGCCCTTTGGCCGGGCGTGGACGTATGGCAATGTGAAACCCGAGGTGAAATAGACCCGTACCAGGCACCTACCCCAGCTCCGTGGCGGCCTGCTCAATCTGGTTCAGGCCTTCCCGGAGCATCTCCGGCCATTGCTCCACCAGCATCTTCTCCACGAGTTGCAGGAAACCATCTGTGCCATCGGCCCCGGCACTCCAGTCCAGGACCACGTACTTCTCACTGGTTGCCTCCGGGTACCAGTGCAGAGTCCGCATAGGATTCTCCAGGCCCAGTACGTGGACCAGATCGGGCTCTGCAGGATCGCGCGGCAGATCGACGCCCGCCCCCACGCCAGAAACCAGCTGATCCAGTCTTTCTGTCACGTATTCCGTAAGGCTGTTCCCCAGCACGAACACCCCTTGTCGGGGGCTACGGCTCATGATGGCGCAACTACGATTTCTCAAGTTTGCCCAGATGCGCGGATTCCCGCCCAGTTCAACGGTGACATACTTTTTGGACATATGTGGTTAGAGCACGAGTTCAGGCATCTCCCACTACCCTTGTCCCTCTTCCCTTAAACCTTTTCCCTCTTTCTTCCCCCTCAGTATTTCCTCGATCTGCCCCAGCGGGAGGCAGTTCACCACATCTGACCGGGTCAGCCAGCCTTTGCGCGCCAGCCGCACGCCGTAGAACACATCGTGGAGTCCGCGGGTCGAGTGGGCGTCGGGGTTGATGGAGCACTTCACGCCTTTTTCCTTGGCCAGCTTCCACCAGCGCCAGTCCATGTCGAGCCGCCAGGGGTTGGCATTGAGTTCGATGATGGTGCCAGTGGCTGCCGCCGCATCAATAATGGCCGGCACATTCACCGCATAAGAGGGGCGCTGCAAAAGCAGACGTCCCGTCAGGTGGCCCAGCATCGTCACGTGCGGATTCTCAATGGCACGGATGATACGCTTGGTCATCTCCGCCTCCGGAAGGGTGAAGACGTTGTGCACAGAAGCCACCACGTAGTCCAGCTCCGCCATCAGATCATCCGGAAAGTCCAGTGATCCATCCTTCAGAATGTCCACCTCACTTCCGGCAAACAGCCTGAACCCCTCATACGTGGCGTTCAGCCGCCGGATCTCCGCAATCTGCGCGCGCAGCCGTTTTTCATCCAATCCGTTGGCCTGGAAGGAGGCCTTGCTGTGATCGGCGATGCCGAGGTACTGCAGGCCCAGCTCCTGCGCCTCTGCTGCCATCTCCTCCAGCGAGTTCACGCCATCGCTCGCCGTGGTGTGGTTGTGAAACACCCCGCGCAGGTTCGAGATCTCCACCAGCCTGGGGAGGTCGCCTTCCTCTGCGGCCTTGATCTCTCCAGTATTCTCCCGCAGCTCTGGCTCCACGAAATCCAGGCCCAGGGCCCGGTACACATCGGCCTCATCGTAGCATTCGGGACTCTCCCCGCCCGGCTCCGTGGGGGTCAGCGCGTATTCATTCAGCGACAGACCACGTGCCAGAGCCCGCTGGCGCAAGGCCACGTTGTGTTCCTTGCTCCCGGTAAAGTAAACCATGGCGCAGGCGTATTCTGCACTGGTCACCGCGCGTAGGTCGCACTGCACACCGCTCTGCAGCAGCACGCTCGATTTCGTCTCCCCTTGCGCCAGGATCTTGGCCACCATCGGCATCTTCACAAAGTCCTCCATCACCGGGCCAGGCTTCTTGGTGGCAACGAGGAAGTCCAGGTCATGCACCGTCTCCTTGGCCCGGCGGTAGCTGCCCGCCACCCCGGCACGCGACACATTGGGATGCTCGCGCAGCATCTCCAGGATCACTTCCACCGTGGGGGCCACCTGTTCCAGGCGGAACTCGTCCGCATGGCTTTCACGGAACGCCAGGGACTCCAGGATCTTCGCCGCCGTCTTCTCCCCAAAGCCCGCCAGCTTGGCCACGGCACCGCTTTCACAGGCCGCCTTGAGGTCCGTCAGCGTGCCCACCTGGAGTTGCTCCCAGAGCAATTTGATCTTCTTGGCCCCCAGCCCCTGCACATCATAGAGTTCCAGAATCCCCTCTGGAAATTCCGCGCGCAGCCTTTCATAGAACTCCAGCTTCCCCGTGCTGGCCAGTTCATTCAGCTTCTGCTGCAGGGCATCGCCCAGCCCCTTCACCCCCTTGAGATCATTGGCGGCGGCGCGGGCCACAATGTCACCGCTAAAGGTCTCCACGATCTCTGCTCCCGTGTTGTACGCCCGGGTCTTGAAGGGGTTCTCCCCTTTAAGGTCGAGCAGGAGCGCGATGTTTCGCAAAACGGTGGCCATCACTTCAGCAGTCATAGTGCGAAGAGTGGCGATGAACTCGGCCGACGCAACGAAATGTGCGCCGCAGAGCAAACCGCTTCATGTTCATACGTCCGCGCCATGCTCTCGACGCAAATCGAGAGTCAATTCGCCAATTTTTAGGCCATCACAGTTTGAAAAAATGCCACTTTGACCAAAAAACTGCAATTTTCGATTGCCGATTGAACCTTTCGTGCGAATTTAACCCCCTAAATTCGCACTTTTCAGGAGACCAACTCATGACCACCGAAAAATTGGACGGCGCACAAGCGCTCATCAAGACACTCGACCAATTGGGGATCGAGTACGTGTTCGGGTATTCCGGCGGGGCCGCACTGCCGATCTTCGACGCTCTGGAAACCGTGAAGTCGAACATTAAGTTCGTCCTGGTGCGTCACGAGCAGGGTGCCGTGCACATGGCTGACGGTTATGCCCGCGCTACAGGCAAGCCCGCTGTGGTGCTGGTGACCTCCGGCCCCGGCGCTGGCAACACCGTGACGGGGATCATGACCGCCCAGATGGACTCCGTGCCCATGATCATCGTTTGCGGCCAGACCGTGTCGTGGATGCTGGGCAAGGACGCCTTCCAGGAAGCGGACATTTTCAACATCACCACACCTGTGTGCAAACACAACTACCTGGTGAAGAACACGAATGACCTCCCGCGCATCGCTCGTGAGGCCCATCACATCGCCACCACCGGCCGCCCCGGCCCCGTGCTCA
This sequence comes from Verrucomicrobium sp. BvORR034, assembly GCF_000739635.1. Classification (GTDB taxonomy): domain Bacteria; phylum Verrucomicrobiota; class Verrucomicrobiia; order Verrucomicrobiales; family Verrucomicrobiaceae; genus Verrucomicrobium. Next base: position 102,376 of record NZ_BATQ01000049.1, on the reverse strand, counting down.
TCGACATTCCCAAGGACATCAGCCAGGGCCCCTTCACCGGTGACCTCAATGCTGAGATCGACCTCCCCGGCTACAATCCTGATGAGTCCCTCAAGATCGACAAGAGGTCTGTGCAGGAGGCCGCCAAGCTCATCATGCAGGCCAAGCGCCCGCTCATCCTCGCCGGCCACGGCGCGATGATCGCCCGCGCCGACAAGGAGCTCATGGCCCTGGCCGAGACCCTCAACTGCCCGGTGACCAACACGCTGCTGGGCAAGGGTGTGTTTCCTGAAACTCACCGTCTGAGCCTGGGCATGCTGGGCATGCACGGCACCGCCTACGCCAACAAGGCCATCTGCGAGTGTGACTGCATCATCAACATCGGCTCACGCTTTGACGACCGCATCATCGGCAAGCCGAGCGCCTTCGCCCGCAATGCCAACATCGTTCACTTCGATATTGATGAGGCCGAAGCCAACAAGATGATCAAGGCGGATGTGTTCGTGAAGGGCGACGCCAAGGCCGCCCTGAAGGAACTGCTCCCGCTCCTCAGCCCGATCGACACCACCACGTGGAATGAGACGCTGGACGGCTACAAGAAGAAATACCCGCTCAACTACAAGAAGCAGGGCGGCCTGCGCATGCAGCAGGTGATCGACGAGCTCTACCAGCTGACCAAGGGCAAGGCCATCGTTTCCACCGACGTGGGCCAGCACCAGATGTGGGCTGCCCAGTTCTACAAGAACGACGAAAGCTTCAAGTGGCTCAGCTCCGGCGGTGCCGGCACCATGGGCTTCGGCTTCCCCGCAGCCATCGGCGCCCAGCTCGGCTGCCCGAATGACATCGTGGTTTCCATCAGCGGAGACGGCGGCTTCCAGATGACCCTGTTTGAACTGGCCACCGCCGCCATCCTCAAGCTCCCCATCAAGATCATCGTGCTCAACAACCACTACCTCGGCATGGTGCGCCAGTGGCAGGAGTTGTTCTTCGACAACCGCGAAAGCGGCGTGGATCTCATCGGCAACCCTGACTTCGTGAAGCTCGCCGAGGCTTATGGCATCAAGGGCTTCCACATCCGCCGCCCCGCCGATGTGGAGCGCGTCCTCCAGCAGGCCCTCGACTACAACGAAGGCCCCTGCCTCATCGAAGCCGAGTGCATCAAGACCGAAAACGTGTTCCCCATGATCCCCGCCGGTGCGGCCCTGGAAGACATGTTGATCGAGCCTCCGAAGCACAAGATGGAGAAGCCCGTGGGTTCGACCTAGAACTCAGTAAAAAGTGGCAAGTAAAAAGTGAAAAGTGCCGGAGATGGCTGTCATGGGTGAGATCAAGAGTTATCGAGATCTGGTGGTTTGGCAAAAGTCGATGGCACTGGTGCGGGAGATCTACCTGGTGTCCCGCAATTTCCCAAAGGAGGAGCAGTTTGGACTCACACAACAACTTCGGCGAGCAGCCGTCTCCATCCCCTCAAACATTGCTGAGGGAAATGGACGCGGCTCAAACTCAGACTACGTGCGGTTCCTTCAATACTCCCGCGGATCACTTTTTGAAACCCAAACCCAGCTCGAACTTTGCCGAGACCTCGGCTTCTTGTCTGATCAGAATCACAACCCGCTAGCCGCCCTTGGCTCCGAGATCGAACGCATGCTCAACACGATCATCTCGAGATTCAGCAGCTAGCTCCCCACTTATCACTTTTCACTCTTAACTTTTTACTCTTTCACCCATGTCCGACCGCAACATCATCACTTCCGACCGCAAACCGGCCCCCCAGCCCGACATCGTGAACGTGCACACCCTCAGCATGTATGTGTCCAACAAGCCCGGGGTGCTCGGCCACATCTGCCAGGTGTTCAGCCGCCGTGGTTTCAATATCGACTCGCTCGTGGTTTCCCAGGGGCGTGACCCCCGCTACTCCCGCATGACCGTGGGTGTCAGCGGCCATCCCGAGGGCCTGCACCAGATCATCATGCAGTGCAACAAGCTCATCGATGTGATCCACTGCTATGAACACACCGACAAGGATTCGGTGGTGAAGGAGCTGGTGCTCATCAAGATCCTGGCCACGGCCGAGCACCGCACGGAGATCCTCCAGATCATCGAGCACTTCAACGGCAAGACGGTGGACCTGCAGGAGCAGTCCATGGTCATCATGATCACCGGCAACAGCGACAAGGTGGACGCCGCCGTGAACCTGCTGGGCCGCTTCGAAATCATCGAGACCGTGCGTACCGGCAAGGTCGTGATGGCACGTGGCGTGGCCGAGACCTAGGCCAGCTGGCATCGCCATCGAATTTCTCCTCCCCATCCACTATGCCCCGCCTGCCCTGCGCACGCGGGGCATTTTTTTGCCCGGGCGTCACCATACCACCAAAGTGGTAGTCAGATGCCTCCGACCCCATCGCCAGGCGGGTTGTGGCTGTTCGCCAATACCCAACTACGTTCTTGCCAAGCGGCAAAGCGTTTCGCTAATATTAGCGGACGTGGAACAAATTCCGGGGAGATAAGCACCATGAACAGTGACGAAGCCGACCTGAAAAGCTTCTTCGATCACTCGCTGGATCTGATGTGCATCGCCGGGTTTGACGGCTACTTCAAGCGGCTGAATCCCGCCTGGGAAAACACGCTCGGCTACTCCACGGAGGAGCTCATGGCCCAGCCCTACCGTGCCTTCATCCACCCGGATGATTTTGCCCGTACCGAGGCAGAGGCCGCTCGCATCAATACCGGAGCCAACACCATCGCCTTTGAAAACCGCTATCGGTGCAAGGACGGCTCCTACCGCTGGCTGGAATGGCGCGCCCAACCGGACATGGACCGGCAAATCATCTTCGCCGCAGCTCGTGACACCACCCGCTTCAAACAGCTTGAAGATGAACTCCGCGCCAAGAGCGCCCTGCAACGCGCCATGCTGGACGGGGCCAATCTTGCCATCATCTCGTGTCGAATTGACGGCATCATCCAGGGGTTTAACGTCGGAGCAGAGCAACTCCTGGGCTACAAAGCCGCAGAGGTCATCGGAAAAACCAGCCCCTCCATTTTCCATGATCCACAGGAGATCGCCCGCAGGGCTGCTTCCCTGACACAGGAGCTCGGCTACCCCGTGGAGGTTGGTTTCCACACCTTTGTCGCCAAGGCTCTCCTCGGGCCTCCAGACGAGAACGAATGGACGTACCTCCGCAAGGACGGCAGCCGGCTGCCCGTGATGCTCACCGTCACGATCATGAGGGATGACTCCGGCCAGCCCACTGGCTATCTGGGCATCGCCAGTGATCTCACTGCCAAACGCAAGGCGGTCCGGGCTCAACTGGAACTGGAAGCCCGCCTTCAAGCCATTCTCGACAACACCACCGCAGTGGTCTTCCTGAAGGACCGGGACGGGAATTACCAGATGGTGAACCGGCGTTTTGAAGAGCTGTTTCATCTGACCAGAGAGCAGATGGCGGGCAAAAGCGACTACGACATCTTCCCCCCGGAGTTTGCCCGGGCCTTTCGCGACAATGACGCGAAGGTGCTCGCCACAGGACAGGCCATGGTCGTGGAAGAAATCGCCCCCCATGCCGGCGAGGCCCATACCTATGTGAGCGTGAAGTTCCCGGTTCTGGACACGGACGGCCAGGTCATCGCCCTCGGTGGTATCGCCACGGACATCACTGACCGCAAGCGAGCAGAACTGGAACTCCGCGACCGCGAGGCGCGTCTCAGCTCCATCCTCGAAACAGCGGTGGAGGCCATTGTCACGATGGACGACAAGGGGCTCATTCAGTCCATCAATCCGGCTGCAGCCCAGATCTTCGGCTACCAGCGCGGCGAAATCATCGGCCGCAACATCAGCGTCATCGTCCCTGCGCCCCACCTGCTCTCCCCCGCCCACTCGAGCTCGGATGCGTCTGCCGCGCCCGATGCCGAACGGGTGGGCCAGAGCCGGGAGCTCCTCGGACGCCGCAAGGACGGCAGCATCGTTCCACTCATCATGTCGGTGAGCGAGACCCACACCGGAAACCGGGTCATCTGCACCGCCATCATGCACGACATCACGAAGCGCAAGCGGTTCGAGGAAGATCTGCGGCGCTCCAACCAGGAGCTGGAGCAGTTCGCCTACATCGCCTCCCACGATCTTCAGGAACCCCTGCGCATGATCACCAGCTACCTGCAACTCCTGGAACGCAGGTACAAGGGCGAGCTCAATGAGGAGGCGGGCCAGTTCATCGCCACGGCGGTGGATGGCGCCGCCCGCATGCGCAACCTCATCCAGGACCTGCTCTCTTATTCACGCGTCGGCACCCGGGGGCGGGAGTTGGGCCCCGTCTCCTGCGGCCAGCTCATCCAGTCTGTTCTGGGCGATCTGGAAGTCTCCATCAAAGAGTCTTCCGCGGTCATCACCGCAGACACGCTACCCACCGTAAATGCAGATGAGCTCCAGCTGCGCCAGGTGTTCCAGAACCTTGTCGGTAACTCCATCAAGTTCCGCAGCGAGCAGACGCCGCACATTCACATCAGTGCTCAGCCCTGTCGGGGCGAGTGGGTCATCTCCATCCGCGACAATGGCATCGGCATTGAGCCCAAGTTCTTTGACCGCATCTTTGTCATTTTCCAGCGCCTGCACGCCCGGGAGCAGTATCCAGGCACCGGCATTGGACTGGCTCTCTGCAAGCGCATCGTGGAGCGTCATCATGGCCAGATCTGGGTGGACTCGTCTCCTGGAAAAGGGGCCACCTTCTTCTTCAGTCTTCCCAGCTAGATCCCAATAAGTTCTATAAACGCATCGCGCGGATTATGACATTTACAACGACGTCGCCATTAAGATGGCGAGGAAACGCGTCTTTTAGGACAATTCCCGACCCTTCGATCTGCCATTTACTTATTAAATTGCATTTTTGAATAACTCTGTCATTAATGGTAAAAATCCGCCGATAACAATCCCGAATACCGGCTGATCTCCACCTGAGGGGCCAGAGCCCCTTCTCCACCCCACTCCCGGCCCGTCTCCACGTGCTGTTTAGGGCGCTGTTTGTTGCGCGTCTCCCGCTGTTTCAGGACTTCCCCTACGTGCTCACATGAATGCCGAAGAAACGCTGCTGGAGGGTGCCCAGCTCAAGGCCGTGGATCTGGCCCGCCTTCCCATCCGCATCCTCTGCATCGAGGACAATGACTCCGATTTCCTTCTGCTCCAGGAGCATCTTAAAGACGCGCCTTTCGAAAAAACGCCTCAGTTGATCCACGCCCGTTCTTTGAGCGATGCCAGCGCCAGGCTGGAGGAGGCGGGTGACGACCCGTTCCACGTCATTCTGCTGGATCTCAATCTCCCCGACGGCCACGGCCCAGAGACCTATCACCGGGTAAGGGAGCTGGCCCCACTCACGGCCATCACCATTCTCAGCGGCACCACGGATCACGAGTTGGCACTCACCTTTGTGCAGCAAGGTGCCCAGGACTATCTCCCCAAAGACTCGATCAACGGTGATCTGCTCATGCGCTCCATTCTCTACGCCGTGGAGCGCCAGCGCCACCGCCGGGAGATGGCTGAACTCAACGAGCGCCTCCGCGCTGCCAAGCTGGAACTGGAGACAGCCCAGATGCAGCTCATTCAGGCGGAAAAGCTCGACTCTCTGGGCCGTCTGGCCGCCAGCGTTGCCCATGAAGTGAAGAACCCGCTCGCCACTATTCAGATGGGTGTGGACTACTTCCAGCGACGTCGCACCACGTTGCCGGAACCCGCCTGCACCATGATCGACTACATGCAAGACGCGATCTCTCGTGCTGAACGCATAATCCACGAGATGCTCGACTTCTCCCGCTCAGAGACGTTGCAGATGCGGCCCTGCTCCATGAATGATCTGGTGACTGACGCCATTCACATGGTACAGCATGAACTTACCCGCCGGAAAGTGCAGGTCGTGACGGAACTTACCGAAAATGTGCCTGAGATTCGGGCGGATCGATCCAAGCTGGTTCAGGTCATCATCAATGTGATCATCAATGCTGCACAGGCCATGCCGAATGGCGGCGTCGTTCAGGTCCGCACCATGCATGGCGAGCTGATCACCATGCATCGCAACGAAGGCCTGCGTGAGATGGACCTGCTGCGTCCCGGAGATCAGGTGGTGTTGTTGGAAGTGATCGACCATGGGCCCGGCATCCCGCCGGAGATACTGCGTCGCATCTTCGAACCTTTTTTTACCACCAAGCCCACTGGTGAAGGCACTGGTCTGGGTCTTCCCGTGGCCAAACGCATCGTCGAGCTGCATCGCGGCCACCTTCAGGTGAAGAATCTTGAAGAAGGGCCCGGGGTGAGAGTGCGAATCATGCTCAAAGCAGACTTCACTAACATCTCCAAGATCCTACCCACTGTGGATACTCCGGCTGAAGGCGTGGCATCGTGAGTCACAGAGAGAGGTTGCTTTTTTACATGCCTAAACTTTTGAGCTTCCCAACTTATGTCATTTCCGCTATCCATTAATGCAGCAAGCAAACAATGGTCGCAGAAAGTTCAGCCCATGAGCATGCGCATACTGCCACAACATGGCGCTGTCTTCATGGTGAATGCAAGCTGGCACCGCCACGCGCCTTTTTGCTGCTGCCTCCCAGGCCGGGATTGATGACATGGCCATGGCCCATGCTCCGGCAATAGCGCGCACGCACAAGGATTTGTCAGTGCATCATCCATCCCAACCCAGCCATGAACTCTTACCATGCTCTGGCCCGGAGTGGCGCGGCAGCCGTCCCCAAGGCTGTCTGCCGCCCAGGCATCGCCGGAGCCTTCGCGCTCCTTCTCTACGCCCCCGACCTCACCGCCCAGGCTCCCGAAGGCGCGGCACAGATCAACCCACCCGCACAGACTCAGCAACTCAAGGAGCTGAGCCTTGAAGAACTGATGAAGGTGCAGGTGGCCACCGTCACCACCGCCTCAAAAAAGGCTGAAAAAGCCACGGATGCTCCCGGGACTGTCATCGTCATCGACAGCACCGACATCAACCTGCGAGGTTACACCCAGCTCAGTGATGTGGTGCGGGATCTTCCCGGCATGGATGTCTCGGAATATCTGTTCACAGAGATCGGCACCCAGGTTTCTGTTCGCGGCATCACCGGCAACAACAAGATCGTGGTGTTGGTCAATGGCATGAGGGTGAACCCGCCGGGCGGTGAATACTTCCCCCTGCGCTCCGATTTCAGCGTTCGTGGTGCCGAGCAGATTGAAGTGATCTACGGTCCCGGCTCAACCTTGTACGGGCAGGATGCCATCAGCGCGGTGATCAATGTCAAAACCAAGAACCCGCCTGCAGACGGTCGCTTTGCCATCCAGGGGGCGATTGAAGGCGGCTTCAATGCAGAACGCGAAGCCTGGGGCTCCTTCGGCAAGGTCTTCGATGCCGAGGAAAACATCTCTCTGACCGGCTATGTCCAGTATCACGACTCAGAACTCAGCCGGTTGGACCGCGAATATCCCGACTGGTGGAAGGAATTCCGGAACATCGCGAAGACCAAGGGCCATGGCACCAGCCTGGATCGCATGGACTATGGCTTGAATGCCTTTGCCAAGTTTGAGTACGGTGATTTCACCATTCAAAGCTGGTATCGAGAGTCCGAGCGCAGCAGTTCCGAGGGGTACGGTCCTGCCGTTCTCGGGTTCCTGCCTGAGGCACGATGGCAGGATCGCTCGTGGGTCACAGAAGCCAAGCACGTGTGGCACATGTCAGACAAAGTGACGCTGGATTCCGCCATCACCTACAACTGGTACGAAGTGGACCCCCACAGCCGGTACATCTTCCCCCAGGATCAGAACCACTGGTTCTTCAACGACTACAAGTACGCGAACGGTACCAGCCTCAGTATTGAGGAGACGCTGCGCATCGAGTTCTCCCCCACCGTTTCAGCACTGCTGGGCGGCATTTATACGAACTACGACATCATCCCCAAGTCCACGGTGCCAGGGGGAGCAAACCGCGGCAGTGATGGCAGCATCGTTCAGCAGGGCGGGAGCTTTGTTTACTACACTGAGGCCGGCAATCCCGAGTCCCGCCAGGAAATCCCCCGGGTGGTGGAGGTGGACTTTGAGCGTTATGGGGCCTATCTCGAAGTGGGCTGGGAGATCACCCCCTCCCTGAAAGTCATCGCCGGCGGCCGCGTGGACAAGGACACGCGCATCGAGGATCCCTCCTACACTCCGCGTGGCGCGATCATCTACAAGGTGACGGACGAACTCACCGCCAAGTACACCTACTCCTGGGCGTACATCTCCCCGGCACCATACTTCGGCTTCGCCACCTATGATCGCGGAGACGTGCTTAACACCTCGAACCCTGAGCTGCAGCCGGAGACGTCCAAGACCCACGAGCTCAGCTTCACCTATGTGAAGGACAAGGTGGATCTCGGGTTGAGCATGTACTACGGGGAGCAGAGCAACCTCATCCTCGTCTCCGATGTCGGCTCTGAGCCCAACATCCTCCAGGACCTGGTGTTCCTTGATGTCGCCGGCACCCAGACCCGCACCCTCACCCGCACGGTGAACAGCGGCACGAGCCACAACGCGGGCGTGGACCTCTACGGTCGTGTCAAACTCGCCCGTAGCCTCAGCACCTGGTTCTCCTACTCCTACACCACCTTCGAAGCGGAGACCGCAGGCGAATTCAGCGGGCTCAATGGCATCTCTGCCCACAATTTCCGCCTGGGTGCCACCTGGGCGGTGACCGACAAGTTCTTCATCACCCCGAGTCTCGTCGCCCGCTCCACTCCCAGGAATCTGCAGGCCGGGTATCTGGCAGACGAGATGAACACACCGTGGGAGCTCAATCTTCATCTGCTCTACAAGCCGACGGACCATGTCGAAGTCTATGCCAGCATCCGCAATCTGACCAACAACCAGAATGCCACCACCGCCTTCCTCCCCTATGCCCAGCCGCAGGAGACCTTCGGTGGGGTGCTTGGCCTCCGGATCAGCTTTTGACAATCGCCCGAGCCACTCACTGTTGTTTCCATCAACCTATTTCCGTCCCACTCGCTGCACTCCCTCCATGAATACCATGGCTAGCAACGCGCCCCACCATCCCGGGTTTCACCTCCGGCCCCGGGACTGCCGCGCCCCCCGGCCGCCTCTGTGTATTTTCCTCGCACTACTCCTCGCCATCCTCCTTCCGGCCCCTGCCGCAAAGGCCCAGTCCAAGGAATATGAGGTGAAGGCCGTGTTCCTCTTCAACTTCTCCCAGTTCGTCAAATGGCCGGCGCGTTCCTTCCCGGACGCCAATGCCCCGTTGATGATCGGCGTGCTCGGAGACGATCCTTTTGGCGGTGCCCTGCAATCCGCGACCCGGGGAGAAACATCCAACGGCCGCAAGATTGTGGTCCGGACCGGGCGCCGGGTCGATGACCTGCGCGGCTGCCAGTTCATCTTCGTCAGCCGTTCGGAGATCGGTCGTCTGGGGGAGATTCTCGCGGCCCTGCAAGGGTCTGGCGTCCTGACCGTGGGGGAGAGCGATCAATTTTGTGACCAGGGCGGCGTCATCAACTTCACCCTCCAGGGCGGCAAGGTCGGTTTCGAGATCAATGTGGCCTCGGCCCAGCGTGCCGGTCTGGAGGTCAGTCCCAAGCTCGTTCGGCTGGGAAAGATTCACCGTGGAGGCTGACCCAGGAAGGAACTCACCATGATTCGTTTTCGAGAAGTGCCCATCAAACGCAAGCTCATGCTGGGTGTGCTGCTGTCGAGCACGGCATCGCTCCTCCTCGCGAGCCTCGCCTACGTGACCTATGAGCGCGCCACCTATCGGGCGGACCAGACGCGCACCCTTACCATCCTGGCGGATGTACTGGCGGCCAACAGCACCGCCACACTTTCCCTCTCCGAGGCAACGGACACCAAGGGCGAAGCCGAAGAGATCCTCAGCGCCCTGAGCGCGGAGCCGGACATCGTCTCCGCAGCCCTCTATGGCGAAGACGGCAAGCTCTTCGCCACCTTCCTGCGCGAGCGGGGCGAGCCGCCCTCCGCCACCGCTCCCACAGACGAAAAAACGGTATTTACCGGGAACCGCATCATCCTGCCCCGTCCGGTCACCCTGGGGGGCAAACGCATCGGCACTATCTGCTTGGTCGCAGACACCCAGCGCATCAACGCCCATCTCCGCCGCTACGTGGAGATTGGGGTCGTGGTCTTGGTAGCTTCCCTGCTGCTCACGGCCTTTCTCGCATCCATCTTCCAGCGCATCATCTCCCGGCCCATCCTCGCGCTCGCCAGCGCTGCCCAGCAGGTGGCGGACAAGAAAGACTACAGCGTGCGTGCGGAACGCTTCGGTGGCGATGAGCTGGGCAAGTTTACCGATGTCTTCAACCAGATGCTCACCGCCATCGACCGGCAGAGCAGTGAACTGAAGACTGCTTTGAAAGAGATCGATGAAAAGCGGTTCGCCCTGGTCTCCGCCAATGAGGCCATGCATACGCAGACCAGCCAGATCACCGAGAGTGTGGATGTGCTGGGCTATTCCGCCCGGGAGATCCTGAACTTCACCACCCAGGCCTCCGCCACCGCCTCGCAAACCGCAACTGCCATCACGGAAACAACTGCCACCGTGGAGGAGGTGCGCCAAACGGTGCACCTTTCCAGTGAGAAGGCGCGCAATGTCGTAGAGTCATCTCAAAAGTCCGCCCAGATCTCTGAACTCGGTCGCAAGGCCGCCGGCGCCAGTGTGGAGGGCATGAACCGCATCCGCCAGCAGATGGAGGCCATTGCAGAGAGCATGGTACGACTCAGCGATCAAACCCAGGACATCGGCCAGATCGTCACTGCCGTGGAGGACCTTGCCGCCCAGTCCAATCTGCTGGCAGTGAATGCCGCCATTGAGGCCGCCAAGGCTGGTGAGCAGGGACGCGGCTTCGCCGTCGTCGCCCAGGAGGTGCGCAGCCTGGCCGAACAGTCCCGCCAGGCCACCACCCAGGTGCGCGCCATCTTGAAGGACATCCAGAACGCGACCAGTGCCGCCGTGATGGCGACAGAGATGGGCACCAAGGCCGTGGACGCCGGCGTGCAACAATCCACGCAGGCCGGCGACTCCATCGTGGCCCTCACCGAGAGCGTCAAACAAGCAGCGCAAGCCGCCGAGCAGATCTCCGCCTCCACCCAGCAACAGCTGGTGGGCATGGACCACGTGGCCACCGCCATGGAAAGCGTCAAACAGGCCAGCGGTCAGAATGTGGAGAGCGCACGCCACCTGGAAGCCGCGGCCCGTCGCCTCAATGAAATGGGCGAGAAACTGCAACACATGGCGAGCCAGTCTGCTGCTGCCGCCCTGGCCGTTCCCAAGACTGTGACAGGACCCGCCTCAAATGGGGTTTGAGACAGCCGTGGGCGTGTCTCCTCTCATCTCCCGACGTCAGCTTCACCGTTTCATGACCGACGACGAGTTCCTCGACAAACTCCGCGAGGCCTTCGCCGTGGAGGCGGGGGAACACATCCAGGCGCTGACATCCGGCCTCCTCGCAGCGGAGAAGTCAACAGATCCAGAAACTCGCAAGCCAATCTTCGAAACCATCTTCAGGGAGGCGCACAGTCTCAAAGGAGCCGCCGGAGCCGTGGATCACAGCAGCATCCAGACACTCTGCCAGGCGCTGGAGAGCGTCTTCTCCCACTGGAAGCAAAAGCCAACAGTGCACATCAGCCAGGAAAGCTTCGATGTGGTGAACGGTGCGGTTGACCTCATCACCCGGCTGCTGCAAGCGGCGCTCCCGGCCGCAGGAGCTGTGCCCGTGCACAACATCTCCGGAACCGTGCGGCGCATCCAGTCACTGCTGCGCCCTGCACCACCCGATTCAGCGCCCTCTCCAGGTAGGCTTCAGGAAGCTCCTGCCCCGGACGTGCCGCAGTCCTCAACCAGCGCCGCCCAACCCCTTCCCACTTTGCCTGCTGGGTTGGCAGACCGAACCCCACCTCCCCAGCAGAACGAGCCGGACATCGCCTACACCACAGAGACTGTCCGCATTCCCGTCAGCCGTTTGGATGCGCTCCTCCGCCAGGTGGAAGAGATGGTGGCGGCCAAGCTCGCCAGCCACCAGCATTCCGAGTCCCTGCGCGTGCTGTCCGACCACATGGTCACCTGGCAAAAGCGCTGGTCCAAAGTGCACCGCCTAGTCCGCCCCGCCCCAGGCGAAGACCATCGCGCAGCCCTCGACCGGTGCCAGGAATTCATCCAATGGACTGCGGAGCACCTCCGCCTCATGGAAAGGCAGCTCACCCTCTCCAGCGCTGCCGCCGCCCAGGACGAGCGTTCCATCAGCGCTCTGGTGGAACAATTGCTCGATGACACCAAGCGCCTCGTCATGCTCCCCTGCGCGACCCTGCTGGACTTCTTTCCCAAGGTGGTGAGGGATCTTTCCCGCGACCTCGGCAAGGAGGCCGAGCTTGTCATCCGTGGTCGGGAGGTGGAGATGGACAAACGTGTGCTGCAGGAGCTCAAGGATCCGCTGCTGCATCTCGTGCGCAATGCCATGGATCACGGAATTGAGGACAAACAAGTCCGTCGTGATCGGGGAAAGCGGCCGGGCGGCCGTCTGGAAATCACCGTCACCCCGCAAGATGGCAACAAGGTGGAGATTCGTGTGCAGGATGACGGTGGCGGCCTTGACACGGCCCGCATCAAGGCGGCCGCGGTGTCAGCCGGATATCTGACCAGCGAGCAAGCCACGCTGTCCGACGATACGATGGCCCATGAACTGGTCTTCAAGTCCGGACTTTCCACCAGTGCCATCATCACGGAAATCTCCGGCCGCGGCCTGGGCATGGCCATTGTTCAGGAGAAAGTCGAGAAGCTGGGCGGCAGGATCGCCATCACCAGCACGATGGGCTCCGGCACCTGCTTTACCATCACCGTCCCCGTGACCCTCGCCACCTTCAAAGGTATTCTTGTTGAGGTCGCCGGTCACGTGTTTGTCGTACCTACCGCCAGTGTGGATAGGGTGAACCGCCACCGGCGCTCTGACATCCAGACGGTGGAGAACCGTGAAACGGTGCTGGTGGACGAGCATCGCCTGCCCCTTGTGTCCATGGAGTCGGTGCTGGAGCTCCCCCCACGGGAGCATCCCTTCCCCAGCGAATTTGTTGTTTCCGTGGTCCTCGGCGACGGCGACCGGCGCGTCGCGTTCACGGTGGATGGCATCCTGAATGAGCAGGAGGTGCTGGTCAAACGGCTGCGCAAGCCCATTTCCCGGGTGCGGAATGTGGCGGGCGCCACCGTGCTACCCTCCGGCGCCCCGGCCATCATTCTCAACACCTCCGACCTGCTTCAGTCCGCCGCCCGCTCCCCCTCCCCGGTGCGCAAGCGGCATGCGGCCATGAAATCCCGTCGGATCGGGGCTCCCGCGCGCAAGATCCTTGTCACCGATGATTCCGTGACCTCCCGCATGCTTCTGAAGAACATCCTCCAGTCCGCCGGATACGACGTGTCCATCGCCGTGGACGGCGTCGAAGCTTATACCGCCCTCAAGACGCATGAATTCGACCTGCTCGTCTCCGATGTCCAGATGCCTCGCATGGATGGCTTCGATCTGACCGCCAAAATCCGCGCCGACAAGAAGCTGGCAGACCTGCCCGTTGTCCTCGTCACTGCCCTTGGTTCCCGTGAGGATCACGAGCGGGGTGTGGATGTGGGGGCGAACGCCTACGTGGTGAAGGGCAACTTTGACCAGTCGAACCTGTTGGATGTCATTCGCAAACTCCTCTAAATCGTCATGAGCGCCCTCGAAGAAATCAGCATGAAAAATGTGGTGGTCCTCAGTGTCGAGGACAGCCCCACCCAGGCGTTGCGCGTCCAGTACATCCTCGAGCGCCAGGGCTGCCGGGTGATCAATGCGCGCAATGGACGTGAAGCCCTGCAGATCATCGGCCAGAACCAGCCCACTCTGGTCATTACAGACATCAACATGCCGGAGATGGACGGGTACGAGCTCTGCCGCCACATCAAGGATGATCCCGCGCTCATCGGCCTTCCGGTCATCCTGCTGACCTCGCTCTCCGATCCCAAGGACATCCTCCGGGGACTGGAATGCGGCGCGGACAACTTCATCGTCAAGCCTTACGAGGAGGAGTTCCTGCTCTCACGCATCCAGTATGTGCTGGCCAACCTGGAACTGCGCAGGGCATCCGAAGGATCGCAGGTCAGAGAGATCTTCTTTGCCGGCCACAAGTACGAGCTCAATGCCAGGCGAATGCACTCCATCGACCTTCTCCTCTCCACCTACGAAACAGCCGTCCAGAAAAACCTCGAACTCAGCAGCGCCAAAAACAAGCTTGAGCAACAGGCCGGTCAGCTGCGCGAAAAGAATGCTGAAATGGAGGCAGATCTTGAGATGGCTCGCGAGTTGCAGTCGTCTTTTCTACCCCGCCACTATCCCGTCTTTCCAGCCTCAGCCTCTCCAGAACAAAGTGCCATTCAGTTCTGCCACCGCTACGCCACCACCACGGAGCTCGGAGGGGACTTCTTTGACATCCTCCGCCTCTCTGACCATCAGGCTGGCGTCTTCATTTGCGATGTGATGGGTCATGGGGTTCGTGCCGCCCTCGTCACCGCCATCATTCGCGGGCTGGTGGAGGAGATGGGGGCTGCCGCATCCGACCCAGGCAAATTCCTTACGGAGGTGAACCGTTCCCTCTGCTCCATCCTTCATCAGACCGTCACCCCGCTTTTCGCCACCGCGTTCTACCTCGTGGTGGATGTGGCCAACTCCCGTCTGCAATGGAGCAATGCCGGCCATCCCGCACCCTATCATGTAAACCGCATCACCCACGCCGTCTCTCCTCTGGAACTACCGGGTCAGAAGCCCTGCCCGGTGCTGGGCCTCATGGAGACCATCACCTATCCCAGCCTGAAATGCGACCTCGACGCCGGAGACCTCATCATGCTGTTCACAGACGGGCTCTATGAAATAGAGGCACCGGATGGTTCCTACTTCGAGCAGGAGCAACTGGCCCGGCTCGTGGCCCGGCATGTGAAACTGCGTACCCCCGACCTCTTCGACACCGTCATCGCCGAGCTCAAGAGTTTCTCCGCCTCCGGCAATTTTGAAGACGACATGTGCCTCGTGGGCGTGGACGTGCTCCATCTTCACACCGCAGCTCCGGCTGCCAGTCCGGGCACCGCAGTCGAAGAAGAATTGGCGGGCATTGGAGGCGCGTCACGCCCATAGCTGCTCCACGCTGCCCATGCCGAAGGCATCCCAGACGGTAGCCAGGGGCCGGGCGAGTTAGACGAGCCCTGCCCCTGGAAGATACAAGAAAAATTTGCACCCTGAAAGGGTGCCAGAACGCATCGCTCTCCCCCGGCTCACCGCCCCGGCTGCGCCCCCAAGGTGAAATGAAACGTGGCGCCCCGATTCAAGGCCCCATCTGCCCAGATCCTTCCGCCGTGGCGATTGATGATCCGCTGCACCGTCGCCAGGCCAATGCCCGTTCCCTCAAACTCATCATCCCGGTGAAGACGCTGGAACACACCAAAGAGCCGGTGCGTCTGGCTCGCGTCAAACCCTGAACCATTGTCTCGGATATAGATCACATCATCGCCGCCGCCCCCGTCTGCCGTGCCAATCTCAATGACCGCACGCTCCTTGAGGCGGGTGTACTTTATGGCGTTGGAAATCAGATTCACAAACACCTGCCGCAACAGCCCCGGATCCGCCCTCAACACCGGCAGGAGCCCCTGATGCCACTCAATGTACCGCCCGGCGGTTTCTGCCTCCATTTCCCTCCGCACTTCCGTTACCAACTTCCCTACATCCACCTCCTCCAGATTTAACTCCGCGTGCGCCGTCCGGGAGAAGGAAAGCAGATCATCGATCAGGCGCCCCATCTTGTCTGTCGCCTGCTGAATCAGTTCCAGATACTCCTTCCCTTGAGCATCCAGCCCTTCGCTGCAACGCTTCGCCAGCAACCCTACAAAGCCGCGCACATGCCGCAGCGGCGCCCGCAGATCGTGGGAGACGGAGTACGAGAAGGTTTCCAGTTCTTTGTTCGCCGCCTCCAGGCGGGCATTCAGCCGTTGCAGATCCTCCTGGGCCCTCGTCAACTCCCGGTTCCGGTGGATCGCCGCATCATAGGTGGAAAGCAGGAGATTCAGAATCTGCGTCCGGTTCGCGGAAATTTTATGCCTGCTCCCCGCCACCACGAAATCCACTCCAGGGCTGTCCAGATCCGCGGGCTCGGCCGGCCCGGCCGCCAGCACCTCCCTCACCCGCCCCAGCAGGTAAGCCTCGTCATAGGGCTTCAGGATGAAGTTGTCGGCATGACACTTCAATCCCATGATGACATCCTCCAGGTCAGACAGTGCCGTCACCAGGATCACCGGCACCTGTTTCAACTCCGGAGTCTCCTTCAGCCTGCGGCAGAATTCATAGCCATCCATCTCCGGCATGATGACATCGCTGATCACCAGTGTGGGTGGCCGGGACCGGGCCGACTCCAGGGCCAGCCTGCCGTTGGACTTGGTCGTGACGGAGTAGCCCTGTTGCTTGAGGATGTGCTCCAGCCTGCAGGCCTGCGTCGGACTGTCCTCCGCCACCAGGATTTCCACTTGTTCCGGTTTCATTTCACTGCCGGGGTTCATGTTGTTACCTCCCTCTTGCCTGTCTGGTTTGCCAGCGCCACGAGCGCCGCGGCGATTCCCTCGGGGGACAGTACGTACATGGCCGCCCCCAGCGTCATGGCCTCGCCGGGCATCCCGTTCACCACGCACGTCTCCTTGTCCTGCACTAGGGTCACCGCTCCCAGTTCCCGCATCTGGCGCAGTTCAGCCGCGCCATCCTTCCCCATACCGGTGAGCAACACGCCGATGGCGTCGCTGCCGCACACCTCTGCCAGTGACCGGAACAGGTGAGATACTGAGGGCCGCAGACCGTTCTCAGGGGGACGTTCATTCACACTCAGAAGCCCCCCGCCTGTCAGGGCCAGATGCCTGCTGTCGGGCGCCACATACACGTTTCCCGGTTGAGCCAGTTGCCCATCCACCGCCAGTTGCACCCGCATCCGGCTCTCCTTGCCCAGCCACTCGGCCATCCCTGCGGCGAATCCAGGCGTGATATGCTGTACCACCAGCACGGGGATGGGATAGTTTTGCGGCAAGGCAGAGACGATCGCCTTGATAACCGCTGGTCCTCCTGTGGAGGCCCCTATGCCGACAGCCTTGAACCGATGCTTGCCCGCCTCCGCAAGGATGGAATTCACCGGCAGCACAGGTGCCAACCCCATCGTGGGGGCCGGCCAATGGCGCACCACTTTCACCTCTGACATCAGCTTCACGGTCTGGAGCAAGTTGGCGATCTTCCGGCCGTCGTCAGCCGTGCCCGTCCCCACAGGTTTCGCGACACAGGCAACCGCCCCGGATTCCAAAACGCGGAACGTGGTCAGCATCTCTCGTGGGTCAGACACACCGGAGCAAATGACCACCGGGACAGGCTGCGTCTGCATGATGGACTTTGTCGCCTCGCTTCCGTCCATCCTCGGCATGTGAAAGTCCATGAGAACTAGATCGGGACGATGCATACGGACAAACTCCACTGCGGCCTTTCCATCCTTCACCGTCCCCACCACTTTGATTCTCGGATCCGTCTGCAGGATGTGAACCAGCACCAGGGTGGCCACGGCGGAATCGTCCACCACGAGCACCCGGATGTCGTCCTCAGTCATATGCAGTGAGTGGATGAAAACCTGGCAACTTACATTTCCTCATGGATCACGATGCCGGGATCCGCCATGACCCGGGCCAGATCAATGACGATGAGACAGTCTGCAGTCACGCCTTTGAGGAACTGGGCCTGAATGCCGGGCATCGCAGGCAGGGTCGTCTGAAGCTTACCCACCGGTAGTGTCACCATGCCGGTGACCACATCGGCAAGAAGCCCAAACTCCAGATCATTGCCCTGCACCAGGATCACACGATGCAGGTCTGTGATGCCGCGGCCCGGCAGATCGAAAAATCGGCGCAGATCCAGCACCGGGAGGATCCGCCCCCGCACGTTCACCACGCCAGCGACAAACGAGGGGGCGCAAGGCAGGGGAGACAGATCCTTGAGGGGATATACCTCACGTACAAATTTCGCCTCCACCGCATAGCGCTCGGATGCCAGGGCAAATTCCAGCACATGCAGCAAGGTGTCCGGTGCCACCGGTGATTCCGGCACCCGGGCCAACTCCTGCGCCCTGGCCCGGAGCGTCACCCGGTCAGCCTCAGCAGCCTGAAGGTCATCGTCTTGATGGATGGCAGCATTCATGAGTGAAGCGATTCTTCAGGCACCAGTGAGGCAATCGTCTCCATGAGCCGACCGGCCGTAAGGCCGTCCGACTCCGGCAGCAACTGATCATGGGGCAGTTCACGCAACAAACGCGTTGCCTGGATAAAATGCCGCGTGGCGTCCCGATGTCGGTGGGCTCCTAGAGCCAGATGCCCCATGGCAAAGTGGGCAAGAACGAAGTCTGGATCCAGATACAGAGCCTTGCGAAAGGAGACCCGCGCCTGAACATGATCCCCACTCTCCATGAGCACCATGGCACGCAGATAGTGACTGGCCCGGTTCATCTTGTCCGAGGCAATCCAAAGGTCACACCACTCCAGGGCTTCCGTCAGCCGGCCCTGATTCCCCAGCGACCTCGCCAGCAGCCCAAAGATCTCCGCCTGTTTCTTCGCTGGCTCTGCCAGTGCCAGCAGCATATCCGTCGCGCTGACATATCGTCCCGCCTGGAAGTGGGCAAGCGCTGCCTCGAAGCTGAGCGGCGCGGGCTCCTCATGAGACGGGGTAGAGTGTCCCTTGGACGACGTCAGCACGGGAGGGCTGACGGGCCGTGGGGATTCAGGTTGCATCGCCTCATACGCATGCCCGTGCCAGAGTTCCGTCGTGGCGCTCTCCCGCGATGCTTCGTGATGATCCTCCTCACTCGGCTTCTCATAGAAGGACAGCCCCCCATGGGAACGATGTATCCAACCTGGAAAATTCACCGCCGATGCCTCCGTTGGACTCACGCATAGAGTGCCTCCCACCACGAGA
The DNA here is from genome assembly GCF_000739635.1 of Verrucomicrobium sp. BvORR034. Classification (GTDB taxonomy): domain Bacteria; phylum Verrucomicrobiota; class Verrucomicrobiia; order Verrucomicrobiales; family Verrucomicrobiaceae; genus Verrucomicrobium. Next base: position 83,389 of record NZ_BATQ01000049.1, on the reverse strand, counting down.
CAATGCCTGACCCGCTCAATCACTTTGCTGATTTGCAACGGAGTAAAGTACATCAGGACATTCCGACACAACACCACGTCCATCGCGTTGGTATCTGTGGCGATGGAGGGATAGATGTCTTCCACCAGATTAAGATGGGCAAAGCTCACCAGGTCCTGCAATTCAGGAAGGATCTGATAGCGGCCCGGTCCCACCGGAGTGAAATATTTCTGTTTCACTGCCGCGGCCACTTCACGAAAGGACCACTCTCCATACACACCGCTGATCGCGTGCTTTAGGAACTTGGCATTCACGTCGGTGGCCAGGACGGTGACCTGCCATTTCTTCAAGTCAGGCAGCAACTGTGTGATCAAAATAGCCAGGGAATACGCCTCCTCTCCCGTACAACAACCCGCGCTCCACAGCCTCAGACGCTGCTCACTGCCCCGCCGCTCCCGAATGATCGCAGGCAACACCTTTTCCGCCAGGTATTGAAACGTTCGGGCATCACGGAAGAAATAGGTCTCACCGATGGTGAGATGATTCGCCAGCAGTTGCAGCTCCTTCTTTGCGGTGGGCTCCGAGAGCACCCGCTCAGCAAGAACTCCCGCATGATCCAGCCCCAATTCCGATGCAGCACGCCCCAGTCCACGTTCAAGATCGGGCCACCGCGTCTCAGGGTATGAAAGCCCCAGCCGGTCTGCCACCAGTGCGCTAAGTCGCGCCCAGTCCACGTTCTTTGCCAGACTACGCGTCATAGGCCCCTCTCCCTCCAGCGGCAGTCCTGTCCAATGCCAGTTCTTGATCCGGGGTCAGGCACCTTTCCAGATCGCAGATGACGATCAAACCACTCTCCAGTTTCACAAACCCTTGCACCGCCCCTTTGCCATCGATCATCTCATCTGCCTTCAAAATCATCTCCACAGCCACGTCGGTCACTTCCTCCACATCATCCACCAGCAACACCAGTGCACGGTGGCTGGAGTGCGCCAGAACAAAATGATCCGACACCCGCACGCTCCTGACGCTGGCGCTATCCTTGCGGAATTTTTGGCGCAAACTGATCACTGGCCTCATTGCACCTGCCACATCCACTGCACCAACAACCACTTCAGGGAGCTCGGGAATGGGGGTGACTTCCACGGCTCTCACCACTCTCTCCACATTTTCCAAAGGCAATCCATAACGGGATCCGTCGAGAGAAAACACCACAAGCTGGGAGGTGAGACTCATGCGGGATTGCGTCCATCCTCAATACGCGGTGGTCGGCCCTCGTTATTTGCCGCCCCTCAGTTCGGAACGCTCAAATCGCCAGATTTTCCCACACGTCATCATTTAAAACGATCCCTTCCCCGTCTGGCAAGGAATGTTTTCAGAACCAGTTTGGACAGGGTTCTCAGTGCATCCAGGATGAACAGCTTAGCATGATCCACACCACGAATTCGATGTATTTAATTTATATGGAAAAAATAACCACCTAATTGAATTGAAGTTTTGCATTACATAGCCAATACTTTCATCAGATTATTTTTGTACTGCAACCTGCTCGTTCGCCATGTTGGTACTACTGGTTGAAGACAATCCGGCTGAAGCCCGGCTGACACAAGAAGCGTTGCAGGAAACCGGATTCAAATATGATCTCCAGATTGTATCCGACGGCGAAATGGCCACGCAATTCCTTCGTAGGGAATGCGGCTTTTCCGAAATGCCCACCCCAAACCTGATCCTTCTGGATTTAAATCTTCCCCGCAAACACGGCCGGGAAGTACTGCAAGAGATCAAGTCCGACCCTCTGCTTTCCTTCATTCCCGTAATCGTCGTTTCCAACTCCCACGCGCCGGATGACATCAACGAAGTCTATCGTCTCCAAGGGAACTGCTACCTCACCAAATCTGCCGATCTGGACGAGTTTTTCTCCGCCATCAAAGCCCTCGCAGAGTTTTGGTTGAGCAAGGCCAAACTTCCAGGGGACTTCAATCGCTAGCTCGAACGCTCCACTCATTTAGCCAGTCTAATACGTTTAGCTTTTTCATTACCCGACATCCATCAGCCCATCCAAGACCCAGCACCTTTTCCCGTTATGAACACCAAGCGCATTCTGATCGTTGACGATGACATGCCACTGGCCCAGTCGTTGAAACTGAACCTCGAAGACACCGGCCTATTTGAAGTCTGGATTGAAAACCACCCTGCCCGGGCTCTCGCGACGGCCAGAGCATTTTCACCCGAGCTGATCCTGCTGGACTACATCATGCCGGGGATGGATGGCGGCGACGTCAGCTCCCTCCTGCATCAGGACCCATACCTCTCTCACGTACCGGTCATCATGATCACAGCGCTCATCTCCAACAGCGAGACAGGTGAAGCCGGCGTGGTCTATCGCAACGGACACTACATGGTGGCCAAGCCCATCAAGTTCGACAATCTCCTCCATTGCATCGAGACCTCGCTCAAGCCCGAGGCTGTCGCCTGAGCCGATCTTGAACTTTCCTGGCAATTGCACGGGGCACATCCTGTCGTAGGATGTCTGCATGCACCGTCGCACCGCTCTCGCCATACTGGTCTGCACACTCGCCTTGGGTCTCCCGAGCCGGGGCGCCGATCCCAAGTCTGTGCCGTCACAACCATTGGACGTCGATCCCGCAGAGGCAGAAAAGCTCATCCGTGAAGGAAAAGTCACAGTCATCGACGTGCGGACCAAAGATGAATTTGACGAAGGTCACATCGCCGGGGCGAAGAACATCGATATCAAGAACGCTGATTTTGAAAAACAGCTCAGCACCCTGGACAAGTCCAAATCCTATTTGGTCCACTGCCAGGCTGGCGGCCGCAGCAAGGCCTCGATGAAGATCTTTGAAAAACTCGGTTTCCAATCCATCTACCATCTCAACGAAGGCATCATGGGGTGGGAAGAAGCGGGCAAGCCGCTCCAGAAGTAGCGCCAGCCCCTCGTGACGCAGGTCACAGAGCCGGGCAGAACCTGTCGCCGCGGGTTCAAACTATCTGTATTCTTCTGACGTACAGGTCCGCATCTTGCTTGTTCAGTGCTCGGGCTGAGCTCTCCCGCCAGCCCGACTCACCACTCATTCTATCGATCACGCTTCATGGAAACACTTGTCCAGCCTTGGAAAACTTTCTCTGCAACCCTTGGCCTGGGAGTTCTGAGCGAAGGCTGGAACCTCGCAGCGGCGCCCGATCCGGGAACCGCTCGTGTCTTCACCGTTGAGATACCTTTCGCCGAATCCTTTGCGAATCCACCGGTGGTGCACGCAAGCCTCACCGGATTTGACATGGACCACGCCTACAGCGGCCGGCTCAGCCTGAAAGTCAGCGACATCACCCCTTCAGGTTTTTCCGTGAACCTGCACACCTGGGAAGACACCCGGGTCTATGCCGTCGAATTGAGCTGGTTCGCCATCGGGGCGTAGCCAGCGCTGAGCGACTATTCCTGTACCAACAATTCTTGAAGACGTTTCGTGGTGTCTTCGCGGCTCAAGCCTCCAGACGCCACATCAAGCACCATGGATTCCCATGCATCAATAGCATGGCTGGTGATTGCGTCGTCTGGAAGCAATCCGTTTTGTTCGAGGAAAACCAAACAGGAGGCGAGCGCCACCCGCTTGTTGCCATCAATGAAGGCATGATTGCAACACAGGTAGTATAAATAAGCTGCAGCGATTTCCATCGCATCCGTGAACATGGGTTGCCCCATCATGGACGCCTGGGGTGCCGCCACAGCGGATTCCAGCAAGGCTTCATCTCGAAGTCCGGGAGATCCGCCATGAGCAGCCAGAACTTCCTGATGAATGGCTTTTACCGATTCAACGGTCAGAAAGGTCCAAGCGATCATGACAGCCGCCTGAACACTTCAGAGTTCCGTGAAATGATCCGCTTTGCAGCTGCTGCAGCATCTTCGGTACGGATGGATTTGCGCAGCGGCGTAAGCGTAACCGTCCCGCCTTCATGCACTTCCACGTTCACCTTGTCCCCAACTTGAAAATGAGCCATGTCCATCAGGGCAGCATCGAAAATGAGGCCCTGTGAATTTCCGATTTTGGTAATCGTCTTGACCATGCCGTAAAACTACGTTTTACGACGCGATTTCGCAAGGGAAACTTCGTGACGCTGGTCAAGCCTTCAGCCTTGCCCCCAGTCCCGTCCACCTCTCCCGTGCCCCGGCCTGCCGGGCGGCCATACCCAGGGCCTTGGACTCTCCCACCACGACCACGAGCTGCTTGCCCCGCGTCACCGCCGTGTAGATGAGGCTGCGCTCCAGCATGACAAAATGCGCCATGGCGAAAGGGATGACCACACAGGGAAACTCGCTGCCCTGGCTCTTGTGGATCGTGATCGCATAGGCAAGCTGCAACTCGTCCAATTCGCCGGGCTCGTAGGCTACTTGTCGCCCTCCGTCGAATAGCACCGTGATTTTCACCGGCTCACTTTCGATGCTGGCAATGCGGCCGATATCACCGTTGAACACCTCTTTGTCATAGTTGTTCCGGATCTGAATCACCTTGTCCCCCGCCCGATAGACCTGGCCAAATCGCTCGACCTCAAACCCCATCTCGCTGCCGGGATTCAGGGCTTTCTGCAACACCAGATTCATGGACCTCGTGCCTAGCAGATTCCGGTTCATGGGGCACAGCACCTGGATGTCCCGCACGGGATCGAATCCATAGCGGGCGGGCAAACGGTCACGGACCAGAGAGACAATCGTATCCTGAATCTCCTGCCCTTCCCCCCGTTCGAGAAAAAAGAAGTCCCCATCCGCCGCCGGCTTCAGGTCCGGCAACTGCCCCTGGTTGATGGCATGGGCCGCGGTGATGATGCGACTCTCCGCTGCCTGCCGGAAGATCTCCGTGAGCCGCACGCTGGGGATAGCTCCACTGACGAGCAGACCATGCAGCACCGCGCCCGGCCCCACCGAGGGGAGCTGGTCAGCATCCCCCACCAGCAGCAGATGCGCCTCCTTGGGCAGGGCCGCCAGGTACTGCGCCATGAGCGGCGCGTCCATCATCGAGCATTCATCCACGACAAAATAGTCACCATCCAGCGGCTTTAGAGCGTTGCGCCCCCAGACTCCCTCCCCTTGGAACTCCAGCAATCGATGCACCGTCCGCGCCTCGCGACGCGTGCTCTCTGCCAGACGCTGGGCCGCCCGGCCCGTCGGCGCCGCCAGCACCATCTGCACCTTTTTGGCTCCTAGAACGGTCAGCACCGTGTTGACAATGGTCGTCTTTCCCACCCCCGGTCCGCCGGTCAGGATCAGCACCCGCTCCCGGAGCGCCCGCTCCACCGCCTGGCGCTGACTGGGCGCAAGCTGCCGTCCCGTCTTTTCCTGCGCCCACTCCAGGGCCTTTTCCATTTCTATTTCCGGGAACCGTGCCGGACGGGACGCCAGTTCCAGCATCCGTTTCGCAATGGATTGCTCGGCGCGGTACAGGGGTGAGAGGAAGATGCGCAGGCCGTCCTCCGCCTGCTCGGAAACGAGGGCCGGTTCCCGGAGCATCTCGCTCAGGACGTTTTCCACCAGCGCAGGATCCACGCCCAGGATCTCGCCAGCCTGCTGCTTCAGCACCGCTTCTGGCAGACAGGTGTGCCCCGCCTCAGACGCCTTTTCCAGCGCAAACATCAGTCCCGCCCGCAGCCTCTGCGGTGCCTCCGGAGCAATCCCCATCTGCCCTGCAATCTCATCCGCCGTCTTGAATCCCACCCCGTGAATGTCCATGGCGAGTCGGTAGGGATTCTGTCGCAAGACCTCCACCGCCTCCTCGCCATAGGTCTTGTGGATGCGCAATGCCCGGGCCGTGCTGATGCCCCGCTCATGCAGGAACACCATGATGTCGTGGATGGACTTCTGCTTCATCCACGAATCGCGAATCTCCTGCCGGCGCTTTTTGCCGATGCCCTCCACCTCCTCCAGCCGGGCGGAGAAGTTCTCGATGATGTCGAAGACTTCACTGCCAAACTTCTCCACCACCCTTTGCGCATACTTGGGCCCGATCCCATCGATCAGCCCGCTGCCCAGATAGCGCACCAGACCATCCGAAGAGTCGGGCCGGGAAAGGCGGATGCTGGTGGCCTTGAACTGCCGGCCGTAATCCGCACTCTGCACCCACTCCCCCGTGGCCTCGATCCGCTCGCCAGCCACCACCCGGGGCGTTTTCCCCAGCACCGCCACCACCTCGTTGCCCCGGTCCGGACGAACCTTGAGCACGCAGTAACCCGACTCCTCCGTGTGATAAGTCACCCTCTCCACCAGCCCACGAAGCCGGGCATGCTGCGGGTGGGAGGTGTGGGCGGGCATGCCCAGACCTTTCCGCATCCCATTTCGAGATTCCAGAGAAACTTCACCTCCCCCCGGCACAACATCTGCCCCCAGTTTCGGCAATCCAAAGATTTCTCCGGGTAAGTTTTGAGTTTGTCGTTTGCAGTCTCCATCATCTTCCCTACTCTCGCGCGCATGGAACTCCTGGCTGCCCTCCCCCTCTTCGACTTCTCCTGGGTCTCGCAACCCGAAGCATGGATCGCCCTCCTGACGCTTACCGTGCTGGAGATTGTGCTCGGCATTGATAACATTGTCTTCATCAGCATCCTGGTGGACAAGCTGCCTGCCGCGCAACAGCCCCGCGCCCGTTTCATTGGTCTCGCCCTGGCGATGGTCACCCGCATTCTCCTGCTGTTCTCCATCACCTGGGTCATGTCACTGAAGGACCAGCTGTTCAGCGTCTTCGGCCATGGTATTTCGGGCAAGGACCTCATCCTCATTGGCGGCGGGTTGTTCCTCCTCTTCAAGAGCACGCACGAGATTCACGCCAAGATCGAGGGTGACCCCGAGGGAGACGTGGAGAAGAAGGCGGCAAAGGGTGCTGCTTTCGGCATGATCCTTTTCCAGATAGCGATGCTGGACATCGTGTTCTCCCTCGACTCCGTGATCACAGCCGTCGGGATGGCCAAGTCCATCATGGTCATGGTCATCGCCGTAATGATAGCCGTGGGCTTCATGATGATCTTCGCCGGAGCCGTGAGCAACTTCATCAACCGCCATCCCACCATCAAGATGCTGGCGCTGAGTTTCCTCATCCTCATCGGCGTGATGCTCATGATCGAAGGCCTCGCCCCTGCCAAGGCGCATGACCTGCACCTCAAGAACTACATCTACTTCGCCATGGCCTTCTCGATCATGGTGGAGCTACTCAACATCCGCGCCTCCCGCAAAAAGGGACACGGGGCCAAGCACCCGGAAATTCCCAACAAGGCAGCCTAAGCCAGCCTTCCCTGGAGGCGGATCATATCCCGCCTCCGGGCCTCCGGCTCATCAATCGAAAAGGGCCCCCACCGCAGAGAACACGCCTTCTACAATGATGCCGAACAAGTCGGCACTGTGAGTGGCGTCCAGTCCATCCAGAATCTTTGAGAGCGTCCGACGGATGCCAAAGATGGCAAAGCAGAAGAAGAGCAGGGCGAGCGCCGCTAGCAGGAAGCCCCATCCGTACAGCTCCGAGGAGAAGGTGTACCAGCTCCCACCGGCCGAGGCCAAGGCCAGCACCGCCGAGCACCACCTTGCCCAAGCCGGAGCCACCTGCACCTTCAGCTTCAGCATTTCCTCCCGGGTCGGAACATGCCCCTCCCGTCGGCCCATCCGCAAGCCAGCCCGTTGGGCATTGCGTACAATCCGCTCCTCCTGCCGTGTCAGCTCACTCACGGCAGCAATTCGGGATTCGACCGCACATCGAACTCCATGTCTCTCAGACGAGTCCCGCCCCACTCAGAGTACGGATGCTCCGCCAGACGCGAGTTGAAGTACCGTGGGTCATGGGAAACTTCCGTCCCCGCCCAGGATGGCTTGTCGAAAGGCGTGTCCTCAGAAGGCAGCTCAATCTCTGCCACCACCAGCCCGGCATTGTCCCCGTGAAATTCATCGATCTCCCACACAAACCCTCCATGAGCCCGGAGATACCGGGTCTTCTCAATGAGGGGAGGAAGACACATCTGCAGCATCAGTTCCGCATCTGCTGGAGGCACGGCGTACTCAAACTCAGCCCGGGAGAGTCCGGAGCGGGCACCTTTGATGGTCAGGTAAGCTTGAGAGCCCGCCAGGCGGATTCTCACCGTGCGCTCTTTGTCGCGACACAAGTACCCCTGCCTGTAGGCTATCCCAGGGGGGCCCGACCGCCAGAGGGTGGAGCAAACCAGGAACTTTCGCTCGATCTCAACTCCCATGGTCTAGCCCCTACTTTTTGGGCAACTGCTCCTGCACCACGAGGGAAAGCAGCTTGGCTTTCTCTTGCAGATCCTTCACCTCGGGGAGCGTGAAGGCCTTTCCTTCCGGCACATCCAGCAGCGGCAGCATCGCCGCCAGGCCGTCGTGCAGGTCTTTGATGTAGGGCTGTTCCTGCACGGTGGGGTGCAGAGACTCCAGGCTGGCCAGGAAATATTCCACGATGTCAGCCCGGCCCAAGTTGCGGCTTTTTTCTTCGCTGTAATTGGAGGCCACCGCCTGCGTGCTGATCTCAAAGGCCCTGAGCCATCCACCGAGGGAGATCAGATGAGCCACGTCGGCATCACGAAGAAGTACCATCTCCGCCTCCACATCCGCTTGGGTGGACGCCAGCTCCTTGCGCAGCGTGTCCCAGTCGCCCTTGATGCTGTTCTCCAGCAGGCTCTGGCTGTGCTTGTTGATCCGCATGCCAGCACCCAGCGCTTTGGCGTACTTCAGCAGGGCCCGGCCCACATTGTCCATCTCCTCGATCTTTTCGCACTGCACGACCAGAAAGCCGTCCCCAATCAGCACCCCCAGCCCGAGAGCGATGAGCACGCGATCCGAAGGGGCTTTGTCACTGATCGGGCGTTTGAGCTGGTCATAGGGCAGCGTGCCCAAGGCGTCCAGCTGGTCAAAAATCTTCCGGATCGAAGGCGTGGTGAATTCGTTGACGCCAAACTCCTCGCGGATGTGCTCATTGCCGACCAGATCCTCAGGAACCACGGCCTTGGTTTTGGCTGGTTTGCCAGCTGCCTCCTCCTTGCCCTTGCCCGTCTTCGCCTTTTCCTTCTCCTGGGCCTGTGCCATTCCACCAAGCGCCACGGACGCCATCAGCAGACCGCCTACGAGGCGCTGACTGACGTTGCCTTCAAACCATGTTCTCATGCCGCGCATCCTAGGCGGACTTTTCAGGATTGCCAATTTTTCTGCATGGCAGGAAGGGGATGGCGGACGGCCAGTGGGAAGCATAGCGGGGTTCGACATGAATCGCCTCGAAGTGTTGTCGAAGTCTTGGCCAAAATCGAGAAGTCGGCTATTGTGCGCACAGTTCCTGCTGGAGGGAGAAGGAGTCACCTCCAAGTGGGCTATTGTTGCGTCGGAAATGCCACTTGACGACGCCCCAGCCCTTAACATCCTTCCGTTTCCGTTTTTCGTGCTCTGCCTCAACGACTAAATCTCTATATGACCGATTGGAATGTGACCCTCTGGCTCGTGTGCTATGTGGCCGTGTTCCTGGGATTGAGTATTTTCGGAGCCCATCGTTTGCGCATCCTCTGGCTGTACTGGCGTCACCGCAAGGCTGAGCCCCAGGTCACCAGCACCTTTGAGACTCTTCCCCTCGTCACCATCCAGCTCCCGCTGTTCAATGAGATGCACGTGGTGGATCAGCTGCTGGATGCCGTCAGCCAAATCGACTACCCGCAAGATCTACTGCAAATCCAGATCCTGGATGACTCCACCGACGACACTACCCAAGTCTGTGAAGACGGCGCCTCCCGGCTCCGCGCACGCGGCTTCGATGTCGAATACCGCCACCGCGACAACCGGACGGGCTTCAAGGCTGGTGCGTTGGAAGAGGCCATGCCCACCGCGAAGGGCGAGTTTCTCCTGATTTTCGACGCCGACTTTCTTCCGCCCTCTGACCTGTTGCAGAAGATGATCCACCACTTCAGCGACAAGAAAGTAGGGATGGTGCAGGCACGCTGGGGGCACATCAACAAGCGCGACAGCCTGTTGACCCGCCTTCAGGCCATGATGCTCGACGGCCACTTGGTGCTTGAGCAGACGGCCCGCAGCCGCGGCGGATTCTTCCTCAACTTCAACGGAACGGCAGGCATCTGGCGCAAATCCACGATTCTCGACGCTGGCGGCTGGGAGCACGACACGCTCACCGAGGACATGGACCTCAGCTATCGCGCCCAGATGAAGGGCTGGCGCTTTGTCTATCTCAAGGACATCCTCGTCCCGGCCGAACTCCCGCCAGACATGGATGGCTTCAAGAGCCAGCAGCACCGTTGGACAAAGGGAAGCATTCAGGTGTGCAAGAAGATCCTCGGTACCGTCTGGCGCAGTGAGGAACCCCTCTCTGTCAAACTCGAAGCGACGGCCCACCTGGCAGCCAACTTTGCCTACCTGCTCATGTTTGGGGTGGTCATCCTGATGTACCCCGCCAACTTCGTCTTCCAGAACTCCTGGCAGAAAGCGGTCTTCCTGGACCTCCCCGTCTTTTTCTTCGCCAGCCTTTCGGTCATCCTTTTCTACCTCACTGCCCAAGGTGCCCAGCGCCCCTGGGGCTGGCTCAAGGCCCTCCCCTATTTGCCTCTCCTGCTGGCACTGGGCATCGGAATGTCCATCAACAACGGCAAGGCCGTCCTGGAGGCGCTCTTCAACCAGCAGTCCGAATTCGTTCGCACGCCCAAGTACGGTCAGCAGACCGCTCCGGTGCGCAAGCGCAGCAAGTACAAGGCCGCCCGCTCCGTCACCTTCTGGATCGAGTTTGCCCTTGCCGGGTACTTCTCTTTCCTGGTCATCATGGCCCTGATCAAAGGCCAGTGGATGTCGGTCCCCTTCTTGGCCATGTTCCAGTTCGGGTTCCTCTACGTCGTGATCGGCTCCATGAGCAAATGGTGGAGTTTCCCCACCCTGTTCCCCCCGGCTCCCCCTGAGGAACCTTCCCAAGATCCTGCTGTGGCTTGAAGTTGGCACAAATTTCGCTATCGTATTTAATCACGGGAGCGGTTGTGCGAAATTGATGGAAAAATTGAGCAACTTTTGCTCCCGGACCACTTATCCGCGCCACCTCTTCCGGTGGAGCGGGTCGGAAACCAGACATCCGGCTTGCAATTCCATTAACATCGCTTAACTAGTTTACCGTCCTCCAGTTGTGAATCACCGGCTCTCGCGCATGAACTTCCGTCGCCTGTCTTCCAACCTGACCCGTTCACTCTGGGTCGTAGGAACAGCCACTCTGCTGAGTCAATGCACGACCAGCAAGGTGGACCGGAACGCCAATGTGGTCGTGAGCGTGAAGGAACAGAAGCTCGCGCTCTACTCCAGCAGTGGACAGCGTCTCAAGGAATACCCGGTTTCCACTTCCAAGTTTGGTTTGAATGACAAGCCCGGGGCCTATGGCACCCCGCTCGGTCGGCATGAGATTGTGGCCAAGATCGGCCAGGGTGTGAAGCCCGGATCCGTTTTCAAGAGCCGCCAGCTCACTGGGGAAGTGCTCAAGCCTGACGCCCCAGGCCGTGATCCCATCGTCACCCGCATCATGTGGCTGCGCGGGATGGAATCGCAGAACAAGAACGCCTACGGACGCTGCATCTACATCCATGGCACGGCGGAGGAGCGCAACATCGGCAAGCCAGTCAGCTACGGTTGCATTCGCATGAAATCCAGAGATGTGGTGGACGTCTTTGACCGCACCAGCATCGGTTCCAATGTCCTCGTGGTGGAAGGCAAGCTCCCAGGCCATGTCCCGGCTGCGATGCCTTCTCCTCTGCCCGCCACTCCAGAGAACGCCCCTCCAATTTTCCTGAGCCCGAATCCCAACATGCAGGGACCTCTCGGCAAGCCTGAGGGTACCGAGGCCATGCTGGCACAATCGAAACAGACTACACCAGCCACCGCGCCCGCAGTTCCGGTTTCTGGTAGCCCAGCGGTTGCACCCACCAGCCCCGCTCCAGAACTGGCTGCCAACACTGCCGCTCCCGCCAAGCGATCCCTCTTCAATTTTGGCAACATGCTGCGCCGCTTGAGCCCAGAAGAAGACACCGTGGTCGCTCCTACGCCCATCCCAACGCAGGCCGCCCATACTCACGCTCCAGCAGTCGCCGCGGCTCCCAGCCACGGCTCCGCCTCCCCTGCCCTCGCTTCCGAAGACGAGGCCCCCGTCCCTGGCAGTGAATCAAGCTCAGGCAACTTTGCTTCCCGCCGCCTCCAGAGCGGAGCCACCGTCATCTATTCTGCCGCCAGCGGCACTCCCGCCACCCCGGTGGTGCTGAAGTCCAAGCGCACAACACCTCAGAAAAAGGTCGCCAGCGCCACGCCTTGATTTCGGCTCATGAGCCGGTAGCGCCAACAGACCTCCTAGGCGCACCGCCACAGGAACACTCGTAGCTGCGCTTCGTAAGAACGTGGTCAGGCCACTCGCCACCCAGCGCTTCCGCTCGCCCCACAAGGCCGCCCCGACCTTCCGCACGTGCAGCTACAAGCTTCCTCCGCACGGCCCCATTCAGTCGTGGCTGCGTTTGTAAAAACGCGGTCAGGCCACTCGCCACCCAAAGCCTTCGCTCAGCCCACAAGGCCGAGCAACCCATCCGCACTTTGACAAGTGCAGCTACAAGCTTCCCTCACATGCCCCCTCAGTCGTGGCTGCGTTTGTAAAAACGCGGTCAGGCAACGCGCCCCCAGTACCTCCGCTCAGCCCACAAGGCCGCGCCACCTTTCCGCACTTTCACAAGTGCAGCTACAGGCTTCCCACCCGTGCCCCCCCCTACTTCTCAGTCGCCGCCGTCTTCCCCGCATCCACCGGCACATCCCTTGCCAGCACCATCCGGAAACCAATCGTATCCCGCCGGGCATTGACCGGAGTCGCCATCCTTGCAGAAGACAACAGCTCATCAGGATTCGAAGTACGCCAGTTGCCTCCTCGCACCGTACCCATCGGCGTCGCCCCCGCCTGCTTTGCCGCGGCGTTGTCGTAGTCGGTGTCCACCCATTCGCTGACGTTCCCGGCCAGCCCGGTGAAACCCTTCTTGTTCATGGGCAGCGACGTCACCACGCCGAGCGCCGGATAGCGATCATCATAGTTGGGAATCGTCGCCGTGAGGTTCATGCGACGAGCCCCTGCCTCGTCGGCAAAGTTGTCGATCCCACGCGGAGGCGGCCAGTCATATCCCCAGGGATAGACGCCCCGGATGCGGCTATTGCGCTCCGCGGGATCACGCCCGCGCTCCAGCGGCAGTCCCACCGCCCGGCTCCATTCTTCATCCGTCGGGAGGCGATAGCGGTCGCGTTTTTCGATCAATCCGAGTTCACGCTCCTTCTGGGTAAGCCATTCACAAAAGCTGCGCGCTTCAGCCCGGTCGACCGCCACGACCGGAAAGGCCGCGCCCTTTTGCTGCTCGGGGGCCGTGCCTGGTCGACGCGCATTGGTCGCTTTCACAAATTCAGTATAGTCACGCCGCCGCGTTTCAAAGGCGGCCATCAAGATGTCTCCGAGGGGGATGAACTTCAGACCCATCGAGTTTCGCCACTCCCGCCCATAGGTCACGTTGCGGCGCGCCTCCATGTCGGCATAGAGTTCGAGGAGCTCATTTTCACTGACGTTCCCCTCCAGCACAAAATCGGTCAGCCCCTCACCCTTGAGATCATACTCGACATCCCCCGTTCGCACACGAGGCAGTTCCAACGGCGTGATACCCAGCAATTCGTCGCGCTGAAAGACCCTTACCCCGCTCGGATTGGTCCGCACCAACACGCTGCCATACCCCTGCCGCTCCACTCGCAGGGAGAACGCCAGTCCCTCCCGCGGCTCGTCCCGGTTGTTGTCCACACCCGGCACGCCATCCAGATCTGGCGGAGCCCCTCCGCCTTCCGCATACGGCAGGGGTTCGATCTCGTAGTGGTGTTCGTTGGCGAGAAATCCCTTGGAACGGTCCGCGTCCGCCAGCCAGTAGCGGAACGCCTCAATATCGCCGGGAGGCACCACCACGATGTAGATCGGATTTTTCTCTCCCCGCAGCAGATACGGCACCACCCGGCCCTCAAAGGGGCGCCCAGTGGCCTTAAGGAAGGCATCGAAGGCCTTCATCTCTACCGGACGCTCACTGGCATGCCCCGCCTGACGCGGCAAAAAGGCCATGCTCAGACTGTTCACCCATCGCTCACCCGGTTGCGGCAGCTTGGAAGGTTCGAGTTTCAACTCATAGGTGGTGGGCGCTTTCTTGTCCGCCCGATGCTCCACCTCTTGCAATCGAAAGCCCGCCAGTCGTAGTTGATAGATCGCCGGCACGCCTTCGGATGGGTTCAGCGACAAAGGCGTGACCCCCAGCTTGAGCCCATTCGAGTACACCTCCGCCCCCGGCGGATCGGTGCGCAGATTCAGCAACGGCTCCGCCCGGCGCAAGGAGGCCTTCACTGGCTCCTGTCGTGCCACCCAGGCCCCCAGCCCCACCAACAGAAGAGCCAGCGCTGCCCCCGCCATCATCAGTTGTTTGCGCCTGGCACCGCGTTCGGGCACACGCTGCCCCTGAAGCGCCAGCACCATATCCTGGGCAGAGGCATATCGTTCCGTCGCGTGCTGGGCGCAGGCCCGGCAGATCACCCGATGAAGCAACCGCCACTGCTCCATGCCCTCACCCGTCTCTTCCGCACTTGGCAGATCGGGGAAATCCAGCCGGTCTTTGCCGGTGCTAGCCTCGTACAACACCATCCCCAGCGAGAAAATGTCTGACTGTGCGGTCCCCGGTCCTTCCGGTGCCACGAAGCCTTCTGTACCAACAAAGCTGCGCTGCCCCAGCAGCGCCACCAGTCCGATGTCTGCCAATCGGCAGACTCCATCGATGAAAATCAAGTTCGACGGTTTCACGTCGCGATGGATGAGCCCGTGCTCATGCATGAAGTGCAATGCGTCCGCCACCGTCTCCCCCAGTTTCAGGCACTCTGCCGCCTTGAGCCGCTTCGTCTTGTGCATGCGCGCCGTCAGCGTGAGGGAGCGGTAGGTCTCAGGATCGATGTCCCTCCCCCGCTCCACATCATCGGCCAGCTCCATGACGTAGTAGTAAAAGCCTTCCTGGTCGTTGCGTCCGACCTGAAGGATCGGAACCAGGCCAGGGTGCCGTCGCGAGACAGGCTCGTAGCGTTTGATGGCCTCGAACTCACGCTCGAAGGCTTCGGGATAATCGTAATCCGCCCGCCAGACCACCTTCACTGCCCGCAGCGCCCCGGTCACCCCACGCGCCAGCCACACCTCCCCATAGGCTCCGCGTCCGATCAGACGCAGGGTCTCATGGTCATGGATGCGAGGGCGGCTACGATCGCTGGAAGTAAATGGATTCACGATTCCTTGGTCACATTACGCAGCCGTATGCCGGTTTGTTCAACACCGGTCCACGGGGCAAGTTGCCCTCAGCCCGCAGGATCTTCAATCTCCAGGTACGTGATGCCGTTCACCTTGTTCTTGTCCGTGTCATACGACTGTACCCGCATCTGTTTCAAGATATAGGCGTCTTTGTACTTCTGCCCTTTACGGACCAGAAACTCCTTCTGCAGTTTCCCCTGTTGGTCATAGGCCCGCATTTTCATCATCGCGCCACTCTCCTGATCCACCCAGATGCGTACTTGGCGGTAGGGTCCACGGTTGTCAGGATTGACGACGTGGACCACCCAGCAGGTTTGAAAGCTCACCTTCTCCGCCCCGACCAGCTCCGGCTTGGGCCAGTACAGGAAGCGCATGGAAAGGTCTTCGTAGTTCAAATGGGTGCCCTTCACCTTCTCTGAGTAGAGCGAAACCGGCATCTCCACCTTCCCCGAGCTGTTGGTACGGGTCAGCTTGGTGCCATTTTCCTTGAGGTCCAGATTGATGATCTCCTTCGATCCGCCCGTGAAAGAAAAGCGGATCACATTGTCAGCCATGGTCAGATCAAACGGAACTTCCTCACCCGTGTCGTTGTTGCGCAGCTTGCCTTTGAGATTCTTCAGGTCCTGGAGGGCTTGGCTCATGCGGACGAGGCGCAGGATGTCCTCCCCTGCTTTCACCTTGTCGGCACCGTCCGCTGCGGCAGGTTGCTGGGCACGGGCGTTGCCCACGGGCGCCATCACCCCCAGACTGCAGGTCACGATGGCAATTAACGGCGCGAGAAAGAAGAATCGGGGGGTCATGGATACTTTTGTTGGAGGCGGCTTTTGACAGCCAGCCGTGAGCATTTACTCAAAGACAGAGGCCCTGCCAGAAAGTCTGCACGTGAACGCATGAACCGCCAACGTTTTCTCCTGCCTGCCATGGTCATCCTGACCCTGGCGCGGAGTCTGTTGCTGCCCATGTCCGGCCTCACGTCTCTGGAAGAATACGTGCTCCGTTGCGCCCACGAGCCTCTGACATGGCATGAGGGGCTCGGCCCGCTGCTCCCCTGGCTGGTGAAGATCAGCACCACCGCCTTTGGAGAGGGGTCCTTCGGCGTGCGGTTCTTCTCACCCTGGATCATCTTTGCCGCCGGGTGGCTGCTCTGGGAACTGGCTCGCGGCCTTTTCGACAACACCACAGCGTCTTGGGCCCTGCTCCTCTTCCAGGTGATTCCCGCCGTCAATATCGCCGCCACCACCATGACCCCCACCACCCTGGGGCTGGCCGGGTCAGTGGGCGTGCTCGCGGCGCTCAGACTCGCCCTGCATCGCACCCATCCCTGGCACCTGTACTGGTGGATCCTGGGCTGCGGGCTGCTGGCCCTGTCCTTGGTGGACTGGCGCTTCGCCATGCTCGGCGTCGCGGGCTGCGCCAGCATGGCGCTCACCCAGCGGGGCCGCCGGGCCCTGACCAAGTGGCCGGTGCTCCCCGTTCTCGGAGGCTTTCTCGTGGTGGCGATCATGCTGTTCTATCTGGGAAACTCGCGGAATGGATGGGCTGGTCTCAACCATTTGCCCATGGCACCCTCTTCCGATGGGGTGGACATTTTGCTGCACCTGCTCGTGGCCTGCACCCCTCTTCTGCTCATCGCCTTCGGCTGGGTGCTGGTGCGTAGCGCCCAGAGGCGCAGCATGACCTACCACATGGCCTTTGTTTATGCCTTCATGTGGCCCCTGCTCACGCTGGACATGCTCATCTGGCGCAGCCTCCCATGGCCCTGTAGTGGCAGCGGAGCCTGGCTTGCCCCCGCGTGCATGCTGCTGGCCCACCTGTCGCTCACCTATGAGCCCGCCCCTCCCCGGCTGAAAGTGGGAATTCGCAGCTTCACCGTGCTGGCCGCAGCTGCCCAGTCCTGCTGGCTGGTGAAGGGCACATGGCTCATCCTGCCCTTCTGATCGGATCGAGTTCCTCTCGTTCAACCTGACAAGCTTGTCATGTTCAGGCTGCAACGAACTTTTCGCTTGCCTCCGCCTTCCCGCACGGCAGGGATAGCCGCCCATGTCAGACATCCACCCGCAGATTTCCGTCGTCGTTCCCCTCTACAACGAGGAGGAGAACGTCGCCGAACTTCAGCAACAGCTCAGCCGGGCTCTGGCAGGCCATCCACACGAACTCGTCTTTGTGGATGACGGGAGCACCGACGCGACGTCCGCGAACGTGCAGAAGTCCGACCAAGTTCGCCTCATCTGTTTCCGCAAGAACTCCGGCCAGAGTGCCGCCATGTATGCCGGGATCATGGCAGCGCGCGGAGAGGTGATCGTCCTCATTGACGGCGATCTCCAAAATGATCCTGCGGACATCCCCGCCCTGGTAAGCAAACTGCACGAAGGCAGCTACGATCTCGTCTGTGGCTACCGCGCCAAGCGGAAGGACACCGCCTTCAAGCGCCTCCAGAGTCGCATTGCCAATGCCGTGCGCAGCCGCTTCATCGGTGATGGCGTGCGCGATACCGGATGCTCGCTCAAAGCCATGCGTCGAGAGTGCCGCCGCGCCCTGCTGCCCTTCAACGGCATGCACCGCTTCATCCCCGCGCTCATCCGGCACTCAGGTTACAAGATCACAGAAGTGCCCGTGAATCACCGCCCCCGCATTCATGGAGTGAGCAAGTACACCTTTGCCAACCGAGCCTGGCGCGCCACCAAGGATATGGTGGGTGTGAGCTGGCTTCTGAGCCGGATGGTAAAAATTGATGCCGAGGAGCGATAACCTCGCTCATCAGAGCGTTAGTTGCAGTGCCACTCCCTGTACTACTGGGAGTTGATTGACTGCATCGTTGGATTCGTTCTTGACTCAACTCCCGCAGTCAGCATTCTCGGCAATAGTTTGTTCCAATCCATGAGCCTACGTGAACAGCTGCGGGAGATCCTGCCGCAAATCCTTCCTTCAGATCCCGCGGAGGCCATCAAAGGCACCGAGTTGATCCGTCTTGTGCGGTTCCGTCTGGGGGATGAGTACAGCGACGCCACCCTGCGCTACCACTTCTCCATCCTCTCATATGATCCGGCCTCCCCGATCGCGAAGGTGGATCAGGGGCAGGGGTATTACATGCGGCTTGGCAAAACTGAGTCGCGTTCCGGAGCACCGCATCTGGGCATGTTCAGCCAGATCGATGACGTGCAGGATCTGCAGAGCATGCGCTTTGCCCGATTCCGAGCCATCGTGGAAAGACACTGCGTCAACGGAGCCCGTTACCCCTATCTTCTCACCGAGCCTCCGGGAAACAACTGGGAGCTGCCGGATGTGGTGGTGACGGACTGGGACTTTGAGACGGACAACGACGACACCCCTCGTCTGGATGAGACGATGCTCAGCCTCAAACGGCACCTCGGAGTCACCACGGTGCGTCTTTCCGCCGTTCAGTTGAAACTGGAGGCCACGCTGGCCACCTGCAACGCCGACTTCTTCCAGGCCATGAGCGCCACCCGCTGGGCCAACCACGGTGAGATCTGGATTGCGGACAAGGTGAGCGATGAAGCCCTCGTAGAGAGTCTGCGGGTGCTGGGCCACCAGTATGGCGTGGGCGTCACCAGCTTCGGGCTCGACCTCACCCTGCTGGACGAGCTGCCCGGCCCAGATGAGATCCGGCGCATGACGGCATCAGAGTTTGAGTCCCTCCAGACGCTGCTCAAATTTCAGCGGCTCTCCGTGGGCACCTCCCGCCCCCATCTGGACTGGCTGCACCTCGCCGCCCTGAAGAAGAAGCACGAAAGCCTCGCCGGCATGCTGGCCTGGCTCAACAGCTGCCTGGAGAACCGCAAGCCGGTCTGGCCCGGACGAGAGTAAGTTCCACGAACCTCAACTCCCCCTGCCCGTCTACTGGGCCGCCTTCCGGATCTCGGCCGCCATCTCCTTCAAGTCCGGGAGGGTCGTTTTCGCCGTTACCGTGACTTTCGTGTAGGGCACATCCTTCCAGACGTCCGGCAGCCGGAACGGCTCCGGTGGATTCCCTGAAGTCAGCGCAATGATCTGTGTAAACTTCAGGTCGCTGATCGTCACGTGGTGCGCGGCCTGCCAGCATCCGTTCGCATCATCGCGGGTGGACAGTCCATTGGGCGCGGCCAGAAAGACAATCGTGCGGGGCTGAGGATCACCTGCGAAGCTGTGAGCAATGCCGAGGAGGGCGGCAGGCGGGGCCGCTTCATCAGGAGCGTTGGCCTCGGTGGTGTCCAGCGGTGCCAGCACCAGCACCGCCTCCTCCGCTTTGGCTTTGCCCATCAGCGGCACCATGATGTTTTCCATCGTCTTGTCTCCCGCCGTGAACTCCTGTCTCACCACTCCGTGTCCCATGTTGTCCGGGCCCATGGTGGACTCCATGAACGCGGCAGCCGCCTCCAGGTTCTCGGCGTGACGCAGGGAACGCTCCCCCAGATCCCTGCCCAAGATGCGCTGGTACCGCTCAAAATCAGGCGTGTTCAGGTCGCGCCGGAGAATGGCCGCAAACTGCGAGGGCTGCACCTCAGGCTTGTTCTTCTTGTTGAAGTAAAACACGAAAGACAAAGCCCCCATCAACACCAGCCCCCAGGGCAATCCGCTGACAAAAAGACGCACCAGACGTCCTGAAGGGGTGATCTGGGAGGCTGGATCTGATTCTTCCTGGTTCATGGATTCGAGGATGCTCGCTGCAAGGACATTCTTATCTTACGCTTTGACTGGGGCCTGCGCCACCTGCTCCCAGACGGCCTGCGCAGCCCTTTGGTAGGCACCGCCCTCTCCCAGTCGCCCCACGGTCTCCCGCAGGTCCTGGAGCAGGCT
Source organism: Verrucomicrobium sp. BvORR034 (assembly GCF_000739635.1). Classification (GTDB taxonomy): domain Bacteria; phylum Verrucomicrobiota; class Verrucomicrobiia; order Verrucomicrobiales; family Verrucomicrobiaceae; genus Verrucomicrobium. The sequence continues at coordinate 63,266 of NZ_BATQ01000049.1, read as the reverse complement.
TTTCCGGGCCTCGCCCTCGTCCATCAGTTCCAGCACGCCTGCGGCCAGCGGCTCGGGGCGGAAGTCGCCCTGCACCATCTCCTTCACCACCTGACGTCCCGCCAGGATGTTCACGATGCCGAGGAACTTGATACGCATCACCGCCCTGCCCACCACGTAAGTGAGCGGGTTGACTTGATACACCAGAATGTAAGGCATGCCAAAACAGGCAGACTCCAGTGTCGCCGTGCCACTGGCCACCACGCCCACCTGCACCTGTTGCATGAGATCATACACGGTGCCGATCTCGATCCACTCCTTCGCTTCCGGGAAGCCCACAGCGTCCGCCAGCTCCTGCATGAGACCTGCCAGCCTGGCATTGGCTGCACTTACCACGAACCGTGTCCCCGGCCGCTGCGATTGCAGGCGTTGGGCCGTCTGGATCAAGGTCGGGAAAAGGCGCCGCACTTCATTGGCGCGGCTTCCGGGAAAGAACCCCACCAGGTCCAGCTGACGCGAGATGTTTTTGGTCAGGGATTTGACGCGGTCCACCATGGGATGCCCGGCAAATTCCGTCTTGAGACCACTCTTCTCATATAGCTCCTTCTCAAACGGGAAGATGCAGATCATCAGATCCAGCAGTTGAGCCATCGTCTTCACGCGGCCCTTCTTCCAGGCCCACACCTGCGGGCTGATGTAGTAGATGATCGGGCGGTCGTAGCCGGCGTCGCGGAGAGACTTTGCCAGACGCAGATTGAAGCCGGGATAGTCCACCAGGATCACCGCATCCGGTTTCTCGCGGGCCACAATGGCCAGGGCATCGGCCATCTTCTGCTTGAACCAGCCGTAAACCTTGAGGACCTCCCAGAGGCCCACCACACCGGCATCCTCCACCCAGTCGAGCATGGCGTCACCGCCCACCTCTTTCATCTGGGGGCCACCGTAGCCGTAGAACCGCACCTCTTCCCCACCCGAAAGTTCGAGGAGACTGCGCATCAATCCGGAGCCGTGCGTGTCCCCGCTGATCTCGCCCGCCAGGAGAAAAAGCTTTCTCATGACAAGTGCACCGGCTCGTTCTTCTCAATGGCCTGCGTGATCAAAATCGCCAGCTTAAGCGCCTCTGTTCCCTGCTGCCCGCTCACCACCGGCGTCGCGCCCTGCCGGGCACAATCCACGAAGGCGGCGAGTTCCAGCTTGAGGGGCTCATCCTTCTCCACCGGCACATCCTCACGGGCGATCCCCATGCCCTCGCGGCGATACATGTGCCCGGACTGCTCCTGGTAGTCGAGCGAGATGTAGCCTTCCCCGTGGAAGACCTGAATCTTCCGCATCTTCTTGTCACTCACGCGGCTGGAGGTGACGTTGGCCACACAGCCATTGGCGAAGCGCAGGCGCGCATTGGCAATATCCTCCCGCCGAGTCAGCACCGGCACTCCCACAGCATCCACGCTTACTACGGGCGAGCGCACAAGGTGCAGAATGATCTCAAGGTCATGGATCATCACATCCAGCACCACGCCGATGTCCATGCTCCGGTTCGGGAAAGGAGAAAGCCGGGTGGCCTCAATGAAGCGCGGCTGTTGCATCCGGCTCTCCAGTTGCTTCATCACCGGGTTGAATCGCTCAATGTGCCCCACCTGCAGCACCAGCCCCTTTGCATCCGCCAAAGCCACCAGTTCTTGAGCCTCGGTGAGGGACTCGCTGAGCGGTTTTTCCACCAGCACGTGCTTCCCCTGCTCGAGCAGGAAGCCCGCCACCTGACGGTGGGCAATGGTGGGAACCGCCACCGCCGCAGCGTCCACTTCCGCGGCGAGTTCTTCCAGAGTGGTCACCGCCTTGGCACCGTAGAGGGACGCCAGCTCTTCGGCGCGAGCCCGGTCCAGATCATAGATCGCCGTCAGTTGCGCCCCGGGCAGACCAGACAGCACGCGGGCGTGGTTCTTCCCCATGGCACCGACTCCGGCGACTCCAACTTTGATACGATCACTCATGTGTCGCGCATGTTGGCCAGCGGGGGATGCAGCCGCAAGTGAAAAGGGGTGCGGCGAAAGGCCGCCTATCCCCCTACTGTTCGAGCAATCCGGCCAGATAACGCTTCAGTTCCTCGCGCATATCCTCCCGCTGCAGGCCCCACCAGAGATTGGCTTTCACGAAATCGAGCTTGTTGCCGATATCATGCCTCCGCCCCGCGTAGCGAACGCCGTAGAGAGCCTCCCGCTGCATCAGTGCCGCCATGGCATCGGTCAGTTGCAGTTCTCCGCCCTTGCCGGTCGGGGTCTGCTCCAGTTGCTCGAAGATGGAAGGCGAAAGGATGTAGCGGGCCGACACCGCCAGCCGGGAGGGAGCCTCCGCAGGACTGGGCTTCTCCACAAATTTGTCCGCTTTAAACACCCCGGGCTCGATCTCAGCGCCACCCAGAATGCCATACCGGCTTACCTTCTCTGCCGGCACTTCTTCCAGCGCAACGGTGGAGCCGCCATGGCGCTCATGCACATCCAGCAACTGCCGCAGCACTGGCTTCGCGCCATCCGTAGGCGAGACCAGCGCGTCCCCCAGCAGCACCGCGAAGGGTTCAGCCCCCACATGCTCCCGGGCGCAGCGCACCGCATCCCCCAGACCGCCCATCTTGGGCTGAAACACGTAATGGATCCGCGCCAGGGACTGCAGTTGCCGCAGTTCCGCCAGCGTCTCGTGACGCCCCTTCGCCTCCAGATCTGCTTCCAGTTCGGGGTTGGCGATGAAGTGCTCCTCGATCGACCGTTTGCCGCGGCTGATGATCAGCAGGATGTCAGTGATGCCACTCGCGACAGCTTCCTCCACCACATACTGGATCACCGGCTTGTCCACCACTGGGAGCATCTCCTTGGGCACCGCTTTGGAGATGGGGAGGAAACGGGTGCCGAACCCGGCGGCCGGGATCACGGCTTTGCGCACTTTAGCAGTCATGATGAATCGTTCTCGGTCTGACGTGAAAGGTTGCTGGAATCAGGGGAGGATTTGAGGATTGATCACCTCAATGTCCCGGCTGCGGAATGCCTCCACCAGCCTGCCAAACATGGCTTCATCCTCAAAGGTGCCGACAATCGCTCCACCGCTCCCGGTGAACTTGGCGCTGGCCCCCACGTCGCGGGCGATGTCCACCATTTCCAGATTTCCCGGACTGATCTTATAGAGCCGGCGACGCAGATCGAAGTTCTCGTTGAGAAGCGGTCCGATTTCCCGCCCTCTTCCCGCGAGCAGCATCTCCTTCACCCGTTCGGCAAGATTTGCCCACTGGTACATGGCAGACACCACTTCCCGTTCTCCGCGATTCCAACGACTGCGGATGTCGTTGTGAAAGACCTCCGTCCCCTCGCTCAGGCGCTTTGTGTAGGCCACATACACGTTCGGCAGGAGGGTCGGATCCAGCTCCTCGTAGATGCCGTGGCCATAGGTTTCCATGTGGCCGCGGTTGAAGTCCATGAAGACCACCCCCTCATACACCTGGATGACGCGATCCTGCAGGCCGGCTGGAATCCCCAGTTCGTCATTCTCCACACTGAGCACCAGACTGGGCTGAATGTGCTTGGGAATCTGCTCCTCGACTCCGTAGAACTCCATGAGCGCGCGCAGGCAGGCGCAGATGATCGCGCTGCTGCCTGCCATGCCCACCTGCGGAGGGATGTTGCTGCTGTAGCGAAGGGTGAAGTTGCGGTCATGCAGGGCGATGCCTTCCTTCGAGCAGTAGTCGTGGAAGCGCTTCACCGTCGCCTTGAGCAGGCGGATGCCACCGTAGTAACCAAACTGGGCCACGTCTCGCGCCAGCTGACCGATGCTGGGAAAGACCGAATGGTCACGGTCACTCGGCTCAATCGTCAGTTCCGGTGTTTCGAACAGGACGATTTCCGCCTCGTAGTTCCGGATCACAAAGGAGATGGTCTTCCCAAAATATCCGTCGGATGGATTGCCGACCAAGCCGGCGCGCGCGTGTGCTTTTTTACGAATGACCATGTGGGAGAAGAACTGCTGTCTGGCGGAAAGGGGCGCGATGTTATAGCCGCGCCGCTCCGTTTGACAACCGCAAAGCAGCGGCTCCGCGCCCTCTCCCCTCCACTGCGAGTACACGGCTCCCTCACGAAACCACCTTGACCCCCAGCTTTTGCCACCCTAGGTATCGCCCGCTCCGTCCTGGCCCCAAGTTTGTCCGCAGCCCCACCACTTTTCACCATGAAATATTGCTACGAAGACCTCGCCGGGATGATTGACCACTCGCTGCTCCATCCCACGCTCACGGACGCTGAGCTGGAGGCGGGTTGCAAACTCGCTGCGGAATACCACGTGGCTTCCGTCTGCATCAAACCCCACGCCGTGAAACAGGCTGCAGCCTGGCTCGCCGGGACCGATGTGAAGGTGGGCACCGTGGTCGGTTTTCCCCACGGCAACAGCCTCACTGAGGTCAAACGTTACGAGACCGAACTCGCCTGCCGCGATGGGGCTGTGGAGATCGATATGGTCATCAATCCCGGCAAGGCCATCGGTGGCGCTTGGGAGGAGGTGGAACAGGAGATCCGCACCATTTGCGACACCGCCCACCAGCATGATGCCAAGGTGAAGGTCATTCTGGAAACCGACTACCTCCGCACAGGCGGTGCCGGACTTTCCAGAGACCAATTGATCGCCAAACTCTGCCAGCTTTCAGAAAATGCCGGAGCCGACTGGGTGAAAACCTCATCCGGCTTCGGTTTCGTAAAGCAGCCTGGCGGCGGCTACAACTACTGTGGTGCCACCGAGCATGACCTGGAACTGATGCGCGCCAGCGTGTCCGACAAGGTACAGGTGAAAGCAGCCGGCGGCGTTCGTGATCTGGATGCACTGATCAAAGTACGCGACCTTGGAGCGACCCGTTGTGGAGCCTCCGCCACCAAGGCGATGCTCGACGAGTTCCGCCGCCGAGAAAAGTCCGAGCGAGCTGGCGTCGCCCCCATCCCCACCACGGGTGTGCTCGGCGCAGGCGGGTATTGAGGCGAAGCCAAAGGGCAGGAGAATCGCCCCCAACCCGCGCTCGACCTGCTCCGACAAGCACTCGAAGGAGTTCTGGCGGTCTGTCTCGCTGGCCCCCGGTTCATTTTCGTGGGAGCAGGTCAACCTCCGTACCCAAGCCGCTGAAAAACATCAAAATCCGTTTGCCTCCCCAAACCACTTTGTGATACAAAGTGAGCCCATGGCCTCCGCGTCTTCCCACGACACTGCCTTGGAACATCTCCGGATCATCCGGACCCTGATGGAGCGCTCCCACATCTACCGGGCCGTCTCCGCCCCCGCGGCCTTGATTGGCGGCGTCCTGGCCCTCCTCGTCAGCGGCTACGGCATCTGGCAGGAGTACCTGCGGGAGGCAGTCACTGGCGGGGATCCTGGTTTTCGCGGGACGCGTTTCCTTGTGGTTTGGCTGGTGCTGCTGGTTCTGGCCAGCGTCATCAATCTGTTCCTCTTGATGAGGGAATCCACTGACAAAGGCGAACCGGTTGTTACCGATGGGTTGAAAATGGCATTGCGGGCCGTCGTGCCACCTCTGCTGACAGGAGGCGTCCTGGGGATCTGCCTCATTGTTTATGTCCGGCAAATTGAGCTGGCAGCCCTGGTATGGATTCTTTGCTACGGACTCGCCCTCCAGGCCACGGTCAGCTTCGCCCCGCGTTCCATCATCCATCTAGCCCGGGCCTTTCTCATCACGGGCCAGGTTCTCACCCTTCTCTGGTTCGCCTTCGGCGGACCCGGTCTGGCCATCTGGAATGGCGCGGTCGCTTCCGCATTTCTAGGGCTGACGTTTGGCCTCTTTCATGTCATCTATGCCGTGGCCGTCTTCTTCAAGTCGTCCACCGCCACCGGCCCGCTTGTCTGAGCCCAGCCCGCCGCCCGCCAAGGAATAATGATCGACTTCTCCCAGCTTGACCGCGTCATCCATGAAAAGGGGCGACTCGCCATCATGACCGTGCTGGCCTCCCGGAGCCCGCGGGCCTTCCAAGACCTCAAATCTGAACTCGGCATGAGCGATGGCAACCTCATCTCCCACCTGCGAACCCTGACCAAGGAGGGCTACGTCCGCGAACTCAAAACCACCGCCGCGGACAGCTCACGCCCCTGCACCAGCTACGAGATCTCCGGGGCCGGGAAGAGCGCCTTCAATGCTTACCTCAAAGTGCTGGAAGCCATCGTGAAGCAATCGCGTCCCTCTTGAGTTTTTTTGCCCACTAACTTTGCCACACAAAGTAAAACCACCCCCACGAACCCCATCTGCAGTATGAACATCACCTTGGCCAAACATCACGGCATGTGCTTCGGCGTCCGCCAGGCCCTGCGCTCCACGCACGACGCCGCCAAACGCGGCCCCGTCACCCTGCTGGGCCAACTGGTCCACAATCCTCTGGTGGATGCCCACCTGCGCACGCTCGGAGTGCAACAGGGCACCTTGGACAGCCCCGGCAGTGCTCCCACGCGGGAGGTCATCATCTCCGCCCACGGAGCATCCGACCGCGACAGGTCTGCCTGGAAGGACATCGGTCATCAAGTCACAGACACCACCTGCCCCTTGGTCCGCAAGGCCCACGATGCCCTGGCCACCCTGGTGGAAGGTGGCTACTTCCCCGTGGTCATCGGTCAAGCCACGCACGTGGAAGTAAGAGGACTGGTAGGAGACTTCCCTCATGCCCAAGTCGTGCTGGAAGATAGCGACCTGGATCATCTGCCCCACCATCGCCGCTACGGCGTCATCAGCCAGACCACTCAGCCTCTGCTTCGTGTGCTGCACTTGGTGGAGGCTCTGAAACAGCAGCATCCCCAGTCGGAAGTGCGCTTTGTGGACACCGTTTGCCACCCGACGAAACAGCGTCAGAGCGCCTTGGAAGACCTCTGCGGACAGTGCCAGGTCATCATCGTGGTCGGCGGTCGCAACAGCAACAACACCCGCCAGCTCACGGAAGCAGCCCGCCAGCTCGGCTGCACAGCCCATCAGATCGAGCGCCCCTCTGAGATAGATCCCGCTTGGTTTTCGCGAGGGCAGGAAGTCGGCGTGACCGCCGGCACCTCCACTCTGGACGAGACCGTTCGCGAGGTGGTGGATCGCCTGAAGAGCATCGCCGCCGAACTGCCCCAACCCGGCCTCTTCCACAGTCTTCTAAAGCAGAAAAGCTGATCTCTACTCCCTCCCCCAAACTCAGCCCCTAAAAAAATGCCATGAACATTCCCAGCTGGATCCAGTACTTCGAACGCAATCGCTCCAACTTTGACGAACCTCCGCTCGACCCGGACGCGAGCCCTCTGCCAGATGGCCTACGCCTGCCCCTGGCCGATTCACTGGCCGTTTTCCAGCTCGGCGAGACCGGTGGTGGCACCCGTCTCATGCGTTACGTGAGACAAACCCTCCGTCACCAGCCGGAAGATCTTGAGGGGTACGACCTGGCAGTCCGGCTGTTTGTAGCGGAGGAACAGCGCCACGCCCAGCTGCTGGAAAAGCTGGTAATCTACCTAGGCGGCACCTTGTTGCAGAAGCACTGGACGAACACCGTCTTCCGGAATCTCCGCACGCTCTTCGGCATGGAGTTCAACATTCAGATCCTCCTCACCGCCGAACTCATCGCCGAGGCCTACTACGGCATGATTTACCGGAAGACCACAGATGAGGCGGTCAGGTCATGCTGCCATAAAATCCTGCGGGACGAAATGCGCCATATCGCCTTCCACACCAGCTTTTTCCGAGAGCGGCTCGCCAGCATGCCCCGCCCGCTCCGGAGATTGTGGCGCTCGGGCTTCAGAGCATGCCATCGAATCACCGCTACCATCGTGGCCTGGGATCACCGTCGACTCTTGAGGTCACTAGGCGTCGGCCAAGGGGAATTTGTCCGCCTCACCCTGAAGGCTGGACAACGCTTCCTCCGACGGCTTGACTCTCCCTCATCTTCCTGGCAGCCTGACATTTCTTTGCGTTCCTGCCAAAAAGCTTCGCAACTTGCCACCCCCAACTAAGTTTAATCGCGACCGCACGTTACGGCAACATGTCCCTGCACGACACCATGAAACGGTTTCTCACTCCCGCATTGCTCTGCGCTCCGGTGCTGGCCTTCTGTCCGACCGCTTCCGCCCAGGAAGCTCCCGCCCTCACTCCCGAGCAGACCGCGAGCATCATGAAGCAACTCGAACAGATCGAGGGGCAGATCACCAAGAACCGCGGCGACGCGCTCGGCGCAGCCTTGACCCGCTTCCGTGCCGCCATGAACGGCGACAAGGAAGCGATCGATCTCTGGTTTGCCTGCAATAAACTTGAGAACTATGACAAGAAGGATCTGAAGGCCACTGACTTCCAGGCCTGGAAGGACGGCCAGGAAAACCGGGTAAAGGACCCTGATTTCCCCATCGGTTTGCGTCTCCAGCTGGAGTACCTGGTCCTGAGCATCCAGGCTCAAGACATCAAGGATATCGAGAAAATGGGACCGACGGTCGCCGCGCTTCAGGCTTTCATTCCTAAGGCGGTCAATGCCGTGCAATCCACCATGAAGCACAGTGCTTCTGGGGCGATTGAGGAGAAGAATCCTGGCCGCGGCAATGGCGGCCCCAGAGGTGGCGGCGGTGGCCCCCGCGGCGGCGGTGGCGGCAGTTTGGGGCAGACGCTCCGCCAGCCCGTGAAAGGCACCATCTTCAGCCAGGCTTACACGCTGGACCAGATGCTGAACAGGCAGGATTGGGAATACTCCCCGCTCAACATCAATGGCATCTACAAGAATGTCATCCTCCCCTACTACCTCGACCAGAAGCCAGCTGAAGTCCCCGCCCAGTATGATGCGATGATCAACGCTGAGCTGGCTATGCGAAAAGGGACCATGAGCGAGACGGAGTTCGCCCAGTACTACAAGGAAGAAGCTCCCGACCTCCAGTGGGGCAAGGCCAACTTCCTCCTCCAGCACAAAATCACCCCCATTCTGGCGATGGCCGACATGCTCAAGATCATCCGTGAGAACCCCACTCATCCCAAGGCTGGCGCTTGGGTGAAACAACTTCGCGAGGCGGTCAACCAGACCCAGATCCCGACCACGCCGACCTCCACCGAGCCTGCCCCGGCTGCTCCTCAAACTTAGCGTCAGGCGGATTCATTCGCATCTCGTTTCCTTCAGCCGGGCTCGCTTTAGAGCCCGGCTGAATTCGTTATGGGGCCGAACCAAGGCTGTGAAAGTTGATGAAGCACAACCCGAGCTTCAGACCTCAGGCCACCATTGAGCCGGTGACGGACAGGCGGAGATCGAAAACGCCAAGTAGCCCGTAGCGGCGCGGAGGTCGCCATCAATGACCAACAGTGAGATCAAACAGGATCTTGTGGAACGACCTGCCATAGATCCACGCCATGAGAATGGAGCGGGAAGAATCCCGCTCACCATTCCAGGAAAAACAACACCAAGGCCATGCATCAACAGAACAGGCTGCTGGAAGAACGGTTTGATCAATAGGAGCGAGGAGTTTTCTCCAGGTCCGCCAGGAAACGCGCTCCATCTTCGCGGCTCATCAGGGTGCTCATGTACTGATGATGCTTGAAGGTCTCCTAAGCGGTATGGATTGCAAAATCTGTAAACGGGTTGCCGTTCCCGTGAAATGAAAGTTCGATCGCCCTTAGCTGTGACACCTGCTCATCGGTGAGATGGTAACTCACTTTCCATTTTTCAAGCTGCTTGTTTAGGGCGAAAGGCTACTGCTTGATACAGGAGAGAATGAACAGCCAGATGACAATGGCACCTCCCACGAAGGCCACAGAGAGAACCTTCAGCTTGTCCCCTAGGAGGATCACCGCGGGAGAGAAGCCCCGTCGGGCCTTGCTTCTTCTTGCTCATATATCGGAGCGGACCTTCAGCAGGCGAAGGGCATTCATAATCACGAGGAGGGTCGCTCCCGTGTCGGCAAGGATCGCCATCCAAAGACTGGCGTGACCTGTAAAGGCGAGCAGCAGAAAGACCGCCTTCACCACAAGGGCAAATGTGACGTTGAACTGGATGATGCGAACCGTGCGGCGCCCAAGATGGATGGCTTCCGCGACCCGGCGAAGATCGTCTTTCATCAAAGCCATGTCGGCTGTTTCGATCGCCGTATCACTCCCGATCGCTCCCATTGCGATGCCGACGCTTGCGATTGCAAGAGCCGGTGCATCGTTTACACCATCGCCGATCATGCCGACATATTGGTAGCGCTTCACCAGTTCGCGGACCCGTTCGACCTTGTCTTCAGGAAGCAGGTCGCCGATCGCCTCATCGATCCCTGCCTGGGCAGCGATCGCTTTTGCGGTCCTCTGATTGTCACCGCTGAGCATGACGACCTTCTCAAGACCAGATTCGTGAAGGAGTTGGAGCGCCTCCTTGGTCTCGGGTCTCAGGGTATCACCGATGGCGATGATCCCCACCACCGAAGGCTTGCAGTCAGAGTGCTGGCGGTGTCCGATGATCGCGAGCGAAAGCCCCTTGGCTTCTATCTCGTGCAGTTGGCTCTCAAGTTCTGGCGTACACGCGCCGAGTTCATGTGCCATGCGATGGTTGCCGACAAAGTAAAGGTGACCTTCGATCGTACCTTCTGCGCCACGTCCTGTTTTTGAAGCGTAGGCATCAGCGCGCATGAAACGGACGCCCCGTTTCGTTGCTTCTGCAACGACGGCTTTCGCAATTGGATGTTCAGAGTGCGCGTCAATCGATGCTGCTTTTGCGAGCACTTCGTCCTCCGAATTGCCATCCATGGGGACGATGTCCACGACCTGGGGACGCCCCTGAGTGATGGTACCGGTTTTGTCTACGGCGAGTGCGCGTAATTTTCCGATCGCTTCCAGGTAGGCACCACCTTTCACCAGGACTCCCCTGCGGGCGAGCGCCGTAAGACCAGACACGATGGAGACTGGGGTGGCGATCACCAGTGCGCATGGACATGCGATCACAAGCAATACAAGCGCGCGATAGGTCCAGACATCCCAGCCCTGCTGGAACATGAGCGGTGGAACCAGCGCAATCAGCAGCGCTACCACAAAGGTCGCGGGGGTGTAAAATGCTGCGAAGCGATCAACGAATCTTTGCGTTGGAGCTTTCTGTTCCTCGGCCTCGCCGACCAGCTGGATGATCCGCGCCAGAGTCGACTCATTGGCGAGCTTGGTCACTTTGACAGTGAGTGATCCTTCCCCATTGATCGTCCCGGCAAACACTCTGTCTCCTGGTTGTTTGTCGACCGGCACTGATTCACCGGTAATGGGGGCCTGATTGATTGCGGAGGAGCCCTTTGTTACCTCTCCGTCCACCGGCACACGACTGCCGCTGCGAACAAGGATCTCGGAACCGATTTTCAGCTCAGCCACGGGCGTTTCTTTTGTGCTTCCGTCAGGCTGGATGACGTCAGCCGTGTCTGGAGCCAGTTCGAGCAGCGAAGCGATAGCCCTACGTGCGCGACCCGCACTCCACGATTCCAGAAGCTCCGACAACGCGAACAGGAATACAACACTGGCGGCTTCTTCCCCTTCTCCGATCAGCCATGCTCCGACGACGGCTACAGTCATGAGGACATTCATGTCCAGTCGCTTCCCAAGCAGTGCCTTCCAGGCCGCAGGGAACACCAGGAGACCTCCCGCGATTGTGGCGAGGGCAAAAGCGATCGTGGCGATGTAAGAGGAAAGTGGGGTGAACCATTCAATCACCAGACCGGCACCAGTGAGGGCGCCGGAAGCACCGACCAGAAACCCGCGTGGCAGTTTCGTGTCATCATGGCCGTGCTCACACCCTGCATGTTTCGTGCCGTGACCGTTTGTGTGCTCTTCACTCATAGATGTAATTGCTTGTGTCGATTAACGGACAAAAAATTCATCTGGTCAGTTGATCGCCGATAGCGGGACGCATCATTCATCCCGGCAATATATCGCTCAGCGCTGGGCACCAGGTTTTAGAGAGATGATGCTATAAGCTTCTCCCAGCAGCTTCTCTCCGTCCAAAACCTCTACCGACCAGCCATGATAGCGGCGTCCCGCAGCAGGGATGCGCTTGCTTTTTGTGCTCCGCCCTGTGCCTGAGGTCTGCCCATGCGCAGGAGTATGCCGGAATGTGACCTCGGGAAGCTCCAGAGTTGCCCGTCCCCTATCCAAACTCGCTGACACCGTAACTTCCTTTTCGACGACCACCTGGACTGCGGTCAGATCATCGGCATAAAATTTGGCTCTTACAGTGAGGCGATCAGAAGCGAGTTTGGGCGCCCCGGAGATGGTGACGACCAGCTGCTTCTTGATGACCTCCTCAACCCCCTCTTTGGGATCGTCATGCTCTGTAGCGAGCCTGGCTTCAACTCGAACCGAATCCGATGCAACAGCAGTTGCATGCGGCACCAGCAAGAGGGCGATAAGGAACAGGGCGGGCATCTTCATGGTTCGGGGGATGCAGCCGCGTGAAACGCGGCTGCACAGGGTGAAGGTTGCGGGGTTACTTCTTCTCCTTTTTGAGGTCATCACCATGCTCGCAAGTGCAGGCGTATTCCTTGTTCTTGCAGGTGGGGCAGTCATTGAGGTTCAGGTTGAACTTCTCATTGACCGCTTTTGCCCCCTCTTTTTCACGGATCTGCACGACGGTGGGAAGATCATTGCCTTCAGGTATCGTCTTGTCGGAGATCAGCTTGTCCCCTTCCTTGGTGAAGGCAAGCTTTGTAGGAGCTGAGCGGTCGCCAAGGACCACACTTATCACCTGGGATCCAGGCGCAACGACCTTGTTGTCGTCATCGACAAAGCGAATCTCCACCTTCTTGTCCTTGTTGACGAAGAACTCCACGTGGGGTTCAACCTCGGTGATAAGTTTGCCGCCGGTTGGGCCCGCTTTTGCTGCGTGGTCATGGTCATGCTTGTCTGCCGCCGAGACAGTGATTGCCATGGCGAGTGCGATGAGAGTGGTGACGAATTTTGTTTTCATTGGATCCTATAGTTTGAGCTTGGTTTGGGTTCTGGCTTGCCGCAGCGGAGCATTTTCCCATGCCCCGCATTGGAAATCTGTTTAGTGAGATGCAGGCGCGTCCCTCTCGATCGCATTTGCTGCCGCTTTGCGGCCAAACGTGTAGAACACAGTGGGTGTCACGCCCAGCCCGAGCAGTGTACTGGTGACAAGCCCCCCACAGATCACGACTGCCACCGGATGGAGAATTTCTTTGCCAGGCGAGTCGCCCGCCAGGACAAGGGGAATGAGGCCGATACCGGCGCTGAGAGCGGTCATGAGCACCGGCACGAGCCTTTCCAGCGTTCCGCGCACCACCATTTCCTTGGTAAAGCCTTCCCCCTCATGCTGCATCAGGTGCAGATAGTGGGAGATCAGCATGATGCTGTTTCTTGCAGCCACCCCAGCCACCGCGATGAATCCCACGAGAGTTGCTATGCTGATGTTGTTGAGCTTGAAGTAGGTGAACACGAGCCCCCCCACCAGCGCCAGCGGGATGTCGAGCAGAACCTGCACGGCGAAGAAGGGTGTGCGAAAGTATCCGTAGAGCAGGAATGCGATCACAACGAAGACCACGCCAGTTAGGATCGCGATCCGCTGGGATGCATCCTTCTGCGCCTGAAACTCCCCTTCGTAGCTGATGAAATAACCTTCGGGGAGCTTCACCCGTTCCGAGACCTTCTGTTGCAACTCATGGACTACCGTTCCAACATCACGCACCGTCGGTTTGATGGCGATGGTGAAGATACGCTGGGTGTTCTCCCGGTTGATCAGGTTTGGCCCCTTCGCCTCTCGCACCTCTGCAACAAGGTTCAGCGGTATGCGCTGTTCGTCGTCCACCTGGATGGGGAGTTCTGCCAGCTTGTCGACAGAGTCGCGCCATTCGATAGGAAGACGGATCGTGAGATCGACACTTCTCTGGCCCTCGCGGAGTTCTGCCACTTCTTTTCCGCCAATCAGCATGGAAAGCTGCTCGTTGAGATGCCCCGGCGTTATCCCGTAGGCTTGTGATCTGTCTCTGTCGGCTTCGATCCGTAGCTGCGGGATGGGCGATTGCTGATCCAGCTTTGCATCCTCGAACCCGGGGATCTTTTTGGCTATCTGCTGAACCTCAGTCCCAATCTCGCGGAGTTTGTCGAGGTCAGGCCCAAATACTTTGACCGCCACTGGAGCAGACACACCGCTCAACATGTGCCCAATGCGGTCTGCCAGCGGTCCAGTCAGCACACTGAAGGTACCCGGCACGGTTTTGATCTTTGCTTTGATGTCGTCCAAGATCTCGGCACGGCTGCGAACCGGTCCGCCGCCAGTTTCCTTCCGGAAGTCCACATCGAACTCGGCCGTGCTTACGGGTACGACGTGGTCCCCGCGTTCAGCGCGTCCGAGTCTTCGTCCAACTTTGCTGACCTCTGGGATGGAGAGCAGTTGCTGTTCTACGACATCGCAGATCCGGTTCATTTCCTCAAGAGAGGTACCTGGCGCTGCGGTAGTTGAGACAAGGGCAGTCTCTTCCTTGAATGCCGGAAGGAAGTCCTTGCCCATTTGGGGGTAGAGCAGGAATGCGCCAACCACAACCATTGCGACCAGGCCCAGAAGAAGAAAAGGCTGGCTGAGGCCAAACTTGAGGAGGGTGTTTTTGAGCACCCACTTCATCCCTCTTGTGATGAGGCCATCTTTATGTTCATGCCCGTGCTTGGGATTCAGCAGGAGAGAGCACAGGACGGGGATCGCGGTGAGAGACACCACGAACGATGCGATCATGGAAATAATGGTAGCGATCGCGATGGGTGCGAACAGGCGTCCTTCGACTCCGCTGAGCCCCAGGAGGGGCATGAATACCAGGATGATGAGGATCGTGGCGTAGAGAATGGAATTCCGCACTTCGCCGGATGCCTGGGCGATCACATGAAGCCTTGGGTGCGGTTTAGGCAGGCCGGCATTTTCCCTGAGACGTCGATAGACGTTCTCGACATCGACGATGGCATCGTCCACGACCATCCCGATAGCGACAGCAAGGCCGCCCAGGGTCATGGAATTGACCGAGATACCGAACCATTTGAACGTCAGCAACGTGATCGCAAATGACAGCGGCATGGCCATCAGGGTGATAAAGGTCGTGCGGAAATTGAGGAGGAACAGGAAGAGGACAATGGTGACCATTATTGCCCCGTCCCGGATCGCCTCTTTGAGGTTTCCGATGGCATGCTCGATGAAGTCCGCTTGACGAAACAAGAGCACTGCCTCGACCCCAGCGGGGAGGGTGGGCTGGAGTTCCTTGATCGCTTCCTCGATCTTGGTGGTGAGGGTCATCGTGTCAAAGCCAGGAGCTTTGGTGATGCTCATGATCACTCCTTTCATTCCATTGACGCTGGCATCGCCGCGCATGGGCTCGACACCCCAATCGACCTTGGCCACGTCAGCGATGCTGATCGGGCGGTCGTTGATCTTCTTGATGACCGTGCGGGCGATCTCGTCAAGATTCACAGTCATGGCGAGATTTCGCACCATGATCTCCTTCGGCCCTGTTTGCAGGAAACCGCCGGTACTGTTGCTCGCGGATTCCTTCGCCGCCTTTTCAAGTTCCTCGATCGAAACCTCGTTCGCCTGCATGCGGTAGGGGTCAGGCTGAATCTGAACCTGCTTCACGCCTCCACCCATGTTGAGCACCTCTGCAACGCCAGGGATCGATTGCAGCCGTCGGCGCACTGTCCAGTCAGCGATGGTTCGCACATCCCGCGGCGGGATAGTTCCATCGGTGCTGCGAATTCCGACGAGCAAGATCTCCCCCATCAGCGAAGCTACGGGAGTCAGGAACGGTTCAGTGCCTTCCGGAAGCGACCCACGAGAGCCTTGCAGTCTTTCCTGCACGAACTGCCGCGCCCGATAGATGTCAGTTCCCCATGAGAACTCTGCATAGATGAGGGACAGCGCGACGTCAGACTTTGAACGCATGCGACTAAGCCCCGCCACTCCCATGAGCGAGCTCTCAATGGGCTGGGTGATCAAGGTCTCAACTTCTTCAGGGGCCAGGCCTGGTGCCTCAGTCAAGATGGTGACCGTAGGTTTCGTGAGGTCTGGAAGGACCTCAACGGGCAGTTCACGCACAGACTGTGCGCCAAGAGCCATGAGGAGAAGCGCCAACCCGATGATCAGGGCCCGGCTTGCCAGGGCCCAGTGAATGAGTTTGTTCAGCATCGCTTACGCTGCCTCCTTCTTGGGTTCGCTTTTTTTGGCGGCGACCTGGGGGTAATCAGCCACCGGTTTGCGGCGCATCGCGACCACCAGCAGGAACAGCAGGATCACATTCACGGTGTATGAGAACATGGCCAGCGGGCCTCCGCCTGAGCCACTTTCTTCATTGGCATGCGCTCCACCTTCGCCTCCTTTGGCCCCCTTCTGTTCGGGCTTGAGTTCCGATCCATCTGCAGCGTGCTCGTGACCATGAGCGGCATCGAGAGCCTCCTTGAGGCTGACGCTGCCGCCACCCGCGAAGGCGAGCGAGTAGCTTCCCTGAGTCACCACCTCGTCACCGGGCAGCAATCCACTGAGGATCTCGCCAAAGCGGTCGTTCATCGATCCGACAGTCACAGCCGTTTTTACGAACGCATTCTTGAGGTCGAAATCTTTTACATAGACGAATCGGCTCGCGGCATCTCCCTGAATCGCACTGCGAGGCACGCTTGTGACGTTGTCGCGCTTTCCTAGAACGATGCTGAACTCTCCACGCATGCCGGGACGGAGCAGGAGGTCTGGATTGGGCAACCGAAAGATGGCGTCAATGGTCCCGCTTTTTGCGTCAGCGGCTGTACCAAACCTCAGCAATTCACCGTCGAATTTCTCGTCTGGAAGGGCGGTTACCCTGATGTGGGCAACGGTTCCGGGCTTCATCTTGCCGGCCTGATGTTCAGGCACACGAGCGACGGCATACACTTCCGAAAGATCCGTGATCTCGAGCAGGGAGTTTTCCGGTTCAACGGGTTTGCCCAGCTGCATGGCTGTGGAGGTGACCAGTCCGCTGAGGGGTGCCACCACTGATATGACGGGCGGCGGATCGCCCGGCTGACGGCTTTCGATACGGGCCACCTCAGATCCTTTTTGAACATGGTCTCCCACGCTAACCTTGAGATCCACCACCCGGCCGGAGATGCGGCTGCTCACAGCCCCGGCGCGGATCGGAATATGCTCGATGCGGCCCAGGGAGAAGATCGTTTCCTCAAAGGTTGTTTCTTCGACCTCGACGGTTTCGATCCGGAGATTTTTCACTCCTGTATCATCAAGAACCACCGTGTTGGCGGCTCGCCTGGCATCAGCCCCTTGCAGAGCCACAGGAATTGCCAATGCGGCGAGAAGGAGCTTTGTGAGATTTGTCATACTGTTGAATGGAGAGTTGAGAAACTGGCGCTCTATTTTCCCGCTGCGGAGTTGTGTTGTGCAGATGCGGGCGCATGCCTGGCTGTCGCGGCCTCGTAGCGGATGCGCGCAAGATGAAAGTCACGCGTCGCGTCAAGCACAGCGGCTTCAAGTTGCAGCCGTTGCTCACGCGCTCTCAGGATGGTGAGAAGGTCAACCTGACCGGTCTCGTAGGCCTTCTCCAGCTTGTCCGTTTGTTCGACAACCAGGGGGAGCAGCTTCCCCCTTGTTTCCATTGCAAGCGCGGCATTGGCGGCCATTTCGGCACGAGCAGCAGCGACTTGATTCGTGATGCCTGCGGCAAGCGCCTTGGTTTCAAGGGACGCCCTGAGGGCTGCTGCATTCTTCTCTGCAATCTCGCCCTGGTTCTTGTTCCAGAATGGAAGCGGAACCGAAACGCGGAATCCAAAGAAGCCGGTGCGTTCGAGACCGTCAGGAGCATCCTCCATGCGCTCCCCCTCCCACATCACACCCGCAGTGACGTCATCCCATTTCTTTGCTTTGGCGAGGTCAACTTCAACGAGAGCAACATCGGCGTAGGTCCGGGAAAGCTGGTAGTCAGGGCGTGAAGTCCACTCTCCTTTCGCCGGCAGTGCCGTGACGGGGAGCCCTCCGGCAACCACCAGAGTATCATTGGCTGCGGCCCCGAGTTTGGGTTTGAGCTCCCCCAGAATGCTTACCCTTTCGGCTTCCAGTTTCCGACCTTCCAGCACCAGGCGCTGGCTGTCGACCTGCGCCTGGGCGGCATCCAGAGGGGAGATCTCCCCTTTGTTTGAGCGATCAGCAGCGAATGTGGAGAGCTTTTGCGCAAGCTCGGTTTGTTGCTGACGAAGGGCTCTTTGCTGGTCGATGGAAAGCAGTTTTACGACCAGTGACTGCGTCTCCGCGATCACCTGGCGCTCCATCTCCCTCACCTCTAGTTCAGCGGCACTAACGAGCTTCTGGGAGATTGTTTTCTCGAGTCGGAGGCGCGCGGTCAGCGGGAATTTCTGATCAAATGAAACGCCCACAGTACCTTCTTCAAAGCGCCGGTCATGAGTGAGGTTCAGGCCGAGGTCAGGATTCGACAGGCGACCAGATCCAAGCAATCTTCCTTTGGCCTCGTCGATCCGTAGCCTTGCGGCAACCAAGTCGGGATTGTGCCTTTTGACATAGCGGGGAGTCTCTGAGAGCGAGACTGAGACATTCCCGGCAAAAGCCGCAGGCGCAGTGATAACCAATAGAGCAAAAAAACACGTACGCATAAGCAAAACAAAAGTTTGGTCGATTGAAGGATTCCGTGGGAGCGAAGTATCGCCACGAGTCACGGCGGAAGTGCAGGCACATTCAGGCCTCGCATTCCACTAGGGAGCCATGAGCGGATCATGCCGCCCGGCCTCTAGTATCAAACCAAAAGCACCATGCACTTGGCCACCTGGACCGCTGAGGTCAGGTTTTTGTGGCCTGGATCCGCAGATGCGCGATTGATCCCTGCCTCGGCTTCAGCCTTGACCTGGATCGCGGGCCATTCAAAGAATGGCACCTCACTCAGGAAGATGGCGTAAAGGGGAGGGATCGAGACGTTGTTGAACGCTGTCGCCCCTGACTTCAGATCCAGTGAGACCGATTCGTGATGCTGCGTGCCGCTATTGCTTGGGCAAGCCTCACCAGCCTTTTTTTCACATGGGGTGTAGCCGGAAGGGCCCAACCCGACATTGTGGCAATGCTCTGCCTGGATTTCGATCGCCTGACCCAGGTGTTCACACAGGAAGCCATGCTTCATTCCATAAACTTGTGCATACCCCACGGCCAGAACGGCCAGGAGAGGTAGCAGAAGCTTGACGAAGCGGATCATGGTCCCAGTAAGACTAGTGATGAAGTGAAACTGTTCAACAGAATTTCAGGTGCAAAATGAAACACTACAGTGTCGGCGCTTGTTTTGGCGTGAAAAGCTGGCTTCACCTCATGACTGCCCCATCGTTACCTGGGGTCTGCAGAACGGGTCCGCTTTGTCATCCGCAACAACTTGAAGATGCGCTTCCGCACCGGCCGCGGTTCAGACGCCCCGCGCCTGCTGCTCCTGCACCAGCTGGACCGCCTCCTTCACCCGCCAGCCAGCGGTCTCCAGCATCGCCAGCGCCGTCGCGGCCCCGCATCCAGTTATTTCCTGCACCAGACGTACCGCCCGATCCTTGAGCTTCACATTGCTCGCGTTCAGGTCCACCATGAGATTGCTCACCACCTTGCCGGTGTGCACCATGGCCAGGGTGGTCAGCGTATTGAGCACCACCTTGGTGGCTGTGCCAGCCTTCAATCGCGTGGAACCCGTGAGCACTTCCGGCCCCGTATTGATCCTCAGGATGCGATCAGGAGTGTGCTCTGGAGCCACCTCCAGCGCGGGATTGAAGCACAACATGGCCGTGACCGCACCGAGGCGACGGGCCTCGTGCAAAGCCCCCCAGACAAACGGCGTGCGACCACTCGCAGCAATGCCCAGCACCACATCTCCACGACGGACGCCGCGATGCCGTACCGCATCCGCACCCGCCGCCGTGTTGTCCTCCGCCCCCTCGACTGCCGACCAGATGGCCCGCCGGCCCCCGGCCATGATTCCTTGAACCTGATCCGGAGGCACGCGGAATGTAGGAGGACACTCGCTGGCATCCAGCACGCCCAGGCGGCCGCTGGTGCCAGCACCCACGTAGTAGAGCCGCCGCCCCGCGTTGAAGGCACTCACGGTTTGCTCGACCAGCCACTCCAAATCCTCGGCGACCTCCAACACTGCAGCGCAGGACGCTTCATTCTCCCGGATCATGAGGCGCACCGCCTCCGACAGCGGCATGGTGTCCAGATGCATGGAGGCAGGATTGCGCTGCTCGGTCGGAGACTTTGCCAGCGAGGCCAGAGCGACCACCTCCACTTCGGCAGGCAACGGCGTGGTGCCTCGCGGACGCAGAGGCCGCCCAGTCTGCGACACAGGAGCCAGTGATCGGGCCAGCGCCACCGCCCCCCACACGCTTTCGCGCTCCAGGGGACTGATGCTTGATTGGGGTCGATGAATAGACAGCAGGCTGGACACTTCGCCAGAAAAACGGGGCTGCTTGAGCAGGGTGCTGCCCGCCAGAATGTACTGCACCTTGGCGTCAGCATGCACCAGATGGTTCGTGCATCGGGCCGCCATGTCGGCCAGCTTCTGCGCCGCATCGTGCACGAGCTGAGCAGCCAGATCGTCACCCCGGCCCGCCTCAGTGAAAACGGTGATCGCCAGCCGGGCGATCTCCTGTTTCTCCGCCTCCTGAGTCCAGGGGATGAGGTCATCAGGGTGATTCAGTAGCAGAGCCTGCAAAATGGCCTCACCCAAAGCCGGGAACCGGCCGTTGACATCATGCTGGTACACCACAGCGCGGAGAGCCTGCAGCGCGATGTCTGAGGCGCTGCCCTGGTCTCCCAGTATGTGCCCCCGCCCTCCCACCTTGACCACCCGCCCCTCGGAATTCCGACCATAGGCACAGGAGCCGGTGCCGCTCAGCAGAAGCACACGGGCCTCCGCATCATCAGGCCAGTCGCCAGCGGCTTCCAAGGCGGTCTCAAGGTCATCGCTGGCTAGAAAAGGCGTGTCAGGCCAGATGCCTTGAACCAGATTCACCACCCGCCGACGGTCGTCTTCATTGCGCAACCCGGCGAACCCGCCGCCAATGGCGGAAGGAGCGAGGGTGAGTCGGTCACGAATCGACTCAAACAGGTGAATGAGTTCTGCGGACGTGGCCAGCCGGATGTTCGCCGGGCCGAGATCAAAGCGGTCCACCACTTCATTCTCCCCCCGGACTGAAAGCACCGTGGTGTGCGTGGCTCCGGTTTCAATGCCCAGCCAAACAGGACCTGGGAGGCGGCTCGCAGCAGTGCTCATGGGTGTTGGGACGAAAAGCCGTCCCTCTAAGATACGCCTTCTGGCGGCGGAGCAACCGCCAAAAACGCCCCTCTACCGCTACCACCAAGCCACCGTCCACGAACGTCTTGCCAGAGTTTCCGAGATGGCATCCACTCAGGCCTTGGTCGTCATGGGTCCACCTCCCCGCGGTAGATTTCGCCCGCCCGCAAACCATGGGCAGGTGAGCCCTCCAGGTTCATGAGTCAATCATCCACCTTTGTGTTCGTCCCGGCAAACCCGGACCCGGGGGGTTCCTGAGACAACTCGCGCAGGAAAGAACCAAGAACCCCTAAACCACATCCGTGTTCACCACGTCAAAGCAGGCGATCTCCGGCGGGCACATGAACCGCACATGGTACTGGATCGTGCCGATCCCCCGGTTCACATAGAGTTTTATGTTGTCCACGTCATAGAATCCTGCCTGGAACTTCACCCCCCAGCTTGGAAGACGAAGGGCACCAATGCCCGGGAGGCGGATCTGGCCACCATGCGTGTGGCCAGAGGCCTGGAAGACGATTTGTTTCTCCCCCGCCAGATGGCTGGCGTAGTCTGGCTCATGCACCAGCATGAGGGTGCGGTCATCCGGCTTCAACCCCTGGGAGGCAACTGCCCAGTTGGGGCGACCACCCCAGACGCTCTGCAGCCCGGTCAGCACCACCTCGCCTCCAGCGCAAGGCACCCGCGTGTGCCGGTTCACCAGCACGTCGATGCCCTGTTTCACCAGGATGTTCTGAATGCGACTCGGCTGGTGCCAGTGATCATGATTGCCCAGGCAGGCGAAGACGCCGCAGGCGGACTGAAACCCGGCCACGACCTGGCCAAACTCCTCGAACCTGCGGCTGGTGCTGGAGATGTAGTCTCCCGTCAGCATGATGATGTCCGGCTTGAGGGCATTCGTCCGCCGCACCACCTCCGCGAGATATTCCTCCTCAAACAGGGGGTCGAAGTGAAAGTCCGTCAGGCTCACGGCCCGGAACTTTGCCGGAGCCCGACTGCCCAAAGCCAGGCGCACATCATGGTGGTCCACCGTCACGCGATGGCGCTCAATGAGAGACGAGTACCCGTAGGTCGCACCTCCGCCCATGATCATGGAGGGGGCCGCCAGCAGCCGAAACCGCTTCAGGAAGGCGCGTCGCTTTTCGCTCAAGGGGGTTCGAGGATCCGCGTTCATGGGGTGCCCACGCAATAAAGCGCGTTCTGGGTGCGGATGAGAAGCTGCCGACCGTTCACCGCGTAGGAGGCCAGCGACTTCTGGCCCAGCGCATTGGTGGAAAGCAGCTCCAATTGGCGGCTGGCCTTGATCACGTAGCCATTGCCCAGTTCATCCTGAATGTAGATTTTGCCATCCGCGTACAAGGGCGAGGCGGAAGTCGCCCGGGCCACCCTCTCCTGCCAGAAGAGCTTGCCGGTCTTGGCCTCGAAGCACGACACGATGCCATTGTCCGCGACAGAGAAGAGATCCTCCCCCACTGCCAGCATGGAGGGCGTCAGCGGAGCCCCTTTCTCCATGCGCCAGACCACGTGGGTTCCGGTGACGTCGCCCTTGCCATCCGGACGAATGGCCAGACCAGTGGGCCTGTCGTAGCCCGTGCTGAGGAACACCAGGCCCTGCGCATAGATGGGCCGTGGCACCACGGAGTAGCCTTCGTAACTGACCTTCCAGATCTCGCTCCCGTCCTTGGGATTCAGCGCGCTCACCACATTGCTGCCAGGAGAGACGAGTTGCTTCTCCCCCTTCACCTCAATGAGCAGCGGGGTGGAAAAGGAGAACGTTTTCTTCGCCCCGGCCGTGCGATCCGTCTTCCACTTCATCTTGCCAGTGCGCTTGTCCAACGCCACGACAAAGGGGTTGCTGGCTGCATCCGCAGGAAAGATGAGCAGATCATCCACCAGCACCGGGCAGGCTCCACCACCGTGTACCGGGCTGTAGGTGACCTGCTGGTTCTTCCATTGAACCTCCCCTTTCGTGTTCAGGCAGGCGGTGCCGAAGTGTCCAAAGTGGGCGTAGATCCGGTCGCCCTCCAGGACAGGCGTGGGGCTGGCATAACTGTTCTTCCCATGAATGCCAAAGGTATGCGGATCCTTGATGACGAACACCTCTTGATCCCAGATCACTTTGCCATCCGTGGCGTTCAGAGCCATCACCCGGAGCGAGAAGGTATCGTGCGGATCCGTGGAGTCCTTGGCCCCCACGGCATTGGTGAGATACACCACCCCATCTCCCACCACAGGGGATGACCACGCCCTGCCGGGCAGGTCAGCCTTCCACGCGATGTTTTCCGTGGCGGACCACTTCACCGGCAGACCGATGGCATCGGAACTGCCCTGTCGGGTGGGCCCGCGGAACTCAGGCCAACTGGCCTCCCCGGCGGGTGCTGACCAGGCCAGCGAAGTGCCGGCGACGAAGGAGAGGGTGAGCACAGCGCGGATGAAGGTCATAGTCGGGCAGGGTCGGCTCTGGCAGATGAGTTAAACGGCGATCTCGGCCTTGATGGCCGGCCACGGGTCGTAGTTTTCCAGGGTAAAGTCCTCGAACTTGAAGCCATCGATGTCGCGCACCTCTGGATTGATCTTCATCACCGGCAGGGAACGCGGCTCGCGCTCAAGCTGCAATCGCGCCTGATCGAGATGATTGGCATAAAGATGGAGATCGCCAAAGGTGTGCACAAACTCTCCGGGCTGCAGATCACAAACCTGCGCCACCATCATGGTGAGCAACGCGTACGAGGCAATATTGAAAGGCACCCCCAGAAAAAGATCCGCGCTCCGTTGGTAGAGCTGGCAGCTCAGGCGGCCCTGGTCCACAAAGAACTGGAACATCAGATGGCAGGGCGGCAGAGCCATCTCCCCAATCCGGGCCACATTCCAGGCACTGACGATGTGACGGCGGGAATAGGGGTTCTTCTTGATGCTGGCGATGACGTCCGCGATCTGGTCGTGCACCAGCCCATCCGCCCCCTGCCAGCGACGCCACTGGGCCCCATAGACCGGTCCCAGATTGCCCTCCTCATCCGCCCACTCGTCCCAGATAGTGACCTTGTTCTCGTGAAGGTACTTGATGTTTGTGTCCCCCTTCAGGAACCACAGCAGTTCATGAATGATGGACCGCAGGTGCAGCTTCTTGGTGGTCAGCACGGGAAACCCGGAGCTCAAGTCGTACCGGGACTGCTCGCCAAACACGGAATAGGCCCCCACGCCGGTGCGATCCTGGCGGAAGCTGCCATGCTCCAAAACTTTCTTCAACAGGCGTTGATATTCGAGCATGAGTAAGAGTGCACAGGTGGGCTAAGGTTGCAACGATTTGACGGCACCATGTCCCGAATGCTCGCAGTTTCCCAAACAAACTTTTGGGCACCACGAAAAATTCCCCTCTCCCTCAGTCGCTGGACGCCGACCGAACCCGGGTGCGCTGCTTCTTCACCTCACTGCGCTGGTGTTTGGTTTTCAAGATCCGTTCCTTCAGCCCCCGGGGCCGCTTGCGGTTCTGGCGCTTCTTTTTCTCCACCGCATTCCGCTTTTCCAGCTTCACGGCGGCCAGCTTCTCCTCCAGCTTGGCGCAGAGTTCCTCTCGCGCAACCAGTCGGTTCAGGCTTTGGGATCGCTCCCGTTGACAGCGAACTTCCAACCCCGTGGGAATATGCGTGAGCACCACGGTGGAGGAGGTTTTGTTGATTTTCTGCCCACCCGCACCAGTGCCACGGATGAAGGTCTCCTCCAGATCTTCCTCCCGAATGCCCAGTTTGAGCATGCGCTGGTGGAGGGCGTTGTCATCAGGAGCGGCCATGGCGGAACTTACCACCATGTAGGAGGATGAAAAGACGCTTGTTCTGCGCCCCCTGAAATACGAGACCCCGGCCTGCCATAGCAAACCGGGGTCTCGAGAATAAGGCTGGAGGGATGGACTACACCACCTTCGTCACGCCTGGGATGGCGATCGGGTAGTTGCCCGACTCATCCGGCTTGCTCGGCGGCACGGTTTCCCACGTCACCTTGGCAGGCATGAGCTGGATCTCGCTCTTGATCGCATCATCCCACTTCACTTCCTTGCCGCCGTAGGTGGCCATGCGTCCGAGGATGGAGGTCATGGTGCTCTCTGCGGTGTAGTAGGCGTCGTTCTTGGGCTTGTTGTTCAGGATGGCGTCCTGAAGCTCGTTGTGCTCCACCTGGTAGGGGTTCTCATCCTTCTGGCGGAAGTCGTACTTCCAGATGACGTTGCCCTTGTAGTCCGTGGCGTAGCACTTGTTGTCGTTCTTGAGGTACAAGATGCCCTTGGTGCCGTGGAACTCTTCGCGGATCTGGTTGAAGCAGCCCTTCTGGTGACGGCACTGGCTGTTCACACGCACGCCGTTGGGGTAGGTGAACTCTACGAAATGATGGTCGTAAATTTCACCGTACTTGCCGGGGGTGTCGCCCTTCTTCTCCTTGCGCACTTCACGGCCGCCCATGCCCTGGGCACTGATCGGCGCACTGCCGATGAACCAGTTGGCGATGTCGATGTTGTGCACGTGCTGCTCGGAGATGTGGTCGCCGCAAAGCCAGTTGAAGTAGTACCAGTTAAGCATCTGGTACTGCATCTCAGTCATGCCATCGAGGCGGTCCTTCACCCAGACGCCACCGTCGTTCCAGTAAACCTGGCCGCTGACGATCTCGCCGATGATGTTGTTTTCCTTCACCTCTTTGAGGGCTTCACGATAGCACTTCTGGTAGCGACGCTGAAGGCCGGTCGCCACTTTGAGGCCCTTCTGATCAGCCACCTTGGCCATCTCCAGCACCTTGCGGATGCCCGGAGCGTCCACGGCCACGGGCTTCTCCATGAACACGTTTTTGCCCGCGTTCACTGCTGCTTCGAAGTGATAGGGGCGGAACCCAGGAGGGGTCGCCAGGATGACGAGATCACACTCCTTGATCACCTTCTCATAGCCATCGAGGCCCACGAACTTGCGGTCGTCGGTCACGGCCACCTTGTCGGCGTGCTTGTTGCTCAGGTTGCTGTAGGAGCCGTCGAGACGCTCCTTGCTGGCATCTGCCATGGCCCACAGCTTAAAGCCGCTGTTAGGGCTGCTCAGCGCCTGGTCCGCCGCGCCGGATCCACGACCGCCGCTGCCGATGAGGCCGATTTTGATCTCCTTGCCGGAGGCGGCGAAGGCGTGAGTGGCGTTGCTGAGAGCGACGCCAGTGCCCGCGGCGAGAGCCCCGCGGAGGAAGCCACGACGCGACGCCTTTTCAGGCACGTAGATGGCATGGTGGTTGGATTCGTGCGTAGTCATGGTTGGAACAGGTTCACTTTAACGTGCACTTCACGCCGTTCTATTCAGCCAGCGTGCTCTTGATCAGTTCGTAGCCTTCCGTATAAACTTCCTCAGGGGAGGAGAAGAAGTCACGCCACACGCGGGTGGCAGCGGCGAGGTCTGGCAGGGAGCCACCAAAGGCTTCAATCGTGAGCCAGCCATCGTAGCCCAGCCCCTTCAGCTTGCGGATCGCCTCACGGCAGGGGGCGTGGCCACGTCCGGGAGTGCCGCGGTCATTCTCAGAAATATGGACGTGGTTCAGCTTGCCGGAGTTGAACACCGTGTCGATGGCTCCAAGCGGGTCCTTCTCCTCGATGTTGGCGTGGAAGGTGTCGTACATGGTGCCGAAGTTCGGGTGGTTGACCCGCTTGGCATAGCTGGCGGCCTGCTCCATCGTGTTCAGCAGGTGGGACTCGAAGCGGTTCAGGGCTTCGATCGCGCACTTCACTCCGGCGGCTTCAGCCACAGGCGAGACCGCGCGGTGCACCTCAGCGGCGTGTTCGAGTTCCGTTTCTGTGGGGAAACGACCCGTGAACTGGCCCAGCACCTGGTAGTAGGGACCGCAAAGCACCTGCACGCCTGCGTTGTGGGCGCATTCGAAGACGGACTTGAGGTGATCGATCGCTCCCTGGCGGTTCTTGGCGTCCGGGCTGATGGCGTTGTGCGCCTCGTCTGGAAGCACGGTCACGGCGGTGGCTTCCAGGCCGTTGTCCTTCAGCGCCTGCCCGATGGTCTTGAAATGAGCGGGATTGCTCGTGTCGAAAATGGGAATTTCCAGACCGTCATAACCCACGGCCTTGAGTTTGGGGAACAGGGAAAAATTCTCTTCGGTCACGTGACCGGTCCAGAGCAGCAGGTTGAATCCGATTTTCATGGGACTGCGAGACTAGGGAGTCCCCGCGGGAGACGCAACTCCGCCGTGCGTGAAAATGTATGCGAAATCAGACAAGGCAAAGGCGCTTGCAACGATTCCCATCACAGCGATAGTTAACCCCTGTTAATCATCTTTCGCTTGCGCTGGCTGCAGGTTTCACCAGCATCTCCACCTCCACCCCTCACCACTCCTTTCCATGAAGCCCGCTCTGATCCTGGCTGCCGCCGCAGCCCTCTGCGTCGCCGCAACATCCTGCAAAACCACCAAGGGTGCCGCTGGTGGCGGTTCAGACTACCAGGAGTACACCAGCGCGGGCGCTGATGGCGGCTACAATCCCTATCCCGGGCAGCCGGGCTATCAGGAGTACACGGCTCCGAGCAAGACCAAGCCGCAGCCGACCCCGTCCTACGCGTCAAACAGCGCGCCCCAGTACCAGCAGTACACGCCGCCACCACAACCCACCTACACCCCGCCGCCTCAGCCGAGCTACACCCCTCCTCCTGCCAAGAAGAAGACGGTGGCCAGCAAGACCACGCCTAAGAAGTCCCCGGCAAAACCGGCGGCGAAGAAGCCCGTCGCCAAGGGCGGCTCCTACGCGGTGAAGCAGGGTGACACCCTCTACCGCATCGCCCTCAATAAGAAGACCACCGTGAGCAAGCTGAAGAGCGTCAACGGCCTGACTTCGGACGTGATCCGTCCCGGCATGACGCTTAAGATCCCATAAGTTCTCCCATAGAGGTCTCAAGACACCTCCAGCCAGGCTCCGCTGAGACGGAGCCTGGCTTTTTTGTGTCCACTCACCGACTCCGAACCTCTCGTCCACTCTCCTCCCGCGAACGTTCCCAATTGGGTACCCCCCAGCACTCCCCCTTCCCGCCAACCGAAATCAGCCAGCCATGAATCTGCATCTCTCCGGCAAGACCGCCCTCGTCACCGCTTCCACCGGAGGCATTGGTTTGGAAATCGCCCGCACGCTGGCGCAGGACCGCGTACGCGTCATCCTCAATGGACGCACGCCGGCGGTGGTGGAAGCCGCCATCGCCAAGCTCAAAGCCGAAATCCCAGAGGCCACGCTCCTTCCTCTCGTGGCAGACAACGGCACGCTCGAAGGGGCAGAGCAGACGATCACGGCCTACCCAGAGGTGGACATTCTCGTAAACAATCTCGGCATCTATGAAGTGAACTCGTTTTTCAAAGAAAGCGATGAGACCTGGCGGCGGCTGTTCGAGGTCAATATCCTCAGCGGTGTGCGTCTCTCCCGTCACTATCTGGAGCGGATGATCGCCAGAAACGACGGTCGCGTCATCTTCATTGCCAGCGAGGCGGCCCTTTCCCCGCCAACCGACATGGCTGCCTATGCGGCCACGAAGTCCATGCAGCTCTCTCTTTCCCGCAGTCTGGCAGAATTGACTAAGAACACGCAAGTGACCGTCAACACCATCCTGCCCGGTTCTACCGAGACAGAAGGAGTGGCCAAGATGGTGCAAGGGCTCTTCCCGGACCTGAGTGTTGAGGAAGCAGGACGCGAGTTCATGAAACGCGACCGCCCGCTTTCCATCATTGGTCGACTCATCAAACCGCAGGAGATCGCCGATCTGGTCGCCTTTGTCTCCAGCCCTCGCGCCTCTGCCATCAACGGAGCCGCACTCCGCGTAGATGGTGGGCTGGTGCATCACATCGCCTGATCCCTCTGCGTCACAAGCCTCTCCATTTCCTTGAACCCTTGCAGACTGGACGAGAGCAGCGGCACCTAGCTCATCTCCAGACGGAACTGAGCCCCTTGAGCTTTTGCGATCTTGAGCACCTCTACCAGAGCCATCAGGTCATCAGCCACAGCTTCGGGGGTCTCCAGAGCCTCTGCTGCATCGGGATTCTGAAGGATAACCCTCGCCAGTGACTCGAACGCGGCGATGCCTTGGGAACAGTCAAACCATTCTTCACACGGTCCCAGCAGCTCATCCAATTCGTCCGGGCCTCCTTCGAAGTCCTCAGGAATCTCACGGGTGTCACCGAATGAAGAAAGCGCCGGAATTTCATATTCCTCCGCCAGTTCATCCAATGCCTCAAACTCCATGGCCAAGTCTTCCCCATGGCTGTCGAAGCTGGCATCTGACACAGGAGGATGGAAGACGGGATAGATTCCTAGACTCATAGCGAAGGTATTGAAAGTGGATTGGAGGTTGTTGGCCGGAAGGCCGCGCAGAAAATTCGACAAATCACAGCACAAACCACCCCACCCGTCAATATTCCGTCCTTTGAGTTGAGATGAATGATGCCTAATGGACCTGCCCATACCGGAGGCATCTCAGAACACCCACTCTGAAGTTTCCCCACCCTGCCTGCGTATGAGAAGGTCATGCACCTTCCTCGAGCTCTCTACCTGTCCCTGATCTTCGCCAGTGGCTGGGGCGCAGGCACCTACGGCCAGGAATCCAGGGACCGCTTGGTCCGGGACACGGAGCCGCTCAGTGCAGTACAGGAACAGGCTACCCTTCAGGTCCCGCCAGGATTTGAGGTGCAACTCTTCGCCGATGACGCCCAACTGGGCGGGAAGCCCATCAACCTCGGGTTTGACCGGCGCGGAAGGCTCTGGGTCACGAGCACCTTGGAGTACCCCTATGCCGTGCCCAAAGAGAGATGGGAAAACGGGGGCGTGCATGCCAAAGGAGGACGCGATTCCATTCGCATCTTGGAAGACTTGGACGGCGATGGTCGGGCCGACCGCTCCACCGTCTTTGCCAATGAATTGAACATCCCCACCGGCGTACTGCCGTACGGCAAAGGCTGCATCGCCTGGAGCATCCCAAACATCGTCTATTTCGAGGACACGGATGAAGACGGTGTCTGCGACCGGCGCACGATCCTCTTTGGACCGCTGGGCTACGAGAAGGACACCCACGGCATGATCTCCAGCCTGCGCCTCGGGCTGGACGGCTGGATCTATGCCACGCACGGCTTCTCCAACACCTCCCACTTCAAGGCGAAGGATGGCTCCACCCTGGATCTCAGCAGCGGCAACGTCTTCCGGTTCAAACCCGATGGTTCGAGGGTGGAACGCTGGACCACCGGCCAGGTGAACCCCTTTGGCCTGTGCTGGGACTCGCGTGGCAATCTCTACTCAGCAGACTGTCACAGCTCCCCCATCTACCAGCTCATCCCTGGAGCGTCGTATCCCAGCTTTGGCCGCCCGCACGATGGCTTGGGCTTCGCTCCGGTCATGTGTGAGCATGCCCATGGCTCCACAGGAATCGCCGGCGTGGTGTACCTGGATCAGGACGTGTGGGGGCCCGAATGGAACGACCACATGCTGGTGGGCAATCCCGTCACCTCCAGGGTGAACCAGGACCTGATCACCTTCACGGGCAGCACGCCGAAGGCGAATGAGAAGCCTGATTTCCTCACCAGCACAGATCCGTGGTTCCGCCCGGTGGATCTGCAACTGGGCCCGGATCGCGCGCTGTACATCGCGGACTTTTACAATCGCATCATCGGTCACTACGAGGTGCCGCTGGATCACCCAGGCCGGGACCGTGCCAGCGGACGCATCTGGCGAGTGGTGAAGAAGGATGCCACCCGTGCGTTGCGGCAGACCGCCCTGCACCAGATGACCAAGGAAGACGTCATCACCAGACTTGGAGACGCCAGCCTGACTCTGCGGGGCCTGGCGGTGGCAGAGCTGAAAGAGCGGCTCAGCGGGCCTGCGGCAAGCGAGGCGCAACAGATACTGGAGAGAGTCGCCCCAGAGAATGCCCTGCAAAGGGCTTCAATGGTCTGGCTGGAAGCAGCCCGTAAGACAACACCCTCTGGCGTCGATCCGCTGGAAGCGATTCATCGTGTTCGCTCGCTCGCGGAAAAGAACACGTTCGATTGGACCCAGACCGATCCACACCTCCTCTCTGTCGCTCTGGAAACTGTCCCGTATCGAGATCACGTGCCGGAAGTCGGACAACTCCTCGCCCTTCGCGCCCGGTTGCCTGAAGGTGATCTGCGCATGCAATACGCCTGGCGACTGGCCGTGCAAAGCGTGTTACGACGTCAGTCCCCCACCGACTGGAACTCGCTAGCCAGGGAGCAATTGGCTGCCCCCATCGAGCGGGAACTCTTGCTCGTGGCCTGTAGCATTCCCTCTCCTGACTCCGCCCGATGGATCCTGCAGCGGCTGCAGCAGTTCGCTTCCCCTGCCTACTTCCAGGCAGTGGGTGGCGCGGGTCCTTTGTTGGCCCATGTCGCCAGACAGGCAGGTCCAGAGCTCGAGACCGAGTTGGTGGAACTGGTGGAAAAATGCCACCCCGGCGATCTGGATGCCCAGTTGGAACTCTATGCCGCCATCACAGAGGGCAGAAAGCGGGCGGGGCAACCAGCTGGCCGCGCTGTGGAGAGATGGGCCGGAAGCCTGCAATCCGCCCTGCAGTCATGGCTCTCTCAGGCGAAACAATCGGGCTGGGTGCGCACGGGCACAGGAAACAACCCCTGGGTGCTCCAGCAGCGCCCCTGTGAAGACGGGAGCGAGGGCAGTTTCCTGGGAAGTCTGCCGCCAGGCGGGGAAAAGCTCACGGGCTCGCTTCGATCTCCAGATTTTGAACTGCCGGATCAGCTTGAGTTCTGGATCGCCGGACACAGCGGCCCGCCCAACCAACCACCTCACGAGCGAAACGTCGTAAGGTTGAGAGATGCGCTCAGCCATGAAACCCTGGCCTCCGCCTGGCCACCCCGCCAGGACCGTGCACTCCCCGTGACCTGGACGTTCTCCCGACAGAAAGAAGCTCTGAAAACCCTGGGACAGGCCTTGCCTCGCGTTTACCTCGAACTCGTGGATGGCGACAGTGGCACCGCCTACGCCTGGCTCGCGGCGGGACGATTCACGCCACAACCAGTGGCCTACCCCGATGACGATGCACAGAGCTTGAACCGGCGCATCGCGTCCCTGGCTCAACTGGTGCGAGACTTCCCCACACCGGACGGACTGAGTCAGTTGCAGAAGGTGGCTGCCCCCACTGGGTCACTTGCCCCTGCCACCCGGGGGCATATCGCAGAAGCTCTCGTCACTGCCCATCCCTCTCTCCAGCCCCTGGCAGGACTGGCGCGGGAGGCGGAACTGGCACCGCTGCTCTTCAGCCTCCTCGCTCAGCCGTCCCAGACGGCCGCACTCCTCGACAAGGCCTTCAAAGAACAGCCTTACCGCACCCAGGTTAAACTGGCGACCGCCATGGCCGCCACCCCGGAACAGAGCGCCCAACTGCTAAAACTGGCGCCCCCTCGCGTCCTGGCCGACCCTGTGGTCACCGGGAAACTTCAAGCGCTGAACCAGGCAGACATCACCCGCCGATTGGATGAAATCACCCGCGCCCTGCCACCTGCAAACACCGGACTGGATGAGGTGCTCAAAAACCGCCTCACCGCGTTCACTCGTGAACGGGGCAACGCCGCGGCAGGCGAACAGTTGTTTCAAACGAACTGTGCCGTGTGCCATCGTATCGGGGTGAAAGGCAACCTGGTGGGTCCCCAGCTCGACGGCATCGGTGCACGGGGTGCCGAGCGGTTGTTGGAGGACATTCTCGACCCCAACCGCGCCGTAGACCCGGCGTTCCGGATGCACTTTGTGAAGAAGCGCGACGGCGGTGTGCTGGGAGGCCTTTTGCGACGGGAGCAGGATGACCAGCTCATCTTTGCCGATGCCGCCGGTCAGGAGCATGCCGTGAAGAAGGCCGACATTGCCGAAGACCAGGAGTCCCCCTACTCCCTCATGCCCATGGGCCTGAACGAGGTGCTGGCGGGACAGGCCCTCAATGATCTGCTGGAGTACCTCCTGGCGAGGAAGCAGTGAGGTTGCTGCCGAGGGAGGACAGCAGACCGATCGCCGCGCTCGGAGTGCCATCCAAGGAGACCCAGCCAGCGATACTACTTCATTCCGCAACTGATCCCTCAACGGGAAGCAGATGTCTGGGCACTTGATCCTGCCTCGCCTCGCGGCCGTGGAGCACACCTTGGGCACTTGGTCGCACTCCACGGGAAAACATCGCATACCAGGAAGTTAGTGCCTCCTCACGTCGACAGCTACGAGCGACGTTGGCGGTCACTCAGCCGAAGGAATCTTCAAACACCTTTTGTATCGGCAAACACCTCCATGGCTCACGCCTTTCCTCTCACCCACTGGTGTTTGATCCCCAACCACCCAGCGCCCCGGTAGTTGTCGGCGTGAGGAGGCACTAGCTGAAGCGTCTACAGGCTTCGCCTTCTCGCCGATGTCACCAGGTTTCAACAGACCCTGGTCCTCCACGCGCGAGACGCTGGGGGGGGAATTGTAACACAGTCCAACGTTGGACGTGCTCTAAGCGAGTCTACGGGCTCCGTCTCCAGAGGCTCCCTTCGCAGGAGCCACAAACTAAGCCGGCTTCCGAAAGAACGCCGCTGCCGTCGCCCCAGTCTCGCTCACCAAATCCTCCAATCGCATCCCACGGAGTGAGGCCACGAACTCCGCCGTATTCGCCACATAGGCAGGTTCATTACGTTTGCCCCGGAAAGGCATGGGGGCTAGATAGGGGCAGTCTGTCTCCAGCATGAATCCACCCGATGGCACAGCACGGGCACACTCCTGGATCACCTGCCCGTTCTTGAAGGTGACAATCCCGGTGAACGACACGAGATGTCCACGCTCAATCAATGGCAACGCCTGCTCACTGCCACCGGTGAAACAATGAAACACCCCACGCAGACGGTCGGACCAGGGCAAGACCTGGGCCACCAGATCCTCAAAGCTTTCGCGGTTGTGCAACACCACGTTGAGCTTCAGCTCCGCGGCCAGTTCCAACTGACGTTCCAGAACGAACGCCTGCTGTTCTTTCCATGAATCCAGCGTGAAGCCCTCCGGGGGCTGGTGATAATGGTCGAGGCCGATCTCCCCAATGCCGACCACTTTGGGGTGCTGGGCGAGTTCTTTCAGCTCTTCCACGAAGGCGTCTCCCTTCACAGTGTCTGCGTCGCATGGATGAATGCCCACTGTCGCCTCCACCTCGGGATACATGTCGGCAATTTCCAGCACTCGCTTGGAATCCTCCAGCGTAGTGCCAATGCACACGATCCGCTTCACTCCCGCCGCCCGCGCACGATCGATGATCTCAGGCAGATCAGTGGCGAACTGCCGGCTGGCAAGATGGGCATGGGTATCGGTGAGCATTGGGAAAGAGTGAAGAGTTATGGGTTATGCGTTAGGTGGAAAGTTCACGATCTCAAGTTCCATCGTCGGCAATCCCGTCCTCACCAGCTCATAACCCATAACATCTAACCCCATAACCCTTCCCTAATTCTTCACACACCGGAAGCCAGTGTGATCCGCGCTGCTGTCGGGATCATTGAACATCCTCGACCCAGGCCGGTAGCCCGTACAGTAGAGAGGGCTGCACAGAAAGGATCCCCCTTTGATCACCTTCTTGGGGAGATCCGGTTCATTCGGATCATACCCTGAGGTGGGACCAGGAGGGTTGAGCTTCGGACTGTTGCGGAAGTAGTCTGGATGGAACCAGTCTGCGACGAATTCCCAAACGTTCCCCGCCATGTCGTAGAGGCCAAATTCGTTGGGCGGGAAACTCTTCACGGGAGCAGTGCCTTTAAAGCCATCGACAGCGCGATCCTCCACCGGAAAGGAACCTGTCCAAGTGTTGGCCATCTTCACCCTCTGCTCACCATTCTCACCCCAGGTAAAGGTGTTTCGCTTGGTGGGCCCCACGCCCCCACGCGCGGCATACTCCCACTCAGCCTCTGAAGGCAACCGCTTGCCCGCCCACTTGGCATAAGCCTCGGCATCCTTCCATGACACACACACCACCGGGTGGTTCATGCGGTCTTTGATGCTGGAGTTGGGGCCCTCTGGATGTCTCCAGTCGGCCCCATGAATGTAGCGCCACCATTCCAGGAAGTTGTCCAGGTTGGGCGGAGCCACGGCAGGAGGCGTAAACACCACCGCACCCGGCTTGAGCTGATCCGCCTTGATCATAGGACGCAATCGTTCCGGAAAATCCTCCACCTTCGGGACCCGTTCTGAAGTCGTGACGTAGCCCGTCGCTTTCACAAATTCCTCGAACTGGGCGTTGGTCACCTCATGCTCGTCCATCCAGAAGCCGTCCACAGCAATCTCATGCACAGGGCTCTCCTCCCGCCTCACATTGTCGCCCATCAACGCCTCGCCACCAGGAATCCAAACCATGCCGGCCGGAGTCGCTCCAGGGGGAGTCTTGGAGGTGTTCTTGGGCCCTGTGGGTTGCTTGGACGAAGGCGAGCAATGGGTTCCCAGGGGCAGAAGGCTCAATGACAGGAGACTAAGGATGCAGCGGGTCAGAGACAGGGAGACGGCCATGAACAAGAGATGTCAGTGTGGGGATCGGAGTGGCAATAACTTGCCGCCCTTGGGAACGAGGCACTTCAAGGATTCTGTCGCTCGTCTTTGGGCTTTGTTCCGGATGCCTCCACCGGAGGAGGAGGAGGCGGCAGATCCCATGCGGTCACCCACTCATCTTTCTGAAGGGTGAAGCCCCTCGCCAGCAGACGCTTCTCCATATCGGGCAAGTGGGCCGCACCATAAAAGATGGCGATGTGCTTTTTCCCCGCCTTGATCTGCTGCTCCATCACGCGAAGCGCCACCTTGTTTCTCTCCGAGACGATGACGGTGCCGTCGCCGGATTCCATGCCGGTCATGACCGTCTCCACACTGTCAAACGTCCGACCGAAAAGACGTTTGAGCTCCGTGGCGCTATCTTTACGGCAAAGAATCTCCAGGATCTTGAGCAAGCCCGGCTGGTTGGCATTCGACTGCGGCTGATTCATCTGCACCTGCACCGCCTTGAGCCACAGGGCAATGAATCCCTCATTGCGCTGATTTTGCATGGCAGCGAACTCCGCCAGACTCATGTCTGCATGGACGAAATTGGCCGCGTGATAGTCAATGACATCGAGCTGCCCGGAGAGAGACAGGGTGTTCTGGATGGTGGCATGCAGGCCGTGAAGCCAGGAGAGCTTGCCCGCGGCGGCCTCCTCTTCGGCCTCAAATGCATCTTGCTCAGGCGTGAGCCCGGTTTTGCCCTTCATGTAAGCCTCCAGATCAGCGACACGCTCCTCAACGCTGAGGGCAGTGGAGGCCGACTTGGGAGTGGAATCTTTCTTTTCCGCAGGTGCTGGCGCAGCTTTTGGAGGTGTGGCCGCCTCGGTCTCAGGCTTCTTCTTCAGATTCTGCGGCTTCTGCCGGGCCTTTTCCGCAGCCAGCTCGCGGCGCTCTCGCTGGCCGATAGGGCCGCCCACCATCTCATAGAGGACGACCTCGTAGCCTTTGAACGCCTCATTGAGCTTCTCGAAGTAAGCCTGGTCCGCCACATGGATCGCCCCGATCAGATCCACGACCACGCCTTCTTTGTTCCGATAGGACGCGATGCCCGTCTGGAGGCGGGCGCCAGCATCGTCCTCCACAAAACGGACAAAGTCCGTGCCAGCAGGCGCTGGAACGGCGGGAGCGACTTGGGCCGTGGGAGATACGCCGACCGATGGGCCGGACTTCGCAGCCGGATCAGCCGCCAGCAACGCTGGTAGCAGAGGGATTGCCACAGCGGCAGCAGCAAAGAGGCGTCGGGGGATCATGGCTGACATGCTAGCATGAGACCCAACGCTTTCGCAAAACTTCAAAATTCAAACCGCAAACTTCGCCTTCTCAACCAGCGGATCCTAGGTCGGGATCTTTTTGCGGTTCACGAAGTAGGCCCAGGCAATGAACGCCAACCCGATCAAGATCATGAACAAGGAGTAGAACTGCCCCTTGGTGATGCCAATGATGAGGCTGGAATCAGGCTCGCGGAAGGTCTCGCAGACGATGCGGGCTATGGCGTAGAGGATGAAGAAGATGCCCGTGAGGATGCCATTGGGAAGGTTCTTCACCTGGGTGCGGACCAGATAGAGCACCGTGAAAAGCACGGCCCCTTCTGCGAAACCCTCATAGAGCTGGGACGGGTGAACCGGGTGCAGTGCCGCCTCGAGCTTTTGCATGCCATCGGGCGCCTGGTTCACCAGGGCAATGATGTCCGGACTATGCTGGGGAAAAACGTCCCCAGCTGCCTGCAAACCCCAGTCGGACGGGCGGATGTCCATCTGATGAAGCTCGGTGGGGAACTTCATGGCCCAAGCCACATCTGTGGGGCGGCCGTAGAGTTCGCCGTTGATGAAGTTCGCGATGCGGCCGAACAGGATACCCAGCGGTGCACCGACCACGAGGTTGTCCCCCAGCCCGGTCCAGGAGATCTTGTGTCGCCACGACCAGTAGAGGGTGAACAAAGCCAGACCCGCAATGCCACCGTGGCTGGCCATGCCACCGTCCCAGAGCTTGAAAATGATCAGCGGATTGCGAATGAACTCGCTGAAGTTGTACAGCAGCATGTAGCCAAGCCTTCCCCCCGCCACCACGCCAAACAAAGCAGCATAGGTGATGAAGTCCCCCACCTGTTCCGCCTTCAACTCCCCGTAGCCCCGGCGCGCCAGCCGCACCATCACCAGATAGCAGCAGTAGAAACCCAGCACGTACGCCAGCCCATACCAATGGATCGCCAGGCTTTTGCTGAAGCGGATGACTTCAGGATTAAGATCGTGGAGGTAGTAGGCGAGCGTAGCGGGCATTCGGAAAGGGGCTGAGACAAACGCAGGGCAGAGCTCCCTGCAAAGCGGGCCACACCCATTAGTCACCCTGCCGGGGAAGGCAAGCTACATCGCAGGCACCGCCGCCAGCTCGTCCGGGGTGGGGGCAGGCTCCGTAGGAGCAGTGAGCAGGTCAAAGAGCGTGAGCATGCCCACCAGTTTCTGATCTGCATCGCACACCACGGCCTTGCTCGCCCCCGTGCGAATCATGAGCTCGAACACTTCCGGCAGCGGCATGTGAGTGGCGATGACCATGGCGCGCTTGATCGGCAGATCCTTCACCAAGGTGTCGGGGTCCATGGCATTGTGTTTCAGCCATTCGTAGCAGTCGGCCCGGCGCAGAAGGCCACGCACCCGCCCTTCTGCGTCCAATACTGGATAGGTGCTATGCCGCTCCCGGTGGAAAAGGTCCAGCGCCTTGTCGAGGCGGTCGTCTTCATTGAGCGACGCCAGTTGGCGCACCATCAGGTCACCCGCCGTGCCGCTGCGGGCGCGCTGGGGCAGCTTGGCCATCACATGCTCAATCTCCTGCGCGCTGTCATAGGTCTCTGCCGTGCGGCGGAAGAGCGTGCTGAGGGAGCCAATCGAGCTGACCAGTTTCTGGAAGGTGCGCTCATCGATGGCCACCAGGGTGCTGGGCTCCTTGGCCGTCGCAGTGTAGCGCCAGATATGGTCCTCCAGCAGCGCCCTCTCGCCAAAATGATCGCCAGCCACAGCAGACTTCACCACCTCACCGCTTTCGTCAGTGATGTCCACCCTCCCATTTTTCACGGCGTAGAAGGAGAAGGCGGGCTCTCCCCGATGAAACAAGGGATCCCCGGCTTCCAGGTGCATCTCCTCCATGGGCGAGGAATACTGAGGCGTCAGGAGGTTGATATCCCGTGGGAAGAAGAGGTCGAAGGTCCATTCCGACATCACCCTGAGCTTGCGGTCCAGCCCCGGGAGCTTCATCAGATAAATCGTCCGCCACATGAACCAGGCAATGATGCCGGAAAAGTGCCAGCCAAAGATCTCCGCCACCGCCTTGCGGTGACCAATGGAGGCCAACTCGCCCAGCCCGGTAAAGGCGAACGGCGTGAGAGCGCGCCCTTGCAGACTGGCCACGAGATTGTCTCCGACCAACAGACCCTGACGGTAGGCAAACTGTGCGGTCTCGGGGCACTTTCCCCCGCCTGATTTCGGGAAGGAGGCACAATCTCCCGCTGCCCAGACATGGGTGAGCCCCTTCACCTGGCCAGTGGCCTCCACCACGACGTGGCCTTTTTCCAGCGGCAGGTCCCCGGAGGCACCGAGGGCCAAAATCTGCGGATGGGGCGCATTCCCCACGGTGCAGACCACCGTGTACGCGTCGATCTTCCGCCCGTCATCCAGAATGACCGTCCGGGCGGTGGCCGCCTTCACCCGGGCTTTAAAGAGGATCTTCACCCCCATGTTCTGCAACTGGGTGCCAGTGTAGTCCGCCAGCTTCGCCGAGAGCATGGGCAGCACCTTCTCACCGCTGTGCACCAGCGTGACGCTGAAGTCCTCCGGCTGCACCTGCTCATAAAAGCGACACATGGAGTGCAGCAGATCGATCATCTGGCCGGCCGTTTCCACCCCTGAATAACCGCCGCCCACCACAATAAAGCTGAGCAGGCGGCGACGCGTTGCCGCATCCGAGATCAAGTTGGCCTCCTCCATCCGGCCGATGATGGTGGCCCGCAGCTTCATGGCATCGCCGCAGTTCCGCACCAGATAAGCGTGCTCGCTCATCCCGGGGATGCGGGTCAAATCCACCTCCGCACCCAGGGCAAAGACGATGTGATCGAACGTGAACTCCACCGTGCCTGCGGTCACGCCGCCGTCCAACAGCAGCCGCTTGCCAGGCAGGTTCACCGATTTTACCAGGCCGCGGAAGACATCCGCCCCGTCACAGATGAGGCGAATGGGGTTCACGACATGCCGGGGGGCCAGAGAGCCTCCCACCACCTCCGGCAGCATCGGCTGGAAGACCATGTGATTCTCCCGAGCTATGACCCCCACTGATTTACCGGTCCCCTTTAGCTTTTTGACCAGCCGCTGGGCGCAGTACACACCTGCGAATCCGCCGCCAAGAATCAAAACGTCGTAGTGCCGTGGGGAAGGAGAACTCATGCGCAGAAGACCATAGCAAGAATGGGGGCAAGGCGAGTGATGTTTTTGTCGCGTTGGGTAGCGACACCAACCCTTGCTCTACTCTCTTATTTATACAGTCATACGGATTCCAGGCACGACTCACGCTGCCACAACCATGCCAATCACGCCAGCCACCGCGATGATCGCGCCGAGGACGCCGCGCCAGCCAGGACGATCCTGCTCCAGCCAATAAGAAAGGGGCATGACCAGCAACGGCGTCGTGGCGGTGATGGACAGCACCACCCCGCTGCGCAACTCACCAAGGGCCCACTGAAAACAACTGACTCCCCCAATGGGCCCGCAACAGGCGGCAGAAAGCAGCCAGAGCCACACCCTTCGATTCATAACCTTGTTTGCACCTCGAATAAATTTTCGTTCATCTGCCCGATTTCCTCCAACTAGCCAGTTGGGTAGTTTCATCGAGAAGTACCACGTCAGCATGGCAAAGCCCATCCCGGGCAGCACGCGCAAAAAAGCCTGCCCGATGCCGGTGATGACCAGTCCCTCTCGAACCGCTTCTGCTTGAGCCAGACGACTCAAAGCGGCCCCAAAGCCCTGCCCACAACCTGCCAGCAATGCCAGCAATACGCCCCAACGAACGGCTGAACGGTGACCCGCACCGCGCAATGCAGGAGGCAATCGCAGCCCTGCACTCAAGGCGACCGCCACGCCGCACAAAATAACTCCGCCCATCAAGGCCTGATGCAGCGTCAGAAAAGTACCAACCAGCCAAATATCCCCTATGGTACCGAACAACGGCGCACTGCACAAATACAGGAGCAGGGTAAGGCGTGCCCCCAGTCTCGGATAGGCAAGAAAAAGCGCGACATCCCCCACCCCAAATCCTACAACGCCACTGTAGAACAATCGTTGCGCCGTACACGTAGTGAGATCCACCGGCCCCGTCCAATACGCCAAACTTCCCAATGCCAGGGTCGCCAGCAACAGCCTCAGGGCGTTGGCTTTCAGCGCCCCCAGGCCCACTGCGGCCCTCTGCCCGCATATGCCCGAACCGGCAAACAAGATGGCAGTGAGAATGGCGGGCAGCATGCCCCCATGCGTTAGCAGTGACGTGAGGACAAGCAAGCCGCATCACCCCTCTCTTCGCGCGAGAACGAAGGGCCGGGTATTTTCTCCGACCAGACCCCGCTCGGCCCAATCCAGTTTTTCCGTCCACTACTCCACCACCCTAATGCATGATAGGTTTGATCCACCCAGTTTTTCCGTGAACGATGGTTCCGTGCTCCAGTCACAACTACATGAAGTCATCTGCTGAACCCCTCGTTTGGATTCGGGGCAAGGTGGTGCCGCACAGCGAAGCTCACGTGTCACCACAGGATCAAGGGTTCTCAGTGGGTGACGGCGTGTTCGAAACCTTAAAGGCCTATAAGGGAAAACCTTTTTCCCTTATGCGTCATTGGAATAGACTGGTGAATTCCTGCCAAAAAATATACGTCCAAACTCCGACTTTCATCGCATTTAAAGACATGATCGAGCAAACCATCGCCGCCAACCATCTGGAGGATGCGGATGCACGTGTGCGAGTGACCGTGACCGCCGGTGAAGGGCCGCTGGGGGCTCCGCGAGGCTCAGTGGAGCCCACGATGGTCTGCACGGCGGCGAAGGTGATCGAGCGGGGAGAGGCTGAGCGTGTAGCAATCGTCCCCTGGACCCGCAACGAGCGGGGCGCTCTGGCCGGGGTGAAATCCATATCGTACGGCGAGAATGTTATCGCCCTGAACCACGCCCGTGCCCACGGAGCTGGCGAACCCATCTTTGCGAATACGGCCGGTCATCTTTGCGAAGGTGCCACGACGAACATTTTTCTTGTTCATCAAGGCGGCCTGCACACCCCGCGGCTCAGCTCTGGCTGTCTCCCAGGCGTCACGCGTGAACTGGTGCTGGAGCTCTGCCGCGAGCACCAGATCCCCGTGTTTGAAGACAATCTTCCCGTCTCTGCCCTGCGCGAGGCAGAAGAAGCTTTTTTGACGTCATCCATCCGCGAAATCCATCCCATTTCGCATGTGGACGACATTCCCCTTTCCCTATGCCCTGGCCCAAAAAGCCTCCAATTGAGGGGCTTGTTCAGGAAGCTCATCAGCGCTCACACTGACCCGTGAAACGCTCGTTCCAAAAACAAGCCCATCTGCCAAACCAAGGCATCGTGGAGAACCCCAGTAAAACAACCAAGAAACCCTAACCCACCAACTAACTATGGCCAAAGATCCAAACAACCGCAACATCACCCGGATTGAAAACACCGGTGGTGAAGGCAAGCGCCCTGTGCGCGGCTTCGAAGTCCGCATCTATCGTCGCGGACAACGCTTCAACCAGTTCTTCTCTGACTCCGCCCATGGCGGCAAGAAGGGCGCCCTGGAGCAGGCTCGCACCGTTCGCGACAAGATGGAGAAGAAACTCAAGCCCTACACCCGGCGTGAACTCGCGGAAAAAATCTCCGCCCGCAACACTTCCGGCTACCGTGGCGTCCGTCTCCGCAAGACCATCGTGACCAAAGACGACAAAAAGTATGTCTATGAGCACGTTGAGGCTTCCTGGAGCCCCGAACCCGGCAAAGTGGTGAAGAAGTCCTTCTCCGTCGCCAAGCTCGGCCTCGACAAGGCCTGGGAACTTGCCGTCGAGTGCCGCAAAAAGGCAGTCTCCAAGATCAAAGGTTAACCTGCTGCGGGCCAGCGCCTGTGTGCTGGCCTGCCGTGAGTAATCCAGCCGCGATCTGATCGCTGGGATTCCCTCCAAATCACCCTGTACCAGGGCACCCCATTGGGGGGAATCCCGCACTCAAAACGAAATATCTCCAGGCACCTGACCTGAAGCAAACCCCATCCTCCGCCGCCGCAATCAAGCGACGACAGGGCTGGGGTTTTTCGTTGGCTGGAGGCACGCCAACGCATCGTTGATGCTTCCCGACTGGGACCAACTGCATCTACAACGCCTGAAGCCTCTCGTGAGCCTTGCCTGGCACCCGCAGAAGTTTGGTGCGGCTGGTATCACCCCTCAAAAGGCTGACCTCACCCTTCGCACAGCCCAGCCACTC
Source organism: Verrucomicrobium sp. BvORR034 (assembly GCF_000739635.1). GTDB lineage: Bacteria > Verrucomicrobiota > Verrucomicrobiia > Verrucomicrobiales > Verrucomicrobiaceae > Verrucomicrobium. Next base: position 19,987 of record NZ_BATQ01000049.1, on the reverse strand, counting down.
TGCCAGGAAGCGGACCAATTCCTTGTTCGCCTTCCCCTCCAGCGCTGGAGCGGCCAGCTTGACCAACAATACCCGCCGCCCCTGCTCATCCGCTCCCCAGCCGATGATCTCACTGCGACGCGCATTCGGCGTCACCTTGCAAGCCAGATTCACTGAGTCATCTCCCATCAGAGGCTGACAGTAGAACGGCCTCGCTCAAGACTCCAGGCCTGAATCGCGTGCCGGATTCGACGGAGCTCTTGGCGATGCAACTTCCTTGGCAGTCACCCCCATCACACGGGCCCGGCAAGATTCACTCACGTCCGTTCCGTACAAGTCATCCCCTCCCTTCCCCATCTTGTAAATCCTCAAAAAATCTTGTTAATCCTGTCTCCACCCGCACCCAGCCAGCCCTGCCCGACCGAATTTGGGTGACAACCACCTGCCCTCGTGCAAAATCCGCGTCCGATGAAAACCACGTTTCTCACCCTCCTCAGCGTCGTCGCCCTGAGCGCCGTCGCCCTCGCCGAAGACGGCTGGACCAGCATGTTCAACGGCAAGGACCTCTCCGGCTGGAAGTCCAACGAAGAAGTTCCCGGCTCCTTCACTGTAGAAGACGGCAAGCTCAAGGTGTCCGGCGGGCGCGCCCACATCTTCTTTGTCGGTGCCGATGGCAACGCCAAGTTCAAGAACTTCGAGTTCAAGGCCAAGTTCATGACCACCCCCGGTGCCAACGGCGGCATCTACATCCACACCACCTACCAAGACAAGGGCTGGCCGGAAAAAGGCTATGAGTGCCAGGTGAACGCCACTCATACCGACCGCAAGAAGACGGGCGGCCTCTACGCTGTGCAGGACGTGCTCGACAACGCTCCCAACAAGGACAACGTCTGGTCGGACTACTACATCAAGGTCGAAGGCAAACACATCACGATCAAAATCGACGGCAAAACCACCGTGGACTGGACGCAGCCCGATGACTGGGATCCCGCAAAGTCCCTCAAAGGCATGCCCGGCCGCAGTCTGAGCGAAGGCACCATCGCCATCCAGGGCCACGACCCAAAGAGCGTCGCCTTCTACAAGGATCTTGAGATCAAACCCCTCCCCTGATCCAAGACCAGTCGAACGACCCATCTGATCCAATAAAAAAGGCAGCCCTCACCGGCTGCCTTTTTTTGCGAACAAACGCCACCGGCTTCCAACCGGATTCAGTCGTCCACCTTCTACGAACGAATACTTCTCCCCCTCTTCACAAAAATCGCATCCACCTGACGCAACTGATTCTCCTTGGTGAGAGAGGCATTGTAAAAATTGTGCAGCTCAAACCCCAACTCGTGATAGAACATCAGCGCCTCGTCCAGGCGCTTCTGTCCCTGGTAAGTCGGCCGGGTGATGATCTCGGAGTACAGCACCTCGATATTTCCCATCTCGCAGGCTGCCCGGGCGCCCTCCATCACCAGCGGCTCCGCCCCTTGCACGTCCAGTTTGAGCACGTCTATCCGCGGCACCTCCAGCTCCTTCATCACCGAATCCAGCGTCCGGATCTCCACCGTCATCGTCCTCTGGGTCGTAAGCAGCCCCTCGCCCCAGGTCACCGCCCCTTCGCCATCTGTTGGCAGCAGTGAATTCGTCTGCTCATGCGCGTTCACGTGGAACGTCCGGGGCCCGTTCTCCTCCCCCAGACCATAGTTAAACACGCGAACCCTTGGGTCCCCCGCCACCTCCGCCTTCAGCACTTCAAACGACTCGTGGAAGGGTTCAAAAGAGTACACCCGGCAGTCCGGCAACAACTCGCGAAACGCCTTCACCATCATTCCATGGTGCCCGCCCACATCAAATACCACCGGCTCCACCACCCCCTTCATCAGGCGCTTCAGCTCCCCCATCGCCGACTTCCCCCCAGCTTCTCGCACACGAGGAGTTTTTGAGATCGTATAGCCCAAACGGCCTGCCATCGTCTTGATCACACCCTTCAACATGCCGCAATCCTTGCATAGGAGCGCCCATCTGACAACCCACGGCTACGATACCATCTCCTTCCTCGAACCTCTGCAGGCGCTCACAAGTTACCGCAATCCCCGGCCTGCGTTTTTAGCCAAGCCTTCCCTTCCCATCTTGTTAATCTCTCTCAAATCCTGTTAATCCCGTCAAAAATCGCCAACTCACCGCACGACCGCCTCCGCCGGCCGCTCCCGCGCCAGGATCTCCAGGAGATTGGACAGGTCCACCCGCTGTTGGGCCGTCAGGGCCTGTTCAGCCTTGCCAGCGGGAGCCAGGATCTGGCCTTCCTTGTCATAGCCCTTCTCCGGACCCAGCACATAGCTCGACACCGTCTTGAGCGACGGTTCCTTTCCCGCCAAGAGGTCCGCCAGTTGATCCCTTTCCCCTTTGAGGTGCGACACCCTGACGGTGCCGCCTTTTATCACATACTCCGTCACGGTAGGATCATTCTGCGCCTCTCCGTTCCAAATCCACCGGACCCGCTGCACCGAATCCCCCGTGCAGTACAAAAAGTAGTAGTGCGTACTCGTCGCATCCTCGCCTTCCTCCAGAAGATAGACCTTGTCGCCCTCCGCCGCCCGGACCATCGACACGTCCGCCAGAATCATGAAGAGCGCTGCAACAACCCATTTCATGCGATTCAGCCTACCAGCTATCTCCCTCTGAAGCACGCCTTTTCAAGCCCGATCCAGAGTCAGCCGGCCATCAGCCATTCCCGGCGACTCTCATCAGCGTGATTCCTCACACCGGTAATGGCAGGTGACACACGTCGATGCCAGCTCAAACGGGGCTCAATGTGCCTCAGCCCCTTCTCCCTTATCCCTTTCCCGCTCTTCCCTTCTATTCGTCATACTCGCCCGGCTCAAACCGGATGGCATGGAGGGCCGTCACCGGGCGGGGTTCGTCGCTCTGGCCGATGAACAGGTCATAGGTCTCCCCGTTGTCCGTAGAGATGGAGTCATCCTGCAGCACATCATGCCGGGGCTGCCCAGGGCCCACGCCCTCCGCATGCGCCGCTGGCAGGGCTTCTGCCAGGAATTCTGCCACCGCATGGGCCACGCCACGGTCGCCCTTGGCGCTGAACATGAAGTAGGTCTCCGGCATGGTCTCCTGCGGCTGCTCCCAGGTGAAGTAGTGGTTCAGCGTCTCCGCGAGCGCCTCCCGCACATCCGTATCGGTCAGCTCCTCGTGATCTTGGGCCAGATCTTCAAGGGCTTGATACAAATGGCCAACGGCGTCTCTGAGCGAGGTCATGGGGTAATTGATGAAATATTTTTTTTGGCGAACGCAAGAATATCAGGGTGAGCCCGCTGCTCCTGCCCCCGACCGCCCCGCCATATCACCCGAACTCCCTGTTGTCCACCCTCTCGCAACACTTTTACCCGTTCCATCATCCCAAAGCGCTTCTTTTTCTCTTCAGGCTCCTGGTGCCGACTCACCCTGCCAGAACCCGGGGGGACGGTCTCGATGACGCCAAGCGGCGGTTCATGATCTAACTTTTTCTCCTGAAAGAGAGGGTCACGGCCCTCCCCGGATCAGGGCCGCAAAAGGTCTCACATCGTGATCAGCTTTCTCACGAGCCCGGCTAGACCCCCGGGGAGCGATTGTCGATTCGAGTCACTTTGACCTTTTCCGTCTTTTTGAATCGGACGGCCCCGTAGATCAATGCTGGCCCTGCAAGAAAGCAGAACAGAAGGTCCCAGACCGTCTTTTTTTTGCGCCCGACCTCGAACAAAAGCACCTTGTGGAAATCGACGTGGGGAAACCCAGCCTGCAATAGCTCCCGATCTTTGCCCTTCACTCCGCGCAAAAACAGGCCTGAGACAGCAGGCTGCTTTTCAACCCCCGATGGCAGATCGCTGACTTTACGAGCCCGGTGATCCCTGACCACTACTCGAAACTCCAAATTTTCACCGGGCGCAGCGGGCAGTTTAGAAACTACTGGGTAGCAATACCCGGAAACGGTATCATTTTCTTCGGGAGGTTTGCCCCGCCTCGTCTGATACGTGAACACCATGGCATCAAACAGGGCCCAGTGTGAATCAAGCCTTCCGTTCAGGTTTGACACCGCCGCCCCCTCCTCCAGGGCGGCCAAAGAATATTCTGTCGGCTCGGATCGACTTTCCCACCTCAACTGCAACTCAGAAATGCCGATCCATAGCACCGCAAGACCGGATAAAATGATCAAGATGCGCCCCATGTTTTTTCTCCCATCCAATTCTGCACTATGAACTTAACTTAACCTGCGCTGCCACCCGCGGCTCCCACCAAATACCCCACCACCATTTTTGTCACGTCCGCCATTGCCTCATAGTCCAGCGTTTCCGGAAGATCGCTCGGCAGATGGTAGTGGGGATTGCGAAAATTGGAGGTGTCTGTCCACATGAGCGCCGGCAGTCCTGCTTTCCAAAAAGGAGTATGGTCACTCCGCAACAGATCGCCAAAGACCTTCTCCAGGCCGAACAACACCTTCAGCGATACAAGGGGCGTGTGGCTGCCCCATGTGCCCACCGCGCGCAACACTTTAGAGGCGATCCGGTTGGACTTGGAGTTGCTCACGAGGCCGATAAAGTTTCCTTGATCCGGAAGGGAGACAGGCAGCCCCTTCGGCTTGCCCTGTGATCCCGGTGCCGTCGTAAAGTAGCCCACCATCTCAAAGATGTGTGCCTCCCGCAGTTGCTTGCGCTCCTCAGCCCCCAGGCCTCCCACGTATTCCGTGCTCCCCAAAAGTCCGTCTTCCTCGCGGTTGAAAATCGCGATGGTCAGCGGCACCATCGTGTCTTCCAGGCCGGTGCCCTTCGCCGCCAGCACCCGTGCCACCTCCAGGCACACCGCAATGGCACTGTTGTTGTCATCCGCTCCAGGGGTCGTCGGCACCGTGTCATAGTGCGCGCCCAACAACACTCGCGGGCCAGATGCCTTTCCTCGCGATTCAGCAATGACATTGTCGTACTGCCCTTGCAAACGCACCTCATACCCCAGGCAGCGCAATTCCTCGACGAGCCAGTCCCGAGCCTGCTCGTTGGCGGCGCGATTGGCGACATAGTGACGTGGATAGCTCAGCTGCTCCACGGTCGAGCGAAGTTTTGCAACAGACACATCTGCCATCGCCGGATGGAACGCGGTTGCGGAGGCAGAACTTACTTTGGCGTGGGTGATCAACATCGTGTTGGAAACGTTGAATGAGTGCCTGAGTTTAGCCCTTGATCCATCACGGCCTCAACTCCACCACTGAGCCATCGGGCACGGCTTGCCAAAGCCTGTCCATCTCCGAGTTGGTCACCGCGACACATCCCGCGGTCCAGTCCAACCAGCGATGACAGCGGCCGAGCCATCCCCACCCGTTTTTCAAGCCGTGAATCATGATGTTTCCGCCCGGACTCTTCTGTTCTGACTTCGATCTGGCAACCTGTTGAGCACTGGGATAAGAGATGCGAAGCGCGCGATAGCATGTGCTGTCGGCCTTGTGTTGGGAGATCCGATAGGCTCCCTCTGGCGTCCGCTGGTCGCCTTCTGTGGATTTTGCCCCCACTGGCTGCCCGCCCAAGGACACTGGATACACCACCAAGACCTTGTCATGTTTCCACACCGTCAGCGTCCGTTGCGACTTGCTTACCACGAGCCGGTCAGCCCTGGTACCCTTGGGCAACTGGGAGGCTGGCCAGTTGGCCCACACCAGAAGGAGGACCACTATGCCTGAGCCAGCCAAAACGGCTCGCAATCCAACTTTGAAAAACGACATGATCTCCAAACTGACCGGTCGCTGCGTTCCTGCAACCGCTTCTCTGTCCTTTGACCGGCACTGCGCAGACTACGGATCCGCCAAGACTCCCCATCGATGCAACGTCACCTTGGCTCCGAACCAATGGTTCTCATCCCGCCTTCCATCCAGTGTCGCGACCTTCTCCAGTCCAGGGTCCGCCTGGATCCAGCGATTCCCACCCACATAGACAAGCACATGAGCTCCACCCTGAGTTACTGCCAGATCTCCCGGTTTCAGTCCGGTATAGTCCATCTCCTTCACGGTGCCCTTGCGCCCCAGTGATACCGTGTAGCCCCGGTAGCCTTCACTCAAGGCCTTCGCGCTAGCGTCATACCACCAGTGCTCCAGCGCCATGCGCAACGCGCCGCCATCAGCGTGCCCCGTCCCATAGGCGATCAACGCTTGACGCAAAGACCGACGCGGCAGGCCCGAGCAATCAATTCCTCGACGCGCTTCCCCTCCCCAATGATAGGGTGAGCCCTCGAACCCCGTCAACGCCTCCACATAGCGTTGTCGCAGTTCCATTTCGTCCATCTTCCGCCCCGGCAGCAGGAACGGCAGTGCCACCAGGCCCGGCAGCATCGCCCACCCGAGGCGAACCCCTTTGCTCGGCCATACCAGGATCAGCACTCCTAGCCACACCACGCCAATAGCGCCCACCAACGCCAGCCGGAGCATTCCGCTGCTCACGGGATTGATCAAGATCAACGCCGTCGCCAGCACCGCCCCCACCGTCATCAAAATCACCAACCTTCGCATCATACCCTCCATCACTCCTCCTCCGTCGCCGCCGCCGCCTTCTTCTTCTTCTTCGGGTCATCCCGCTCCACCTTGTGCTTGTCCAGCAACCGGTTCATGAGCGACTCCACCACCGGACTGGGAAAGGGATTGACCTTGCTCTGCGGCGCCACCGCACCATAAATGGCCAACCCACTGCACTCGAAGCAGATCAGCATGTCTATTTCGCCGTCCGGCAAGACAAAGCGCAGGCCATGACGCGGCCGGAAATCACAGGCAAAAAATGCCCCCGGAATTATCTGGCTCCTTAGAAAATCCCCCCATCGCACCGCCTCCCCGTCCGCCTCTATCGCCACCGTGCCCAGCACCGGATAGCCATGAAACTTCGGCAAGATACCAAACGCCGCCGCCCGCTCAGGATACAGCTTCTGCACCCACTCCCCCTCCGCCGGCACCAGAGAGTACAGCACCATCTTCGTCACCCTGGGAATCTTGGGTGACAGCGCATGATGGGCCTGGCTGAAGTCAATCAATTGCTGCATGCCCCATCCCGCAGTAACCAGTCCGACCCGATCTGCCCACGGCTTGAAGTCCTGCTCCACCTCCTCCTTGGTCAGCGATGGCGTGAGATCAGGAACCCTCGTCAAAAGTCCGACGCCGCCTTCCGGCAAGTCCGCCGCCGACAGAAGTCCCCCCATCGCAAGTGCGAATCCCAAGGTGCAAAACCTCGTCCTCGAAATCATCGCCATCATTCCTTTCGGGTCGCTTCGCAGTTCCGGCATTTCTCCATCCCAGCACAAGACACCACATTCTGGCCAGCCAAATCATTCACATCACCCGCAGACCCATGGGCCCGCCGAACGGGTCCCACCTCTTAACCCTTAACCCCTAACCCCACCTCAGTGCATCAACCCTTTGGCACCCGGCAGTCTCCAGCACCTCAGACACACACCGGCCAGCGCCACTGCCAATCCCACCACCAGGTAACCCCACCTGTTGCGCTCGCTACAGAAGACCACCGCATGCACCGCCCCCAGACCAGTCAGCAGCGTCGTCACCACCACCGCCAGATCCGCCGGCGTGCGTATCCCAAAATTGTCCGGGAAGAGCACCATCATGCCATTCAATCCCAGCGCCAGCACAACCACCCCGGTCACCAAGGCATACAACAGCCCAGCCCCGATCCCTGCTCCCATCGCCCCCCGCCAGCACTGCGTCCCACTAACCGCCCGAAAAACCGTACCACCCCGAACGACTCCTGAAACCACCATCATCCCCGCAAACAAGTCCATCATCAGAGACGCCAGCACCGCCGCCGAATTGTCCAGCACCAGATTGAGTGCCGTGTGCACGATCACCCACACCAACGACACCACCATGGCGGCCACAAACAAGCTCTGTTCCGAACGATTCACCTCCGTGACCTCTGTGGCAAAACCCGCATTCCGTAAGCGACAATCAGCGCCCATTAGCGGTTCCCCCATTCCTCACTCACATCCTGTTAATCTTCCTAAATCCTGTTAATCCTGTCTCAAGATTTCACTCGCCGTTTCCACCAAAGTCACTTCCTCCTCGTAATCCGGGCGCCACCGGCCTCCGCGATGCGGCATGCCTGTTCAAAGCTCTCTGCAGAGTCAAAGGCCTCCACCGGCACCCAGAGACCTCCGGCTTTATTCATATAGACCATCATCCCTTTTGGCACTCGAACAACTTCTGCCTCAGTCGTCCAGTCCACACGCACCTCGCAGCCAGGCGAGTCAATTTCCAATCTTTGGTCTATAAATCGAATGTGACTCGGTTTGCCCTTCAGAGAACGGCTTCCGACGACCGCCAAGACCCAAGCAAAGATCCACTTCTGCAAAGCCATCACAAGTCCCAGCAGACCAAGCAGGACATTGGACACCCGCACCGGTTGCCCTGAAATGATCATCTGCGCCAGCAGTAGAAACAATCCCCACCCTATCAGCTTAATCCACCAAGGATACGAACTGCGCAACATCATCACCTTGCCAGCATCATACAAGGTTTTTGAAGTAGGGATATACGAGGCTTCAATCATGGTCATCAACTCCACAGCTCTAACTTGCTCCTGTTCGCAGTTCAAATTTTTGTTTACTTCTATCACCACCGAGGTTCACAGAGTTCGCCAACTGATCCCATCTGTGAACCTCCGTGACCTCTGTGGGTAAATCCGCATTCCATGAGCGTCATAAGCGTCCATTAGCGGTTCCCCATTGCCTCTCCCCCATCCTGTTAATCTTAAAAAAATCTTGTTAATCCTGTCAAAAATCAACTTTCCCCCTCCCCATACACCGCCACCTCCACCAGATTTAAATCCGGATCCCGGAAATAAACCGACATGATCGGCCCCATGGCCCCCGTCCTTGGAACCGGCCCCTCCGTGACAAACACCCCCTGCTCCTCCAGATGAGCCAACACCTCTTCCATGGATGACGTCGTGATCAAACAAAGATCGGCCGAGCCCGGTGTGGGATGCATGGCATGCGGGGCCACGGGGGCGTCAGCCGAGTGCAGATTGATCTTCTGCTGACCAAACGTCAATGCCCGCCGGCCGCCTGCAAACGTTACCACCTCCATTCCCAACACACGAGTATAGAAGTCGCAGGATGCGTCAACATCGCGCACTGTGAGAACGATGTGATCAAGACGGTCGATGGTCATGGCAATGCGGAGAATAGGGTCGCTCTCTTACTCCCTGTAAATCGGTGTTGGAAAAGTGCCGCTGGCGAGATGAATGGCCACTTTGGCGAAACCTTGCGCCTTCAGCCTCGCTTCCAGATCCTCTACTGCCGCCTTGAACTTGTCATCGGGCCACAACCTTGTGACCTTGCTCATGATGATCACGGCGAGTTTCCGCTCCTTGGTAGCCTTGGCCACCCTGGCCGTGAGGACATCCAATTTGAAGGCTTCGCGCTGCCCGACTGGGCGCTCGATTTGAATCGCGTCGGGTCCATCGAAATACAACACCACGTCTGCCTTCAGATATTGTTCTTCTGCGCGCCCAGAGGGGATGAGTTTGTCCTCGGCCCGCAGCGTCGCAGCGCAACCCACAATCAACATCAAACACAAGGCAGCAACGTCCGTTCTCATGGCTCGGAATCGATTACTGGGCCGCTTTCAACGCTGCCCCAGAAACGCCCCTTCTCACCAGCACCAGTTCTTTGTGTCGGGGTTGAATGGTGATGCGCGTGGCCATCGTCGTCGCCTTCGCCTCATGCTTGCTTACCAGCGCCAGCTCCCCGCCACCTTGAGGAAACAAACTGATGCTGAACTCCCTTCCTGAGGCCGGATTCTTTCCTTCCTCAAACTGGGGCAGGTACGCCACCAGACCGCGGATCAGAGGCTGCTCATAGGTCACCACAATGGCAAACTGCGGGGCCGGTGAGCCCCCCAGGTTGAAGCGGCACTGAGCCAGCCTCATCCCTTCAGGCAACGAGGCATCTTCAGAAAATTGAACTCCCTTGGGGCGATGGACAATTCCCTCGAGTTCCAGGCGGGGATCGGCATCCCGGATCACTTGATCCGGGTCTTGTGCAAGAGCCTTCGACCAGATCACAGGAACCGAGAAGGATAGCGGATCCTGCAAAGGCCCTTTTGCCACGTAGCCCACGGCGCAAGAAACGGTGGCCGTCTCCGTGCCCACACCGATCAGGCAACGCTCCCAGGTCTTCTCGACAAGTGCCACTGCAAGGGGATTCGCCCGGGCGTGGACGACAGCGCCCCATGTGACGATAGACAGGGTGCTGGTTTTAAGGAAGGTTCGCCGCATCATAACTCACACAGGGCTCCAAGAGGGATGGATTGACGAGAATAAACAAGCCTATCAAACGGAGAAAAAGACCACAACCCTGATTCGCCCGATACGCAGCGATCCGGAATCGCTCCGTTCAAGCTCATGGTCCCTTGCTCAAGTTTCGCTGTCCTTGCGGATGAGATCGGTGATAGTTGTGAAAATTGTTTACGAACCACCAGCGTCCCGTTCCGTCCCGAAAACAGGCTTCCGTTTTCCAGACAAGGAGTCTCCCTGTCCTGTAGCCTTTCTTTTCTGCAGCAAGTTGCTTCTGATAGTCCTGGCTGAACTCGATCAGACACTCGATCTCCGGCAGGCCCACGCCCTGTGACCAGATCTGGAACGAATAGCACTCGCTGCGTTCACTCGCCAGGATGCTGGCCAAATACGCCTTCACCTTCTGGTGATCCACGTCCGGCCAAACTTTAGCATCGGCATAGCGCACTTTCACCTTCTCAATGGCATTCCCAAATAGCTTCGCCAAGGTGGTCCCTGGTTCCACCTTCACCATCGGCTGATCATGTGCCTCTGGCGGAACGCCCCACTCCGGCCGTGGATCAAACTCAATCACCGGCTCCGCGGCTCTCAATGGAACACTACAAATCAGACCCGTCAGGGCTGCAACAATCACTCCTGATTTCATTCTTAACCGAAACACCAGTTACCCCGTCTGTTTGTAAGAAGATTGTCTATCAATCGTGCAGATGAATCAGTAGAACTTTCTCCTGCATCGGCTTCAACGTGTCCGCAGGGATCTCAGCATCTCCATGGTCTGCGCTTCCATCATGGCACTATCCACTCCCGCAGGCCATTTCACCTGGATTCGCGTGTAGTGCCCGGACTTCAATTGACACAACGTCTCTAGAACAGTCCCACCACCGACCCCGGCCCGGTGTTCCCGCGACGGGATCTGCATTTGCGCAGCCGGAAGACCGCCGACAAGCAAGGTCTCAGTCCTTGCGGGTTCGAAGGGCAGAGCCCTCAAACACATCCCATACCACATCTGTCGCCACGACTCGCTGGTGACCTCCCAAGACGGGGCCACTCCGGCTTCAATCACTGCATCCGTGAGCAGGATCTTGAAGCCCCGGATCTCGACATGCTCCAGCAACACCTGTTCAGGGGATGGCGCTGCAATCCGCCAACTGCCTGACGGAAAGTACATCACGGAGTCAACAGGCTTCCAATAGTAAGGTTCCCCCCCTTCGATCACATCACGAGGTTCAGATCCACTCATCATGCCCCCGGTGGAATAGAGTGCCGGATTTCGCGTTTGCACCCCTCTCACCATGGCGTTCAGAGGTGACACCGCGAACATTCCAGCCGCGACAAACACTCCGAGCAGCGCATGAATCCGAAGGGATCGGATGCTCTGGGGCCGACAGAAGCAAGCCATCGTCACTCCCACCATCGCACAGCCACCAAGGCAAAGCTCAAATTAAGCGTCACCCTCATCCAGTTCGAGGGGAAGGAATCGAGCATCCGCAACCAAACCAAGCAGCATGATCCTGCAAAGACCAAGCCGACACCTAGCACCAACTGTACGGATCCTTGAACAGGTCTCATGAGTTCAATTCCACAACGCCTTCCTCCGGACACATTCGGGGAAAGTGACTCATTGTTCTGACGCTTTGACCCAGATGGCTCCATCGACATAGGTCGCCTCTACGGTGTAGTCCCCATTCGTGAGCCGATACACTGGTGCCTGGGCCTTAGGCACTCGCCACCACATAGCGCGATCGTCTCTCCACCACGAAACGTCCTCCACGCCTGCAGGCTCCAGCTTCAGTCGCTTCACGTACTCCTCAAATTGAACCAGGCTGACTCGGGCACTCAAAAACGTCGTAAAATCAGGGAGGAAACCTTCATTCCAGGTCCACTCTCGAATTTTGGACGCTCCCCACGGTAGCGCAGCACGCAACGGCGTAACCGTGGCATGGTAGCACAACCATAGCCCCGCCAAATAGACACCTCCAACCGTCCACATCGCCCGCGATTTTCTCCTGGTCTTGTCCAATGCTCGCAGATGAGAGCGCTTCAACAAATAGAGCGCCGTGACAGCAACTGGCAGAGTCAGTGCGACTGCCCCCCTTTCATCGGTAGGACGCACCGGATACTCAGGGAAAAGAATGCGTGCCAACACCATCGATAAGGCACACACACCGGCGGTCACAATTCCCCCAAACAAGAATCCGCCCCACCAAGATCGCTTTTGTCGCGATCGGCTTCTTGCAAACAGCAGTGCCGTCACTGACACCACCACAACACCGCAATAAAAAAACATCAACTGCGCCCAAGTCATCTGCTTCAGTGTTGAATCTCGAAATTGCAAGTACACCTCTCATCGGACGCCGGAAGACACGCCAGACTCATGCAATCGAACCACCAGCGTCCCCCCGTCCGTCAGCTCCAAAGCTCCGTTTGGAGTTTCATTGGCTTTCCCTAGATGACGTAGAAACTCCTTCTCAGTTGCACACCAAGATGGCGAGTACTGTAAAAGCAGCGCACCATATCTCGGTGCGCTGACCTGCACTCCCACCCGCGGCTCTGAATACAAGGCCCACCCAAGCGGACCCAGGCCCCAAGGTCGAACGGAGGCCGTTCGGATCGACGGCTCAGGCCGGAACATCCCAGTCTGCGTCTTTGTCACCCTTAACGGCTTCCAACCTTCCAACGCCTGCACATTGCATTGCGGCCATCGGCTAGCCGACTTCCATTTTGGCACCTTCAGTTCGCGTTTTGTCATCCAGATTCACCTCACGAACTGCCATCGTCATTCCTCGGACAGATGGAGATGCGAACCAAGCCAGGACATGCGCATACCCTTCGAGCTTTCTCTCCCAGAAATGGTTCTCAAGCTCCCTTCGCCCCAGAGCCAGAACATTCATTTCGCAATAGGAAATCACATGCCCAGGGGACTTCTCGATACGTTGCAAAAAGGGGCGCACGTCCCAGTTTGCGTGAGCGATCCCGCAGATCCACCCGTCAATCGCATAGCCGGAATCCTCTTCCCGCAGGAGTTCCTCAATCACCTCCTCAAACAACTCCGTCAGCGCCTGTCTCTGCTCGGGTTGCCACTTCTCTGGAGTCGAGTCTCTGATGGCACGGCCTGTGACTTCAAAGTCCGGCCACCATCCGAGCTCCGAGATCGTGATCTCCATGATGCGAGGTAGAAAATAGAGGTAGTCGTCCACATCCCCCGCCGTCAGGAATGCTGAGGCCGAGTAGGAAGCGAGCTCTTCAGGAGTCAACTGTCGCAAAGGACGGCGGAGCAGCACGTCCACTCTTTTGGATTCCATACAGCAAGGGCATCCGTCGATGCGAGCAGGCTTGGGAACTTTCGCAAACACCTCATAGAGGCGCTCCATACTCTTCTGAAGTGGAGACTTTGATTCCATTTGTTCCACCCGAGTTTCAGCCTTCAAAGCTCCATCTCCCCATCTTGTTCATTCTTCAAAATCTTGTCAATCCTGTCTAAGCAGCTTCCACTCACTCCCGCACCGCACCGCACAAACACAAGCTGCCGCCATCGGTTGCGATACCCTGAGGCTCGCAATCGCAAGGGACCCAACACAGGGGGCTGTGGTTTTGGAAATGCACATCACAACTGGCCCGAAACTCGTGTGGGGTTGATCCAGGACGCTGCGAGATTTTGGAGAAAATCGTCTCGAAATTACCTGATCCGGCCAGATCACGCAATTGAATCCACCAAAAAACCTTCAAGAGAACTGCCGCCACGCCACACCCCCGCCGCTCACTCCAGTTCAGCGACTTGCCCCCTGGGCAGTCAGTCCTTTAAGAACCCCGTCAACTCGGTCTCTAAAAACCGGCCACGCCACTCGGCCCGGGAGAATTTGCCCCGGGCATTGGGCACCAAATCCTGACGCAACCAGTAGCGACGCGGCCTCTGCCAGCCCGGGAGACGCTCCCCCATCCAGCGCACCAAGTCCTCCTGCCGCACTCCGGCGGCGGCGTCCACATTCACACAAGCTACCGTTTCCTCGCACCGCACCTCGTCCGCGCTGGGCACGCCGAAGACGACGCAATGACGAACACCGTCGCAAGAGAGCAGGGCCGCCTCCACCTCGGCAGGGTTCAGCTTTCTGCCAGCAACATTGATGGTGTCACTGAGGCGTCCACGCATGGTCACCCCACCGGTCTCGACATTAAGGTCCACCACATCACTGGTGCGGAACGTCCCGCCACCCAAGGTCGCACGCTCCTCGGTTTCCGCAGGCCAATAGCCCTCCCCCACCGCCTGACTGTGCACACCCAGGCACCCATCCGCTCCCAGCGACAGACTCACCCCATGCATGGCTTGCCCCGCATAGCTGGCATCGACCCGCGGCTCCGGGCTGGCATCGTAGGCAATGCCGCCGCACTCACTGGAGCCGTAAAAATTGTGAATCTTGATTCCCGCAACCGCATAAATCTCCTCCTCCAGCTGCAAGGGCAAAGGAGCCCCTGCCGAGATGGCCAGGGCAATGGGAGCGTCCTTCAACAAGCCAGCCTGATGCCAGGCCCGCCACATGGCAGGGACAGCGGGCACAGTGTAGCGAATGCCCAAGGCGTGCGCCTGTCTTTTGGATGACGGCATGGGATCCGGCACCAGCACCATGGGGTGCCCCTGGAGAAGCAGCGGCAGGATCAGGTTGGAGAAGCCGTAGCTGTGCGCCAGCGAGATCACCGCCAGGTTGGGGCAGGCCTGGTCCAGCCCCATCGTCAGGCGGATATTTTCTGCATCCGCCACAAGCTGGTCGCCGCGAAAGAGCACGCCACGCGGCTGCCCCGTGGAGCCAGAGGTGAATTTCAGGTGGCAGATCTCCGGAGCGAACCTCGTCCCCCGGGCCACCGCATCCGCCAGGAGTGGCGGCGTCTCCACCTCCACTGGGCAAAGGACAGCGTCATCCCGCCAAGCCCGCAGACACTCCAGCACGAATTGTCGCGCACCACCCACCCCTCGCACAGAAGCCACGTGGACCTGCCTGGGTGCCACTGGAGGCAGTGCGGTGACCTCTTCTTGCAGAGC
This sequence comes from Verrucomicrobium sp. BvORR034, assembly GCF_000739635.1. Taxonomy (GTDB): domain Bacteria; phylum Verrucomicrobiota; class Verrucomicrobiia; order Verrucomicrobiales; family Verrucomicrobiaceae; genus Verrucomicrobium. The sequence continues at coordinate 4,666 of NZ_BATQ01000049.1, read as the reverse complement.
CGAAAAGGTCCATTGCGCTCCCGTGGCTGCGTCTCTCACCGCCACGGCATCGGCGTGCCGGTTCAGTGTCTGCAGCCAGAGTTCGTGGAGAGTGGGCATCAAGATAGGCAAAAAAGAAGAAATGAATCCGGTGTCAGGCAACCAGAATAGGCGCGCTCGGAACCAAACCGCTAACTAGGCCCATCCACCTGGTTTCGCAAGCAGTCGCCACAGCGAAGCCCCCCACAAGTGTGTATGTGAGGCCAGTCATGGACCAAGAAGGTGCCTCCACCGGAATTTCCCAGTTGTCCCCGTCACCAAGCCTTCACACTCAACAAACACCTCATGGACGAAACACCATCGAGCACCCGCACCCCCTCTGCCCGTGCCAACCTTGAACTCTGACCAAGATCCCCTTGAGCGCCCCTCGCACCCTCGCTAGAGGTGGAGGTTCATTTCACCCGTCATTCCTCCATGCCGTATCCCTCCTCCCCCTCCCCCGGTGCGCCCTTTCGCGTGGCGGTCACAGGTGTAGGCATCATCACCTCCATGGGCATCGGCTGGCGACAGAATGCCGACGGATTTCGCGAGGGTCGACAGGCACTGCGCCCCATCACCCTTTTCGATGCCTCCAGCCAGCGTGTGCAGCGTGCTGGCGAGGTGGTTTTTGACCAGCCCCTGCCTAACACCCGACTGGGCCGCCGCCAACTGGCCCGTCTGGATCGAGCCTCCCGCCTGCTGATCCACGCCGGCTCGGAAGCTTTTGCCCAGAGCGGTTGGTCGGCACCGGAGGATGCGAACCATGCTCCTGCCGATGACATCCCCATTGTGCTCGGCACCAGCGCGGGAGCCATGGCCGTGGGAGAGAGCTACTATCGCCAGAAGGTAGGCACCCCGGGCGAGGCCCACACCCTGCCGCACAAGGTCGTCCTGTATCAGCCGCACACGCAGGCGCAGTTCCTGGCGGATGCGCTGGGCGTCCAAGGCCCGGTCACGATGATCTCGAATGCCTGCGCCTCTGGAGCAAATGCGATTGGCCATGCCTTCCGGCTCATCAAAACGGGTCGTGCATCCCGGGCCATCGCAGGCGGCTACGACGCGCTCGCTCAGATGGTGTTTGCGGGATTCGACTCCCTCCAGGCCCTCAGCACCACTTCCCCCCGCCCCTTCGACGCCCAACGGGATGGCCTTGCCCTGGGGGAGGGCGCAGCCGTTTTCACCCTGGAGCGCTATGAAGACGCCGTGAGTCGCGGGGCAATGATCCTGGCAGAAGTTACCGGATACGGCGCGGCGACCGATCTTCACCACCTGACGCAGCCCCACCCGCAGGGGGACGCCGCACTCATCAGCATGACTCGCGCCTGCGTTGAGGCCGCTGTGGAGCCTTCCCAGGTGCAGTACATCAACTCCCACGGCACCGGCACGCCGCTCAATGATGTGGCGGAGGGCATGGCCATCCAGCGCTGGGCCGGCCCGCACACGCCAGGCCTCATGGTCAGCAGTACGAAGGGGGCCATCGGTCACCTGCTAGGGGGTGCGGGGGCCGTCGAGGCCGCCATCTGCGTGATTGCGCTGCGCGAGGGCTTCGTGCCGCCAAATGCCCCTGTCTCGAACCCGGACCCGGTCTGCACCTTCGACCTTGTCCGCGAGCCCCGTCAGGCGGAGCTCAACTGCGTACTGACCAATTCCTTCGGTTTCGGCGGAGCCAATGCCACCCTGGTGCTCCAGCGCCCCCCTTCCAGACCGTGACACCGCCGCCTTCCTCCATGTCCCCGTCTTTAGGATCTCCCGCTTCGATCAGTCTCACAGGCTGGGGGGCCGTTTCCCCCGCAGGCTGGAGTGCAGCCGCCCTGGCGAACGCCGTGCTGGCTGGAGCCCCACTGCCCCATGCCGCAGAGCGCCGCGTCCCAGAGGCTCCAGAGCGCATGTTCCGACGCGTGCCCGCCATGCTCACCACGCCGGACTGGATGAAACAACCCCGCCTGCGCCGCACCACCGCAGCCGCGCGCCATGCCGTGCACGCGGCCGTGCAGGCTCTGGGCGAAGGCAATCTCGATGCGATCCGCAGCAGCAAACGCCGCATCGGCACCATCTTCTGCACCATGAGCGGGTGCGTGCAGTTCAGCCGCCGATTCTACGCGGAAGTTCTGGCCAATCCCCTCCTGGCCAGCCCCATCCTCTTTCCTGAGACGGTTTACAATGCCCCGGCCAGCCATGTTTCCTCGCTCCTCGGCTCGCCGGAGATGAACTACACCCTGGTGGGAGACTCCGCCCAGTTCCTCGCTGGCCTGGATCTGGCCGCCCAGTGGCTGGATGACGGTCTGGTAGATGCCTGCCTTGTGATCGCTGCCGAGGAACTGGACTGGATCTCTGACGAGGCGCTCCTGCTCTTCGCCCCCCACGGGGTGGCCGCAGAGGGTGCCGCGGCGGTGTTGCTGGAGAAAGGAGCAACTTCCCCGTCATCGGCCCCTGGAGTCACCCTGCACGCGGTGACCGAGGCCTTCACCTACGGCCAGGGGCGCGACCGCTCCCAGGCTGCAGCGGCTGTGCGTCGCACTCTCGAACCGCTCACTGCACCAGGAACGGTGTTGTGTGATGGCTCGAACCCCAGCGCCCACTCCACCAGCAACCCTCGCACCAGAGGTGACACCACCGAACAAGACCTCTGGCAGGACTGGGGCGGCTCCCGCTACGGCGTCAAGCCAGTAGTGGGCGAGGGCTTTGCCATCACCTCCGGCTGGCAGACGGTGCTCGCGTGTGAGCTGCTCCAGCGCGGCCTCGCCAGCCAGGCCCTCATCAGTGCCGTGGGGCTCACCCAGCAGGCCATGGGCGCCATGCTGAAGGGTTCTTTACCAGAGCTTCACCAGCCCTGACCTCCCCTCCCGGCAAATTCCATCGTTTTACCTCGTTCCTGCCTCTTCTTCTCAAGCATCTTTTTAAATGCCCACAGTCACTCTCATCACCGGCGGCAATGGCGGCCTGGGCATCGCCCTCGCCACCGCCTTTCTCCAGGCCGCCCCTGACAATGTCGTCTGGCTGGGCGTCCGCAACCGCCGGAACAAAGCCGAAGCCCTCGCGGAGGAGCACCCGAAGCGCTGCCACCTCATCCCGCTGAACGTGACCGTGGATGCCGAGTGGACCGCGGCCATTGCCGAGATCGTCGGCGCGTCAGGCAAGCTGGATGTACTGGTGAACAATGCCGGCCATCACGAGGATGCACTGCTGGCCACCATGTCCGATACCATCTGGCAGGACGTGTTGCAGAGCAACCTGACCGGGACCTTCCTGGGCTGCCGCGCGGTGGTGAAGCATATGATGGGGCAGCGCTTCGGCCGCATCATCAACATCTCCTCCCTCAGTGCGCTAATGGCCCCCGCCGGCCAGACCAACTATGCCGCCGCCAAGGCGGGCATCATCGGCCTCACCCAGAGCTTTGCCAAGGAAGTGGCTCGTGCCGGCATCACCGTGAATGCCGTCTGCCCCGGCTACATTGAGACCGATGCCCTCGTCCAGATGTCTCCCGAGGAGCGGCGGGCTGCCGCCATGCGGGTGCCCATGCGCCGCCTGGGCAAGCCGGAAGAAGTGGCCGCCGCCGTCCTTTTCCTTGCATCCCCGTCCGCTGCCTATATCACAGGAGCCGCCCTCAAGATCGATGGTGGCATCCTCTGAGCCCAACACCTCCGATCCCTCAGCAAAGCCCTCCCCACCTGCTTCAAATTCTTCGTCCAACTCCGATCCGACCCCAGCAAAATGGCAGACCTCGACCTCGACGCCCTTCGGCAGCAAATCAAAGAAGCCATGGTGGAAGAACTCATGCTCCCTCAGGGTGCCGATGAAATCGCCAGCGATGCGGCCATTTTCAGCCCGGAAGGCCTCGGCCTAGACAGCGTGGACGCCCTGCAGCTCGCTGTTGCCCTGGAGAAACGCTTCGGTCTGAAGCTCGCCGATGCCGCCGCCGCCCGCGAGGTGCTGCGCTCCGTGGACACCATCGCCGCCGCCATCCTGGCGAAGTAGCTTCTCAGTGCGTCCGTGGGCGGTGCGTCAGTGCGTCAAGCCCTCAGACTCTCAAGGTTGGAAGAGCCAAAGGATTCCTATCCCGCTTGGTCGCCATCCCGAGTTCTCCGCCTCCAGAAATAGGCGGACTCCTTTGGAATGCAGCACTCCCCAACCAGCAACGCGTCTCAACAGGCGCTTGCACTGGATCCCCCTCGCCGCTACCCTATCAAGCAAGCGCAGAGCATGAACAATCAGCTTCAAGAGCCGATCCGTCGCAGGGTCGGCGGAAGTCTCTCCCAGCTACCTCCGCTGGTCCGGTTGGCGATGCTCCAACGTAATGCACTCCTTCTCCGGGGTGGCAAGTGGCAGCCTCCTTCCAACGATGGAACCCTCGTTCGAAAAACTGTTGGTGCGCCTAATTGACGCCGGAGTGCAGTTTGTGGTTGTTGGCGGAGTCGCCGTCACCCTAAACGGCTATGTTCGTCTGACTGAAGACGTGGACCTCCTCTTGAACGGAGCACCCGACAACATCAACCGTCTGCTTCAAAGCCTTGCCACCTAAGGCGAAGGATTCGCGAGTGAACTCACTCTCGATGACTTTGGGGATGAAGAGGGCGCAATTCGCATCGTCGAGGTCACGGAACAGTGCCAAATCGACCTTTTCACCCGCATGTCGGGGTTACATTTTTCC